>PBGP02000020.1 GCA_002720095.2 Methanobacteriota archaeon
CGCTACTGAAGTATTAAGATCTGGATCTATTGACATTTTAGTTAATAATGCGGGTGTAGTGTCTGGGAAAAATTTCCTAGAATTAACGCAAGAACAAGTTGAAAAGACATTTCAAATTAATACTTTAGCACATTTTTGGACCGTGCAATCATTTTTACCAACTATGCTCGAGCAGAATAAAGGTCATGTAGTTACAATAGCATCATCAGCTGGGTTAGTAGGAACCTCAAAATTAGTTGACTATTGCTCATCTAAATTTGCAGCTGTAGGTTTTGATGAAGCTCTAAGGGCAGAATTAAGAGGTATGAATAGTAAGGTCAGAACCACAGTCATTTGTCCTTATGTTGCCAATACTGGAATGTTCGAAGGAGTGGAGAAAAGATTTTTTTTATTACCAGTATTAAAACAAGAAAAAGTAGTTCATAAAATCATAAAATCTATCCAAAAAAACCGAAGAAGGTTATTGACGCCAAGATTTATCTATGCAGCATTAATTTGTAAATTATTGCCGGTTTGGCTATATGATTGGATCGGAGATATTTTGGGTGTTAACAAAACAATGGACGGTTTTGTAGGTAGAGATTAATTTTTGGGGGTTAAACATGCAAGAAATTTTTTCAAATCAGAAAAACAGTTTTCAAAATTCTCTAATACCGAGTTTAAAAGAACGGAAACAAAGTCTTGATCTGATACTAAAAATTCTCTCAGAACACAAGTCAGAATGGATTCAAGCAATCAGTGAGGATTTTGGTCACAGAAGTCATTATGAAACTCTAATTATTGAACTCATGCAATCTCAACATTTAGTTAAATATGTCAAATCAAACTTGAAAAAATGGATGCAACCGCAATCGAAAAAATCAGGTTTGTTAAACTTCCCTGTTAAATCAAAAGTTTTTTGGCAGCCGCTAGGAGTTATAGGGGTAATTTCTCCTTGGAATTATCCAATAGACCTAACACTATCACCTTTAGTTTATGCAATTGCCAGTGGCAATAGAGTTATGATTAAACCATCAGAACATACACCAAAAACATCTAAACTTCTTCATAAATTAATTTCTAAATATTTTGATATTGAGTATGTAGCAGTTTGTTGTGGAGACGTAGATATTGGTATAGAATTTTCAAAATTACCTTTCGATCATTTAATGTTTACGGGTTCAACAGACGTTGGAAGATTAGTCATGGCAGAGGCTGCAAGAAATCTTACTCCAGTAACTTTAGAGTTGGGTGGCAAAAGTCCTACAATTATTGGCGCAGATGCAGATATTCCTTCTGCAGCCAGAAGAATTTGTTTTGGTAAATCTATTAATTCTGGTCAAACATGTATTGCACCTGATCATATTTACATCCCAAATAATAAGGTAGATGAATTCTTGATAGAATATAAGAAATCCTTTGAAGAAATGTATCCTGAAGGTGAAGAAGACTCAGGATATTCTAGTATCATTAATGATTATCATCGTACTAGAATTTTGGATTTAATCGAGGACGCCGAGCTTAAAGGCGCTAAAATCAAAAAAATATCTACTTGGAGTAACAAAGAAAAGATACCCCCCCATTTAATTTTTGAAACTACTGAAGATATGGACATCACACAACAAGAAATTTTTGGACCAATACTACCTGTAATAACTTATTCCGATATTTCTGAACCAATTGAAATAATCAATTCGAATGGGAAACCGCTCGCCTTGTACTACTTCGGTAAAGATAAAAAAATAAAACAACGAATAATTAATGAAACGCAATCTGGAGGAGTTGTATTTAATGATACTCTTATACAGTTTGCAATTAAAAGTTTACCTTTTGGAGGAGTAGGTGCATCAGGGATGGGACAATATCACGGTAGAGAAGGCTTTGAGACATTTTCAAGACCGAAACCAGTAGTGTTCAAAGGTAGAATAAATCCTCTAAGACTAGCTTACCCCCCATATGGAAAAAAGATCCACAAATTTTTAGAAAGATTTTTGATAAAATAATTTTATTATTCTTCGACAATCTTTTTCTTTATAGAGTCTGATCTGAATAATACTATCCAATAGCACCAAAATATAAAAGCTAGAGACCCCAAAAAATAATTTATTTCCATAATCTTAGTTCCAATCCATGCGAGCACATAAAAAAATGAAATCGCAATAGCCAACAGCGACAGAATTATAGGAGAATATTTTAACCGTGGGTCTATAAATTGATAGACATAATATCCTCCAAAATAACTGGCAAAAATATAAGCAAAAATTACGTATACAATTGCAATAATGATTCCTAAAATTAAAAATTTCCAAGATAAAACTGGCTTAGTAAAAATTAAATCTAGGAAAAGAAATATCACGGGCCAATTATGCATCATTTGTTGATGTTTTTCGAATAAATAATCATATTCTCTTCCACTTTTTATTGCATTGGGTGCCAAGATATAGGTGACAATTGTCGCAGTGAATGTAGCCATACCTATCGAAGTACAATATAAAACAGGAGTCATGATGATTGCAAATTCTGGTACAGGAATTTGAAATATATCAGCCCATGTTAACAAAGAACTCGATGTAAAGAATAAACATAAAATAATTAAATTCCAAGAACTGAATGTCACTAATCGCTCCACACCGTTTATATGATTATACAAGATTTCCTTTTCATTCTTAAAAAACGCATACATAATTGCACCATTCTTGTCCATAATCATCCAAATAAAGATGGCATGAAATGTAATATACGCGCACAATGTTCTGAAAATAGCTATGAAAGTTTGTGGTATTATATCCGAGGAATAACTAACTCCGCTTGCAATTTGAGAACGTGTAAAATTTGTTTCAAACAAAAAGAATAAACAAAATATAGTAATTGAGATTATCAATAAATAGATTATGTTCGAATTATCTCGTCTTCCATAAGATAAAAACCCTGCCACATGACATCCATTACATTTCAGATTAAGAATCTTTTATTACAATCAAATTGATATTGTATAACTTATACCGCAGCATATGAACCAATTCTTTATCAGAAAAAATATGAAGCCCACTTTTTTTGTAGTATTATTAATTTTTACATCTATCTTGTCTGGTTGTGTGAGTGATAATGATACAATTATTACGGAAAATGAGAATGATAATCAAGAAGAAGAATCCACAAACAATACAGGAAATGAAACTTCAAATAATACAGGAAATGAAACTTCAAATAATACAGGAAATGAAACTTCAAATAATACAGGAAATGAAACCTCAGATGATACTTTATCACTACCAAATCAATGTTTGACTGGGCATTCTAATTTAGCTATGCATATTCATCCATGGCTTAATTTAACAGTTAGTGGCGCTAAAATCCCTATCCCAGCAAACATGGGAATTGATACTGTCGCCTGTCCTAATGCAATGCATCTTTTACACACTCATGATGACACGGGCAAATTACATATTGAAACATATGAACCAATTACACTGAACCTTTCTTTGTTTTTTGCAGTATGGAATATCTCCCAATCAGGTGATTCAACATTTGATCCATTATTCTTAGATCCAGGTAATGTCACAATTATTATTGATGGAGTAGTACAAAATTTAAGAATTGATGAAATAATACTTGAGGATGGAATTTCCATTAATATTACATACGATGAATCTGATAATTATTCGTTAGAAGACGATGATGGAGATGGTATGCCTAATGGTTGGGAAGTTCAAAATGGATTAGATCCCCTGGACTCTTCAGATGCTCATTGGTGCGAAGGTGATTGGGCTGAGGGAGATAGTGATGGCGTCTGTAACGATGGAGACGAAGATGGCCTCTCCAATTTGGAAGAATTTCTGAATTCAACCAATCCGAATTCTCCTGATTCTGATGGAGATGGTTTACCTGATGGATACGAAGTTGTTAACATGTTAGACCCTCTTAATTCGAGTGATGCTTCTATTGACCAAGACGGAGACGGATTGAATAATACNNANGAATTNGAANNNGNAACNNANCCNAATGAATGCAGANANTGATGGAGATGGAGNANNNGATAATACTGATGTCTCACCTGTTGTTGCGATGGAAATTTATCACGGAGAAAGTCTGGAAAATGCCTTATCGGTTCACAATATTGAGATTGAATTAGATTTGAACGCTGCTCCAATACACGTTGATAATTTCCTCAAGCATGTACAAGCAGGAAACTATGACGGTGTAACCTTTCACAGAATTATTGATGATTTTATGATACAGGGAGGAGATTTCGAAAACAATAATGGAACCGGCGGTTATGCTTACGAGTGGTACGGTTATTGTTACGGACAAGCAATGAATAGTTCTGCTGAATGTTCTAATTCGACATTATACACCGTTCCTGATGAAGCAGATAATGGCTTAGTTCACACTTCCTGTAAGATTTCAATGGCAAAAAGAAGTGCTCCAAACACTGGGTCTAGTCAATTCTTCATTATGCCTGATGACATTTCCCAGCACACATGGCTAGATGGAGTCCACACTGTATTTGGTGAAGTTACCAGTGGATGTAATTCAATAACCCTGTTATCTGAGGTTCAAACTGGTAATCTTGACATTCCGACGATTCCTGTTGTCATAAATAGTGCAACGATTATCTCTAATCCAACTACTGACTCAGATGGAGATGGAGTTGTCGATACTGAGGATGACTTCCCAGACAATCCAAACGAAACTACGGATTCTGACGGTGATGGAGTCGGTGACAACTCTGATGAGTTCCCATTTGATGCTAATGAGACTCATGATGACGATGGTGATGGAGTGGGTAACAATACCGATGCATTCCCGCAAGATGCCAACGAAACTATGGATACTGATAGGGATGGAGTAGGAGACAATTCAGATGCATTCCCTAATAATCCCAACGAATGGGAAGATTTAGATGGCGATGGCATTGGAAATAATGCAGATTTAGACGATGATGGGGATTCTTGTGAAGATAATATGGATTGGGCACCATTAAATTCAACAGAATGCTTTGATACAGATGGAGATGGCATTGGAGATAATGCAGATTCACATCCCTGGTTAAATAATACTGGGAATGGAACGTTTACGATGAATTATACAATGATCGGGATCAGTTATGGACACGAAATTTATTGGTTATCGGGACAATCAGAATGCCCTTGTTATGCATATTATTATACTACAACACCAGATTTAGTTTGGACAACAGGCAATCGATCGCCTGTAATATCCCATGAAAATATGCCAAATGTAGATTATGTTTTGGGATTAATGGGCTTAACTATCAATAATTTGAGCGTATCATCATATCCAATGGATTTGGGTACCGATACACAATCAGTTGAATGGGATTATAATCCAAATACTGGAATTGAATGGAGGGCACTTTCATCTAATCTATCGATATTGTATGTTGACGAAAAACCAATATTTTCTATTAATGCATCAATGATGTTGTATCTTGACTATTTTCCAATGCTTTCGGGTGGAGATCCTACAATGTGGGGTGAATCATCACTAAGTCCAATTACAAGTTTGATTAATAATAACGATGCATTAATTTATCAACATTTATTTAATGCATTTTTTGTCGACTTTGGAGAGAATAAAATTAATTATTCATTTACAACTCAGGATGCAATTCTAACTAATGATTATGTCTTTACAGCACAATCACCAAACATTACTCCATGGTTAAGTACAATAGTATCAGATTCTGGAGAAAATGATTATCAAGTACCTGCAGGATTATTTGACAGCGTAGTTTCAGAAGTAAATGTTGAACAAAGTCCAAATCAAATCAATTTGAGTAAATCAGTCCGACCATCTGAAAGTAAAATGCAAGTATCCTCACAGAGAATTAAAGATGAAGATAATACTTATTCAAATTTAGACTAATCAGTTAAGTCTATGAAAGGTATTTTTTCAATCTCACCTGAATCCCAATCGTTTATTTCTCTTTGTGAATTTTTATTTTTTTTAGAAAATGTTGCAATCTTTATTTGTGTTAAAGGGTGATAATATTCTTCACTAGGACCGCCTTTTCTGGCCCATTCTTTTATTTGCATTTCATTTTGGAGAATAAATAACTTATACTCGCTTAGGTTAGATAATTGATGCATCAGCCTTCTTCTTTTTTGGAAAAATTTCTTTACAAAACCAGTATTAGTAGTTTTTTCAGGAATTTCCTCTCCTACTAATAAATTTAAAAAATTTTTTAATCTGTTTATTAGTAAATGAATTATTTGATGAATCTTTAATTCAGCAAGTTGAGATTTAAATAGCCACAGACTCCACCACTTTCGTTTTGGAATGGCAAGTTTGAAACCCGCCGAAATTAAAGTTGAAGCTAGAGATGCACTTCTAGTAAAAACTATGAGTTGGCAAGGTAGTAAATTCATCTTCTCGGATATATTTTTTGAAAAATTAATTTTCTCTTCCAGAGATTTACCGTGTAGTATTGGATCTTGCCTCCACCTTTCCCAAGCAGTATAAATTAATTTATGCGAATGACCTTTTCCTCTGAATGGGGTATTTACTACCACAGTATGCAATTCAATTAGTGTGCCAATACGTTGCATTTTAGCATGGCCGATTATACCTTTATCATTTCGAATAAAAATACCGGGTTTATCTTTGATTTCATCCATTAATTTCTTAAATTTTTTTGGTTTACGTAAATCTAAATTTTCACGTTGCATTTTTATCAACCATCTAGCATTTTCTTCTAGCACGTATTGCCTTAGTACTATTAATCGAATAAACCCATTTGTTGGAGTAAATAATAGAGAAGAGATGAAAACAGTTGCGCACTTCGCCAATACATGAGCACCAACTCAGATTCAACCTCAAGAAAATGGTTAATGCGGCAATACTGGCGTTTACAGCAGTCGCAATCTATTATTTCTATGATTTTTTGGATTAATGCCTCAACACTACTAATATGGCCCTACATTAGATGGAGATTTAATCCCGAAGATTTATTTCTAGGAATACCAATGACGTATTGGGGTATATTATCAATTGCATTATTAGTTATGATTGTTGTACTAATCATTGGATGGACATATGATAAAATATTTTCACTCTGGAAAGAACATCAGAACGTCGTTTTAGAAAGAAATCCGTGGGCAACGTATCAGCTTACTCCCAGAGACGCGATGATTTTAGGTTATGTAACTAAATTAATAAGAAAGCAAAATTTAGAAGACGAAAAAATACAAAAAGAATGTGATTGGGTCGAGAAATGGCTTTTTGCAGCTACAAAATTGGAGGCGTTCGACAGAATGGTCAATGAACTAGACAAGATATTAGATGAACCAGTTCCCGAATTACATATTTTTCCAGAGGGTACAGTTAGTGATGTGAGAAAAAAATTAAGTAAAAAAGAGGAATAATTATGATTGAATGGCCGAAAGAATGGGCACCAATATCCAAAGAACAGTTGAAAATATTCTCAAAGATTAAATTGATTATCTTTGACGTTGATGGCGTTTTTACCGATGGAACAATTATTAGAGATGAAAAAGGAATTGAACAAAGAACCTTTTCAGTTATAGATGGACACGGTATTTCGAGATTAAAAAATTTAGGAATTTTAGTTGGAGCCGTTTCTAGAGAACCATCTGAGATAACCAAATCAAGGATGAAAAAGCTAAAAATTGATGAAATACATATTGGATCAGATGATAAATCAATTACAGTTAAAGAAATTTTAAAGCGTAGAAAAATAGATACTAATGATGTGGCATTTATGGGTGATGACATTCCAGACTTGAGGGCTTTTAATGAGGTCGGTATCAAGTTAGCACCTGCAAATGCGCAACCTCAAGTTCGTAATCAATCGGATTGGATTACTTTGGCATCTGGAGGTCACGGGGCGGTAAGAGAAGTTTGTGAGGTTATAATTCATTCAGTAGAATTTAGCAGACAATCTGATTAGTCAAGACTAGGAGGACAATCTATGGCGAGTAAGTTAAAAGAGGTTGTAGATTCTGGCAGTGTGTATATAATTGCAGAGATAGGTCAAAATCATCAAGGAGATTTAGAACATGCAAAAAAACTTATTCAAAAAGCGGCAGAAGCAGGAGTCAATGCCGTCAAATCCCAAAAAAGACATACCAGGACTTTACTAACACCAGAAGAATACAACAGAACTTATGATTCCCCCAATGCTTTCGCAGATACTTACGGAAAACATAGAGACGCACTTGAATTATCTGTTGAAGAGCATTTAGAATTAAAAAAAGTAGCAGAAAGTCTTGGCCTAGATTACTTTGTTTCTCCTTGGGATCCCGTTTCAGCAGCTCAAATGAATGAAGTAGGTATGCCCTTAATGAAAATCGCTTCAGCATCAATTACTGATAAAGAAACAATAGACGTAGCTTGCCAGAGTAAAATACCAATAATTTTCTCTACTGGAATGAGTACTGAATATGAAATTGAACGAGCTGCAAATTGGATTAGAGACGCAAACGTGGAAATTAAATCAATTCTACATTGTACATCTACTTATCCCGCAGAATTTAATCAACTTAACCTTAATTACATTTCAGTTTTAAAAGAAAAGTATCCTGACTTCATTATTGGATTCAGTGGACATCATAGGGGAATTTCAATTGATATTGCAGCAGTCACTTTAGGTGCGAAAATAATTGAGAGGCATTTTACATTAGACAGAACACAAAGAGGCAGCGATCATGCCGCCAGCCTTGAATTCCCTGGTTTATCAAAATTAGTCAGAAATATTCGAGCATTAGAAAGTGCAATGGGAGACGGAGTTAAACGTATTTATGAGCAAGAACTGGCAATGATAGAAAAATTGCGTAGAGTGAAGTGAGGGTTGACTTGTCTTCAAAATCAATAGTTGCTATTATTTTAGCCAGAGGAGGGTCTAAAGGGATACCCAACAAAAATTTACGACCGTTTAATGGAGCTCCATTAGTAGACTGGAGTCTAAATGCGGCGCTAGGAAGTAAAAAAATAGACACAGTAATATTAAGCAGTGATTCAAAAGAGATTTTAGCTAGAGGAAAAAAATTAGGATCAGAAACACATCATCGTTCAGTGGAACATGCTAAAGATACAACTAGCAGCGAAGAATCAATGTTAGCAGTAATTAGAGAACATTCAGTTGCACAATCAGCTGAGATTTTAATTCTAGTACAACCTACATCCCCACTGACCAAATCGGAGGATTTTGATTCAGCTTTGGAATTATTTGAACGAGAGCAATTTGATTCATTAGCCACTGGTACTTTAGCCCACTCATTTTTTTGGGAAGTCGATGAAATCGGAAATGCCCGCCCAAATTATGATCCTAAGTTTAGGCCACGTAGACAAGAAATGCAAAATATGAGGAAGGAAAATGGGGCATTTTATATCACAAAAAGGAAAATATGGGAAAAATACAATTGCCGCCTCGGGGGTAAAATCGGATTTTATACTATGGAGCCCTTCCAAAGTATTGAAATAGATACTGAATTAGATTGGGAAATCTTAGAAATATTTCTGACCACAAATTAGTTATCTACCCGTAAATTATAGTTTCTTAATGCAGTAGTACCTCCACAGATTCTCTCTCAGGTTGTAGAGCAAATACTTCCTCAGGTAAATGTGGTATAACCTGGAATGAAAATGATTCAGAACACTATTAAAAACCACTAATGGCGTTATCCTCAATAATCTGTTTTTCATGATCGGTGGTGCCGAAGCCTTTCGGTACGCCCCATTTCTTCAAATAAAATTCGATGGGAACAGCGCCGTTTCCCCTGTCTACGCCATAGTTTTCATCGTAAACATCCTCTACAATGGGTGCAGGACCGTCGTACGTCAAGTACCAATCTTCTGCAACACCCGGCCCAGATTCGGTTCCATCGGGGCCTACCCAATTGTTACTTGAGTGGGTATGCGTTGCTCCGATCTCTGATTCCTCGGTCATCTGAATGTTTTGTGAAATGAAGTGATAACCGACAAGATCGGCGATGAGAAGAAGGATGGCGATACCTATGGTAGCACCAATTCGAACGGTTATATCGTCGCTGAATTCTGGTGATACGAACGCGAAAATGACGAGGCTGGTAAACACCCAACCAACAGCGAGGAGCCACCGCAGAATTTGAAGAAATTGTTCTTTGTTGTATTCGCCACCCTTAACAGCATCATCCATGTAACTGTGATTCGTTTTCGGCATATCGTTTTTTCTTTGTTGTTTTTTATCAATACCATTAGCTTTTTTTGGAATAATTTTCTCTCACGTAGGATATTCAAAATCTAAAGCTATAGGAATTGGAAAGGGGCAAGCAATTTCAGGATTAATCTTATATTGTCTCCAACTATTGTCTTTTTTGGGGGGTTTAATTATTATGTTGTTTTTCGGTAAGCACGTTATTGATTTTTTTATGGTGCTAGAAGAGAGTGTAAATTACTTTAAATTTAATTGTCAAAATCCTTCCATTGGCTTACAGATTTGTTCAAAGAAGCCCATTTACACAGATCAAAAACACGTTTTCCATTTTTTCCGTCGCATTTATAGCCTACTTTTTTGAACACTTCAAAAATCTTCTTTTCGTCATGAACAGGGGGATTTTTTATCCATTCGTGTAATTCGGAAACATTGCCAATCAAATTTCCTAACATTTCAATAAGAGGTGAATATAAATGCGCATCTTCTATTCCAGAATTAGGATCAAGTAGATTTACAAATGGAATATTCATTGCTAATGCAGGAACAATTACGGAGGTTGCAGGAGAAATTATTACGTCACTAGCCCCTATTAAAGCGTGTAAATCAACATCTTTTTTATGAATTTTAACCTTCTCATCGATTTTTAAAAAACTGTTATTTCTAAGTTCTACCGGATGCGGTTTTACGTGAATCTCTATATTGTCATCTAAAATATAACGTTCGCAGATTTCTTGGAATATATTATCACAATGAGTTTTCAAAGGCTCCCTATGTGTGGTCATTAATAATACCATTTTAGAATTTAATTTAGCTCCTATTCTCTTTTTCAGATTTCTTTTACCTAACTTCTTTTTAGCAGGAATATCGTCTATTGTGGGAGTACCAGTAATAATCTGCAACTCGCGATTCGCCCCTTGTTTTGAATTTATTTTCGCCGCGAATTCTCCCCACACAGCATTCGCATTACATCCCATCATGGATCCTCTATAATTCCCAAAAGGAAATACAACTAAAGGACAACCATGATCTATGGAAATTATCGGAATATTTTGTTTGATTGCCCATGGAATAAGTTGATATTTTGTATGACCTTCATGCGGGCTTACACATAATACCACATCAGGTTTCCAGGGTAAAAATCCTTTAATTGGAGGACATTTGAATTCTTTATCTAAATCCTTCTGTCTTATATTCATCCATTTATTTTCAGTATAAATACTCCAATCCCATCGATTTTTTTTATATCTGTTTATGTTGATTTTAAACCAATCCCAAAAAATATCTCTAAGCTTATGTAAAAAGAAATTTTTAGGAGCAAAGTCTTTGGATGTAGCTTCTTGATTAGAAATTAAAAAAATACCCTCGTCCTCTAAAGAGAATGAAGCTAAAATACTAGCAAAGGTCTTGTAATGATGCGGATGCTCGCTTCCGTGAATTAACATCCGCATATACATGCCATGCATTATCTTTGTATCAAGGGTATGTATCAGGTATATTATGGAGGAAGAAAAACGAGGTTTGTTCGATGATAGCAAAACCCCCTCCAAAACTGTATTAAAAAGTGAAAAACAACGAATGTTCATTAGTGGGGATTTATCAAATTATAGTATTCCTGAGGCGTTACTTAGAGAAAAAAAAGAGATACCTAATTTTTGGAAAGGGTTCTTATTTACCATTATTTGTGGAGTCATATTTATCCTTTTTTCATTAATGGTAGCGATGTCTATTGATAAATCAGATAGTAAAACCGACAATATTATTCTGACCCATAACTTTGCAGGTAGTATCCATAACGCTAGTTATGAGCTGAAATCAACTGACGAGATAGAATCATGTTGGGATTTGGAGATATTTGTTTACGATTCCACAAGTGAATGGAAAAAACCGAATTACGGTGATTTTTCTGTAGATGTTTATTGTTCCGAGAGATGGAACTTTGAAGAAGAAATTAATCGTATTAACCAGGGCTTATACCCTTTGAAATTATATGAATATAATTTTGAAATTGGAGTATTAGATTTTGAGGCCCCATCAGTTGAAATAGATTTACCTTTTGAGATTGATATCAACTCCAATCTAACATTTACTGCTAGGTATTGGGATCAACAATTTACAGAATACGTGTATCAAGAAACTAATTTCATAGTAAACGAGACCAATAAAAATGATATTTTTCTAGTACAGATGCCCGACAATTACGGAAATGCCGATAGAATAGATTTATATTTAGAAATTAAAAACAACCTAACCAATGAAGTGATTAGATTTGATTACATCGGAAAACAGAGTAATTGCTGGTATTATGGTAGTAAATGCACATTTACACTTCCTAAAGAAACAGAAATAGGAGTAGTTGATTTAAACTCAGAGATTGCAATCATTTCTACAAATGAATCATTATTAGAGGGGTTAACTTTGGAAATTTATCATTATGGCGATAGCGATAGTCCTGACGAATTTATGATTGTTTTCCTTTGGATTCCTCCATTATTATTTACTATTGGAGTAGTATTGATTGGAATAAATAAGAATTTTTCCATGCTTGGGGGTGCTGTTACGGCATTACTCCCGGTATTGATAGCTAGTTCTATTATTTCGGCGATTATTTTTGAGATATACCTATGACTCTGGAATCCACTCCATATCATAGTGTAATCCTATAGGTTTAATTTCAAACACCTCTGAAACAACAACGAATCCATTTTTTTTATACATATTTACTGCTTTAATTCTAGCATTACACCAGATACCAGTGTTTTCTTTTTTGCAGTATTTTTGTAATTCTTTAACTATTTTTGTGCCTATTCCTCTGTTACGAAAATCAGATTCTACCGCCATTCCTCTGATACGATATTTACAGTTTTTTCGTGGATCTAACTGAAGTGTAGCACAACCCACTAATTTATTGTCATGAAAAGCCCCTAAAAATCTAGTATTTTTATCTGAATCAATACCTTGATAATGAGCCGAATCCTTCGGCTGATTTTTTCTTAATACTCTGAATCTCAAGTCAAGATGCTCCTCAGTAACATAATTCATCCATCTTAATACATATTCCATTTCACCCTCCAACCATCTTAATCAATTAAATTCTTTACTACTTTTATGAATTATAGTATCATTCATATACTAAATATAAAGTTCGAATAGTCAGAGGGAACAGTGGGTTCCCTAGAAAAAAACGAGTGAAAAACAGATGATAGGAGTAACAAAAAATAATAAAAACGCTACACTGAAAGCCAATGAAGCTTTAAAAAACGATTGGACTTCATGTGCGAAAGCGTTGGACATTTATACTACTCAAATTATAAATTCTCAACCAGATGTTCGTAAATCGAATTATCTTTTAGAGACGATAGAAGTTTTTTCGATTAATAATATTATAATAGGTGAAAAAGATGAAAGAAAATAGAAAAATTAGCGTATTAGTAGCGATTTTAATGGCACTTTCTGCTATGGCGGGAGTCAGTGCAGATGGATCAGATCCTTTAGACCCCACTGACGGTGGACAAGATTGGGATGGAGATGGTTTAACTAATGCAGAAGAACAAGCAGCTGGAACAAATATGAATAATCCAGATAGTGACGGTGACGGACTTCCAGATGGATGGGAAGTTCTTAATGGATTAGATCCGTTATGGAACGGCGATGCAAATGCAGATGGTGATGGAGACGGTTTAAGCAATACTGAAGAATATAATGCTGGAACGAATCCATGGAGTATAGATACAGATGGTGATGGTCGTAATGATAATGTCGACCAATATCCTACAGATCCAAATGATGGAGAGTTTACAGATTCAGACGGCGATGGCATACCTGACGTTTATGACCCTGATAGTGGACAAGGTCAAGGTGGAAACGGAAATGGTGGAGCTAACGGCGGAGGAGGTTCAAATGCCAACGGTGGCCAAGGTGAAGGCGAAGGTGGCGAAGGACAAGGACAAGGACAAGGCCAGGGACAAGGTCAAGGTCAAGGTCAAGGTCAAGGACAAGGCCAGGGACAAGGTCAAGGCCAAGGACAAGGACAAGGACAAGGACAAGGACAAGGACAAGGACAAGGACAAGGACAAGGACAAGGACAAGGACAAG
>PBGP02000012.1 GCA_002720095.2 Methanobacteriota archaeon
TTCCATCAAATATTTCGATGATAATTACCAAAAATCAAGGAGAACACAATGGCCATGATGACCATGATGACCATGATGACCATAGTGACCATGATGACCATGATGACCATGATGACCATGATGACCATGATGACCATGATGACCATGAAGATTCAACAATTGTTTCTGAAGAAGGTGAAACTGCTTTTGATTATGATCCTCATAGCTGGTTAGACCCTCTTTCTTATAAAGAACAAGTCAAAGTTGTGTTAGATGCTCTAGTAGATAAATTCCCGTTCGGTTCAGAGATTTTCACTAGCAATGCAGAAAGATTTATGCTTTCTTTGGATAGATTACATTTGGATTTTGACGAATCTTTAGGTGATTCAACTGTTTGTCAAACTAGGATTGTAGCAGCAAATCATAATGCATATTCTTATATTTCAGAAAGATACAATATCGAATTTATTACTGTCCATGGTTTGGATCCTGAAGGAAATCCTTCCCCTTCGGATATTCTAAAGGTGGTTAACAAAATTAATGAGGGAAATATTAATATTTTATTCATTGAAGAGTATACCAAAACTTCATCAGTTCAAAGCATAGTTGATGAAACGGGTGTTGAAGTACGTTATCTTTACACCATGGAATTAGCGCCTGGAGATGACAATGAAGGTCAATCAGATAGTAGTGATGATTATTTGTCATTGATGTACAAGAATCTGGAAAGTTTAAAATTCGGCCTTGGATGTACTGTTTCCTGATAAAATTACTAATACTATATCATAAAAGTTACAATGGTGAATCTATTGAATTTTAGTGACGAGATTGCTTGTGATACTCAAGTAATCAATGTCACTAATCTTTCAGTCAATCGTTCGGGATCAGAGATAATTAAAGATATAAATTTCTCAGTATCATGCGGAGAATTTATTGGAATTGTAGGTCCCAACGGGGGAGGAAAAACTACGTTATTATTGACAATGCTTGGTGTTTTAAAGCACAAGACTGGTAAGATAGAAATTTATAATTCAGAACCTATGTCTAAAAAAGTCATAGGTAGGATAGGCTGGGTGCCACAAACAGCTACAAATTTGCCAAAAAATCTCAGAATTACAGTTAGGGAATTAATAAATTTAGGGACGTTAAAACGTGAAACATTTTTTCAATCAAAACAGGAAAATAAAAAAATAACTGATAAACTTATTCAGGATTTAGGCCTTGAAAATGTTGCGGATAAGATGATTTTAAGTCTGTCAGGAGGACAACGCCAGCGTGCAGTAATAGGTAAAGCACTTGCTTCAAAAGCGGATATAATAATTATGGATGAGCCACTTGTAGGTGTCGATAGAGAATCACGCAACTCAATACTTAGGTTACTTGATGACTTATGTCACAATGAAAACAAAACAATACTTATGGTTTCACATGATCTTTCTACTATCCGACAAACAGTTCACCGCATGATTTACATCGAGGAGACCATAAAATTTGATGGGGCCACATCAGAGTTTCCTGAGTTATCTAATCTTGCAGAACTTAGAGGTATTGAGCCTACTCATGAGAAACCGTATATTATTAATTTAAAACCTGCACAATCAGATTTAGCTCCAATAACTTTTAATCTAGGTAAGGAGGGAAATTAATTGGGAATTGGAGCAGTAGTTTTAGATATCTTAGGGCCTGTTTTAGAATTTATTGTCAATCCCTGTTTTGGTACTGATTGTCAAGCTTCTTGGTCACCAATTCCTGGAGAAGTATTCCCATATTTTTTCAGTTTGGAAATGTTTCAAAGAGCTTTAGTTGCGTCGTTAGTTGTTAGTATAGTTGCAGGTTTCCTTGGTAGCTTTTTGTTACTAAGGAACATGTCATTACTAGGAGATGGATTGGCTCATGTTTCCTTTGGGGGGGTGGCAGTAGGGTTAATTTTTGGTACTATCTCTCCGATTTGGTATGCATTAATTTTTAGTATCATTGCTTCAATTTTAATTGATCAAATGCAATCTAGAGATATACTTACGGGGGATGCTTCAATTGCCATATTCTTAACTGGGACGCTTGGGCTCGGTTTAGTCAGTTTACGGATTTGGGGTGCAGGAATCACAGCGGATGTAGAAGGATACTTATTTGGTAGTCTATTACTTATTGATGAAAGTAGTTTTGATTTAATTTTAATAATTAGTATATTTAGTTTGGTTTCTGTGATGTTTTTGTATAATAGTTTACTAGCGATTTCTATTGATCCTATAGCTGCAAAGATTCAGGGAATTCCAGTACGTTCAATTGGACTTTATTTCAGTGTGATAACTGCAGCAGCTGTTGCAAGTATGGTACAGATAATAGGTGTTTTACTAGTTACTGCGATACTGGTAACCCCCTCAGCAACCGCACAGTTAGTGGCTAAAAGCTTCCGATCATGCATCTTATGGTCCCAATTTTTCGGAATTTTAGGCATATTACTTGGACTTTATTTATCCTCAGAATTAGATACTAGTAGCGGTTCAATGATTGCATTAGTATCAGCATTAATTTTCTTATTGGTAGTTTCTGCAAAGATAATTTTAGGAAGGATTTTTAGACCAGTAAGTAATTTTAACTAAAGAATGAAGCCCCAAGAATAGGTAAAATCAAACTAGCATCACCTTCGATACATACATTTGGTGCATTAGGACGCATTTTACCCCAAGAAATAGCCTCCCGCAGTCTAGCCCCTGAAAGAGAACCATCAAATTCAGGAGCCGTAGTGATGTATACTGCATTATCTAAACCGCCCCTATACTGATTCCACCAGATTACATGATGTTTTGAAATACCACCACCAATCATTAACGCGTTACTCGATTCTGCAACCCATGTTAAATCTGACATTCTTTGTTCATCTGCGAGGACGTCTATCCAAAAGTCAGTATACTTTTGTCTAAACATGAATAATTGTGCACCTACACTTCCATCAGTGATTCCAGGAATAATTATAGGAATTTTATGTTTTGAAGCCCAATACAAAATAGATGATTCGTCGCAGATTCTTTCTCCAAGTTCCCAACATAACTCAACAGTACCGAAACCTTTCCATAGATCTGTACCATTCAACCCAGTTTCTTTGATTCTTGTAGCCCTAATTTCTTCAAGTGCAGGTAGGACAACTTTTTCAATTATTTCTCCATATGATGAATTTGGTACAATTACGTTCCCTAGTCTGTTTAAACCATGTTCTCCTAATTCAATGTCATCTAATTCAAATTCTCCGTGTAGATAGTCCTTGTGTACTCTGGCTATATCATGATCTAATGTTCCACAAGTAGTAGAAATAATGTTGAATTTCTTTTGTTTAATTGCTTCAACAAAAAATCCTCTTGTTCCTGTCGCACAGAGACATGCAGGAAATGAAATCCAATTGAGACATTTTTCGGGATGATAATTATTATCTCTAAGTTGATTAAATTGTAATTGTAATAAATTTCTGGCTTTTGCTAACTTTGTTGCAGTAAATCCTCCAGCCTTAGACATTGAGAAAATTAAATCTGAAATAGTTTGAGTATTACTGAAATTATAATCTAAAACAGGTTCATTAAAGTCGTCTGGATTTATCGCCATGAACATCCTAGAAAGTTTTAACACATAGTCTCTTCAGTATTTTGTATAAATTGACACATTTAACTCCAAATTTTATTACCTTAAATTATTTGGGCGTNGTATGGCTACATTAGAATTAAATGTAGGAGGGATGACTTGCGGGGGCTGTGCCTCAAAGGTTAATGACGCTTTAATATCAATATCAGGTGTAAAATCCGTGGAAGTATCACATGAAAACTCTATCGCAACAATTTCTCATGACAATGTTCCTAAAGTAAATCTTACCAATGCGATTTTATCAATTGGCTACACTGTTGATGGTCAGGGAATAGATTTTAACTGGGCTGATAAAGATGTCTGGGGTAAATCTGCATACAATACAATGTGGTGTCTAATCGGATGCAGCATTGGTGATTTTGGGACTATTGCTTACTTCCAATTTGTATGGACAGATTCCGGTTGGTCCACAATGGCAATAATGATGCTTGCTATAATGAATGGCTTATTGACATCTATTACGCTTGAAACATTGATTTTAATGAAACAACTCCCCTTCCAAAACGCATTGCGAACTGCACTGGGAATGTCATTTATTTCAATGGTTGCAATGGAAACTGCAATGAATATCACTGATGTTGTTTTGACGGGAGGTGCAATGTTGACGCCAGAAGTCGTTATTCCGATGTTAATTGCAGGATTCTTGACTCCATGGCCGTATAACTACTGGCGTTTGAAAAAATATGGACAATCATGCCACTAAAACTTAGTTGATTATTTATCTCAAGACGTTCTACGAATGANGTGGCGAAAGATTTTATCCATAAAGATATTAAATTTGCAAAAACTCTTCATTCAGACTATTATATCGATTCAGAAAAATTCTCCAGAATTAAAAAAATTTTTCATAAAAAATGGCACTTTGCAATACACGCATCAGAATTTGAAGACAGTAATTTAATTCCATTAGGTAGAATGGGTTCATTAATGAATGAGGAAATCGTATTAAGTAAGACATCGGATATAAATCCATTATCAAATGTTTGTACCCATAGAGGTATGCTATTAGTTAACAAGAAATGTACTCTGCCAAGAATTAATTGTCCATATCATGGAAGAAAATTTAATTTAGAGGGAAAATTTCAATCAATGCCAAAATTCGAAACGGTAGAAAACTTTCCTACTGTGGAAGATAATCTGAAAAAATTTCATTTACAAGAATGGAAAAATATTTTATTTCTTAGTAAGAACGATCATGAGAATTTCCATGATTTTATAGAGTTTCTGGAAAAAAGAATCGGATGGATGGATATTGAAAATTTTAGTTTTGAACCAAGTAAAGACAGATCTCATGTCATAAATGCAAACTGGGCGTTATACGTTGATAACTATTTGGAAGGATTTCATATACCTTTTGTTCATGGAGATTTAAATAAGATAATTGAGAATGAATCCTATAAAACCGAATTATTTTCCAACGGGGTTTTACAAATAGGTTATTCAAAATCAAAGGATTTATGTTTCGAGCTCCCAGAAGAATCTCCAGATTTTGGTTCAAATGTTGCAGCATATTATTTTTGGGTATTTCCTAATACGATGTTTAATTTCTATCCGTGGGGCTTATCGGTAAATATTGTGGTTCCATTAAACATCGAAAAAACTGAGGTAATTTATCGAGGGTATGTAAAAAATCCTCATTTAACTTCTGAAGGTGCTGGAGGTGATTTAGATAAAGTTGAGATTGAAGATCAAGAAGTAGTGGAAGCAGTGCAATTGGGGTTGAGTTCTGATTCTTATTCTCAAGGTAGATACTCTCCCGAGAAAGAGACTGGCGTGCATCATTTCCACAGGCTACTAATTGAATCGCTAAAATAATGGCTCATTTATCCTTCCTGATTAATGACCAATCATCATAAGTTAGACCTTCTACTGCAACTCCTGTAAATATACCAATCAATAACGGATTAGTCAAATTCNCTATCATTAAAAAAATAATGATTAATGTGGCCCAAATCCAGTGGTGTACATGNAAAACCCAGAACTTTATTTGAGGGGTTTTTCCAGTTAGAAACTTAGCTGATGCATATCCTATTATGATACCCACCGCAAAATAAGTAATTCCATGCTCAACATTGGATAAAGGTAAATTGTCCATTTGAGTCCCCTTGACAAGCCCTTTCTATATTCTATTATCATTATTTTGGAAGAAATTTCATTCAATATCGTCTATTTTTTCTAGGCACTCCATTAAAGAAATTCTAAGTGGTGTTCTCGGTGTCCAGCCAACTTGATTTAAAGGTTTTAAGAATTCATGCAATTTCTTAAGATTTGGTTGCTCTGGTTGAATTCTACTTTTTCCAAGCGGAATTTTTCTAATCTCTAAATCAATAACATCAATTTTATTTTGCTTGACATTTGAAGTTCTTCTCCAAAGCATTTTTAATTCTGAAAATGTATCAGCAGGAGTCCATGGTCTTCTTGAACATACTATGGATACAAATTTTGGGATTTGTTCAATATCTATTAGAGTTTCAATCAAGTTGATTAAGTCGATTTTCGAAGTCCAAAACCTTACTGGATAGTCACTTAAATTTAAATTAATTGATGATTTTATTGCATTCCCCCAATCAAAAATATCTTTTGGACCCCATTCACCTTTAGGATCAACAATTAAAAGGTCTCTTATGTGTAATTCTATACAATTATTNAAATTATAAGGTATAATATTTTCTTTCCACGGTCTTATTATTATGGAATTTCTTGGTGGTTTAATTGGAGGTGTTTTTCTTGAATCCAAAAATATTGTAATATCAGATTTTAAATCATTGGTTATTTCGTGAATCATTCTATCAGAAATTCTATTCTCTAATGATTTTTTTAGACTACCCGAATGACCGATAATTCTAATTGATTTTCCCTCCATATTGATCTTCTAAACTTTATAATTTTAGTGTATTGAATAATTTTATCTCCAAATCCCCAAACAATCACTTAGGGCATCTTCCAGATTCTCGTGCGTGAATTTAAATCCAGAATCTACCAGTCTTTTAGGAATAACTTTCTGACCTTCAATTAAAAGAGGCACAGCGAGCTCTCCAAAGATTATTTTCATTGAAATTCCTGGAATGGGTGCTATTGCTGGCCTTCTTAGTATTTTTCCCAATTTTTTTGAAAATATTTTTTGTTTACATGGGTTAGGAGCAGTTAAATTATATACACCCTCACATTCCTTGTTCATTAGTAAGTAATGAATAGCGTATATTTCATCATCTAAAGAAATCCAAGACATCCATTGCTTCCCTCCAGCAACGGGTCCACCCCCACCTAGTTTCCATGGAAGCAACATTCTACCTAACGCCCCTCCTGTAGCTGATAAAACAATTCCATTTCTTATGTTAATTACTCTAATTCCAGCTTCTCTGGCTGAATTAGCATAATTTTCCCAATCAATAACTGTGTCTGTTAAAAAACCAGTTCCAGGAGTACTATCTTCAGTTAGTTCTTCATCTCCTCTATTTCCATAGTATCCTACGGCACTAGCAACTATTAGGACTTCGGGTTTATTTTTGAGTGTGCTAATTGTATTGGATAATAATGTGGTGCTATTTTTTCTGGAACTAACAATCAATGCTTTCCTTTTCTTCGACCATCTTTTATCTCCAATACCTGCTCCTCCTAGATGAATTACAGCATCGAATCCTTCAATTTTCTCTTTCTCCAATATTCCTTTATCAGGATCCCACTTAATTTCATTCGAATCGGGTTTAACCTCTCTTCTGACTAATTTCCAAATTTCGTGACCTCCAGTATCTAAAAATGCTGACAATTGGGTCCCAATTAATCCAGAAGAACCAGCAATCAATATTTTTTTACGTTTTTGTGAAGAGAATATTTTATGTTGAGCCAAGTCTCTCTTCAACCTTAATTCTCTAGATATAAACATTCTTTTAATTCTATTTCTAATGTTTCTTCCAGCAAACAAATGTCCGAATGCTCCAAATGGGACTTGATATTTTANCGAATCTGTAACAGTAGTCTTCTCTTTTTTGCTGGCAAAGTTGTGTTCATGTTCCCATTTCCAAAATGGTCCTTTTAACATAATATCTTTGAATTTATTTGGTGGGTTGTAAACCGTATGCTTTGCAACCCATTTCATTTTGAACGGCCCAAATGGAAATTTAAAAATTCTAATTGCACCTACATCAATATTGTTATCTGCAAAAACCTCTTCAGAAACCTCCCAAGGTGGCATTAACCTTCTAAAAGAGCCTTCTTTTTCAAACCAAGAAAAAGTTTTTTCAATTGTCTCATCGACAACAGTCTCATGTTCAAACGAATACATATACTNATGTGAACTGATTTAACATTTAATACCCTGTATACATTCATTGATATTTTTATTTACTGAAATGTATCAATGCTTCCCTAACTGTATCAATTATTAGATTAATTTCTTTAGATGTAATATTAAAATGAGGAGTAAACCTTAATGCATTTTTACCTCCATGAATCACTCCTAACCCGTTAACCCTACACCATTCTTCAACACAGTTNAAACCTATTACAGGAAATTTTTCTGGTTCAAGTTCAGCACACACTAAAAGTCCAGTACCTTCAACAGAAATTATTGATTCAGGAAACTGCTCTTTTAAATCTTCTAAGCCTTTCTTCAACTCTTTACCTCTACCACGGATATTTTCTCTTAGCTCTGGAGTTATTTTGTCAAGGACGGCGATCGCAGTTTCAAGTGCTCTTGGATTTGTAGTCATCGTATTTCCGTAAATACCAGTAACATACATTTCAGAGGCTCTTTTGTTCATTCCTACAACTGAAAGAGGATATTGCCCAGCATTGATGGCTTTCGACCATGCTTCCATGTCTGGAGCTTCTGCATCTTGAAAACCTTCATAGTCCACAATGCTCAAACATCCTTGTCCTCGTAAACCAGCCTGAACAGAATCAATTATTAGCATCGATCCATGTTCGAGGGTGAGTTTTCTTGCTTCGTCATAGAATTCTCTTTCAATGCATACCCCAGGTGCTCCTTCACCTTGGACGGGTTCAATCGCAAGTAATTCTACAAAGTATCCATTTTCCTCTGCATCAGAAAATGCTTTTTGTAACGCTTCTATGTCATTAGCAGGTATTAANGTTAAATTTTCTCTATTTTGAAAAGTGTTTAAATTCTTATCATATCCATCTTTGCAAGAATGAGATATTTGTGCAGGGCGATCAGTTCTGCCATGAAACGCTCTTTCAATTGCAATCATGTGTGTCGGTTTACCTTCATGACGTCCTCCTTTGCCTGTCATTTTCAAAGCGTTGACATCTGATATCCTCATCCCTACAGTCATTGATTCAGAGCCAGAATTCATACAAATAAATTTTTCAAATGGACAACTTTTTCTAGTGTAACCAATTTCTTGTCTTAATTTTTTAGCTAATCTTTTTTGGCTAAATGAAGCAGTCATAACATTCGCCATAACCCAGTTTTCCTTCATTGCAGAAATTACATTTTCAGGACCATGTCCCATACCTAGCATTCCGTAACCTCCGTTATCGTGAATAACTGCACCATGGAATGTGATAATCCACGGTCCTCTAGCAGCCAATGCAACATATGGATTCACTGTTGGTGCTGAATAAAAATTGACGAAATCATCTTGTAAATACTTTATCAGGCCCTCCTCATCCATTTGGATTATCTCGTCTTGCTCTTCTTGGATAAGTTTGGAGTGTATCTTGTGGGCCTCGTTAATTGCTAATTCTAACTGTGAATACTCATTCAGAAATTCTGATATAATAATATCGTTTAATCCTGACGTTTTCCTTTCTCCAGTTTTTTTGCGTATCTCATGCAACTTCGAAATTGTAGGGTGCATATCGGTCTCCTCCTGTATATCCTGTACTGTGGACACTCATCAACAATTCCCTTTGATGGGTATCGAATAATGGCTCAAACATATTTAAAATTTTTCAATTAAAAAATTAATTATTCAATTGAGAAATAATAAAATTAATCAGAAGAATTATCTGCTGACTTTTTTAATTTTCTTAATTGGAAAACTAATAAATATCTATTTTAAAAAAGGCTAAAAAATTGATTTATATATACACTAATTATTAAAATTTTTTTTAATATATTTCAATTGAATAAATACTATTTTTTCACTATTTCAATTAAATAATTAAATAACAAGATTATCGGATATTATATATACTGTATTGATTAAAGAGGCGCTAAGGAGAAAAACTAGAGGGATGCGAATGACGAGAAATGAATATACTATACAAGAATTATTGAGAAGAGATGTTTATGTTGGGGAAACAAAAGTGGGAGTTATTGTTGGTGAGCGTAACCATCCGAACACAGATCGAGTCAGATCTATGAGAATTAGCGTAGAATCTGATATTGCAGATGAATACATGAGAAAACCTGCTGAAATGGCTCCCTTATCGAAGGAATTGGTACACAGCATTATGGATGACGGATCTGTTAAATTATCCAAATCAATGAGAGAACTCCAGAGGCGTTGGAGAAACACCGTAAGGATTGACGAGAGTTTGTACGCTCCAGACGAAATGGAGGATAGGGCCGTACAAGACAATCAAGGTAACGAAGTTGGGGTTATTGTTGGATTATTGAAAAAGAAAAGAACATACAGGGGAGTTATTGTTGAAACTAGGCCAAGTGTAAGAAGAGACTTTGGATTACCTGAAAGAATTAATATTCCAATTAATGCTTTCTCTAAAACAAGAGAAAGTCTCGACGAAGTAGTATTATCTAGGACCATTACCAAACTGTTATCTTTACCTAGCTACATTCAAATTAATGGTCCAGATATTAATACTGATGAAGATTGAATTATTTTAGTAGTGATTCAATATCATCAAGTTCGAATGCTCTGATATCCATAAATTCAGAAATCCATTTGTACGTTTCCACAGTTGTAATTATTTTTTCAACTAATCTCATTGAACTCTCTATAATTTCCAACGAAATTGGTCTTAAGGTTTGGAGTTCTAAGTGTCTGATATTCTTGGAATTACTGTTTTCAATTAATTTATTAACTTCAATTGAGTTTTTACCGTGAGAAATAATTAATAAATTAGATTTATCTCTAGGGCCTTTCCCATCTTCAAAAGAGATTCTTTTGAAATTTAATGCGGGATGATTTGATTTAACTATATCAGGTTTCCAAGTTTTATCTCTTATGACAAATTTTGGGGGGAAAGGAATATGTTCTGGTTTGAATTTCAAATCATTTTCTAGACATTCCATTGAAATAACCAGAACTACGGGTTTTGCGAATCTTTGACAGACAATATGGGAAACAAATAATAATCTTGCACAGTCTTCACCCGATGATGCCTCAAAAACGATTTTTGCATCTTGGTTGATATTTTTACTACTATCACACAATATTATTAAAGGTCCCTCCTTGTTTAATTTTTGAAAATCAGATGAAAATTCTAGCACTACTCTTTGTGCAGGATTTTCAATATTTTTGTTAGTTTCTTTACTGATTAAACCTGGAATTTTATCATACCAATGATTTTTAGTAGATAAATTTTGGAAGTTAATAGAATGAAAATCCAGTATGCTTAAAGCGTGAAAAAATGCATCTTTGCCCTTCGCCATCAGTAATCACTACTAGTATAACTTCTTAGAATTATTTACCGTCATCGTTATCATATGTTCTTCGTTGGGCGGACTGCAATGGGCGGGTAGCTTAGCTTGGCTGGAGCACCCGGCTGATAACCGGGAGGCCGCAGGTTCAAATCCTGCCTCGCCCACTCCTCTTTGCTCAACACGAGATTTTGGGGTTTTTCTCGCATAAATCAAAGAGTAAAGAGTTCTTCGGAGTGTCAAGGGGGGGCTATTTTGTTAGTTGTATCTGGAAGTAGTTGCAAGCATATTGCAGAAGACATGGCTCAAATATTAGGATGTGAGCATCACTCATTAGAAGCAAGACGTTTTCCTGACAGTGAAGGATATTTTAGAGTACCAGAATCAAGTATTCAGAAAATTAGGTCATCTACAGTTGTCTTAGTGTCAAACACATTTCCAGATACCTGTATAATTGAGACATTAATGCTCCTAGAAGCAATTAACGACGTTAAAGAAGGTAGGTTAGCAGACATCAGAGGCAAAGGTATTGATTGCGAACCCACTAAATCAGGTTTATATTTAGCCATACCATATTTCGGTTATTCTAGGCAAGATAAAAGGTTTAACCAAGGAGAAGCAATATCTGCTAGATCTATAGGAATGTTATTATCGACAAAATGTGACGGGATAACTGTTTTAGATTTACATGCCCCCGAAGTTCTTGAATCTTTACCAACTAAGGTAACATTTTCTTCATCTATGAGTGAAATAGCTGAATATCTACAGGAAGAAATTAATCCTGACTTTATTTTATCTCCAGACAAAGGTGCAATTGAAAGGGCCAGTTATGTAGCTAAAAAAATCGATTGTAAATTTTCATATTTAGAAAAAACAAGAATTGATGCGCATAACATTGTTCATAAAGCAAAAAATCTAGATGTAAACGGTGCCGTTGTTACAATAGTTGATGATATGATCTCTACTGGAGGGACAATTTGCAGGGCTAGTGAGGCATTAAGAGAACAAGGTGCCAAAGCTGTATATGCAGCCTGTTCCCATGGATTGTTTACTGGTGGAGCTATTTCAAAATTAGATAAATATGTAGATGGAGTTGTAGCGTCAGATTCACTTAAAAATCCTCGTTCAGTAGTATCTTCTGCTTTCGCATTGTGTAGAGGAATTGAAGAATTGATTAATGATTGAATTATTTTTCCTGCGTTGGGTTTATACGCACCATGTCGTGGCACTGATGCCAAGAGGTAGTGATTCCAGTGACTGTGCATGTAAAATTTGAAACCCCGGAAGATTTAGAAGACGCAATTTTTGATTTAGTATCAAGTTGTAAGGATGGTGCTGTTTGTAGAGGCAGTAATGAAGTAACGAAAGCTGCAGAGAGAGGTTCTGCTAAACTAATAATAATGGCAGAAGATGTTAATCCACCAGAATTATTAGCTCACATACCGATGATTTGTGATGAAAAACAGATTCCTTTCGGTTATGTTCGTCATCAAGAATACCTCGGAAAAGAATCTGGATTGCCAGATGGCGTAAAAACTGCTTCTATTGCTCTTTTAGAAATACCAAAACCTTTGCAAGAGAAATTTGAAACTGTACTCGGAAAGATAAAAGAAGCAATCAATTGAGGTGAATAGATGAGTGAGGAACTAGGTTGGCCAGCTGAAGTTGTTGAAATAGTTGCCAGAACGGGAATGACTGGAGAAGCAACACAAGTAAAAGTCAGAGTAAATGATGCACCTAATCCTAGGGACGTAGGAAGAATCATTACACGTAACGTGGTTGGTGCAATTAGAATTGGAGATATTTTAATGTTGAGAGACACTGGTCGTGAAGCGAGGAAATTAGGAGGCCGATAGAATGCCTGAACAAAGAATTTGTACTTTTTCTGGAGAAGAGATTGAGCCTGGAACAGGTTTTATGGTTGTTAGAAAAGACGGCACTGTTCTCTGGTTCAAAAGTTCCAAAGAACGAAAAAATATGGTAAACTTAAATCGTAATCCTAGAAGGGTTAAATGGACTAGACACTATGTAAAAGGTGGAATAAAATAAACTAACACGGTTGTGAATAAATGGAAACAACATTTGTAATGATTAAACCAGACGGAGTTCAAAGAGGTCTAGTAGGAAATATTATTTCTAGGTTTGAAAATAAAGGACTTAAATTAGTAGGTTTACGGAGTTTCACTCCATCTGAAGAGCTAGCTTCGAAACATTACGAGGTACACAAAGATAGACCATTCTACCCAGGATTAGTTAAATTTGTAACGACATCTCCAGTAGTTGCAATGGCATGGATGGGTAAAGATGCAATTTCAGTTGCAAGAAATATTATCGGACCCACTAATGGAAGAGAAGCTCCACCAGGTACTATTAGAGGCGACTTAGGAATGGATGTAGGGTACAATTTAGTTCATGGCAGTGATGGTCCAGAGACAGCCACATTTGAGCTTGGGCTGTGGTTCCCTCAAGGGATCAATGAATGGGAGTCTAATCGAGAACGATGGGTTTACGAAAGTAGATGATGGCGCCTTGTCCAGGGGGCTTTATTTTGAATAACGATGCAACTTCAAAACAAAGACAACCAATTGTTGCTGTCTTGGGACACGTTGATCACGGTAAAACAAGTATTTTAGATCATATTCGTTCACTAGGTGTTAATTCAAGATCATCTGTAATGGCTCGAGAAGCAGGTGGAATCACTCAGCATATTGGCGCTACGGAAATTCCAGCTAATCTATTAAACGAGGTTTGTGGTGATTTGTTAGGAGGTAAAAAATTTAATTCACCTGGTTTATTGTTTATAGACACGCCAGGACACCATTCATTTACTGCTTTACGAAGTCGAGGAGGAGCATTAGCAGACATTGCAATTTTAGTAATTGATGTTATGGAAGGGTGTCAGCCACAAACACTTGAGTCTATTAGAATTTTAAAACAACAGAAAACACCATTTGTGTTGGCTTTGAATAAAGTTGACAGAATCCACGGTTGGAATTGTATCCCTAACAGAAGCACTAGAAAATCCATGCAAAGTCAATCCAAAGAAGTTTTGGAAACCTTCGATAAAAAGTTTTGGGAGTTAGTCGGAAAATTATCTGAATATGGATTTAACGTTGATTTATATTCAAAAATTAAAGATTTCACAGATACCATTGCTGCAGTACCCTGTTCAGCAAAAGAAGGAGAAGGAATTCAAGATTTGTTGGCAATAACTATTGGATTAGCAGAAAGATTCCTAGTTGAAAGGTTAAAAGATGTTCATGGCCACGGAGAAGGAACTATACTTGAATTGAAAGATGAACAAGGATTAGGCAAAACTCTAGATTTGATATTATATAAAGGGACTCTTTCGAAGGGAGATGAAGTTTTACTAGTTTCTCAAGAGGGTCCCTTTTGGTCCCACATTAAGGGTATGTTCTCCCCGAGGGGGATGAGTGAAATGCGAGATGCTGGAGATAGATGGGATTCAGTTAATACCGTAAATGCTGCAGGGGGGATTAAAATTAATGGGCCATTTTTTGATAAAGTTTTAGTTGGGACTACATTGAGAGTTTTTTCTAAAGAGGATTCACGTGTTCTACAAAAAGTTCAAAAATTAACAAGTGATATTGCAAGAGCTAATGCTGATGGGAAATTAGATAGAGTAAGAGATTTAAAGCTCCAGAGAAATAATTCATTAGAATTAATATCTCCAGAAGCATTTCAAAGATTTAAGTCAGCCAAATTAGAATCAAAAATATCAGTGAAATTAGAAGAAGAAGGGGTTGTAATTAAGTCAGATACTTTGGGAGGTTTGGAAGCACTTGCATTTGAATTAGATAAAATTGAAGTGCCTATACGATCTGCCACAATTGGAGAAATTAAGAAAAAAGATGTTAGAGCCGCAGAAATATCAAATAATCCATTGCACCGTGTAATATTATCATTTAATACTGCGGTCAGCAAAGATGCATTATTATCACTAGAAAAAAATAAAGAAATAAAGTTAATTTCTGGAGAGGTAATTTATCATATTTTAGAGAAGTTTGATGATTGGATAGAAAATCGTAAAAGAGAATTATCAGAATCTAAAAGAGAAAGTCTAGTTCATCCAGGGAAAATCTTGCTTTTGAAAGATCATGTTTTTAGACGAAATAATCCTGCAGTGGTTGGTATAAAAGTATTAGCAGGGAGAATTCAGATTGGCCAATATCTACTAAAATTAGATGGAAAAAGGATAGGTCAAATACGCTCAATTAGAATCGGCGAAGATACAATTAAAATGGCGGAAAGTGGTCAAGAGGTAGCTGTGGCTATCAAAGGAGTCACAATAGGCCGAAATCTGAATGAAGAAGATATTCTTCTAGTAGACATTCCAAGTCTTCATGCTTCAAAATTACAGAAAATGGATTTAAGTTCATCTGAGAATGAGATACTTTTAGAATTAATAGAAATACAACGAAAAAAAGATCATTTTTGGGGTAGATAATATATCTTTTCTGGTAAAATTTTTGAAGTAAAGATACCGAAGGTTGAAGTACAAATATCCAAGCACGTTGTTTAGGTTAGTAGTATGAGTGCAGGTTATAGTGCATCCGCGGGAGGCGGCGATGCTCGGTCTAGAGAATTAATAAACACCGTTAGTAACATATCAAATCAGTTGATGAGTGAGGTCGGTAAAGTAATAATTGGAAAACAAGAAAATCTACGTAGAGTAACTGTTGGAATTCTATCAAACGGTAATATGTTGTTAGAAGATTTTCCAGGATTAGGGAAAACAATGCTATCCAACACTTTTGCAAAAGCACTTGGATGTAAATTTAAAAGAGTTCAATTTACTCCTGATCTGTTACCTTCTGATATTATGGGAACCTACATGTACGACCAAAAATCTGGTGAATTTAAATTAAGAGCCGGTCCACTATTCACGAATATTTTACTAGCGGATGAGATTAACAGAGCACCGCCAAAGACTCAGGCTGCTTTGCTTGAAGCGATGGAAGAAAAACAGGTTACAATTGAGGGAATTACTCATAAGTTACCAGCACCGTTTGTTGTATTAGCTACGCAAAATCCTATTGAACAAGAGGGTACATATCCTCTTCCTGAAGCACAGATGGATCGGTTTCTGATGAAAATGAGCATGGGTTACCCCGAACGTGCCGAAGAGAAGGCTATTTTAGCTCGTAGAAAAATTAGAGGAAAAGATGATCATGACGTAGAACAAGTGACATCTCCTAAAAAAGTGGTAGCCATGCAAAAAGCATTAGAAACTGTACATGTTGATCCTGCAATCCTATCATACATTGTTGAATTAGTACAAAGAACACGTGAAGATCACAGAGTTGTCACTGGTGCATCCCCGCGTGCTAGTCAATCGTTGTTTAAAACTGGACGTGCAGCAGCAGCAATCGAAGGAAGAGATTTTGTTACACCTGATGACATAAAAGGAATAGCACTCCAAGTTGCATCTCACAGAATTGTACTAAAACCAGAAGCAAAAATTCGCGGAATTACTGGTATGCACATTCTGCGTAAAATACTTTCAGAAGTTCCAGTTCCAGTGATTCAAGGATAGATTTTAAACTTCATAAGGAGAGAATCTTAATGGATCCATACAAAATGGTTATTGCTGTAACTAATCAAAAAGGCGGTTGTGCTAAAACTACCACTTCAGTTAATATAGCTACTGTGTTAGCTGAAGGTAATAGGAAATATGGAATTCCACCATCTAAAGTACTCTTAATCGATTTAGATCCACAAGGGAATGTTTCTACTAGTTTTGGAATCGATAAGAGTAAGTTAAAAAAAACTGTTAGTGATGTTTTAATGAATGATTTGGGAGAGCAATTGCCTTTAATGGATGAATTTATTATTTCTCCAGATTTACTAACTGAATCTATGAGAAATGCCTGGAGTTTATCAAACTCTAGTGACAGAATACCAAAATCTCTGAAGATAAATAATTTATACTTACTTCCTTCAAATATTCACTTATCTGGAGCAGATATTGAGTTGTCAACAAAAATAGGACGTGAAACAAGACTAAAAGAAGGTATTGCGCATATTTTGCATGATTTTGATTACATAATTATTGATACCCCTCCGAGCTTGGGGTTATTGACAATAAATGCTCTTGCAGCCTCAAATTGGGTTTTGACACCAGTGCAAGCAGAATATTACGCTCTTGAAGGGATGAGCTTGCTGATGAACACTATTAAATTAGTACAAAGAAGAATAAATCCCAATTTAAAATTATTTGGAATTGCTATGACGATGGTACTACCTAAAAGTACTCTTTCTAGGATGGTTTGTGAGGAAGTATCAAAATATTTCCCTAATCAAGTTTTTAATACACTAATCCAAAGATTAGTAAAAATCGCCGAGGCACCTTCTGAAGGAAGTCCGACTGTGCTACTTCATAGACCCGGAAATGATTCAAAGGGTAAAGGAAGTCATCAATATTGGACATTAGGAAAAGAAATACATCACCGAGTTGAGGAATTAATGAAAAAACATGGGGTTACAAGAACTAGTCAATTTCTGTTAAACCGTGAATAATTTTTATTAATTTTATACTCGGTCAATTGAAAATACTATTGAAACTTAAATTTTTTAATTAATTAAGGTAACTAAATTAAGTAATGTAAATTGTACAGTATTGTTATCATGACTGCAGAAGGAATGACATCGGTAAGTGTGAGCCTAGAAACAAGAAGAAAATTAAATCAAATGCGTTCAATGATGGAATTTAAGAATATAGATTTATTATTGGAACATTTATTAATGGAAAAAAGACTTAGTCGTTTAAGTACAGAATCAAAACAGCTTCAAGATAATTTAGAACAGATTAAAGAAATTGATGTAAATTCTTTGATTAGCAAATTAGAGTTATCCCCGTTTTAGGTGTTATAATGTCATACCATCCCAAACAATATGTCGTCGATGCATCGATTATTGTCAAAGGTTTATTTGATGAAAGTTCATTGGAATGCTCATTATTAAAAAAAGCGGCATGTGGTGAAATAAGATTAATTTCAAACCCTAAAGAATGGAATAAAATATTATGGTTGTTAGTTAATACATTTAAAAATTCTGATGGTAAGTCAATTTTCACTGGTGAAAAATTAGGAGAGATTAAGAAAGCATTACCTATAGAATTCAGATAAAACTTACTTATTATTTTTCAACCATTCTTCACCATACCATTTCCATTGTTCCATTGTCCATCCAGTTGGTAGTCCAGAATCGGGAATTGGTGGAATTCCAATGGGAGTTTCATTAGGAATTCCATTATTGGGGGACTTATCGATAGATAAATTGTTTCCTGATTCAGAATCCTTTTTGATTTCTGAATTTTCTTCAAATGCTTGGCTAATAGATGCAGAATTAATTTTTAATTCATCGATTGGATTATCATCCCATCCAGATTCACCTGAAAATGTAGAGTCATACTCAAATCCAACTCCAGATTCACTAGCTAATACTTCTTCATTTTTTATGGAGTCTTTCTCAATTCTGATTTTTTTGTTAGTCCCTAATGATTTAAAAACTTGACCAAGAACTAATATCATAATAACTATTACCACAAAAGCAATTCCGCCATAAACTGCTGCATTCTTAATCGATGTTTGTAATTGTTCTTGTTTTAGTTCATCATCAGATTTAATATTATCGTCAGTTATTATGCAATCATCTGAAATATTATTTTCATCTTGTAAACTACATTTACCTTCAAGAGTTGAATATGTGTCATCATTATCATTATAATCTGAATTTTTACCTATGCCATCATTATCTGCATCTAACCATTCATTTTGATTGTTATTAAATTGATCTGTACTATCAGCAAAACCATCTAAATCTCCATCTTTACATCCAAAATAATTTGGAGTAAGCCAAATCTCAGTTTCAGAATTATATTCTAGTGTCTTGTTACTTGTGCCATATTCACTTGGGCAATCATCGCCATTATTGCCGTCTGGATTGTCTCCAAACCCGTCGCCATCAGAATCTTTCCACTGAGTGCCATCATTCGGAAATTTATCCGAATTAAGATTATCACTTCCATTGGGATCACTCCAGCCGTCTCCATCAGAGTCTATGCAACCTCTCCTATCATTAGTTGATGTACCATAAACTTCTGGACAATCATCCGATAGTTGTCCTTCGGGATTATCGCCGAACCCATCATCGTCCTCATCATTCCATTGAGATTTAGCATTTGGAAATTTATCTGAATTATCTCCATAACCATCTCCGTCAGTATCTTTATTTTCTGATGGATCATCAGGGAAATCGTCTCCATTATCTCCAACTCCATCACCATCACTGTCTTGACACTCAAATTCATCATCTGGAAAAATATCGGGATTATTTCCATCTAAATTATCCCCACACCCGTCACCATCTGAGTCTACACTCTGTGTACTATCATAAGGGAAATCATCTTTTGTATCAGTGATGCCGTCACTGTCTGAATCGAAATCTAAAAGATAGACATTCTTATCACTGACAACAATAATACCTCCGTAAACAGTATTAGAAATTGCATTTATACCCAAGGGATAATCTAATTGATTCTCATCTTCAATCATCGTTTCCGACTCAATGAAGAATAATTTATCACCAGTACCCAGAAGAATTGTATCATCAATAGAAACAAGTACACTCTCAATTTGTTCAAAACCTAGATTAATTGGATTATTTCCTGGTGGATTAATTGACGATGGTTCCCATGAATTAGTGTCGTAAGAGATAATTCTTTTATTGTTGTATTCAGAAAAAAATATTTTCGTCTCATTATTATTTGCTAAAATAATGTTTAAATTACCGTTAATTGTTGGTGTTATTACATCAGTAATAATTACTTGGTTAAAATTATTAATACTGTGGATAAAAATTTCATTTTCACCAGATGTAATAATGGTGCCATCATTAAGGATATGAATCGCACCGATTCCTTCGGTATGTTCATTAGTCTGAAGAGTAGTTGGTAATTCTTCTTCTAAATCATACTGTACTGCTTTTTTACTATCCTTTAATGCAATCCAAATATGTGGTAAATCAATTATTAGATCATTATCAACATCTGATCCTTTAGTGGGGTCCCAAGCTATGTCAACTATTTCAACTAAACTAGGAATAAATTTCAATTTTTCTCTGTTTTCCCCTACATCTACAATTTGAGTACCTGTTTCATTTGAAATTGCTAATAACTGATACTCATTATTGTACTCAGCGGAAGATATATTACCATTTCCGTCGACTTCCAACTGCCAGATCTTTTCAAACCCAGTTCCAGATAGACTGTATAAGTTTACGAACCCGTTCTCCCCGACAAAAAGATAGTTTTCTTCATTTGTTTTCCACATATTAACTGGTTTCGAATCAAGCGTGTAAACTATTTCTCCCGCATTAACACAAGGTAAATCGATACAGTTATTTGCTTCAGAACCTGAGAATTCAATAGTGCTCAAAGAACTTACAACTGGTGAAAAAGCTGCCAAGAAGAATAATACAAAAACGTAACTTGCTACTTTTCGCATGATTACGCCAACAGGTTCTCATCTATGAATAAGACGGAATGAATAATCACTCTTCTTCTAATTTCTCATTTTTCATATCATCCATAACCAAATTCATCAATTCTTTAGACGAGAATTTTGATTTAGTTTCAGGAACAAGAACATTTTCATTGTGCTTACTTAAATTAGAATCATCAGGACTTAACACAAGTTTATTTGATGGAATTAAATTAGTTGTTTGAGGTTTTAATACTGAAGATTCTACAGGTTTTAATTTAGCATAAGATGGTCGCAATGTTGGAGTTTCAACTTTTCTTAATGTACCAAGTTTTGCTTTAGTAATTACTTCTTCAATTACCTGTTCTCGTTCTTCGATTTCTGTAGACAGCATTTCTATAATCTGATCAGCATCTTCCAATGTCTCTTCTAGAACTTTTGAAATTTCTTCATCATCTTGTGGTGAACCAACTTCCTCATCTACCATATCAGGAATTTTGAATTCGAGATCATTTAAGGGTTCTAATTTAGGTTTGATAGATTTATGAACAGGTTTTGGTAGTATAATTTCAGTTTTTCCAGTGCTTGTCAATGGAGTTCTAATTGGTTTTAATGTTGGTTTCGTACCACTTATTGGAACACCGCCTTCAATAGGAGTTGTTTTCGGCACTCTTCCTGCAAGCTCTTGTCTCCCTAAACTATTAGCTAATTTTCCGCTTAATAATCCACCTTGTTGTTGAAGAGGATCTACTTTTTCTCCAGCTATTGCGCCAAGCCAAGCTTGTCTCTTTGATAGTAACGCATCATCACTTTGCAATTGATCCATTATTTCCTGAGCTTCTTCTAACTTATCTTCTTCATTAGTAATTTCAGCTTCGAAATCATCTCTAATTTGTTCACGCATTTTACCTTCAGCCATCTCTCGGAATTTATCCATTTGCTCGTTTAACATTTTTAATCTGTCACGAATTTCCTCTCTTTTAATTCCAAGTTGCGACTCAATTTCTTTGCGAATCTCTCCTTCTCTTCGTCTAACTTCAATAAGTGCTTTATTTCTCATGATTTCTTCAAGTTTTAGTAGTTGTTTTTCCAGATGAGTAGCCACTTCTTCCATTTTTCTTCCACGGAATTCTTCAAGTCTTGCTTCCATTTCAACTTCTAATTCAAGCCCTGTCTCTTCACGCAGTAATTCTAGGTCAGTTTCCCTAGTAATTCTTTCATTACGCATTTGTGCATCAATTTCGGATAAGATGGACCTTTTTGAAGCATCTTCTCTAGCATTATATTCAAGTTGCATCTTTTTGATCCATTCTTTCCGCTTATCTTCATAATTATTGTACAGTGATTCTCTTAAATTACTTTCTTGCTCAAATCTAAATTTAGATAATTCATTTTGCATTTCCGCCTCTTTTGAAATCTTATATGTATTAAATTCATCATCTAATCTTCTATCCATTTCAGTTTTAATTTGATTTCTTAATTGAGAATCTATTTCATCAACACTTTGCTGGAATAACAAGTCATACCTCTCTTGCAATCTTGATTTTCTGTCAGCAAGTTTATCAGAGTAGTTCTCACTTAATTCTCTTTCAATGAGGGTTCTAAGCTCTTCCTTTCTTCTTGCCAGAGCCATTTCAACATCCTCTCTCATTTCTTGTTCAAGTAAACTAGTTTGTTCTTTCATATCTCCTTCGATTTCAGATTGAATTTGAATAGCAATTTCTTCTTCAATTTGTCGTCCCCTTCTTGCATATTCAGCTCTTAACTGAGCTTCACGCTCTTCCATTCGTTCTTTTGCTTGTTGTTCTAATCTAATTTTAATTGAGGTTCGTAATTGAGACTCTCTTTCAGATAATCTATCTTTGTGGAGGCTCTCTAATCTGAATTCTTCAGCATTAATTTCGGTTTCAAATTGTTTCTCTAAGTCATCTCGTATTTTTTCGCTTAGTGCATTAGATTGTTCAAAATAAGCTTGATTAAATTCGATTTCAAGTCTTTCACGATGAAATTCTAATCTTTTTTGGAATTCTATTTTTAATTCATTTTCTAATCTTGTATTGGTGTGATTACGAAATTCTTCTAACTTCCTTTCTTTTTGAGTCCTAATTTCGTCAAATAATTGACTTTGTTCTCTAATCAATTTTTGTTCAAATTCTTCTCGCAAGATTTTTTCATTGTTGTGTAAAGTTTCTTGCTGTAATTTTGTTAAATCGGCCTCCATTTCTCTTCTCCACTCAGTTTCAAGTTGTTCGAGGGTTAGTTGATGTTGTAGTTCGAGCTCCATTTCCACATTTTTCTTTATGGTTTGAAGTCTATCATTCTGTTCTAGAAGTCTTAATCTTCTTTCTCTGGTAATGTCTAATTTAATTTTTTGTTCTTCTCTTCGTCTTTCAGATTCTGACATAGTATGGGATGTAGTTCCAGAATCATTTCCCGTAATTGAATTTCTCAGAGCTGCAAGGCTTGGTTTACTATTTCTTACGTCTTCATTCACTTTTGAAATTTCATTATCATTATTGCTACCGCTAACACTCAAGCGCATCCCACCGACAAAGACACGTATTCTTATCATTATTAAACGAGGTAGGTAAAAAATTTCAAGAAGAGATTAATTTGGGACAAATTACATTGAACCATTCTATGATTTAACACTTTATTTTTACATCCATTTCACAAGCAGGACATTTGATTATTTTTTCCCCAGGTGATCTTTTTATTCTTAGCTTTCTTTCGCATTTTGGGCAACAAATCTCAATTTTCATGATTTTTTTAGTTAATGTAAATTTTTGATTGCAAGATGAGCATTTCAATTTACAAGGTCTTTTATTTACTCCAGCAATTAGCACTTTGGAACATTTTGGACAAGCAACTCTTTCTTTTTCCCACTCGTTTTCAAGTGATGGTAGTTTGACTATCACTTTTGCACCACAACTGATACATTGTTTTTCACCAGCTCCTTCTGGAAGTAGAAGTTTACACTTTGGACAATAGGTAGCAGGGATATTAACTTTTGAAACTAAGGTAATACTAGTTTCATCCATATTTTCGGGAGTTATTTGTTCCATTTTATCGACCTCTTGAAACTACTAAGATTCCACCAGGTACGAAGGTGAATGGTAGTTCTAATTCTAAGCCCATTTCTTTGGAGATTGCATTAATCGCTGCCTTGGCATTTATAGCTTCGGCCGCAGATGACTCAATAGGAATAAAAAGAATATCACCTCCATTTTTAATTAACTGGATTAATTCTTTAGGAATTTTATTTATGATTGATTCACCAATGGAAGGTTCAGATTTTTTTGAGTCGGGGGTGTTATCAAAAATTTCCTTAACCTTCCAGAATTTTGCTCTCCCTTTATCTCTATGATTTTCGACCAAACCAGCTTCTGTTAACTGTTTAAGATGGTGATAAAGATGATATCTTGTAATTTTAATCTCTTTTTCTAGTTCTACGGTAGCCATTTCTTCTCTTGCGCATAACAGATTATACACTGCCGCTCGGGTTGGGTGAGCTAATGCAATTTGTTTAGGATCTCCTCTAATCTTGGACATAGTACCTTGACATCGGTAGACATCAGAGATATATGAATTGGTCGCTAAAGAGTTTTATTAAATATAATTTGTAAAACTTGTTTCGAATCTTCGTATGAATCTTTTACGATTTTTATTAATATCAAAATGGGGTTATAATTCACTTCTTGGGTGTGCACAAAATTCTTGTCTGGAAATTTGTACGAACTTAGTTTCATCGCATTTAATATCACTAATAATACTGAAAATTCATGTGCTAGTACATTTATCCAAATCTGATTGTTATTTCCAGATATTACGGAAATTACTAAAATTAAGCTAAGTGAAATTGATAGAATTAAGTTTTGAATAACAACAGATTTTGTTTTTCTAGATAATTCACATAAAGATGCTATCAGATCCGGTCTTTCAGAAGGTATCATCACATCTGCCGCATCAAGATTTATTTGTTCTTTATTGCCTACAGAGATACCTACGTCGGCCTTTGCCATTGCTGCAGCATCATTAAATCCATCTCCAGCCATAAGAGTAAAATGAGTATTCGAACGTTTTTCAATCCAATCAACCTTTTCTTCTGGACTTAAACCACCTTTGCATATGTTCACAGGAATTCCCAAATCATTCGCAGTTTTATTTACAGATTTTTGGTTATCTCCACTCAGTAATTCTACTTTAATATCCAAATTATTAAGATTTTTTATCAATATTGTAGAATTAGGGTTCAGGGAATCAGAATTGAACCCGAAAACTGCTACAGCATTATCGCCTTTGGCTAGTATGGAAATCCCTGTCAATTCACTGGCATCTAATTTTCCAATTAGTTCATTTGGAATTGCAATACCTTGTTCTTCAATCCATTGTTTATTTCCAATTGCCACATTTTCTTTATTATATGTTCCGCGAATGCCTCCATTTTCATCACTTAAATCATTAATCAGATAAGGTGTGATTTTTTCCCCTTCACACTTGTCTATTATTGCTGAAGCATATGGGTGATTTGAAGACAGTTCCAGTCCTGCAGAAATGCCTAATACAGTTTTTATTCTAGTACCTTTGGTCAAAAAAATTTCGGTAACCTGTGGTTTACCTGCCGTTAAAGTTCCAGTTTTATCTAATAGAGCTAAATTTACCTTGGCTATTTTTTCTAAAACATCACCTCCTTTTGCAATAATGCCTTTGTTAGATGCCATTGAAATTGATATTGCATGCGGAATTGGAGAACAAATCAGCAATGCACACGGGCAAGCAGTTACCCACAATAGTAAAACAATCCTAAGTCTATCATTGTCTCCGATTACCGTCTCTGGTATAATGAGTGCAATAAATATCGAACCAAATAGTACTAAAGGTACCCATACGTTAGTAAATATTTCTAGCATTGAATGAATTCTTGTGGGTGCCTCTTGATATTTTTTAGTTGTATTAATTAATTCATTAAGACGAGTATTCTCTCCAGTAGAAGATGTCTCAATAATAACAGGGCCTTTAGTCAATACTAAGCCAGCTTCTACAAAATCTCCTTTAGATAGTTTTTGTGGTAATGATTCACCTGTAAGCGCTGATTTATCAACTAATCCACTACCAGATAGGATAAATCCGTCCACTGGAATTATTTCACCAGTTCTTACTTCCACTCGATCTCCTACATTGACTAACCCTACTGGTACTTTATTTTTCAATTCTTTTTTTGTAAGAAATTTGTCAGATTCTAATCCAATTTTTATTTGATTAATGTTAACAATTTTTGAAACATTTTTACCAACTATTCGAGCTTCATTAGGTATTCTGTTAAGTCCACCTTGCATTGACTCTCTAGCTTTTCGTATTGCAGAATTTTCTAAATTATTTGCCAATGCTATTAAGACTACGATTAGTAAGGCTTCAAACCATGCTTGAAGCAAAACAGCACCAAAAACTGCCATCGAAATTAAAACTTCAAAACCTAGCTGTGATTGTTTTAAACTCTCTAATGATTTAATCCTTAACTGCCTCGAACTAAATATAATTGCTGGAAGCGCAATCAAGTAAAGTAAATGCGATTTAACAGAATTTAAATCTACATTTTGCTCTTGAAGAAACTGTAATAAGAAAATTACAGGTAGAAAGAATAATCCGACAATTCCTTCCAATAATTGTCTCTGATCTGGGCGTAAACCCCATTCACCTCCTCTTTCTTTTAATTCAATTTTCTGGCCAAATAATTCAGTAATCGATTTTTGAAACTCTTTTACTATTTGGCTATTAACTTTAGTTGGAAGTCTTATAAAAATTATATCAGCTTCCACCCTACTTTCGATAACTCCTGGTTGATGGTTTAAAATTTTGATTAAATTATTTCCATTTGTCGATAATCTACTAATGATATCCTTTGAACTAATGTCAGATATCTCCCACCACTTAGTGTTGGGAGCATATCCTAAATCACAGAGTACAGTGTTAATTTTTGAAAGATTTTGAATTTCAATATCAATATCAAATTCTACTAGTCCTGTTGTGATTGAAACGGAGGTATTTTGAATTCCCTTAAGTGAGTTTAATGATTTTGTTATTTTTAGTGCACAATCTGGACAATCAATACCAAATACCTCCCATCCTATTCTCCACACGCCCCCTAGAGAATTTGATAAACCAGAGTCAATTCCTCCGTGTTCAATCTTTTTTGTATGGTTATCGTTAACTTCTCGGAGAATTTTTGAGTTATTAGAATCAACCACCAATGAAGTAATGTATAGAATCGGGGATAATGGAAAAATTATAATTGCAATGTAAAAATAATATCTGTAGGAAGTCTCAAAATACAACGGGTTTTCATAATTATTGTAAAAATAAACTACAAAACAAATACCACAAAATATAGATAATTTGAAAAATATATTTGAAAGATAACCTAATGATTTAGCTAGTTCAAATTTTTTATCTTCGTTTTCGTCCTTTCCAATATCATTATACTTGGTAATATTCTCTTGTTTAATTAATTTAAGATCTCTATGTTCAGCCGAATCTTCTAATAATAAAAATTCATTTTCATCAGACCCGCTCATACTATTCCCAGTAAATACGGTTGCATGAATATTTCGATTTGAAATCGTTTAATTAAAAGTTCAATTGAAGAATTAATTTTTCAATTGATTTATTAGATTAATTAGAGATGCCGAGGGCAGGATTCGAACCTGCGAACCGCTAGGGAGAGGATCTTGAATCCCCCGGAGTTGACCGCTTTCCTACCTCGGCACAATTACTAGTACGTGATTAACACTTTTCAGCCTTATGTTTACAATGAATCATTCTTAACCTGTAACGTTTCGTTAGTACTGATAGGGATGAGTAAAGGCGACAGTTCTAGGCCTGGCATTGATTCAAATTTAGCAAAACAGCTTGAAGAAGAGCTTCATGCTGTACTGAGAAGGCAAATGAATAGTCGCAAACCAGTTCCATTTCCAAGAACTAACTTTTGGGATTTAATATCAGATCTGAGTAATTTTCTTGAGACGGAGGTAAATAGATTAGGAAAAGCCGAAGGATGGAGTTTAAGAACTCAAGCTGCTGCTAAAAGACAGTCTAACATTCGTAGAGCAACCTCTGAATTAGCAAGAAAGCGTTTAGTTTCACTGCTGGAGCATTCCACTACTAACTTATTTAATGCCAATCCGTTCCCAGGTGATTCATCAATAAAATCTCAAGAACTTCATTCAATGGATTGGACAAGGCATGATCCAAGTGAAAGAGCCTTTTATTCGAGAATTGAAGAACTAATTAAAAAGTTCAAAAATGATATTAAATGGGAAAAAATTCAATTTGGTGTCTTAAGTGAATTTGACGAGGACACACTGAAAGTCACAATTGGTACCACTCAGCTTGATGAATTTACTGATGAAAAGATAACCGAAGACGGAACACCTGAATTATTATTTGTCGGTTCAGGGGATGATCAGGATTCTTTTGATGATTTAGTTGAAGATGATGAGGAAAGAATTGCTAAAGCTGAAACATTCAGTGAATTCAACAACGAATCATTAGAATTAGATGAGAGAAATTCGGCTGTTACCAAAGAACTTCAAAGAATTAGAATAATAAAGACGAGTGATGATGCTTTTTTAGATCCAAATGGTAATGATTTCTTATTGAATGTGGGTGACGTTCATCAAATAGAAGCATCATTTGCAAATATGTTGATTGAGTTCGGCTTTGCAGAATTAGCAAATCTTTAGACTATACTTCTCATTGCGAGTTCAATACTTACAGAGTCTGGAATCGCAATTCTAGCAATTTGCCTCAAGGCAATCTCATCTTTATTTGTGGCTAATTTAACTTCTAGAAGTCTTTTGTGGATCCTCATTTCCCAGTGGTCATATGTTTCACAACCTTCTCCATCTGGAGATTTTCTGCACGGAACTACCAGTCTCTTAGTTGGAAGAGGAATTGGTCCTCTCATAGATACTCCTGCACTGTCACAGATTGTCTTAATGTGTGAACATACAGTATCAACGTCTTCATGATTTTCGCTGGTTAACTTGATTACAGTGACACTGGCCATTCCATACCACCTAAATCATAAATCATTTCTTTTGTATTGCAATACACATTCCTGCAGCCACAGTTTTACCCATGTCTCGGATAGCAAATCTGCATAATTCAGGGAAATCATCTTTTGTTTCGATTGCCATAGGTTTAGTTGGTTGGAACTTCACTGTAGCAGCATCTCCAGTCTTCAAGAATGATGGGGTTGACCCATCCTTCAGATTTTTCATTAATTCTACAAATTTTACAGCTACTTGGCTGGTGTGACAGTGAAATACTGGTGTGTAACCTACAGATATAGCCTTAGGAATATCCATGATTTGTATATTTCCAACAAAGGTTTCATCGTGTCTTACATATACTGGAGCTTTATCAGTATATCCTGCAACATCTCCTCTCCTTATATCAGTCACTGACAATCCTCGAACGTTAAAACCAACATTATCCCCTGGTTCTGCTTTATCAACTATTGTGTGATGCATCTCAATGGATTTAACTTCTGCACTTTTACCGCTTGGGTTAAAAACAACAGTTTTTCCAGAGTTTAGTGTTCCAGTTTCAACTTTTCCTACAGGAACTGTTCCAATTCCGCCAATTTTATATACATCTTGAATAGGTAATCTCAATGGTTTGTCGATTGGTTTTGGAGGCATACTTACATTGTCTATTGCTTCGAAAAGTGTTGGACCAGAATACCATGGTGTATTTTCTGACTTGTGGAAAATGTTATCGCCATTCAACGAGGAACAAGGAATCATTGGGACATCAGCAGGATTAAAACCTGCAATTTTCAATAGATTACTTACTTCGTCGCATGCTTTTTTATATTTGTCCTCTGACCAATCAACACCAGAAATATCCATTTTATTAACATTAACGATCAATTGAGAAACACCGAGTACACGTGCTAAGAATGCATGTTCCTTGGTTTGAGCGTTAACTCCATCGTTGGCAGCGCATAATAGTACAGCTGCATCCGCTTGACTTGCTCCCGTAATCATGTTCTTAACGAAGTCTCTGTGTCCTGGTGCATCAATAATTGTCCAGTAGTAGTTTGGTGTGAAGAATTCTTTGTGAGCAACATCAATTGTTATCCCTCTCTCTCTCTCTTCTTTCAATCCATCCATAACATAAGCTAGACCAAAACCCGCTTTTCCTTGTTCACTAGCCAGTTTTTCATTTTTTTCAATTACGTGTTGTTCAATGTGACCACTGTCTAACAATAGACGTCCTACTGTTGTTGATTTTCCGTGGTCAACATGACCAATAAACACCATGTTTAGGTGCGTTTTACTTTTATCTTCCCATTGTGATGGCATCTTTTATCACTCCTTAACAGGCAGTCCCACCATAAACCTATATATGAAAGAAACTGATTAGGGGTTATCATTTGAAAGTTAAACGGATCGTAAATTTGTCAATATTTGCTTGATTTTGTTCTTCATTAACTATCTGTACAGTCCAAGGACCTGGATAATATTTCTTGACATGGTAACTACCGGAAATTTGTGTGAAAACGCAGAAGTCTTCGTCAGTATCACAATCAAAATTATTATTTCCTACACGCTGATCATTAGTAGTACTTGATGTATTAATGATGTCATTCGGCTCTTTTGTTTTATTATAGACATAAATATCTAAATTCTGATCGGCTGCCAAACTTCCAAAACTTGATCCATCTGGGTCTTTTTTAGGATATGTCAATTCAAAATCAGCTCTTTTTAGTTTGTTCTCGGATGGAGAATCATCATAGACAGTAGTGAATTCAAATTCTATGATACCAGGACTGTTTGATGTATTTCTTTCAACAACTAAATCGCTCCATTCACCTACATAATTGACATATACCATTACTACGTCAGTATCTGTAAGACCCTGATCGTCAGTTACAGTGAGTTGAATTTCCCACTTTCCTGGAGATTTATCTTTCCATGTGTATATTTCTCCCGTAGCATCAATATCATTAGCAGAATCACCATCCCCATCAGCATCAAAATTTACATCAAGATCCCATTCATACTTTGACAGATAATGATTTGGGTCTTCGTGCTCGCTTAGTGAAGCATCGAGAATTACATCTATCTCGGCATCGATTTCTCTATTGTTACTTTCCTTTTCTTCGCAGATGAAGTAGAGATAAAATTCTCTAGAAGATTCCGATGTTTCCTCTCCATTACAGTCTTCAACCCCCATTCTAGACCCCGCATTTGCTTCTGGACGAATAGAATCTTTTGGTATAACCTCAATTTCTACAGTTTTGGTCTGGCTGAATTGTCCGTCTTCAACAGTTAAAGTAACGATATATGTCCCCTCGATGTTGTATTCCCAAGTAACTTCACTCCCAGATTCTTCTCTTTGTATGCCATCACTACTGTCGAAGTCCCATAAAAAAACTAAAGAATCTCCGTCTCTGTCTATTGTAGCACTTGCATCAAAAGTTATTGTTTCATCTGCTTTTATTGCTCCAGAGGGACTTACTTTCATTGAAATTTCTGGTGGTTGATTAGATGCGAATGTCTCGGTACAACCCGAAAACATCACACTAACCATTGTCAAGATTATAAATACAGAAATGCTCTTACCATTCATTTAATCACTACTCTCTAAAATTACATCCCACAATAAACCTTCGATTAATTGGTTATCTTTTATTATTAGGTTTAAATTACATTTGTATTGATTTAATTTCTAAAAATTCCTCTAAACCATGAATTCCTAATTCTCTACCATTTCCAGACATTTTATACCCTCCAAATGGAGCATTTACGTTAAAATGCCCTCCATTCACACTGACTTGTCCCGTTTTCATTTGTTTTGCAAAGTTTATTGCTTTTTCTTTATCATTAGACCATACTGCTCCCGAAAGTCCATAAATTGAATCATTAGCTAGAAGTAACGCTTCATCTTCATTTTCGTACGTAGCGATGACTAAGACAGGCCCGAATATTTCTTCCTTCCATATCGTCATATTTGTTTTAATATCCGTGAATACAGTTGGTTTTACGAAGAAACCAGTGTCCAAGTGTTCAGGCATGCCTAATCCACCTGCAATTAGTTTACCACCTTCTTCAATACCAGTTTTAATGTATTCAGTCACACTGTGTTGTTGTTTTGAACTGACCATTGGACCGCATTTAGTTTTTTCATCCATGGGATCTCCTGTAGAATATCTGCTAACTCGTTCGACAATAATATCACTAATTTCTTTACTTAATTTCTTAGGAATGATTAATCTCGTGAGAGCTGAACATGTTTGCCCTGAATTCTGAAAACATCCATTAATAGCCATTTTTGCGACAATTTGAGGATTACAGTCTTCTAGAGCTACGTTCGCACTTTTTCCACCCAACTCTAAAGTTACTCTCTTGATTGAGTCTGATGCAGCCCTACTAACATTTTTTCCTGCGTCTGTCGATCCAGTGAATGAGATCATGTCTATTCCCGGATGTTTTGCAAGATATTCACCAATTTCAGCACCATGTCCACTTACTAAGTTGAATACACCAGGAGGCAAATCAATTTCATCAATAATTTCAGCTAGAATAAATGCATTCAAAGGTGCTTCTTTGCTTGGTTTTAATATCATTGTGCATCCAGCAGCTATCGCTGGAGCAACTTTTCCAATAATTTGATGCAAAGGAAAGTTCCAAGGTGTTATGAACGCACAAACTCCTATGGGTTCTTTAACAATTAATGAATTTCTAACGTTCTCCTCCCATTCATATGTTTCTAATATTTTGGCATATGACCTTGAAACGACTCTAGGTGTGCCTACCATTGCCATTCTACTGTATTCAATTGGTGTGCCAACTTCTGATGTAATGGTTTTGGCCAATAGTTCTGTCTTTTCTTTGATTTTTTGAGATAGCAGGTTTAACTTTTCAATACGGTCTTCAATACTGCTTTTAGACCAAATTTTAAATGCATTTGTTGCCGCATGGACAGCATCATCAACATCAGATTTACTCCCGACAGGAATTTTTCCGACTATTTTTTCGTTAGTTGGATTAATCACCTCAATAACAGATTCGCTAGTAGCATCGACCCACTTACCGTTAATATACAACTTATCATGTACTTGCATAATCATTGCGAACAAGGTTAAATATTTGAGTCTCACTTAATTCAATATCAGTTTAAAATTTTCTGGTGGTCTTCCAATTATGGTGAAATTTTCAGAATTAAGCAATGGCCTCTCCATTAATTTTGGGTATTTTTGAATTAATTTTATAATCTCTTTCTTATCATTTAGGGTTTGAGTATCGATCTTGAGTTCTTTGAATAATTTTTCTTTAGTCCGTATTAATAACATTGGGTTCTCAGGAAATAGATTTACAATTTTTGTTATTTCTGAGTAAGAAATTGGCTCCTTCATGTATAGTTTTGTTTCAAATTCGATATTGTTATCTTCAAGTATTTTTTTACCTTGTCTGGATTTTGAACAATTGGGATTATGATATAGCTTTAAACTCATTCTAACACCTAAATGATTGTCGGCTCAATAATTTTTTGACCGTTCATATATGCTTGTAAAACTTTAGGAATATTTACTCTACCGTCTTCCAATTGATATTGTTCCATAATTGCCACCAGTGCTCGGCTTGTAGCAACAGCTGTAGAATTTAATGTATGAACTGATGAATTTCCATCTGGAGTTCTAAATCTCATTCTTAGCCTGTTAGCTTGATAATCAGTACAATTTGAGCAAGACACTATCTCCTTGTATTCACCAGGTCCTGGTAACCATGCTTCAAGATCATATTTTCTACTTGCCACCGTTCCCATATCACCAGTACAAATATTCACTACACGATAATGTATCCCTAATGAATTCCATAACTCAATGCAATTCTCAAGCATTTCCTCATGAAAATTCCATGAATCATCAGGGTGACTAATAATAATTTGCTCGATTTTTGTGAATTGATGTACTCTCCAAATTCCTTTATCAGATTGTCCGTGTGCTCCAACCTCTCTTCTAAAACAAGGTGAAACTCCTACTAGTTTAATAGGAAGAATGCTAGGTTCAATAATCTCGTCCATATACATAGCTGTTAAGGGATGTTCACTCGTAGCAATCATATAATATCCATCAGGTTGGACACCATACATAACGGTTTCAAAATCACCTAGATCAGTGACTCCTTCATACGCTTTGCGATTCATCATTGTTGGAGGATGAATCAATGTATATTCTTTTTTTAGCATAAAATCAACAGTATATGATTGTAGTGCCATTTCTAATCTAGCTAAGTCACCCTTAAGGAAATAAAAACGGCTTCCAGTAATTTTCGCAGCTCTTGGTAATTCAGCCCATTTATTAATTTCTAATAGCTCATTGTGTGTTCTTGGAGAAAAAGAAAACTCGGGTTTTTTTCCGAATTCGGAATGAAGAGTATTACTTTTTTCATCATCTCCAATTGGTACTTCATTGTGCAAAATATTCGGAATTGTCATTCGGATTGCATCTCTTTTTTCAATCAGCTGATTAGCGGTATAATCTAAATCCTCGATTTTTGTACCTAGATCTTTGACTTCAGCCAGTAATTTTTTCATTTCTTCGCTATTGCCAGCTTTTTTCGCATTAGAAATTAATTTTGCTGCATCATTTCTCTTTTTTCTTGCTAAGCTCTGATCGAAAACAGCTCTTCTCCATTCTTCATCTAATTGTATGACTTTGTCAATTTTATTATGGGGTATTTTTCTTTTATCATGGTCCGCCCTAATTACGCTATCATTATCTCTAAATTCGCTGATGTCTAACATGATGAATCATCCGAGTCTACCTTTTGGCTTCAAACCTACGCATGAATCTTACATTATAATGAGATATTAAATTCTAGAGCACTAATTCCAAGAAATAGTATTGTTGAACTTAAAAACCCAAAAATTGAACCACTATTCAACAGTGGTAAACCTGCTTGAGGTTTTCCTAATGCTACGAATCCCATCAATACAAAATAACCGCAAAGCCCTCCAAGCATTGTAAATACTCCAATCCATAATGTGGCATCAATACCTAGAATTAATGTCCCTTCAGGTAGCCACGTAATGGCGGAAATAACAAGAATTCCGGGGAAAATCACATCGCCTAAACCCATAAACATGGCATCTCTACTAGTTTCTTTTTTAATTTTGAGTTGCTTTTTGTCAAATTCATCGAATTTATTCTTTCCAATGTCTGTTTCCTGAATCTCGGTAGTATCTTTAATCGCATTTTTCTCTTGAATAAATGAATAATTTTTTTCCTGAGGTGCTACTAATAATATCGGTAATTTCAGATTGACCATAGTATCTGCCAAATCCAGCATGTGTTTTGATTTGTATACGGCCCAAGCATCATAAATTGCGGCGATGACCATAAATATTATTATTAGCCAAGGTACGAAAGAAATTCCTAACATCGCAACTACTCCAGCACCTACAAGAATTCCAACTAAATTGACAACATACCATTCAGGTCTAAAAAATAAGATTATCATCAGTATTACAGAAATTAAAAACCCGATTACCCCTGCCCATGGATTAACAATTTGAATTTGTTCTTCGCTTACAGTCATGAAATTCCATGTTCCATTATTTTGTAAAAATATTACTGAATCGACACTATTATCTGAGGAATTTGATAGAACCATTTTAGTATTTTCCGTATTTTGATAACTTATATTTATCTCTTCACTTAAGCTACTACTTCTAAACATTCTAATGTTTTCAGAGTCTAAAACAAATAGTTCATCTTGATATAGTTGATTGTAATTGGCTAGTAACACAGATTTTATTGGTGCAGAAAAATATCCGCCATCTAACTTCATTCTAGTCTCTTGTGTTAGATTTGAATCATTTCCCTGATTGTAATTCCAAGAGTAAACATTTCCCTCTTCATCTCCAATTACTAACAGTTTTTGCTCTGTAAAACCGTCTTGCCAAAGTGAAGTCCCAAATGTTGCAGACGTAATTTTGTTGCTGTGAAAACTTTCAAACTGAACTAAAGTAGATTCATTTTCATCTGGTAAATTAAGTAATGCTATTCTATTCTCTGTGACCCAGATTAAGTCTTCTTTTGGAGTAGTCCAGACTTCTATTAATTTCTCATCTTTTATAAACTCAGGTATATCAAAACCATTATTCTCTCCCATTTTATACAATTTGTTGTCACTAGAAATATACCATTCAGAATTATTTGTACTAAATCCAATTTTACAATCAATTTCATCAATTAAATCGTTATTAATATCAAAATTATCGTGTATTTTTAAAAAGTTATCATCATTACAGATTACGATCCCTTCTGGAAATGATGTGTATGTAAAAGGTTCATCATTGGTATACATTAAAACCCCTTGCGTAGTAAGATTCAAAGGCCCTTTTCCGTTGTCGTTGAATGCATTAGAAAATTTATAAAATACATATCCCCCAAGTTCATCGGTTGTGGAGTTAATTAATTTTTGACTGGAAAAAAATCCATCATCGTGTTGTGTAACAATTTCAAATGTTGAATCTACAGTTTTAAATTCTAATGGTTCAACAGATGAAGTGATTACTAAATTTGTTAGAGGAATAGTTGCATAACACAGAGCAATGAAAAGTATACCCAATATTCCGTATTTGATTATCCAATCTTTCTTTTTTTTAGCTAAGAAAATAATTGCAGCAGTGAAAACTAAAATAAGTACAAATTCTAAAATTATATTTCTTGCTTGACTAGCACCAGCCTCACCAAAAGCCCTGAACTCAGGCTTATCATAAAAAGGTTGAATTATAATACCTATTACAATTGTAGTAACAAACATAAGAGCCATTCCAATCATGGATTGCCACTGTTCTTTCATGGCTAGAATCATTTCTTTGATTTGCGGAGTTCCGTTAATCGAATTTCCCTCCATGTATAGGCTTCTATTGTCTCCTCTATCAGTCTGTCTGGTGAATTTTCATAAAAATCAATATATCTTCTGATGTTAGAAGGTTTGAATTGAGTATGGTGATTGAATGGCTGGAATCTTTACGAAAACAAGGAATGAAATTAGGTTTAGAGAATACTTCTTTAATTCTTTCTAGATTAGGTAATCCTCAAAATGACTTTCCTTCAATACATGTTGCTGGAAGTAATGGTAAAGGAACAACGTGTTCAATTTTATCGAACGCCCTCAGTTTACTAGGACTTAAAATTGGATTATTCACTTCTCCACATCTTTGCAATGTCGAAGAAAGAATAAGAATTGATGGAAAACAGATATCAAATCTAGAGTTTATGGTTCATCTTAAAAACTTACAACACGTTTGTGAAATCACCCCAAAAATCCAGCCAACATTTTATGAAGCGACGTTTATTACTGCAATGATGTATTTCTCTTCTGAAAAAATAGATAGAGCTGTAATTGAAACTGGGTTAGGAGGTAGGTTAGATGCTACAAGATTAGTAAATGCAGATTGTTGTATTTTGACCCAAATTTCACTAGAACACACAGATATTCTAGGTGAAACATTGTCAGAGATTGCCAGAGAAAAATCTGCAATTGCTAGGGAAGGGATACCACTAATTTCAACGTGGAATGATTGTGAAAGCGTAAGAAAAATGATTTCTCAAGCTGTAAGTTCAGATGACTTGTTAGAGTGGTACAAACCTAATGAAGGAGAAAACTTTACGACCGAAGCAAAAAATTTGGCAAATCTTGCACTCACTAAGTTAGGTTATCCATCTAACTGTGACGAGGCACTAAAATTTACGTTTTGGCCAGGAAGAATGCATATCATAGATTATTCTCAAAGTTTTCAAATTATTTTAGATTGTGCTCACAACCCTAGTGGAATGCAAAGGTCACTGAGTGAAATCAAGAATCATCATAACGATATCAATCAGATAATATTTGGTTGCACTGAACAAGAAGATTTGGATAATTTTTTGATCCCTTTGGTAAGATTTATGCGTACAGTAAAAATACATAATTTAATACTATGTGAACCTGTTGGAGGTAGGACAAAAGGAGTTGAGACTAGAGTGTTGAAAAAGTATTTACATGCTTATTTTCCTAATTTGAATTTTTATGAGGAGCAAGACACATTCAATACTGTTAACAAGGCATTATCTTTTCCTAGTAAAAGTAAATTATTGTGTATTGGTAGTCTTTACTTAATTGGTAATATACTAAAGATTTTAAATCTAGACGACGCTGATTCCATGACAATTTTCCGAAAGTAAAAATTAGGCGGTTTGTTTACGAGAGTTGGTGAGGAATAATTAAATGGGATTCAAGATTTTTGAAACTTGCAGAACATATTTCAGATTGGAGTAAAGACCCCTCTACAAAAGTAGGTTGTATTATTGTAGGAGAAGACAGAGAAATTAGATCAACTGGTTTTAATGGATTTCCTAGAGGAATCGAGGATACTGAGGAAAGATTAAGCATCCGAGAAAAGAAATACCCCTTGATTTGCCATGCCGAGGAAAATGCTATTATGCATGCAGCAAGAATTGGAGTTTCATTGAAAAATTGTATAGCTTACGTTACTTGGCCACCTTGTAATAGATGCTCTAGATCATTAATACAAGCAGGAATTAAAAAAATTGTAATTCCATCAAACATTGATATCCCTGAAAGGTGGAGTGAAGAATTTGATTTGTCTAAATCAATGTTAAATGAGGCAGGAGTTGAATTGAAAATTATTTAAATTTCTAAAATCAATCTTCGATTATGTTAATATGCCTTACCTCTTGAGTACGTTGAGTCGAATGTCTAAAAAGGCTAAATTTAGTTTGCGCGAAAAAATTTCAAAAAAATGGGAATCAATCAGAGAACATCATTTAACGATATTAACAACTGTATTCGTAATTTCAATAGGAATGATGTTAGTAACACTTATTTTTGTATTTACTGAGACATATAATGACTTGTCTCCAGAAAGAAATGCTCTAATCTGGATTTGTGGTATTTCAGGTTTACTCATTGCAATTTTATTATGGCCTGAATTTTTCTACCTTAGAGGCAGATACAATTTTTTAAGAGAGTTTATGAGAATTAATTCACCTTCTGAATTAAGGAAAGATCTTGCAGAAGCACAGGAGGCGGGTGAAATTTTAGGACGAAGATATTACATTAGATTACAGGAATTCTTGCTTGAAAAAGATATTAAGATTAAAAAACGTAAATTTAAATGAGGGATTTAATTGAAATATTGGCCTTTGTTTAAAGAATTAATTCTAGCCACTAGTGCAATTTTATTGCTATTATTCGCTATGTATTCCTCAACAGGAAATTCACCACCTGTGGTGGTTGTGGAATCAGATTCTATGATGAATGATCCAGATGGTGAAATAGGGGCTATCGATGCTGGAGATTTAATATTGGTCCACGCTCCAGAGAGCAGGAAAATTATCACCTATGCAGAAGCTATGGAAAGATCTATTGGTTCTAAAATTTATGAAAGCCATGGATTACCAGGAGATGTGATTGTATACGACAAAAACGGGGAAGATAGAACACCAATAATACACAGGGCTATAATTTACGCAAGGGCTAATTTCACAGAAACTCCAGACAGGGTAAACAGTACATGTGAAAATGGAACATTTGACTCCTTCCAAATAGACAAGAATGATAGCATTAAGGGAACATGTGTGATTACTTGGGATGTTGCAGGGACAGAAGTACGCAATTCGACAAAAATTAGTTGGGATTTTACTGAATATAAGTGTGATTTAACAGATAACGGGGCACATGCTCAATATCTCAGAATAATTGACTGGAGTCCTAAACATGAAGGTTACCTCACTTTGGGGGACAACAATAATTGTAACGTAGATCAAGGAGGAGCAGCAACTAATTTTACTACAGGTGGTGGTCTGAGCGATGGTTCGGGTAACCGAGTTGAAGCCGTGACTTCCGAGTGGGTTGAAGGAATTGCGGGGGCTGAAATACCTTGGTTTGGTTCTGTAAAATTAATGACTTTGGGTGCAACAACAGATTCGTCACCCGGGACATCCTACGTTCCTTCCAAAACATGGTTTTCTTTAACAGCTACAGTATTTGTTTTACTTATATCTCCAGTATTTTTAGAAGGCTTGGTAAATAAATTTCTACAAAGATCTCCAGAAATGATCTCTTATTCCAACGAATCTATGAAAAACATTAATGAAAAATTAGAAGAATCAGAGTAAATCTTCTTCTATTTCTACACCAGCTAGTCTATTTTTTGTTTTATATAATTTTTTTTCTATTTGACTTAAATTTTTACTAATAGAATCTAAATTTATTTGCTCAATTTTAGAAATAATTGCCATTTTTTCCCTCCTTAAACTAGAAAATCTAGATCTTAAATTATCAGAAGATTGCTTTGATGTAATGTCACAAACCCAGTCTTCCAAGATTTCGATTAAATCATTAATATTTCCACCGTTATCAGTAAAATAAATTTCTTGATCCTTTGAAATCTTTAATAATATTTGTTCAGAATTAATTGTATGAGATCTAATACTGCCAGAGATGTAGTTGGAAGGTGAGATGTATAGCCTTTGTTCTAATAGATAACCAACCCCATCTTCTTCAACGTCATACATGCTCATAGTGATTAAAGCAATATTATTTTCAAACCTTACCAGATATTCTGCAAAACCATCTTCTAGATGCCATAATTTAATTTTATTTGGTATTTCACCAATCTCGTCTAGGCACAACTGCTCGAGCATTTTTGTATGCATTGTGGGTGTGTAGATTCTTTACTCAATAATATCATCGGTATTTTTCCATAAAATACTTTACTTCAAGAGTGAGGACTTAGAGGGGGGTGCATGTCCAACGAGTGGTTAGAGGTAAACTTTAACGATTTCATATTTCCAATAATTTTAATTTTCTTTATATCTTGGTTGGTATTGTTGTCTAAGATGCAAAATAAAGGCATCTTAGATAAATTAAATGCTACCAAAGCATTGGGTTTTATTCTTATGTTACGAACCCAAAAGGGTATTAAATTATTAGAAAAAATATCCAAACCAAGAAAATTTTGGAGAATTTACGGCGAAGTATCATTGTGGGTTTGCAGATTATCTATGTTATTTATTGGATTACTAGTATTTTTGTCTATAATTCTATTTGTCATCAATGGACCAGCTGAAGACCCACCTCCAATTACCACCATGATCGCAGTTCCTGGAATAAATCCTGTTATTCCACTTGGTTGGGGTATAATTGCATTTATAATTTCACTTGTAATTCACGAATTTGGACATGGACTACTGGCTAGGGCTCACGGTATGCGCCTCCGCAGTTTTGGATTGTTAGTTCTTGGACCACTGCCGCTAGGAGCATTTGCAGAACCAGAATATGATGAGTTAACAAGGGCACCCAGAAAAGAAAGACAAAGAATGTTTGCTGCAGGTCCGTCAACTAACATTTTTATGGCTTTAATTTGTTTTTTCATGTTAGTTTTAGTTTCAAGCCAATTTTCTGCAATTCACTCAGGAATGCATGCCAGAGGGATAATTCAGCATGAACAATCAGGAGCAAATTCATCGGGTCTAGAAGCATATGATATAATTACGCACATTAACAATTCAAAAATTGAGAACAAAGAATCTTTTGACAATGCATTATCAAAATATTCATCTGGAGATAATATTTCGTTGACAATTATACCAAAAGATAATTTGGACTCTACAATGCAATTAAATGTCACTCTCGGAGATGCATATGAATATAGATATTACAACTGGAATTTAAGCTCTGGAGAGGACCTGAATTCTGATGGCCAAATCGGGAGAGATGATTTTGACATTTTCTTAGAGAATAACAAGGATTTATTCGAAGAATTCGGAATGTCCGTAGAACCTGGTGATGCTTTTTTAGGAGTTAGTCAACTTGTTTCAAGCTCAAATGGCATAGATAGATTAGCGGGACCATTTGCCAAAGACTCGACTGGTAATATTCTCAGTAAAACACTTTTTACACCCTTTCACTTAATGACTTTAATTTTTGAACCAATAAATAACAAAGGCAAAGCCATTAATTCATTCGAGGAAAGTATGCTCGTAGTCGATGATGAAGGTATAAGTGGATTCTTAGGAGCAGAAAATTTAATTTTAGTTATTGAATTCTTCTTTTGGTTAATTTGGGTCAATTTGTTATTAGGGTTGACGAATCTTATACCAATTTTACCATTCGATGGAGGTCATCTCTTTAGGGACATGTTTTATGGATCACTTGAAAATATAAATCGTTTAAGAAAAGCAATAGGGTTAAAAAAATGGCACCCTTTGAGACTTGAACAGTTCGTAAATAAAATTACAGGATGGAGTTCATTAGCGTTATTTTTCATTCTAATTCTAATGCTTGGGTTACCATACTTGGTAGGATAATTTGTTTTGAAACTAAATTATCATGTTTATCTCTACACAAAAAAGCTAAAAATTTATTCAAGGGTAGCCCTTTCTCCCAGTTTATCATTGGGTTACCTTGGTTGGAAATGGGTAATTTCGGAATTCTGCGTGCTATAATGGATAATTTACCTTTTAGATTATTTGTTTCAACTCTGAATATCCTCCAGGAATCTCCTCTTACTCCTTTTAATCTGTGGGCATATAATGGCATTAAGCCTGTTTTTTCACCCTCTTTGACCATTGCTTCATATTGAATTTTCGTTCTACCAGAAAGATATAATTTTTTTGATTTTGTAGATTTTACTTCTACAGGAAAACTTATGTCACCTCTCAAAGCAACGAGATCACCACTTCCCTCCATTCCACTTCCCGCTGCCCTAACTACAAGAAATGGACGATTGATGACCATCATAATATGCGATTTCTCTATTTCACTACAACTACGTGTAATACTATCTATTGTTTTTCTATCACCACTTAGCACTCGTCTCAATTCTCTTTCATATGAGCTGGACATTGAGGGTACTATTTTGGCGAGCGTACTTGAGGTTTATGATAGTTTTAAATTTAAAATAGTGTTTTTATAAATCTTGGAGTTCTTCAGAAAATATTTTTTCTGTCATTCGTCGGTAGTATCTCGTCCTGGAAGTTGATCTTCTGTCTCTCTGTAAACTGTCCTCATAGCATCAATAAAGTTTTTATTTAGAACAATCATATGGTATTCTTCAATATTACACTCCTCACTATCCAGCCATTCAAGTAATAAACTAAACGTCATTTTAGCTCCCTCTCTATGTGGATATGAAAAAATATCCATGGAAAACGGTGCAGCTGCTACGGATTTAATTTCTTTTTTACCCTGTATTGCGGTGAACATCGCAGAATATGTTTTAGGCAACAAATCTCTTCTATTCTGATCTTGAGCAGGTCTTCTACAGTCTGGACTTACAACGTGTAATAAATACTTACATGAGAGATTATATGGTTTGTTGAACTTAGTAGTTGAAACGGGGCATGGAGGAAGGTTCAGTTTTCTCTGTTTAACTGAAATTTCTTTACACGCTTCTCTTAATTCTTCCCCTGCAACATCGTATACCTTAGCATCAATTCCTTCTCTACCAGATAATCTATTATCTGAAGGTGTTGCAATAATATCAGCTTCATGTTTAGAAAGATCTCCATAGAATACTTTGAGGACTCCATGTTTGCAGGTACGCTTCATGAGTAATTCTGCCACATTTACTAGCAGGTGAGGCCACCCTACATATTGACTTCGGTAAACAGATTCAACATTTTTCGTTTAATGGAGTGTTGTATATTCGTTAAAACAACATTCAGTGACGCTTTTTCCATAGATTAGTTTATAAAGTCTTTGACATTAGTCCATTCGAGGAAAAAATTATGCCCAAAGATAAAAAATATTTCGTTTTAAGAGAAGGTGGAGCAGATACTTCAAAAGTGTTTGCTAGTGCGCAACCAAGAGGTGCTGCTTTGAAGGCTGCTTCTAGAGGAAAAACCGATATTCGTTTAAGAGAACGTGGAACTAATAGAGTTCATGTTTTTGTCGGCGAAAGGAGACAAGTACCCAAACCAGATAATGGCCCTGATTGGTTACCAGACATGGTATGGAAGGCTAATGTTAAGAAACAAGGAATAGAGCATTTAGGTTAGTAACCCTTATCTAAATTCGAGAATTTGCATAGGTTAGTGCAGTCTATGACATAGGTTATCTCTTAGGTTTTACCCGTAATTTTTCTCCAAATCATTTTGATTGGATCGTAATACCTGTCTACAACTCTTTCTTTTAACGGAATAATTGCATCATCTGTAATTTGAATACCTGCTGGACATACTTCTGTACAACATTTAGTAATATTGCAGTATTCAACGCCGAAATTCTTTTTTATGTCTGGTATTCGATCTTCTTTATCTAGCGGGTGCATTTCAAATTGTGCGAGTCTTACTAAATTTCTTGGACCAGCAAACTCATCAAATAATTCGTGATCTCTCAATACATGACAAGTATTTTGACACAGGAAACATTCAATACATTCTCTGAAATGTTGTACACGATCAGCTTCCATTTGATTAAATTTCCAATTTTTTTCCTTTGGGCCATTTATTGGTTTAATTTTTTGGGCAACCTCATAATTCCACGAAACATCGGTAACTAAATCTTTAATCAAAGGAAATGATTTCATCGGTCTAATCTCAATAGCTTTTCCTTCAGGTGTTTCAGAAACTATATCATTCATTCTGGTCATACACATCAGTCTAGGTTTTCCGTTAACTTCTGCTGAGCAGGAACCACATTTCCCAGCCTTACAATTCCATCTTACTGATAAATCTGGTTGGACTTCATGTTGAATTCGATGGACACAATCAAGAACGACCATCCCTTCATCTAATTCAATTTCAAAATCTTCCATCGAGGAATTTTCTACATCTCCGCGTAAAATCTTGAATGATTGTATTTTACCTTTTAATGACATTATTTTTCACCATCTTGTTCCGCTGCACGTTCAGCAATCATTTTCTTTACTTCTTTGATAGCTTCTTGTAAATCTTCTCTCATCTCCTCTTTTTCTTCTTGTCTAATTTTTACTTCGCCATCTTCCATCCAAATTACATTGACTATTTGACCCCAATATTCATCATCAGGGGTAGGGAAATCATCTCTGGTGTGCCCACCTCTACTTTCTTCACGTGTTAGAGCTGCAAGAGTTGCAGCTTTTGAAACAATAATCATGTTGATTAAATCAAGAGCTTGATGCCATCCAGAGTTATATTTCCTAGAGGTACCAGAGGATGCATTCTTCTGTCTAGCTTCATATTCATTTAATTTTTCTAATGCAGACACCATTTCATCTTTAGTACGAATTATTCCTACTTGATTTTGCATCATATCTCTGAGCTCATCATAGATTTTACCAGGGTTTTCTCCTTCAAAGTTCTTCAGTGGAGCAAGAATATTTGTAATTGCCAAATTAATATCTTTTTCATCGATTTTTGGTTGAGATAATTCCTTAGATTTCTTTGCAGCAAATTCTCCCGCTCTTTTACCAAAAACAATTAAATCCGAGAGAGAATTTCCGCCTAATCTGTTCGCTCCATGCAATCCTGATGCAACTTCCCCACAAGCAAATAGGCCAGGTACACAACTTTCCTGGGTTTCAGCGTCAACTCTAACACCTCCCATAACATAGTGAGCTGTGGGACCAACTTCCATCGGTTCTTTAGAAATGTCAACACCTGCCAATTCTTTAAATTGATGATGCATTGAAGGTAACTTTTTCAGTATTGCTTCTTCTCCACGATGTGAGATATCTAAAAAAGCTCCTCCATTTGGAGAACCTCTTCCAGCTTTAACTTCTGAATTTATTGCTTTTGCAACAACATCTCTTGTCAACAATTCAGGTGGTCTCCTAACAGTGGCTAATTTACCTGAAACAACTTCTTGAACCCATTGTTCAGATTCTTCAATTGTTTCAGCATGGTCTCCTGCAAACATTTCTGGAACATAGTTGAACATGAATCTTTCATTTTCAATATTTAGTAGTCTACCACCTTCACCTCTAACCCCTTCGGTAACTAAGATTCCTCGTACTGAGGGTGGCCAAATCATTCCGGTTGGATGAAACTGTACAAATTCCATATCTCTTAAATGCGCCCCAGCTTTAAGGGCCAGAGCATGTCCATCACCTGTATATTCCCAAGAACCTGAGCAAACGCTCCAACATCTTGTAATTCCTCCAGTGGCTAAAACAATTGATTTGGCAGAAAAAGTGTGAATCTCTCCATCTACTCTGTTATAGCCGATGCAACCTATGCATTCTCCTTTTTTATTTTTGAATAAGTCAGTAACGGTGTACTCCATAAATACATCAATTCCAGAATGAATACCTTTTTCCTGTAAAGTTCTAATAATCTCTAAACCTGTAGAATCACCGACATGAGCTAATCTTGGAAATGTATGCCCACCAAAATTTCTCTGGTTGATAAAATTAGTATTTGTCCTGTCGAATACAGCGCCCCATTGTTCAAGTTCTCTGACTCTGTCAGGGGCTTCTTTGGCATGATATTCGGCCATTTTCCAATCGGCAAGCCATTTACTACCTTTCATAGTGTCGTGGAAATGGACTTTCCAATTATCTCTAGGATCAGCGTTTTGTAGTGCTGCTGCACATCCTCCTTCAGCCATTACCGTGTGTGCTTTGCCTAGTAGTGATTTTGTGATTATTGCTGTCTTAACTCCAGATTTAGCAGATTCGATTGCAGCTCTTAAACCAGCGCCACCAGCACCAATTACAATAACGTCAAATTCATGATGAGAATACTCTTTACTCACTGTTACACCTCAAATTACAAATATCGCAAAATCACCAAGAATTCCTTTGTTTACGCCAAGAACCCATAGATCTCCCAAAAAAACAAATGTCAGCGAAGCCCAGAACCAAAACCCATGTGATCTGTTTAGTATACTTATTTTTTTGAAAAGTTTCCCTCTAAATTTACTGATACCCACAGTCCATCTATCAAGTACTCCTCCAGCTAGATGTCTCAAAGCATGGCACGAGGTAACATACATTGTGAGCAAAAATGCCTCAAAAGCCATTACAAGGGTCCCAACTGAAATACCAATACCATTTTTAAAAGTCATTGTATGTGTCACATCCCACCATTTAATGAGCAGAATCACCATCGCAGCATATAGGAAGTATCTATGAAGATTATTAATTATGAAAACCATTTTTTCTCCTTTATATCCAATTGATTTATTGATCTGAGGTTCATCGACCCAGCAAGCAGTAGGGCTAGCAAAGAAAGTTCTGTAGTATACTCTTCTCATGTAGTAACATGTACCTCTGAATCCAAAGGGAATCCAAATAATTAAGATTGCAGCATTTATCCAACTTGGGGCAGTTTCGGCCCATTGATTTAAACTAAACAAATCCCATTCCAGAATATTTGGTGAGAATAAGGGAGAAACAACTTTACTTCCGTTTAATTTATAAGATATTTCAACATCATAAATGAATAGTCTCCAGAAAGTGTAAATCAGTGTCAGAATGAGTGCGGAGCCCATAATAACTGGTTGACTCCACCACTTGTCGATTCTATTTGTACGTCCGAGCCCGTCTAAAACGGGGAGTCTTATACCTTCGCCCATACTTAATGCGCCACCGTAGTCTCCAGTCTAAAGGAGCCGTTATACTAGCCAGTGCGCATTAGGTCTTTAATGAATGTTTGCAAAACCATCAGGATAATTGTGCCCAGTCAACTTCCATTTCAGACATTTCTATTTCGTCTACATCCATTTGAGCTAACTGTAATTTACCACTCAACTCATCATTAACAGCATGCCAATATGAATAAGCTTCAATAACCCAAATTCCTGACTCTCTTGTACCGTTTCCAGAATTTTTCACTCCACCAAACGGTAAATGTGCTTCTGCACCAGAAGTTGAATTGTTTATACTGGTCATTCCAGATCTAATTCCAGATTTAAAGAGATAAGCTTCCATTCTATCATTAGTGTAAATCGCAGATGAAAGCCCATAAGGAGACGCATTAGCAAGATGTAATGCATGATCAAAGTCCTTTGCTTTAACAACTGTTACCGCTGGACCGAACAATTCTTCATGAAAACAATTCATGTTTTCAGTAACGTTTTCATACACATGTGGCCACATGAAAATACCTTTGTCAGGATCACCGTGAAACCCATCGGGTTTATTCTTTGAATCTATTCTCCCATTCCCGTAAATTTTTTTGGCTCCATCAATTTCGCATATTTTTATAGCTTCCAAAAAGTCATTTGCATATTTTTCTGAAAGCATCGGCCCGTATAACATACCTTCATACTTAGAAGAATCACCAATCAGAGTCGATTTAACTTTTTGCATGAATTTTTCCATGAATTCATCATAAATATCCTCATGCAAAATTAGATTTCCTAAACTTGTGCACCTCTGACCAGCAGTGCCAAAACCAGCCCAATAAGCTCCTTGAACTGCATTTTCCATATCAGCAGAAGGCATTACAACTAGTGGGTTTTTCCCGCCGAGTTCTAGGGAGCAAGAAACTAAGTTTCTTCCACAGACTTCTCCGATATTCTTACCAACTTCAGTACTCCCTGTAAAACTAATTTTGTTAATCTTACCTTCGTCTACTGCATCAATTAAATATTGTCCAGCTCCACTGCCTTTACCGTGAACTAAATTGATTACTCCGTTAGGAAGTCCAGCTTGATGCATTATTCTTGCTAAAGCAAATGAAAGTAGAGGTGCATCTTGTGGAGATTTCCACACACATGTATTCCCGCACATTATTGCAGGTATCATTTTCCAGAATGGAACAGCAGAAGGGAAATTACAAGAATTAATAATTCCACAAACTCCTAATGGTCTTCGGTAAGTGAATAATTCTTTATTCGGTAATTCCGAATTAACTGTCTGTCCGTATAGTCTTCGTCCTTCAGATTGAAAGAACAGACAGGTATCAATTGCTTCTTGAATTTCACCCCCACACTCTTTGATTGTTTTACCGATCTCACGAGCTTGTAATCTTACTAAAACATCTTTATAATCCATCAATAATCTCCCCATATTACCAATAATTTGACCTCTAGTTGGAGCAGGAGTATTAGACCATTTTGTAAATGCATTTCTTGCAGCTAAAATAGCATTATTTATGTCTTCTTTAGTCGAAAGAGGAAATTCTCCAAGGCAATCATCTGTGTTTGCTGGATTGATACTTTGGAATGTTTTCTCATCGTTTGCAACTGTCAACATACCATTAATAATGTTAAAACCTTTAACACATGGCAAATCATTTTGGTTATCTGTTTCTATGAATTCTAAACCGGTCTCGAGTACTGCGGGCATGAACCTCCGAAAACAATAACTTTGATGAACTTGATGCACTTCTTCTTTTAAGAAAACAGTGGGTTTAAGGATTCCCTGAACCTAACGATGAATATCGGAGGGGTAAAATGGCTACGAAAAGTTCGGATACATTACAACTTAGAATCGCTAAGGCTATACCAAGTGATGTTGGTTTTGGTCGAGCTAGAATCTCAAGCGAGAATGAACTTGGATTAAAACCTGGAGACATCATTGAGATTAAAGGAGAACAAGGAATCACAGCAGCTACATATTGGCGTAGCCGCCCAGAAGACAGTAAAATGGACATAGTCAGAATTGATGGAATAATCCGAAAAAATGCAGGAGTATCATTGGGAGACAAAGTCGATATTAGAAAAGTTGATGCTGTTCCATGTAAGAAATTAGTTTTATCTCCAGTGATGATTAATAAACAGAACAAAAACAAGCCATCAACTATGCAATTTGGGCCGAATATTGAAGGTTTTGCAAGGAGAGGACTGAACAAAAGGCCTATCGTTGCAGGAGATAGAATCTTCATTCCAGGTATCACATTATTCGCAGAAACATTACCATTTGCTGTGCGATCAACAACTCCAAAGGGTATAGTTCAAGTTTTACCAGAAACTGAGATTGTAATCAAGGAACAACAAATGGATGAGGAATCTTCTGCAGATTCAGAAGGGATTACGTATGAAGATATTGGCGGAATTGGAAACCAATTACAAAAAGTTCGAGAGATGATTGAACTACCATTGAAGCATCCAGAATTATTTAGAAGGTTAGGAATTAGTCCGCCGAAAGGAGTACTATTACATGGGCCTCCAGGAACTGGTAAAACAATGATTGCTAAAGCAGTAGCAACTGAGACAAATGCTCACTTCAAATCTATAAATGGTCCTGAGATAATCAGCAAATATTACGGAGAATCCGAAAAACAATTAAGAGAGATTTTTGATGATGCTGCAGAAAATGCACCCTCAATTGTTTTTGTAGATGAATTAGATAGTATTGCTCCCAAGCGTGAAGATGTCACGGGTGAAGTTGAGAGAAGGGTTGTAGCACAGTTACTGACATTAATGGACGGAATGCAGGGCAGAGATAATGTTGTTGTGATAGGTGCAACCAATCGAAGAGATGCAATTGACCCTGCATTGAGGAGACCAGGTAGATTCGACAGAGAAATTGAAGTTGGAGTCCCAGATAGAAATGGGAGAGCAGAAATTGTAGATGTTCATACCAGAGGTATGCCGTTAAGTGACGATTTTGATATAGAATGGATTCTTGAGAATACTTACGGTTTTGTTGGAGCTGATGTATCTGCTCTCGTTAGAGAAGCAGCAATGAAGGCTCTGCGCAGATACCTCCCAGAAATTGATTTAGACGCAGAAGTAATCCCTCCAGAGGTATTAGAAAAGATGGAAGTAATTATGGATGATTTCAAATTAGCCATCAGAGAGGTTGAGCCGAGTGCATTAAGGGAAATTTATGTTGAAATTCCAGAAACTGGGTGGAATGAGGTTGGAGGTTTAGACGAAATCAAGAATAGATTGAAAGAAAGTGTTGAATGGCCTTTAACTAAACCAGATTTATTCAAGCACTTCGGAATTAAACCGCCTAGGGGAATAGTGTTATTTGGAGCACCAGGGACTGGGAAAACACTACTAGCTAAAGCAATAGCAAATGAAGCCAAAGCTAATTTTATTTCAGTTAAAGGCCCCGAAATGATAAGTAAGTGGGTTGGCGAATCTGAAAGAGGAATTAGAGAAATTTTCAAGAAGGCTAAACAGGCATCGCCGTCTATAATATTCCTAGATGAATTTGAAAGTATTGCCCATTCTAGGTCTTCATCTGGAATGGACGGGGGTGGAACTCAATCAGGAAATAGGATTGTTAACCAATTACTCGCTAGCATGGATGGAATTGAATCATTAGATGGTGTAATAGTTATTGCTGCTACTAACAGACCAGAAATGATAGATCCTGCCTTGATTAGAAGTGGAAGATTTGAGCGAGTTCTACATGTTCCCCCACCAGATTCAAAAGCAATCAAGGAAATATTTAATATACACTCTAAAAATATGCCATTGGGTAAATTTAATTTAGGGGATATTTCGAAGAAAATGTCAGGTTACACAGGTGCAGATGTTGAGTCAGTATGTAGAGAAGCAGCCTTAACAGCTATGCGAGATTCAAAGAAAACAGTAACTAAAACTCACTTCGAGAAAGCGCTTGGTATGGTAAGACCTACAGTTACTGATGATATGTTAGAATATTATAAGAAAATGGAATCCTTACTAGTTAGTGGACTCACTACGGTGAAGAGAAGTAAAGATACTCAGAGAGGAATGGAATCAGTTTGAGGTGAGTTAAATCAGCATTACAGTTTTTGGGCATGAACTTGTTGGAAGAAATGTATTTGATAGAAGTGAAGAATTATTAGGAAAAGTTACAGATATTAATATTGATTTTAACTCAGGAAATGTTCAATTTATATGTGTAGAATTAGAGAAAAGCATTAATTCAGAGAAGTTGCCTTGGATTTCATCAGGAGACATTGTTCAGGTTCCTGTGAGTGTTATAGAAAAGATTTCTGATGCGATTTATCTCAGTAAATAGTATAATCAGTATCCAGTAAGCGTATTAAAGCAGTCAATACCGTAGCATTGTTAGCGCTTAGCGCTGGGTGCTAGAATTGGTTAGGAAGACTTCCAGAAAAATTCGTCGCCGTGCACTAATTTCTGGTTTTTACTTAGCCTTATTCTTTCTAGTATGGCTTTTGTTATCTAGTTACGTAAATTTAGGAAATACGAAACAACTTTCTGCTTATGATGATGATTGGGACGATATTTCTAATTTTAGAAAAGAAATATCAAGTTTAGGTATTCAAACCAAAAGTCTTGTATCGAGTCCATTGTTGCTTAATGAAATTGAAAATCCCGTAAATTCTACATTTGTAATTAGTGGAGTTGAAAAAGATACTTTTTCATTGCCATCTATCGGCTCTGATTCGTCGTTTATTTCTTTTAGTGAGCCTGAAGGATATAGCGGCTCTGAAATTTCAGCGATCACTGGATTTGTCAAAAGAGGCGGTACTGTGATTGTTTTAGATGATTTTGGTTATTCTAGTGGAATTGCTGATGCTGTTGGTATTAGCTACAGTAATCACAGATTATATGATGATGAATATGCAGTAGAATTAGATTATAATTATGTTTGGATGAACATTAGTCAGAATCATACTGATTGGGACGATTCTGAATTATATCATTCAGGACATTCGAGATGGCATCAAGGGACTGACCCAACAGGAACTGGAATGCATCCCTGTTCACTATGGACTGAAAGCAAGATAGAATTCTCTTCACGAGATGAAGCCGGAGTTTGCGCTCATCATTACAATTCAACTACAAAAATGATAGAATACAGTCCTGATTATAGTTTGTTGTTGAATGCTCCATCAGCATTTGAATCTATTGAATTTTCGGGAGATTTCTCATACTACGAAGCAGTTGGTAAATCCAGCCCGCAGTCTTATCTAGATCTAAATGATGATGGTAAAATAACACTTGAAACCGAGACGGCACAGTCAGAGGCAGATTTGCAGGGGCCATTTGATGTTTACATTGAAACTTGTGATTCTTCTGATTGCTCAGACACCACAGGAGGCAGAATCTATTTTTTAAGTGACGGGAGTGCTCTAATTAATGCAATTTACGATTTTGAAAACGCAAATTCAGGTGAATTTGATGTCGATGGTAAGACTATTTCTAATATTCCAGCTAACGATAATAGGAAATGGGCGTTAGACGTAATTGCAGAATCTGTTCTTTCAGGTAAAAATTTCACTAACAAAGAATTCATTATTCCTTCAGATGACGCCATGGTTATCTTTGATGAAAGTAGGCATAGTCAGAATGTTTTATTCACAGACGCTTATAATTTAATCTATTTTCTTTTAGTTTATTTCACAGGAGATGGAATTGGTATGTTATTACTTTTTGTATTACTTTTTTTGGCTTTTGAGGCAATTTTGATAAAGAAAACTGACCCTGAGCCTTGGAGACATATTTTTAATATAATCTACTATGGGTTCGGTGATGCAAAAAGATATGGATATTACACCAGAACTAATAAAATAAAACAGGTGTTCTTATCAAGGGTTAGAAACTTAAATGCGTTATCCAGAGAGGAATTTGATAGAATGCCAGCTCAAGAATTACAACAGATGATTAACGATCCTATGTTAGTAAAATTTGTATTTGAGAATAAAAAATATGATTTAGAGCAAACAGTTGCTATCGTTAAACGAATTAAAGCTTGGCAAAAGGGTTGAGAATATGTGGACTAGAAAAGCGGCTTTTAGTATATCTGGAGGTGTATCCTTGGTATTGATAGGAATGATGATTTCTAATTTCCAATTAATGGTTATAGGATTGACATTTGTCGCCTTTACAGTTTTAAATGGTTGGATTAAAGGCCATGGAAATGTAGAAGTTCAGAGAATTTTATCCGCAGATAATCTATACAAGGGTGATGATTTGTTTGTAGAATTAAGAATCACAAATCGTTCTTTGAGGAGAACACAACAACTAGAAGTTTATGATAATATACCTCATGAAATGAAATTGAGAAGTGGTCTGAATTATATGAGAATTAACCTAGGACCTCGTCAGAGTACTAGAATTAGATATTCCTTAAGATGTCCTTTAAGGGGACATTTCTCAATCGGTCCTATTAGCGTTAGATTTAGAAATACATTTAATTTATTCGCACAAGAAATGTTTGTTAGTCATCATAGTGACTTGATAGTGTTCCCTCAGGTTAGAGATGTTGAAGAAGCATTTATTCGTAGTAGAACACCAAAAATGTATACTGGGGCTTCAACTTTAAGAACTCCAGGTCCTGGTTCTGAGTTTTACAGTTTAAGAGAGTACGTAACTGGAGATCCTTTTAAGAATATCAATTGGAAAGCATTTGCCAGAACAGGAGATTTAATGGTTAATGAAAAATGTAGGGATGCCGTAACAGATTTATTTATCATTTTAGATAGTAGGGATATTAGTAGAATTGGAACTGTACTGAAGAATCCTCTTGAAATGGGTGCTGTTGCAGCGGCTTCTTTAGCAGCATTTTTTATCAAGAGAAGAGACAGTGTAGCTTTAGCGATCTATGATGATGGGGTTTCTTATTTACCTGCGGACACAGGTGACAAACAATACTTCAAAATTTTAAGTAGTCTAGCAGGAGTCGTTCCTAAAGGTTCAATGCCTTTACAAGCAGTGACAAACTCATTATCTCCTAGATTCAGTAGGGGTTCGCCAGTTTTTATTATTAGTAGTATAGAAGGCGATGGAACAGTACCAAACGCAGTCAGAGATTTAGTTGGAAGAGGACATGAGGTTACCATTTTATCTCCTTCAAGTCTTGATTTTGAGAGATTAGTAAGTAGAATTCCCAGAATGAGTTATGAGGTTCTTAAGTTAGAAAGACAAAATAGACTCACTGGGTTGGCTGGTTTTGGAGCATCGGTAATAGATTGGATGCCTGATGTAGAATTATCCCAGGCATTATTACAAGTGAAAGATATTTGAGGAGTTATAAAAATGGCTGATGATGTACAACCACAACAAGAAGGAATGAGGACTCTACATTTGAGACTTCTTAGAATCCAATGGCAAGTTGTTACTTTACAATTAATCAGTACAATCGCACTGCTTTGGATGTACTTGAAAATGGTTGATTTATACATAGTTGATTCAATAGATCATGCTCTTGCAATAAAATACTTTGATCAACAATTAAGTACAGCGAATTTAGAAATGCCATTACCTGCTTGGTTAACTGGTGAAGACGCAATTGGTTTAGGAAAATTTTATCCAATTATGGGTTTAAGTGTTATTGTTGGTGGAAGTATAGCGCTGCTAACTTTTCAAAGTCCAACTGTACAACGTAAAGTTAGGATGGGATTACTTCTTGGATTTATTCTCTGGTTATTCGGACCATTTATGTTCAAATGGATTGTAGCAAATTTTGGAAAAGGAGAGTGGTGGATACCTCCAGATAATTCTGTAGAATCACTTTTCAAAGGTGTGATTGTAGTATTAGAAGTAATGTTAATTGGAATTTACATTGTACCTCTCATTTTAGGAGTTAGGGGTGTTTGGGGTCTTTCTAAAAATGCCATCGCTTGGTCTACGGGAATAATGTTATTATTTTTGGTTCTGCATGCATTATTAACATTTCAAATAGTTGAGGATTTACTTTTTGGAACTTCAGGAGAAGGACTCAAAAAAATACCTTCATTAGCAGGAGATCCAACAATTTTAGGTTTAATTAGTCCAAATCAATTTAATTTACTACAATTATCTTTGCTTTTGATAATTTTTCAAGAGTCCTCAATGGGTGTAATTAGATATCTTGAATATGCATTCAGATTACCAGAAACTTGTAAGAAAGACCCAGAATATGTGACACAATTTTATAATTTACTAAATGGACATTTAGTCCAAACCATAGTTTTAATGACACTTTGCGGTATTACTACAATTGTGGCACTAGGTTTCCACACACTACTATTATCTATTGTTGCATCTTTGCCTGGAGATGGACAATGGGCCTACCAAATACAAGAATCCATTGAATTAGAGTTGACTTATGGTTTAGTCATTTCTGCAATGTTATTTTTATTAATTCTGGCAGGATTGAGGTATATTCTACCTTGGCAAAGAATCAGTGGGGTTATAGAATCATTATATCGAAAAAGAGTTGAAGAAATTCCAAAAGAGGAATATTAAGTAGACATTTTTTGAATTAACCTTCCAATTATTTCGGCAATACTAAGTGCGAAAATAGGAGCAATACAAAAATTCAATATTATTTTTATCCAAATACTCAAATCAAAATTATTCATAATAAGATAAACTAAATATATTGAGAAAATTATTGAAATAAATAAACCAAACCTTTCTAGAAAAAGAGGATAGGTTTTCCCTCTAGTCTCTTTTCTACCAATTAATGTGAGCTTATTTAGCTCTTTTACCATTTTTTCACCTCAAATATCAAAATTATCCAATTCTTTATTTAATTCATTTAGCGGATCATCAATATCAACTTCAGGTTTGATATTTCTTTTTTCCCATGCATGATCTAATTTAGCTAATTCAGCGTCAATTGAAACTCTGTTCCCCTTAACAATATGATCCTCAATGTCATTTTTTTCTTCATTCTCAGCAGTAATTGATGCCATTGATGTCCATCCGTCTTCTTCGTTAATTATTTCATTATTCACATCTGAATTATCAGGATTACTAGTGTTATGAGGATTTAGTTCCTTTATTATCTCCTCAGAGACAATGGGCCTTTCTGATTCTAATTTTACATCTTCATGCGGTAAAAACCCGTCTTCTTGGAATCTCCACAGAGCCGTTGGTTTTCTAGAACCAAATGTTAAGCCCGTCTCGTCAAGTTGTTTCAGTGCTTCATCTAATGAGTTAGCTGTTTTTTCCATAATTACCGCCGTTCCAGCATCTCCTTCATCAGCTTCTAAAAATATTGAATCAAGAGCAGATTGAATTGTTTCTCTTAAATTGTTGGCAATATGAGGTAATGCTTCTGGTCTATTGCACAGAGCTTCTAAGCGATATAAAGTATCCTTTGGAACTCCTAATTCTTCAAGTTGAGTTATCATTTGTCGCATTTTCCTAAGCAAAGTAGTTGATCTTTCAAATTCATCCAATAAACTTTCTAAATCTAAAACCACTAACTGAACAATTTCTTTTAATTTATTTTCTAACCTTTGTCTTACAGACCAATTAGTCAAACCTCTAATTGTATTTGCTGTCTCGGGCGTCTGAGCTTCTAATAGATTCATTACTTCATTTGACAACAAATATCTTGGTGTTTTAGCGACATTGTCGACATTATGTTGAATAATTGTCAGACCCCTTTCAATTGCTCTGTCCATTAATGTTAAACTGAAACCTAAATCTCTCATTCTGTCTAATCTCTGCATTATTGGTGCTAGTGAAGAAAATCCATGGTCATGACCTAGTAAAGCTTGAGCCAGCGGTTCGTCTCTTAGTTTTGCTCTAATAATTTCAGCTTCTTTAATATCCTCCAAAGCATTATCATGAGCTTCTTTTAATGATTCAGCACTAGAAATTAAGTTGTTAACCTCACTTTCAGCTTCTGCTCTTCTACCCCCTAAATCACCAAGTTCTCTCATTACTCTCCTTCTTTCTTCCATTAATTCCCTAACTTCTGCATGAAGATGTCCTAATCTTCTTTCACTATCCAAGAAATGTGATCTTTCATCATCTATCAATTTACGATGTGATGCAGATTCAGCTTCTAATTCCTCTAACTCTTTGTTTTGACTCTCTATTCTTCGTTCTAATTCATTTGAGATGGTCGTAGCTTGTCTTTGACGTTCTCTTTGAGATTCAAGTTGATCAGAGATCATTCTATGTCTTCTATCGTCAGCATCTATTGAAGATCTCAATTGCCTTAATCTGATTTCACTAGCCTCAATTTCTGATTTTAGTTGAATTTCTTGTTCAGATAAGTTACTCACCATATTTTGTAACTTCTCTCTAGTTTCTGACTCACCAACAGCTTGAGTAAGTTCTTCAATCCTTTTTTCAACCTGATTTTCCAGTTCTTTAATTCTTTGAGTCAAACCATCATTTCGACTTAACGCTAGCTCTTGACTATTAGTAGCTTCTCTTAATTCAATTTTTAACTGAGAGATTTCATCAACATGATTGGAGTTTAATTGTTGCATCTCAGATATTCTCACACGCATTCCATCTATTTCGATGTTACCAGCTTCTTTGGAAGATTTAATTTCATCTCTTTGTCTTTGAGTTCTGGCTAATTCTCTAATCAGTCTAGCCTGTTCTTTCTTAATTTTATTGAATTCACCAGAATCTACTACAGAAGTAGGCATCAGCATTCTTCCACTTCGAGCTTTTGGCATCAATTTTGCAACTGTAGTTTTTTTCTCTTTTAAGTTCCATTCTTTAAGACTTGAGGATAGCTTGTCTATTCCAATAGAAAAACTAAATAATTTTAGTAACCTGTTAAAAATTTGTTTTTCTCTATCCTTTGAGCGAGTTCTTGCTTTTGAGATTTTTTCACAAAATAATCCTAGATCATACTTAGGAATGGTGTTAAGATGATTTTTGATTCTCTCTACTTTTGGTAAAGAAAATAGTGTTAGTTTAGATTTAGGAGCTGTAGAGTCTACGGCAGCCTTGGAAATTGACAACTTTTTTGCTGAACGAATACCTACTGGAATACCCCTCGAAATAATAATATCGAGAGCTTCGTCTCCGTTTACTCTTATGTAACCACTAGTAGAATCGGATTTAGCTTTGGAAAACATCGAAATTAGATTATCTAACCCTCCTTTTCTCTCTGAAATCTTTAATCCGCCTTCCAATAAACTACCATCATCATCATCAATGTTTGTTGAAGGTCTTAGTTCTAATTTTGAGATTGCTTCATTTAGAATATTTTCATGATCAGCACCTTCTGTGAACCATATAATAATATCTAAATCATCAATTCGCAGAATGTTTAATGATCCATCCTCTAGAAACATCGAGATTCTGTTGAGTAAAGGTAATTCTAATTTTTTGATAAATTTGTTAGAACGATCTAATTCACTTTTTATCTTAGTCGCAAGATCGTCAATATCTCCAGGTAATTGTCCTTTAGTGTGTATTATCATTCCTTTCTGAGATAGTAAAGCCCCGAGAACTGAAGATTTTTCGCACATAGAGTCAATAAATGAACTTGCTTGAAATGAATCAAAATCATCGAAAATTGAAACTTTTGAGGAAAGACTAGATAGCGAATTTAAATCATAAAACGCTGAAGGAATTAAAATTGCAACCTCAGAAAACTCTTTTTGAGTCCAAGTGTAACGCAAGGTTCGGATATTATGCTTCTTGCTTAATTTTTTTAGCTCTGCAACAGCCTCTTTTGCTGCTAGATAGTTTTTTCCTTTCCCACTTTTAGCCAAACATCCAACGATTTCTCCACCGGCAATTAAACGATATCCACAGGGTTTTTTCGTTTTTGGTAAAAAATAATTAATTACTCCGTAATCAATTTCACTGCTGTTAACATCTAAATCAGGATTTTCTCCTTTCTTTTCTTCAATTCCTAATGGTAAGCTAAACATCTTAAAACCTCATTTAAATTAATTGAGCAATAGCATCTTTTTTTACACTTAGTTCATAGCTAAGACGACCTAAGTTAGGATTCTTCCCTGTTAACAATCCAATAAATTTTTCATCAGGTAGTGCACAAAGAATAATAGTACCATTCTGGGATTCTATCCAACATTGATCTGTATTTCCCATATCGAATAATTTAGTGCTCATATTAAGTGATTGCAATAACCCATTAAAGTCCATGAACGAAACGTCTTGTCTTTTAGTACTATAAGTTTGCATTAGTTCATTACCAATTTTATCGATAATCGTTGCAAATCTCACTCCAGGAATTTGGCAAAATGATGCTAATAGTCGTTGCAACATAGTCTCTAAAACTTCTAGTGCTCTGATTAGTTCATGACATTTGGGGTATATTTGGAACTAAAAACTTATTTTTTCGATTTCTTAGTAGTATCCGAATTGTTAAGAAAAATTGTTTGAACTGATGATTTATTAATCAATTATCCAAAGAAATCAAAACTAAATTAAATTAGCATTAATCATGGACCCTAGAATTTCTGTTAGAACAGCATATGATTCTATAGGTCCAGAGTTTGGTAAAAAGCGAACAATTCCATGGGATTTTGTGGTGAGGTGGCTAGAGAATAAAATTGATAAATCAGGAAATAAGTTAAAATTACTTGTTGCAGGATGCGGAAGTGGACGTCATGTTAGATTAGCACATAATTTAGGATATGATGTTAAAGCTGTTGATATATCAGAAAAAATGGTAAAATCTACAAAGTTAGAAGAACTAAAGCAAGGTAGAGATGGTTCTAATATATTTCAATCTGATATTTGTAGCTTAAATTTTGAAAATGAAGAATTCGATCTGATAATAAGTATTGCCGTATTACATCACCTGCCGTTCGATTTATGTGAGTTAGCTTTAAATGAATTTTCGAGAATTCTGAAAAAACAAGGTGAAATACTAGTATCATGTTGGGATCCTTCATCTCCATCCGTAAAAAATGGGACCAATGATAAAAAAAATGAACATGTTACTTGGGTTAGTTGGACATTACCTGATAAAGAAATAGTATCTCGTTACTATCATTTACCCACTCTAATTGATAGAAAATCAAAGTGGGAATTAAATAAAAATCTTAAAATTATCAATTATGAACTCGAAAAATACAATCAATTATTTTATTTTTCAAAAATTTAGGATGCGATGTATTGAAGCGTAAGAATGCATGCGAGTATTAATGTCGGCAATTGATGTTTCAGATTGTTCACGTTGCAAGAATTCTGCAATAATCTATCAAGAATATTCAGGTCAACATTTTTGCTCAGGTTGTTTAATCAGGAGTGTCAGGAAACGAATTGGTAAGGAATTAAGGAAACAATTAATTCTACCCAAGAGTTCGGAAAAAGAATTAACAATTATTTTAGTTGCAATTAGTGGAGGTAAGGACTCTGCTGTTTTATTAGAAACTTTAAATCATTTTTTAAAGAATAGGAGAGATGTGAAATTAATCGCTGGTTGTGTCAATGAAGGAATTCAAGGATATCGAAATCCGTCAATGAAATGTGCAGAAGAACTATCCAAAAAACTTGGAATAGAGTTTAGGACTGTTAGTTATACTTCCTTAGGTTTTGATGAAATGGATAATGTTGTGAAGGTTATTCCAAAAATTAGTGAGAAAAATGAAGAAGTTAAAGGCATGTCACCTTGCTCATTTTGTGGTGTTTTTAGAAGGCAGGGTATAAATCAATTAGCAGATGATGTAGATGCAGATTATGTTGCTCTTGGACATAATTTAGATGACATGGCTCAAACAATAATGATGAATTTACAAAAAGGTGATTTAGAGCGTACAATTAGGTTGGCACCTCATTCTTGGTCTCCAATTCGGGGGATGTCACCAAGAATAGTACCAATCAGATGGATTCCAGAACAAGAAGTTCAAGCTTATGCAATGACTTTAGAACTTCCTTTCCATGATGATGAATGCCCACATTCTCATCAAGCGTTAAGAATTCTCCACAGAGATATAATTGCAAGAATGGAAGATGCGGTACCAGGCACTCGTCACGGATTAGTACATTCCTCGGATTCTATCAAAGAGATGTTTAAAGATAATATGCCAAGAGTTAAAAATGAAAAATCGAATGAAAACTCTCCAAAAAACTGTGAAATATGCGGTGGAATCACAAGTCAGAAAATTTGTAAAGCATGTGTTATGAAAAAATGGTTGGTTGAACATTCATAAATTCAAATCGATTATAACAGGGGCATGATCACTAACTATTAAGCCACCCTCTCTGTTAATCTCGGCATGAGATATTAGTTTTACAGCTGGTTTATTGGCTAAAAAGTAATCTATTCTCCAACCTCGATCTAGTATCCTAGCACGACCTCTATTCGACCACCATGAATAAGGCCCTTTTTTTTCTCCAAACTTCTCTCTACAAATGTCAACCCATCCTAAATTGAGCAATTTATTGAACCATTCACGTTCATTAGGTAAAAAACCAGAGGTATTTTTGTTCCCACTCGGATTCCAGATATCATTCTCAGTGTGTGCAATATTTAAATCTCCAGCAATAATCACAGGACAATCTAAATCAACATAATTTAGCGACCAATTTAGATATTCATCCATCCATTTTTCTTTGAATAATTGCCTTTCAACTTTTGAACTTCCGCTCGGTAAATATGTATTTATTAATATTAAATTGTCGTGTTTTGTAACAAGTATTCTACCTTCTGGGTCTTCTGTACCCTTCCCTTTTTCTATAGTTTCGAAAGATTTATTTGAGAATGTTGCCACTCCTGAATAACCTTTTTTTTCTGCTGGATGCCAGTAATAGCTTAGATTAAGAGGAGCGCCCCAGTCTTTTGGTAATTGCTCTTCTAAACATCTGATTTCTTGTAACATCAATATATCAGGGTTCATTTTGGTAATGAATTCATTTAACCCCTTTCTTATTGCAGCTCTAATTCCGTTTACATTCCAAGATATAATTCGCATTTTCTTCACAATAAATTTTCTACTAGTCGTTCTAGATTTTGATTTCTTCCACAATAATGGCATTGCAGAGTCATAGGATTGGTATTCAATACCTTTAATCGATGTGGTAAAGGTTCTCTAATCGCATTACTGATGCAATTAGAATAGACACAATGAGCGACATTTGTCATTTCATCAGAAAGTTTGATTGATAGTTTTTCTGCTACAGAATAATTTCTAATTATTGATACAGACGCCATTGGGGCGATTAATGCTAATCTATCTAATTCATCTTGAGTTAATTCACGATCCTCAATCTTTAGAATATCTTTAGTCCCCAATTTTCTTGAAGGAACATTCATTACTAAAGAGATGGGGTTAGATTGTCTTCCATCCACATTAAAAATCTGTAATGCTTCGAGAACCATACCTCCAGGAATATGATCTATTACAGTACCGTTTCTAATTGCAGTCACTCTTCTCATTGATTGTTCATCAGCACTCATCGTTTTCACCTCCAATTTCATTAGGAATTGGAATATTTAACATTTCACATAACAACGCCATTCTGGTAACAACACCATTGAATGCTTGTTCGAAATAGGCTGCATGTCTCGTAGAATCTACATCCGGATTAATTTCATCTACACGAGGAAGAGGATGCATTACAATCATTTCTTTTTTAGACGAAGAGAGGTCGGATGCGGTTAATTTGTAAATTCCAGCTACTCTAAAATATTCATCTTCATCTGGAAAACGTTCCTTCTGAATTCTTGTCATATATACTACATCTGCATCATCTAAATGTGGCTTTAACTCATCAGTTACAATCAATTCTCCACCCTGAGATTTTAATTCGTTAACAATATCATCAGGTAATCTTAGACTCTCAGGGCTAACTAAGGTTAGTTTACAACCAAACCTTACCAATGCATATGATAAGGAATGAACAGTTCTTCCAAATCTCAAATCACCAACTAAAACTACATTTAAATTTTCTATCTTATTGTGTGCTTGTTTAATAGTGAATAAGTCTAACATTGTTTGTGTTGGATGATGCCCTGCTCCATCACCTGCATTGGCTATTGGTACTTTAGCGCAATCTGAAGCATATTGTGCCGCACCTTGTAATGGATGTCTCAAAGCTATGACATCGGAATAACCATCAACCATCCGAATTGTATCATGTAGAGTTTCACCTTTAACTACAGATGAAGAGGCCACGGCACCCAAATTTACGACTTCTCCACCAAGTCTTTTCATTGCAGTTTCAAATGACATTCTAGTTCTTGTTGAAGGCTCAAAAAATAAATTCCCAAGAATTTTACCTCGCAATAATGGAAGGTATACATTTCCTTTGGCGATAGGTAATAATTTTTCAGCATTTACAAGGATTCTATGAATATCTTCATTAGTTAAATCATTCATTGTAATCAGTGAATTCATACTCATTAACCTAGACGGCTGACATTCTTGCCAATAATCATTGCCCTTAATCAAAGCGGTTTTCTCGAACTAGTAGGGGACTAATTATTGAATAAGTGTGTACTCCGCTCTGTAATGATAGTAAGTCGAACTCCTCTGAGAGTTTCATTTTGCGGAGGTGGTTCTGATCTTGAGGAGTATTTCAAGAATTCAGAATTCGGTGGATGTGTTACATCACTGGCTTTAAATAAATATATCTATGTTACAGTGAATCCAAGATTTGATGATTCTATCAGAGTGTCTTATTCTGAAATGGAAATTGTGGACGATTTTGAGAATTTGAATCATCAATTAGTCAAAGAAGCAATGCGAATGACTGGAATTACTAAGGGAGTAGAAATTACAACAATTGCTGATATACCAAGTAAAGGTAGCGGATTAGGTTCATCTTCTGCTGTCACCGTAGGTTTACTAAATGCGTTGCATTGCTACGCTGGTAGAAAACCTAGTGCGAGGCAACTCGCTGAAGAAGCCTGTAAGATAGAAATTGAATTATTAGGTCAAACAATTGGTAAACAAGATCAATATGCTGCAGCATTTGGTGGATGTAATCATATAATATTTAATCAAGATGATACCGTAGTAGTAGAAAATTTACCAAATGTAGAAAATTTAAAACATAATTTTGCGTTACTTTACACTGGAATAACTAGGTCAGCAATTGAAATTCTTACGGATCAAAATAACCGAACAAGTGAAAATAAGAAAAATCTTGAGGAAATTGTAACTCAAGCTAGAAAGGCAAAAATGATGATAATTGAGAAAGATTACTCAGGTTTAGGAGAATTACTTAACAATGCCTGGCTTTGTAAGAAAGAACTCAGTCCAAGTATAACAAATGAACAAATAGATTTAATGATTAAAAAATTATATTCTTGCGGAGTTAATGGAGCAAAACTATTGGGCGCAGGGGGAGGAGGGTACATTCTGTTTGAGGGAAATACACAAGTAATGGATTCCGTAAGGACACTTTTCCCTGAGAAAAAAATAATACCGTTAGACATAGACTATTCAGGTTCTTGTATTCTTTACGCGGATTAGGTGAAAGATTTGAAGAAGGAAATATTAATGATAATATGTTTAACAATCACTATTTTTTCAGAAATCCCGATGGCTAAAGCAAATAATAACCCTCTAGAATCAAATATTGAAATTACATTTGAATTGCTTAATAATGAAAATGGTGAGACTATAGATTCAGCAGAAATATACGTAATAGAAGGGTGGACAGGAACAATATTCTATCAAAAAATAATTCAGTCACAAGAAACAATTTCTATAATTCCTAATCATAGTTTCAGATTTAAATTAATTCACCAAGATTTTGAAACATGGTATTCCAAATCAGAGGTATATTCTAGTAGTGAATCAATAACTGTTAATTTCACAAATGGTAATGAGAATTATGAAAATATAACAGATAATCAAGTGAATAATACTGGAGGTGAGGTAGAATTGGAATTTTTAGAGCATATGTCAACTAATTCTAATTTAAATTTAAGTTGGAATGCAAAATATAATTTTTCGATGCACTTTGGAACAAATTTACTTCCATTTAATTTTTTAGGATTATCTTCTCAAATCGATTTTTGGTTCGGAAATAAAGATTCAACACTACAGATTAATGAACAAGAGGAATTTTTAAACTGGTTTTCAAAACAAGGATGGAGTGATTCATATTATGGGGGATGTTGTCGAATTGATGGAAATTTCATAAAAGCAGATGATTTAACAGGCCCATTGAACCCTTGGATTGAGTCAGAGTTAGGAATTTGGGGCTGGAATGAAACGAACTATTTTTCAGTTAAATCTGGTTTTACAAGTGGACGTTTGTTAGAGATACCATTGCAAAATGACATTAGACAGTTATCCAAAATGACAATAATAACTCCATATGAATGGGAATTTAGATATACCCCAAACATAGATTGGATTAGTGGAACGCCCACAAAAATTACCGTAAACAGAAGTATATCTGGAATTATGGGTTACTTTCCAATAGTCTTTGATAAAAATACACCACCTGAAGTTACAGGTAAAATCATAGATTTTCAAGGTACATCACTACCTTTACACCAAAATATTACGTTAGATGCTACTAGTTCAGTAGATTCTTCACATGACATAGGTTTAGGAATGAATTTAGAATGTGGGTGGGAAATTTCTCAATACGGTACAAAAATTGAGAAGAAAGAATCTATGCTTTGGTCGGTTAACTTATCTGAATTTGGGTTTTTGCCAAACTCCACAGTTGTAACAAAATTAATTTGTGAAGATCCACAAGGATTGACAGGTTTATGGGAGAAAAGTTGGTACTTGGATATTACTTCTCCAGAACCTATTGAAATATTTGGTGATGCAGAGTGTGTAGAAAAACCAGATTTGAAAAATTTATTATTTTGTGATAATTTGTTGGTGAAGTCTAGTGAAGTACTGGAATTTAATTTTACATTCTTAGATGACGGGCCTACTTCTCCTTTAATTTCTTGGAAATCAAATCATATTGACGGATGGTTCTCAGAGGAAAGCAACATGAGTGTTATTTTTTGGCAAGGTCAGAATACGAATATCAACTTTCTAAGTTCTGGAGATTTTCATCAGCAAAGAGAATTAGCAATGTGGGATTTAAATGTTACTTTATTAGATGAGGTTGGAAATAATTATTTTAAGTCATGGAATGTTACCGTGTTAGATCGTTCCGCACCTAGGATAATTATGAAAATTTTGGACGGTAACGAAGAATTAAATCTTCTAAATGACATTAATTTTGGTGATAATGTTACTTTGGATATTAATTCTAGCTTTGATAATATAGATGCCATCGATAAAGTAAATTTTATTATTAAATTAAACGGGAATAAAATTACTAATTCTAACGAAACTACATGGGATCAAACTAAGTCATTACAGTTAATCAACTTAGATGTTGGTTCTCATCAATTAATTATAAATGCTACAGATAGTTCTGGTAATTCGGTTGAAAATAAATATGAATTTTTGGTATTTCCTTCTAACAATCTCAAAATTATAGATTTCCAGATATCTCCTTCCAATGAAAAATTAATTGTAGGTAAAAATGATTTTGATTTCAGTATAACTAATTCTGGTAGTAAATCATACGATGTAATTATCTGTGTTCAAGAGCAATGTTTGGATTCAGATGGATTGGGTGCAACCATCGATGGACATGGGTATTCAAATTTTTCATTAACATTTAATCTGAATCAATCTGAATTTTTAGATGTAAATTATAAATTTAAGTCAGATACAGATATTATTGAGTATAATGTAACTTATGAATTTGAATTTAAAAATGATAAAAATAATTTTGCAATCATTACTACAGTATCAATATCAGTATTTTTAGTAATTATAATTACTATTAGGTTTATAGTTAGTAATAGACTCGGTAAAATCTAAACTGGTGAAAGATTTGCAAGTTTCAACACCTGAATTATTCCTTGAAGAGGAGTTGACTATTAAGAAAAGAATAGAATTTATTTCTTTTATTTCAGGAATAATTTTATTTTTTTCCGCTCTTTGGTGTTTATTGCCAATTTTTACAAATAACATTGATCCTCTTAAAGTATTAGCTCCAGCTGTGGTAGCTTTATTTTGGGTAGGTTTTATTCCAGACTTTCCTATCGAAAATTCAACAACACGATCAAGAATAGGGGGTACAACATCTATAATTTGGATTCCTGTATTGGTAATTGGTTTAAATTCTCTTTTAGAAGATAGTTTCAAATTTTTAGGTTCTATCTTGTTAATATCTAGTTCTTTAATATTATTATTTTGCTCCAGAAAGATTCTATTTGGAAGTTTTAAAGTGATTAGATATCGTACATTAATGTATTTAGTTGGAATATTTGCTGGTTTTTCAGTTTTAGTACCTTTTGGTTTTGAGGAATTTAAAATTGGATATTTGGGAATTTTATTCGGATTAGTAATACTTATTTTTGATTGGTTTGGTAGTGATGAAGAGAGACTAATTAGAAGAGAATTTAAACAAAGATTAGATATTATTGAGGGAGAACTACTAATTGAAAGATCAAAAGGTAGAGCTGTTGATCAAGCAGCATCACTAGTTCTCTCTGCCTCACAAGAGGGACACTTAGATCCTAATTATGGGCTTGAACTTCTAAATCGCGCAAAAGATTCCATGGTAAGAGTTATTCGTTTGGAAAAAGATATTTTAGAAATTAAAAAAGACTCTGAATTAATAATTAATCAGGCTGAAAATATCACACCACTTATTAAAAATCCAAGAAGAACTTTTGTCCAAGCTGAAAGAGAAATTGAATTGGGTAGTTTAGAAGAAAGTGAACTGTTATTCCGGTTATCAAAGAAACAAGCTAGTGAGATAATTGAATGGTGGGAGAAAGCTGAATTAGCAATTAAAAATGCAAAAAAATTGTTAATTAAGCACGATGGACACGCTGTTGAATCATTACATTCCCAATTGATTGAAGCAGAAAATTATTTGGAAAACGAAAAACCAAAACTCGCATTTGATTTTGCGATTTCCATTCCAGCTCAAATAGAATCTGTAGAAGAAAATTTCGAAATCACATCAGAATTATTTATCGAAGTTAAACAAAAATTAGATGCTGCAGAGGGATTAAATTTAGATTTATGGCATAAAAATCATTTTCGAGCAAGCGAAGCTATTTCAAGAGGAGATTACAGTCTAGCTCGTGGCTTATTAGAAAGTATACTCAGAGAATTAGATTTAGAAAGAGAATCCATGGAAAAAATAAGAATCGAACTTAATCAAAGAAGTAAATTAAGATCAAAATGGGAAATCTTAGGAAACAGCGAAAAATGGGATAGATATTTAGAGGAAATTGAAGATTTCGCTAAAAAATTAGAGTGGAGTCATGCATCAATTTTATTGGATAGACTTGTTGATAATTTGGAAATTGAGCTAGAATCGTTTAATGAAGCCAATGAATTACTTAATTTCGCCAAAAAAGAGTGGTTTTCTCTAAGAGAAGAATGTGATAAGAAAGGAATTAATAATCTTGACGAGCAGAGAATTTATGGAGATAATTTAATTTCAAATTCTCATAAGAAAATTCTAACAGGAGATGTTCAAGAAGGACTAAATTTCTTGGGAGATTTGGATTTATTGATGGAAAAGTTGAGAAGAAGAATATAATTTTCATTCAGCCAACAAAATCTTTACATCTTCAACAACTAATTCAGGAACCCAGTCTAAATCCATCCATTCAACGCGTTGTTTTAGATTTTTATCAAGTATAAATGTTGATGTAGTGTGATCGATGAAGTATTCATACGGATGATGCCTTCCACTAGTTTCAGCACTGCTCGTCTCGTTAGCTTTGTAGGTCTGTAAACCAACACCGAATGCCCCCCAAATTTCTTCCATCACAGCTATTTCTTCTGGGTTAAACTCACCGTCATTGTCAGGATCTACATCCCACGACAGAAAGTGCCAATCGACAGACATGTTCTCTTTCCACTGCTTCATTGATTCAGGGGTATCTAGCCAAGGGTCTACAGTAACTGCAAGTATTTCTAATTCTGACTTATATTCGTTCGGGAATTGTTCTGAGAGCCACTTCAAGGATTGAACCACTACTGGACAAACATCAGGGCATCTAGTGAATAAAAAAGAAATTACCACAACTTTTCCTTCATACTCGCTTAAATTAAATTCAGAATTATTTTCTGTAATTAATGTGAAGATTGGAACCTCTTTATTATCAATATCTATACCGTAAAATACGTCAACATCCTCTTCGATTGCACCTTGAAAACATCCAGACATTAATATTGAAATCAATAAAATTGAAAAATATTTTTTGTGTTTCATCTAACCATCTCAACTTTTCATATAAGGGACATCTATATCTAACTGCATCACATATAATCCGGTGGTAATGCATGACGCATATGTGATACCATCTTGCCACTCCGCAGCCCATAAAAAAGGTGTCCATCCGAAATCATAGTAATCAGAATCAAGTTGAGTACCATCAACTCCATGGGGTAAGTAATATCCAACCGTTGCATCAAAATGAACATCAGTATTGTTATCTTCTTTATCTGCTGCCATAAGTGTTTCAATATCGATAATCCACAAACCAGCATGATAATGCGAGATATAAACTCTTCCATCCCATCCTCCACCATGAGAATTGTCAGTCTCATCGTCTGTAATGAAATATTCCGAGTCAAGATTATGTGGGCTGAACAATAGCCATTCTTCGGCACTTGGATGTGCTTGGCAATCCGCTCCATAGCAATGATCGTGAGCATAAGGAATTTCCCAATCATGAATTAATTCAGGAAGAAATCTTACATTCCCATTCTCCATTTTATATTCTGTTGTATCTAAAAGATATATCATTCCTGTACCCACAGAAGTCGAAAGTACTTCTGTGGCAGCTAAGGTTAAGTGTCGTTTTCCTTCATATCCAAGATGACTGGCATCAACCATCTCAGGGAATGGCTCAGTGTAGTGAATGTAAGATGAACGACCACCATTTTCATTTCCATTCGTGCCACTGTCTGGTAAACCGTCATTATCAAAATCTGAAAATTCCATCCATTGTCCGACTTCTGGTGCTCTCCACCTGCACATTAGGGGGTTACCTAACCCAGCTTTACATGTCGTAGCTAGAGGAACATATAGTTGTGGAGAATTTGTAGGGTGAGGAACATCTGAAACATCTGCAATTCTTAGTCCAGCTTCCCAATATGAACCGTACAGATATGTTCTACCATGCCTCGGATCGTCTGTGTCATTTCCTGGCCAAAGTTGAACTGTCATATCATGAATGTAAATCCAACCACCATTAGTTGATGCCCAGTTTACCTCATATTCTCCGACTTTAATGACTGTGTGTCCCACACCTGAAGATTGAACGCCATCTAATAGTCTAGCTGCAGATCCTTGTAAGTTTAAGTGAGCAATAGTTACTCCTCCGCAGGCCTCTCCTACTGCGGTATCGCAGTCATCATAGTCAGGATTAGCAACAAATATGTACCATTCATTATCAATCATATGTGTGTAAAGATTATGAGGTCCACTTGGGTGATCGGCATCATACCAAGAATCAACATGAAATGGTTGAGTTTTATTGGTTACATCAATTAAATTCACAGAAACTTGAAAAGGATCAGACCATTCTCCAACATTTGGATCAGCGTATCCAGGATCTATTAATTGATTTTGAGTAATCACATATTCTCTTCCATCATATTCAAGATATTTTACATCTAATACTTGCGTATTTGGGTCATAATACTTCCCAACTTGTGTAATATTTCTAGGATCTGTGACATCAGTAATATGAAACTCAGACCATCCAGCTTGGTACACATATGTTCTACCGTCTGGAGCGGTGGCAACCTGAATTTCGGCGTTCCCAGGGTTAGTAAGAGGCTCAAAATCCAAAAATTCGATATTCCCCGAAGATAAGTTATGTTGAGATGCATTTCTATGATCATGCTCATCTCCCTGTAACAGAGGATCTCCTCCACTAAAAATTGAATTTACTGTTCCTTCATCTATTTCAGAATTATCCAGAAAGAAAACAGATGTAGAAACCACGCTAATTACTACCAAGATCGTAGTAATTAAAATCAACATTTCTTTGTTTTCAAATTTAACAGGATTTTCCAATGTCTGTTCACCCATTGTTCAGCCCAATACAGCGTTTTTTATTTATGCATTGGTGTCTTGGGATATGTATGCGCAGAGTGAATATAGGGTGTCTCATATCTATTTTTATCCTTTCAGTACTTTTCATTCCTCCAGCAAGTTCTCATGATGCAAGTGCTTTGACTACAAACATTAAATCATCAGATGTTCAACCAAATAATGCAAATATCTTGTTAGGAGATAGCGTTTATTGGATTAATCTTGATTCTAGGGAAAATGTGACGCACCGGATTGTTAGAGATTTTGATGGTGACGGTTTATACAACGGAACGAACGATTGGGATTCTGGTATTTTACTCGCTTGGACATCAAATGGAACTTGTATAGATCAAAATGGAAGTAAGATTCAAGGATGTGCAGTTACCTATGAACTTAACTTTAACGATACTTCAGATATTGGCACTTATGAATATATCAATCTGATTTACCTAAATGGTACATTAATTGAGAACAGAACATTTACAGTTACGGTAAAACCAGATACCCATCAAGAAGCTATTAGCACATATTGTTTTGGAGATGATTGTGAAGAAGAGATAGTGCCCTCAACTAATATTGAAAGTTCTATTGAAAATGATAAACCATACTGGTTACTTTATGTCTCTGGAACCACTGGATTTCTAGCACTTGTTTTAGGAATTAAAATGATCTTCTTTCATCAAAATAACACTAATGTCGAGGGTAAAAATTAGCTAAAATGATAACTTAAACTGATTAATATGGTGAAATCAATCAGAAGGGATCATTTGCCATTTCCCATGCCAAAACGTCCACACTCATTAGTACAGCAATGGAGATATCTGAGCTTTTTACATTGGGAAGTTGATTCCGAAAAACTAAAAGCTTACATTCCCGAAGGATTGGAGATTGACTTTTTCAACGGGAAATCGTATGTTGGTGTGATTCCTTTCATGATGAAGAATGTCAGGCCTAGGTTATTACCATCAGTGCCAGGAATTTCCACATTTCCTGAATTTAATATCAGAACATATGTCACGAAAAATGGCAAACCTGGAGTTCTATTCTTGACTTTGGATGCAAAGAGCAGAATCACTTGTTTTTATGCACCTAGGGCTTATGGATTGCCCTATAACTATGCTAAATGTCAATTAAAAATTGAGGAAAATTATTATTCATGGAAATCTAAGAGGTCTAAAAATGGTTATGAATTAGAGGGTTCGTGTATTGCTGTTGGTGAAGAATTACAGGCTAAATCGGGGTCTCTTGAAGAGTTCCTTTTTGAACGATATTCATTGTATGTGGAGCATAAAAAATCTACTAGAATGGCTTACACATTGCATGATCCATGGAAATTTAGACTTGCTAAAGCAGAGTTAAAAACTAATAGTTTTGTTGAATCTTTTAATCTTGGAATTAAAGACCCTTTGACACCAGATTTAGTTCACATTTCTGATGGAGTTTATGTCCATACATGGTCAATTGAAAATTTGGAATGAAAAATATGAACGAAAAGACAGATTATCTAATACTTGATGGAGACTGTGGACTTTGTAATCAAATTGCGATATTCATAGAAAAATATCGAAATAAAGATAAAAAATTGACATATTTATCAATTAAATCAGAACATGGCAAAAAAATTATTGCACATTTATCGACAAAAATGCAAAGTGCAGATTCAGTCTATTTAGTAAGGAATAATAAAACATACATTCGTTCAGCAGCGGGAATAAGAATTCTTCTTTATCTAAAATGGTATTGTAAAATCTGGTATCCAGTTTGTTGGATATTTCCACTACCTTTACGTGATATAATATATCGAATAATAGCCAAAAATAGGCATAAATTTTTTAGTAAACCTGAAGTTTGTTTATTTCCAATGGATTAATTTTCTTTTCCTGTTAAGTTGTATTCAATTTTCTTTAGATTTATTTCTTCTAAAAGCTCGGAAATAAATTGCTCAATTTTGATTCCATTTCGTTGTATGTTATTCAGTCCTCTTATACTAATTTGAGAATTATTTACTTCTTCGTCACCTAAAATCAACGTATATGGAGGTTTTAGTTTTCTGAGATTTTTAATTTTTTTACCAATGGTTGCATCAGAAAAGTCACAATCTACTCTAACTCCTAAAGCATGTAATTTTTGTTCAAGTTTTTTCCCGTATTCTGTATGTTTTTCTGAGATTGTTGCAATTGCAACTTGTGTCGGTGATAGCCAAGTTGGGAATTTTCCAGCAAAATGTTCAATCAGAACTCCGCAAAATCTTTCCATAGAGCCAAATGGTGCACGATGAATCATCACAGGTCTGTGCATTTTTCCATCCGCACCAGCATAATTAAGATTGAATCTTTGTGGTAAATTATAATCCACTTGAACAGTACCCAATTGCCATTCTCTTCCAAGAACGTCTTTGACTACGAAATCTATTTTTGGTCCATAAAATGCCGCTTCACCAGGTTCTTCAGAAAAATCTACACCTAGTGATTTTGCAGCGTTTCTACATGAATTCTCGGCATTATCCCAAGCTTCTTCCAAACCAACATATTTACTACTATCAGAATCTCTTAAACCAACTCTTACTCTATAGTTATTCATACCTAGGGTAGAGAAAATTATTTTTACGAGCCTCAGACAACCTAGAAGCTCATTTCCAATTTGATCTTCTCTGCAGAATAAATGAGCATCGTCTTGAGTAAATCCTCTGACCCTAGTCATCCCGCTTATCTCACCTGATTGTTCCCATCGGTAAACCGTTCCAAATTCTGCCAGCCTAAGTGGTAAATCTCTGTATGAACGTGGTTTTGATGAATATATTTTGATATGATGAGGACAGTTCATAGGTTTTAGTAGATAACCATTGAAATCACCTTCATGCATTTTATTCGCTAAATCTGAACAAGAGCAACCCTCATCAACGAATTTTTTCATTTCATCATGATTAATCAAAGGAGGATATTGACTTTCTTGATAATAAGGAAAATGGCCGCTAGCTCTATATAAATCTAATTTTCCAATATGTGGAGTATAGACCTGTTTATATCGTTGTTTATGGAGTTCAGAAGAAATAAACCGCTGTAATTCATTTCTGATAGTAGCTCCTCGAGGAGTCCATAATATCAAACCTTGACCAACGGTTTCGTCAATGTGGAATAGCTCCATTTGTTTACCAATTACTCTATGATCCCGTAGTTTTGCCTCAGACAATTGTCTAATTCTATCTTTAAGTTGATTTTTTGTTGGGTAAACCATTCCATAAATTCTGACTAATTTTTCGTTATTTTGATCACCCTTCCAATAAGCAGAAGAAATATTCGTCAATTTGAAATGAATTAGATTCGAAGTTTTTGGAACATGAGGACCTAAACATAAATCTACAAAGTTTCCTTGTCTGTATAAACTAGATCCATCTCCAGCTTCTAATTTTTCCTCTATGATTTGTAATTTATACGGGTTATCTTTGAAAATATTTTTCAATTCGACGTCGCTAAACTCCAACCTTTCAATTTGCAAATTTTCTCGGCATAATCTTTGCATTTGTTTTTCGATTTCTTTCAATTCTTCTTCTCCAATGTTATCCATTGCGAAATCATAGTAAAACCCTCCTTCAACAGGAGGGCCGATTGTTGGTTTAGCTTCTGGAAAAATATCTGTTACTGCCTGAGCTAGAAGGTGTGCACACGAATGTCTAAGGATATACATACCTTCATCCGAATCTACTTTTATTCCTTTAATTTCACAGTCATTTGTAATAACATATGAAAGATCTCTTTCAGTGCCGTCAATTAGTGCTGCAACACAACCATGTTTTTTCCCGTGAATATCCGTAATAACTTCTGAAGCAGTGATACCTGATACATATTGGTGGACCTCTTTAGTCTCTAAATTCACAGATACTAATCCCACGGTTTTCATCCTTGCGTTTATGTTGTTATATTTGATTACGCCGCTTAATATTGTATAAGTTGAGTTATTATGTTGATTCATTACGATGTGCTGTGGCGAGAATCGGTGTGCTGGTCAATCCTGATGCCGGGCTTGGTGGAAAATTGGGATTCAAGGGTAGCGATGGTAGAGCTGTCGAAGCAAGAATCTCTGGTGCCGAAGATCGTGCTGGTCCGCGAATGAGAGAGTCAATTAGTCATTTTTTTAGTATTTTAAATTCTGAAAAGTATTTAAATTTCGATTTAATAATTTGCGGGGGTATTATGGGTAGTGATTGGTTTCCAGAAGTTCATTTATCAAATCAAAAAATCGTTGGTAATTGGAAGGGTAATACTTCTTCAAAAGATACATCAAAAGCTATACAATTATTGATAAGTGAGAATGTAGATCTCATTTTATATGCTGGTGGAGATGGAACTACGAGAGACATCGTTAATTCACTGAAGCATTATGACAAGGAAAAGTTACCTCTGGTTGGAGTTCCTTCTGGAGTAAAAATGTATTCCGGGTGTTTTGCGGAAGACCCTATTGCTGCTGCAGAGGTATTAAAAGCTTGGATCTGCGGCGAATTGGGGTTATCTTCTACCGAAGTCTTAGATATGAATGAGGATTTTTATCGTAATGGAGAATGGAAAATTGATATGTATGGAGAGGTAATTACGCCAGCAAGTCCTTTATGGATTCAGGGTAGTAAGCACCAAATTCAAGCGGTTGGGGAAGATGAGGTTATTGAATCACTTAGTGACCATATACAAGAAATGTACGTCAGAAATAATGAATGTTTAACAATCTGGGGAGCAGGTGGTAGTTTGGGTAAAATTGCAGAGAATTGTGGTTTAGAAACAAGTCTATTGGGTATAGATGTAAGTATTGGCGACAGGTTAATTGGTAAGGATTTATCTGAAATAGAATTAATTGAGGTACTAGAAGATTATAATTTAAGAGAAAAAATATTATTGTTGTCTCCAATGGGTGGGCAAGGCTTTTTGATTGGTAGAGGTAATTTACAACTTTCTCCAAAGGTTTTGAAGATGGTAGGAATTGAAAATATTATTGGAGTGGCAACTCCAGCTAAGTTACTATCAATTTCTAGGATAAGGATTGATACGGGAGACATTTCATTGGATAAAAAAATTAGAGCTAAAAAATACATAAAAATTATTCAGGGATATAGAACCATAAAAATAGTTAAAATTGATTCTCCGAATAATTAGGTATTTTTTGATTTGAAGAAGCCATTAATAATCCGTAGAATGGAGGACTTGGCTTCGTTGGTCGGGTTTTAAATTCTGGATGATATTGGGTAGCAAAGAAAAATGGATGGTTCTTTAATTCTATTATTTCCATCCTTTGACTCGTATCATCTTTTCCAACAAATTTCATCCCAGCAGATTCGATTTGATTCATGAAATCTGGATTAACTTCATATCTATGCCTATGCCTCTCATAAATATAATCTAAGCCATGGTATAACCTTGAGGCCAAGGAATTTTTGTCATTAATTATTGTTTTTCTCGAACCTAATCTCATCGTACCTCCAAGATGTGTTTTTGAAATTTCAGGCATATAAATAATTACAGGATAGGGGGTATTGTCGTTAAATTCTGTTGAATTTGCATTCTCCCAATTTAACACATTTCTGCAAAATTCAATTATTGAGACTTGTAATCCTAAACAAATGCCTAAAAACGGTGTTGAAGACTTACGAGCATACTCAACAGCTAGAATTTTTCCCTCTACCCCTCTGTCTCCAAAACCACCTGGCACTAGTACCCCATCTGCGTCCTTCAATCTCCTCCATGAATCAGCATAAAGATCAGGGTCTGATTTTTCCACCTCATTCTCTAAATTACTCGCCTCAATCCATTCGATTACTAATTTTCTAGATGCAGCAAAAGAAGCGTGATTTAATGCCTTAGTCACAGAAAGATAAGAATCTGATAACCCTGTGTATTTTCCAACCATTGCAATAGTAACTTTTTCAGTTAAATCATCTACATGTGTTGCCATGTCCATCCATTCATCCAAAAGTGGCCTACTTTTTGGAATTTTGAAGTTAAATTTTTGTGATAACAATACAAGTGCCCCTTGTTGATCAAGTAGTAGAGGAACTCTGTAGATATTTGAAACATCATTAGCAGACAGTACTGCGTTAGATTTAACATGACAAAACAATGCAATTTTTTGTTTAGCTTCTTCCGTAAGTTTTGTTTCAGAACGACAAATAACTATGTCAGGTGTAATTCCAAGCCCCCTTAATTCTCTTACTGTGTGCTGAGTTGGTTTGGTTTTTTGTTCTCCGACAGGACCCATAACTGGAATCAAAGAAACATGAATAAAACAAATATTATCAGTACCAACTCTAAATTGAAATTGTCTCAATGCTTCAATGAATGGAGCGCTTTCAATATCTCCAACAGTCCCTCCCAATTCTACAATACAAACATCAGAGAGCTTTCCCGTATCATTTCTTGGTTTATGAGCTACGTCTTCAATCCAATCTTGTATTGAGTCTGTTATGTGTGGCACAACCTGCACTGTTTTTCCTAAATAATCCCCTTTTCTTTCTGATTCAATCACTTTTGAGTATACTTTTCCTGTTGTTAAATTATTGTCTCTTCCTAGAGTAATATCCAGAAATCTTTCGTAATTACCCAAATCTAAATCCGCTTCTCCTCCATCATCCAAAACAAAAACTTCTCCATGTTCGAAAGGACTCATTGTTCCTGCATCACTATTTAGATAAGGGTCAATTTTGATTGCAGTAACGCCTAAACCCGCTGATTTGAGTAACACTCCGATGCTTGAAGCAGTTACCCCTTTTCCTAATCCGCTCAGGACTCCCCCCGAAACTACGACGTACTTCATACCATCAACGGGGTACTAATCCCTTCGTCCCCTTTAATTATCATTTTGTATTATTTTTATTTTTGAGCAACTAATTTTAATTTTACACCTTCAGATTCAAGTATTGAATACACCAACGTCAACACATGGGAGACCCTCTGCAAAGACGCATTTTGGTAACAGGTGCTCTCGGTCAAATTGGAATTGAATTGCTAGAGGCGTTGTCTGAAAAATTCGGATATGAGAATATTATTGCTTCAGATATTCGTAGTTTTGACCACCTGGAGATAAATGTACAGAAGTACGTAGAATTAGATGTGCTTGATATCGAAAAGTTGGAGAGAGTTATTGTTGAAAATGAAATTAATGAGATTTATCATTTAGCTGCAATATTATCTGCAAACGGAGAAAAGAATCCTCAATTATGTTGGAAGATAAATGTAAATGGACTTTTAAATGTCTTAGAATTAGCAAAAAAATATAAATTCAGAGTTTTTTCTCCATCTTCAATTGCAGTTTTCGGGCCCGATGCTGGTAAATTAGCGTTACAGAAATCACCTTTAAATCCTTCAACATTATACGGAATAACCAAGGTTACTGGAGAACTAATGGCAGAATACTACCATACAATTCATGGTGTAGATATTAGAGGAATTAGGTACCCTGGTTTAATTTCATGGAAAGTATTACCTGGAGGAGGGACTACAGATTATGCTGTAAACATATTCCACAAAGCCGTAAATCATGAAGAATACGATTGTTTTGTCAATGAGGATACAAGATTACCAATGATGTATATTGATGATGCAATTAGAGCTACACTCGAATTAATGGATGCCCCTAGAGAAAAATTATCTATTAGTGGTGGTTATAATTTACCTAGTCTTAGTTTCACAGCCAAAGAATTGTATGATGAAATAAAGAAGTTTATTCCATCATTTAAATGTAACTTTATACCAGATCGTCGTCAAGAGTTTGCAGATTCATGGCCGGATGAAACAGAAGGCAAATACTCTACTGAAGAATGGGGATATGAATTGGAATATGATTTGGGTTCATTGTGTGAGAAAATGATCAATTCATTGATGAAAAGGTACTAATTTTCATTAATCTCATCTTCAATACCTTCTGGAATTGTAGGGTCATTTTTAGCCCATAGAACATCATCAATCCTTAAAATGCTAATCGCAGCGGCTGTAGAGCTCGCCAACGCCTGTTCATGTTGTCGAATATTTTCAATTATACCTTTATCAATCATATTACAGATTTCTCCAGTTTCGACGTCAAATCCCCAATAATTTGACATTTTCGTTTTTGATGATGCCTGTGCAGCATTCAATTTCAAAATCTTATCTATGGGATCTAAACCAGAATTTATTGCCAAAGTTCGAGGTATGACTTCTAAAGCGTCTGCATATGCAAGAATGGCTAAAGATTCTCTGCCTTTAAACTCTTCAGCCCACTTCTTTAGGTGTCTACTTAATGCCATCTGGGTTGCACCTCCGCCAGGTAGAAATAATCCTTTTTCATTAGCTTCACATGCTACACCTAACGTGTCAGAAAATGATTTTTCAATATCATCTAGTAATGCTTGATTACTTCCTCGAATAACTAGTGTCATTCCTTTACTGTTAGTACCTCTAACCACCCAGTGTGTTATTCCAGACCAATTTAATTCTTCACTAGATTCAAATTTTCCTAAGTCATCTCTTTTTGCCATTCTGGGTGAAGCAATTACAGATGCAGAACAAGTTCTAGCTAATAATTCTAAATCTTCTTTTTCAACTCTTCTGTAGGCAGTAATGCCATTTTTTTGTAACAATCGTATTGCATAATCATCTATACCATCTCTACAAACTAAAATATCTGGACTAATTTTTATTATATCATCTATTTGTTCTGAAATTAATGCTAACTCTTTTTCCCTAAATGCTGCAATCATAGTTGGTTCTGTAATATTAATTTTAGTAGTCATGGTTGGTTTTTTGTTCTCTATCCCTCCGTCTAAAATTAGAATATTTCCTTTTGAAAAATTCCTTTTCATGTCTGGACTGCATGCCTGTTTGGCTAAAACTAATCCTTTCAACAGGTATGAGTCTTCAACACTTCCACCTTTATTTTGAATAATTTTTAGATTATTTTTAGCTTCAATTTCTCGAGCAGTCTTACAGATTAAACTTACAAGGTGATCTCTAAGTGTAGAACCAAATTTCACAGAAAGCGACGTTTTTACGACATTTTCAAGTTTATCTCCGTGTTTTATTTTAATTGCATTTGAGTGAATAAATTCATTGGATGTTTCATAAGCCAAGGAATATCCGTTAGAAATAATTGAGGGGTGGATTCCTTTTTGATATAGTTCCCAAGCATTCTGTAATAGTTCCGATGATATCAAAACCGTGGAAGTTGTACCGTCGTATACTGTATTATCTTGAGTGATTGCGACTTGAATTAACATTTTTGCAATAGGATGTTCAATTATTGCATTTTCTAAGATTGAAGCCCCATCATTCGTAATTTTAACGGCTCCATTTTCTGTTACTAACATTTTGTCTAAGCCTTTAGGTCCAAGCGTAGTCTTTACTGCACCAGCTAGAGCGTCGGCAGCTTCGATATTTTTATACAAAGCTTCCTTTCCTTTTATACGGCTTGTCTCATTCAAGAGCTGAGCTTCATCTCCTCCACTCATTTCAAACAAATGGCCGAACATTTATTCAGTATTAAGTTCATCCTAGTTTGTTTAACTGAATTTAAAAACTAAATTATCAGATTTTAATAATGTTTATATAGGCCCGCTATACAACCTCGGGTTAACTAGCGAGGTAATCGGGATGACAAGAGATTCTAACGATAAATTTGAAGACGAAATAATAAAGCAATTAATGGAATTATTTTCAGGAATGAATTTACCTATGGATGAAAAGATGTTTTCTGGAATGGTAAAAGATATGATCAAACAATTTGATACAATGGGTATTGATCCTAAAAAGTTTAACTCAAAAGAAGTTAATTTTAACATAGACGTTAGCTCAATCAAAGACGCGATTTCAGGTGGTGCAGATATAGCTGAAATGTTAAATAATTTAGGATTCAGAGTCGAACAAAAATCTAGCAGGGGTGAAAAATTAACCGTAGAACTTGAAGATGATACAGGTGTTGAAGAGATCAGAGAATTACCTTCGGCAGATTGGTACTTAGATGGGTGGTATTTGCATGCTACCACTGATATCTCAAGATTTGATGTTGCTAGTGATGATTTATCATTACATTTAGTTAATAATGGAAGGTTGTTAGAAATTTTTTCAACAGCACAAGTTTCACCTCTCAAAAGAATAAGATTGCCGCAATCTTGTGATAATCTTGAAGAGTGGGATCTGAACAATGGAATATTAGATTTGAGACTCAAATTAAATCCACCAAATTCAAACGGAATAATTAGTATAGAGGAGGAATAGACATGGGAACAGTAATAGGAATAGACTTAGGAACGACAAACAGCTGTGTGGCTACACTAGAAAACGGAGAAGCGGTAATAATACCCAACTCCGAGGGTTCAAGAACAACTCCGAGTGTAGTAGCTTTTTCTAAAGATGGAGAAAGACTAATCGGAATTACAGCGAAAAGACAAGCAGTAACCAATTCAGATAGAACAATACTATCAGTCAAGAGAGAAATGGGTACTAAGTGGAAAACGGATGTGGATAATAATAAATATACACCACAAGAGGTTTCAGCATTTATTTTACAAAAATTGAAAGCTGATGCAGAAGAATATCTTGGCCATAAAGTTACCAAAGCTGTGATAACATGTCCAGCATATTTTACTGATGCACAAAGGAAAGCAACTAAAGATGCTGGAAGAATTGCTGGTTTAGAGGTATTAAGAATTATTAACGAACCTACAGCTGCGGCACTTGCTTATGGAGTAGACAAAGAAGATGACCAAACCATCTTGGTCTACGATCTTGGAGGAGGGACATTTGATGTATCGATTCTCGAAATATATTCTGTGGATGGTCAACCACAAATTGAAGTTAAGGCCACAGATGGAAACAATAGACTCGGAGGAGACGATTTTGATGATGCAATAATTAAATGGCTAATTACTGAATTTAAAAAGAACACAGGGATTGATCTAAGCAAGGACAATCAAGCCATGAGTAGATTGAAGGAATCTGCCGAGAAAGCTAAAATAGAACTGTCAGGAACAACACAGACACAAATTAATTTGCCATTTATCACAATGAAAGACGGGCAACCAGAGCATCTTGATGTTTCGCTAACCAGAGCGAAGTTCGAGGAATTAACGTCAAAACTAGTTGAATCTACTATGAAACCAACATTAAGAGCTCTTAAGGATGCAAAAATCAGTAAAAATGAAATCGACAAAGTGATACTTATTGGTGGTTCAACTAGAATTCCAGCTGTACAGAATGCCCTAGAGAAAGCTATTGGTAAAAAGCCTTTCAAGGGTATGAATCCTGATGAAGCTGTGGCTGCTGGAGCAGCATTACAGGCAGGTATCATAGTTGGAGATGAAGATGTAGGTGATATTTTACTTCTTGATGTTACACCTTTATCTTTAGGAATTGAGACGTTGGGTGGTGTAATGACACGTTTGATTGATCGTAATACTACAATACCTACCAGACGTAGTGAAGTATTCTCAACTGCAGCCGATAATCAACCAGCTGTTGAAGTACATGTTTTACAAGGTGAGCGAGAATTTGCTAAAGACAATGTCACTCTAGGTCAATTCCATTTAGTTGGAATACCCGCAGCACCGAGAGGGGTTCCACAGATTGAAGTCACATTTGATATAGATGCAAATGGTATTGTTAATGTCACCGCAAAAGATTTAGGCACTGGTACGGAACAATCAGTAAAAATAGAATCACAAACATCATTAAGCGAAGAAGAAATACAGACTAAAATTAATGAAGCTGAAGAATTTGCTGAGGAGGATAAGAGAAGAAAAGCTAGAGTTGATTTACGCAATCAAGCAGACAGTATAGTTTACCAAACCAAGAAAACATTAGACGATGCTGGAGACAAGTTAGAAGACAAAGAAACAGATGAAATTAAATCATTATTAGATGATTTAGAATCTCTAATCCGTAAAGAAGATCAACTAATTGAAATTGAAGATATAGATGAAGCAGCCATTCAAGCAAAAGTTAGCGAGATAGAGTCAGCTATGCATGGAATTTCAACCAAATTATATGAGGCTGCTGCCGCAGCTGTTTCGGAGGAACAAGCGTCTAATTCAGATGGAACCTCAATAAATATTGACGATGATGTGGTTGATACAGATTACGAAGTGATTGATGACACTGATTGAATTTTTTAATCAGATATTCAGTTCATCAGTTTTTGTAATAAATGAAAGTGCTTCAGGCTTTTCTACTGCAACTAAGCCTCTAATGTTATATTTTTCATGTAATATATCTGGAGGATTAGCGACTTTAACCTTACTATCTTTAATATCAATTAAATTGCCTATAACTGCATTAAAATCACCTTTTGGTAACCATAAACCAATATTTCCAAGTTCTAAATGATGAGAAATAATAAGTTTTTGACCGTCAACATCTTCATGAACACTTAGAATCACCAATGGGGACTCATCAGAAATTAATTTATTTGATGGTTGCCATTCTTTCCAAGTTTCATTCAACGGTTTAGACAACTCTTCTGTTTTTTCTTCAATTTCGGTAATTTTAGATTCGAATTTAATTTTAGAATCTTCATGTACTTCATTTAGATTATCTAATAGTTTCCTCACTCCTGGGAATTTTGTAATCTCTTCGTCATTAATCGATGAATTTACCAGAAATAAAACTTCGGCTAATTTATCGATTAATTCATCTTGAGTAGATTCAATAGCACATTCCATAGCTTCATCAAAGATTTCAATTGCAAGTATTGGTCGATCTATTGCAAGTAAAGAATTCCCTAAAATTAATAATAAATTAGCGGCTTTTAATTTATCTTTTTCTACAATTAATTTTGCAGAAGAAATATGATTTTTGGCAATTTCTAATTCACCATGTAAATGTCTTGAAATTGCAGAAGATACGATATAAATCAATCTATTTTCATTTGTATTTTGTGCTTGTCTATCTGCCGTTTCAAATAGAGATGCTGCTCTTGACCAATTTTCATCAGATAGTGCTAACAATCCAAGTTGGTACATTGCTCTCATCTCTGCATTGTTGTCATCAATTAGAGTAGCAGAATAGAGTGCACGTGAAAAATGATTTCTAGCTTGAGGTAAGTTGCCTAATAATTTAGCCATCATCCCTAAAGAAGATTCCATTCTGTAAATATATCCAGCTATGGCTCTATGAGCAATTTCTGCAGAGTCCTCATTAAGCGGGCTCAATCCAAGACCAATCTCTTCCATAATTTCACTAAGCAAATTAGTAGCACTATTATATTCTCCTTGAATATCATCCGCTATTTCATTTGAGGAAATTTCAGTAATATATTCATCAATTTTTGATACTTTAGAACAAACTTCAGGGAGTGTTCCTAATTTATTGATATAGGTTTTTTTTACTTTTTCTCCTCGAATAATTCTTTGTAATGCAGAAATTAATTTATTACTATTATTGGAATCTGTCTCTTCAATTGGTTCGGGTAAGATTCTAGTTTCAAGTAATGAGTCGACCATCCAAGTTAATTTTTCTTGAATATTATATTGTCCAGCTCTACTAATAGCATACTGCATTTCAGCAGCACGAATCCTTCTTGAAAGATTTTTCAAACGTTTTTTTTGCTTGCTGGAACCTAAGTCTGCTAATCTTTGTAAAAATGTTGAAGGTGGACATGTTTCAAACCCAAGATTCGCCTTATTTCCGGTAGTAGTCATTTTAAAATCATCAGTTACAAGGGTAACGGAATTTCCTTCACGCACCAATTGAGATGCTAATACCATTAATGATAAATCTACATCTTGAGGAGCCGCCTTTTCACCTATTAGCTTAGCAAGACCAATTATTTGTGATTCATCAACTGGAATTGTAGTTAATACAGTTTGAAATTTCTCAAGTAGGTTTGGTTGTTTATTCCATCTTCTAAATCGTACATTTTTTATTTCTTTGTGGACACCAGGTGTTACGAAAATAGATGTTTGTATTTTCCTAAAAATATCTGAAATATCATTTAAGAATGTATCTGGAGCCATAGAACCAAGATGAATAAAACAATTTGAATCAACCACCCATTTGTTAGACATGAACAAGCCTTGATGTCTTTCTTTTTTTAATAATCGAAATTTATTACATATTTCCTGAACAAATCAGGACCATCTGATCTAAATCTGTGATTATTATTTATCGTTTTTAATTAAATGGTATAATGTTCTCACATGAACTCCAGTAGCTCCGTGTGCAACAGTAGCATTTGTAGAGGCTCCCCATGCAGTTCCAGCAATATCTAAGTGTGCCCAGGGGTATTGTTCAGCATCTTTATCATCACTCATTTTTGGTACAAATTGCTTTAAAAATGCTGCAGCAGTATTTGACCCACCCCACCTACTGGTACCTAAATTTCTGACATCCGCGATTTTAGATCCTGTCATTTCTTTTTCAAATGCAGGTAGCAATGGCATTGGCCATGCTAATTCATCTACTTGAGCTCCCATTGCACGTATTTTTTCTAATAAATCATCGTTATTTGACCAAAGTCCACTAGCCTCATGGCCTAGGGCAACAACACAGGCACCGGTTAAGGTGGCTAGATCAATTATGAATTTTGGATTGAATTCTCCTGACTTCCATAATCCATCAGCTAGTACATTTCTTCCTTCTGCATCAGTATTTAAAACTTCAATGGTCTTTCCAGAATATGTTGTAATTACATCTCCAGGTCTATATGCATCAGCACTAGGCATATTTTCAGCCATACAAGAAATACCTATGATATGTTCAGAATGTCCGTTGGCATGTAACGCTTGCATCAATCCGAAAACAGTTGCAGAACCATGCATGTCATATTTCATTTCATCCATACTAGCTCCTGGTTTGAGAGATATTCCCCCCGTATCGAATGTAATACCTTTACCGACAATTATTGGAGGATTTCCTTTGCCTTTTTTAGGTTTGTTAATTTCAAAAATTACCATACAAGGTTTTCTACTACTTCCTTTCCCAACATTTTCAAGACCCCCCATTTTATTTTCGAGAATACCTTCCCAATCTATTACAGTCAGTGAAACATTATCTTTTCCTTTAGCCCAATCTTTCGCCATATTTGCATATGCCATTGGATATAGATCGTTTGGAGGTGCATTACCTAAGTCTCTCGCTAGATGAACTCCAGTCGCAATATTTTTACTTTCTTCACATAATTCACTCAATGGTTTTACATTTTTTGGAGTACATTGAACATGTAAATTATATGGTGAATTGTCATTATCCTCATCATCGTTTTTTGAGAGATATTTATCGTATTTATAATCTCGAAGAATCATACCCTCTACAAATGCATTCATTGTATCTAATTTCCAATCAGATGAGAATCTCAAGGTGAGTGTTTTACCATGCTTTTTGTTGAGTTTAGCGAATAATTTAGCACCAGAATCTCTAGCGGTTTTTGTCGTAAATTTATCTTTTTTACCCAATCCCACAATCACGGCTTTGTTACCTCCGCCGTATACATTCATACTTTCTTCCGATTTTCCAATAAAATCTTCACTACCCAGAATTTTTTTGATTAAAGTTCTGGTTAGTCTATCAACCTCATTCATAGTCTTACTTGGAGGTTTTTCACAACCTTCAAAACAAGGTAAAATTAGGGTCCCATTTAAAGATGAAATTTCTTCTACTTGTATTTTCATTATATCACTTAGATAGCCCATTAAGTTCGACTATTCAAAGTCGGCGATTAATAAGTACGTTTATTCCAATAGGCAGCAAATAAGAAAATGAGAATTATTGCAGTTGGATCGAAAATTAATGTTCCTCCGAGGAAGGCATTTTTATCTTCATATCTTATATTTGTTAAATTGTCAGAAACATTTTCTTTAACCCATTGCGATGAATCTATCACTCTTTTTTGATAGTATAGAACAAATCCCGCATCCTCTTCTAAAGTCAGATTGGAAGCATCAAATGTTACTGTAGAAACATTTGTGGCGTTAACAGCGAATTTACTTCCTGACTCCCAGAGAATTTCTCCAGTAATCTTATTTGCATACTGTAATGATGCATTTAATGTGGTAGCGCGACCAAGATTTTCTACAGAAATTGTCAAACTGTTACCAGGAATCACATCAAGATTTGTTACAGAGAGCCTAGCTCTCCAATACCATACATTTTCAATTAGATAACGCATTACATCTAATTCTTCTCTAAGTCTATCGTTAACATCTTCGAAGGTAAATAGTAAAAATTGGTCATCATCTGTTTCGAAGGTAAATGTAGGAAATCCCATGACTCCATATCCATAATCTCGGCTAGTACCACAATTAGGGTATAAACCTTGATTTGCATTTTGAATTGGTATGTCAGAGATTTCATCATTTATTTCAGTTCTAATTCCATGGAAGAGCTCCCAATCAGAAGGTTGTTCAGGCCACTTACCCCACGGATATAGAATAATCCAAACACCAGTGTGCATTGTGACATAGAGATCGGCATCTTGCATATATGAATTCATGTAGTCTGCATTTGCACGGGTTTCTGGCTCACTAAAAGGACCAGAGCCTGGTGCAAATGGGCTACTTGGTGCGCAATCATCCCAATAGTGATCATAATTTCTGTTTAGGTCAATTCCTGTAGGAACAACTTCACTGACGAACGGATTTGCAGCAGTGGTTAAATTAAGATTATGTCGGGTGTCGGCATCATTTCCATCGGGATTAAGCATAATCAAAATGTGTAGTTCGGAATTTTGTAATACGTTTACAGCTTCGTCATTACCTGCGTTCCATTCATTGATATACCATTTCGCTGTTAACCACGCTAAGGCCGTTCCGAGATATTCATTTCCATGATGCCCTCCGTCTATGTAAACCATCTCTTTTGCATCACCGTTGATTTTGGTTTCCATGGACCAATCTGACAAAACCACCATCCATAATTCTCTACCAAGATAGGATTGCCCAATACTCGATAACTCCACAATATCCGGATTTTCATCTGCCCAGATATTTACTTCCTGAGTTAGAGCGAGGTAACTCATGAAAATATGATCGTCGATTGGCTCTCCGGGCCAAGAACTTTCTGCCATGTTTACATTAGTGAATAATGAAGCAGAAATTAAAAATGAAAGCATAAATAAAGATCTAAACTTCATGATTATACCTCTTGGGAGTTAATCCATTTCTCAAATTCAATATTCGCATCGGCGGGAATTCTCATAATGCATGGCACCTCATAGGGATGTAATTCTGTGATTCTTTTTTCCACTTCGTCTACATTTATTTTATTAAATTTTATTAAACTAACGGTTTCATTCTCATTAATAATCTTATTATCCCATTCATAAATACTATTTATTGGGAAAAAGTTAGCGCATGAGATTAATTTTTCATTTAACAAGACTTTACAAAGTAATTCAGCATCATTAATACTTGCGTGGGTTACGTACAGTAAACCTATTCCCATTATACTACCTAAAGAGTAATGCAATGTAACATTTGTTTATTGATAATTGTGTAATTGTTATTATTTAACATTTAATCGGCGAGGTATGGGCGATAATGTTGAAGCCGTAGAATCTCTTAATGAAGTAGATTATTCAAAATGGTCAGATGAACAATTACTCGAGGCGGGTTGGACATCACAACAAGTTGTAGATCTTAGATCGAAAAATAATCAATCTATTCCTGAGGAAGCAACTGACGAAGCAATAGACGAAGCAACAGAGGAAGCAACAGAGGAAGCAACAGAGGAAGCAACTGAGGAAGCAACAGAGGAAGCAACTGAGGAAGCAACTGACGAAGCAATAGACGAAGCAACAGAGGAAGCAACTGAGGAAGCAACAGAGGAAGCAACTGAGGAAGCAACAG
>PBGP02000005.1 GCA_002720095.2 Methanobacteriota archaeon
AAGCCAACTCTAAATAGGGTTATCAGGTGGTATCAATCTAAAGGGTTAGAAACTATCGTTACCAAGCCAAAAGTAATTAAAAATGAAAAAGAGAATTTTGAAGGTTCCTAATCATTTCGAGGTTTTAGTATGGAAATGAGTATTGGTAAGCGTTTACGTGTTACTTTATTCGGAGAAAGTCATGGTAAAGGTGTAGGTGCACTTGTTCAGGGAATACCTGCGGGAATAATTATCGACGAAAAAGTAATCTCAAAAAGGTTATTTGAACGCAAACCAGGAGGAAAACTAGCTTCACCAAGAAAGGAATCAGATTCATGTGAAATTAAATCTGGAATTTTAAATTCAAAAACAACAGGCAATCCAATATTGTTGTGGATAGAGAATAATGACGTTAGAAGTAATGATTATTCATTTTTACCTAAAATACCAAGACCTGGACACGCTGATTTACCATCACACATCAGAAGTGAAGGCCATGCAGACCTAAGAGGTGGAGGGATACATAGTGGTCGCTTAACCGCACCACTTGTAGCATCGGCAGGATTGATTCACAACCTGAAAAAAAAATTAGGGTTCGAAGTTTTTTCACAAGTATCTACAATAGGAAAAATAAATGCAAAGCCAATTAGATTAAAACCCAGTAGCAACATTACAGATGCAATGAAAATAACAAATTGTAAAGATGAAAAAGCTGCTGAAAAAATGTACACATTAATTAAATCAACCTCCGAAATGGGAGACAGTATCGGTAGCACTGTTGAGGTGATAATTATGGGTCTACCAATTGGAGTTGGAGAACCATGGTTCGATGGATTAGAACCCACATTATCCAGAGCACTCATGGCCATTCCTGCTGCTCGAGCAATTGAATTTGGAGAAGGTGTCAATGCTGTAAAAATGCATGGAAGTGAGCATAATGATTCATGGATAGATGATGAAGGAGTAATTAAAATTTCAGAAGAAGGTGATGGCGCACTAGGTGGTTTTTCCACTGGTTCACCACTAAGACTTAAAGTTCATTTTAAGCCACCAAGCAGTATTTCTAAAACTCAAAAAACGTTAAATTTAGAATCTGGGAAACAAGAAGAACTCTCCGTAAAAGGCAGACATGATCCTGTAATTGGACCTCGAGCCGCACCCGTGGTTAAATCAGTATGTGAATTAGTAATTGCAGATTTAATACTTAGAAAGTAGAATTAGGTTTAAAATTAAGCGATTGACTCTTGAACTAGTCCCTCTAGGCACAGTCTGGGTATACATGAGAGAGCAGATGTCAAGCTTCGATATATACAGAATGGTTGATGAATTACAACTCTTGATTAATGGTAGATGTAAGAAAACATATCAACCACATCATGAGCAATTAGTTCTTAGGTTAAAACCAAAAAATTCATCGCAAAAGGACCTAGTAATCATTCGTGGAAGTAGACTATATCTTTCTTCAAGAGATAGACCAATGCCATCACAACCAACCCCCTTTGCAATGTTATTGAGAAAACACCTGACAAACGCAAGAATTGAAAAAATTTCACAAATTGGGTTTGATAGAGTAATAAGTATTATTTTTGATGCAAAAATGGGAAAAAGAGAATTGATTATAGAATGTTTTAGAAATGGTAACTTAATCCTGCTCGATGAAAATAAAATAATTATAGCACCATTAACCCATTCAAGAATTAGTGGAAGAATAATCAAAAAAGGAATTCAATATGAACCACCTCATGAAGCAATAAATCCAACTAGTTTAGACAAAAATCAGTTTAAGGAAATCTTGTCAAAAAGTGAATTAAATTTGGTAAAAACACTAGCAATTCATTTTAATCTCGGGGGTCAACAGGCCGAATTAATTTGTAATAACTCAAATATTGATTTCAATAGATTGGCTAGTGAAGTTTCAGAGTCTGAACAAGATCTGATGGAGCTTCTTAAAAAATTAAGAAATGTAATTCAAGATTTGAAGGGACAAGCGGGTGGATATTTATCATTGAAAACCGATAATAAAGAAAGGACACTTGATGAAATAAAAAATGCTGAAAATTTATCAGCAAGAGATGAAATTTTTACTAATTTAACTTTTGAATCAAGTCCGATCAAAAATTATGAAAAAGATGGAGTATTACAAATTAATTTTGAAAATTATAATGATGCAATCGATACCTGGTATGGAAAACATGATTCTGGCGCAACCGCAAGAAGAATTCATGAAAAATTTTTATCTGAGCAACCGAGAGGCTTGGAATCTGAATCAGATAAATTATCAAGAAGATTAAAAAGCCAACAAAAATCACTAACTAAATTCGATTTAGAAATCGAGCAAAATAGAGATAAAGGGTTGACAATTCAAGAAAATTCACTAGAAATTGATTATCTAATCCAAGAATCAAAAATAATGATAAATAAAATAGGCTGGAAGGATTTCTCTAAAAAGGCGATAGAATTAGAATATATTTCTCAGGTAGATGCTAAAGGAAAAAAAATCTTAATTAAATTGCCAAACAATAATGCAGATGTATGGATAAATATTGAAATTTCTGCTCAATTGAATGCACAAGTATATTTTTCTAAAGCAAAAAAGGTTAAAGATAAATCCGAGGGTGCTAGAAAAGCAGTATCTGAAACCGAGAAATTACTAAAAAAAGCCAAAAAAACTGAGGTTAAAAGAAAAGAAAAAGATCAAATTACGGTAATTAAAAGGGCTAAGAGATTTTGGTTTGAAAGGCACAGATGGACAATAATTGATGGTATGCACTTATTTGTGGGTGGCAGAGATGCTAAATCAAATGATACATTAATCAAGAAACACTTAAAAAATGGTGATTTATATTTCCATGCAGATTTACATGGTGCTGCTTCATGTGTTTCAAAATTAAAAATTGGATTTGAATCAGATCTTAACCCTCCACCATATTTACCAAAAGGCGTTAATGCGTTCAGAATTAGTGATTCTGTGGAAAATTTAGAATTTAGTGATAAAGCAAAAAAGCAGGCTGCAAACATGGCATTAATCTGGTCACGTGGTTGGACTGGTGGAGGAGGTGCTGGAACGTCATTTTGGGTTAAACCAGGCCAAGTATCCAAAACTGCGGAAACTGGAGAATTTGTGGCAAAAGGAGCATTTATTGTAAGAGGGAATAGAAACTGGATTAAAGACTTGGAAATGAAAATGGCCATTGGATTAATCTGTATAAATGGAATACCACTTCTTTTTGGAGGTACTAAAGAAATTGTTAGTTATTTGTGTAAGCGTTGGGCAGAAATTCAACCAAGTTTGCAAAAAAAGGAAATATTAGCGAACAAGATTTCAAAAGACACAGGTCTAGTTACTGATGATATTTTACCAATACTTCCTGGCCCCTGCGAGACAAAAGAAAATTATGGTCTAATCAAGTCATGAATTATATTTCTTACTTATGCCTTTAAACTGGTTAATAGGATATTTTTTCTTGTTTAGTTCTAATTTCCTTTCGGCATTACTAATTGGTTCAATTTCTAATATTGAACAGAGCCTTAGTAAATAAATTAGCACGTCCGCAATTTCATCTGAAATTGACGTCAATCTTTTTGAATCTTGCAACAGATCTGATTTTGTCGGAGAATCCCATTGTAAACATTCTAATAATTCCCCAGCTTCAATTGCGACTGACATTGCAATATTTTTGGGTGTGTGAAACTGTTCCCAATCTCTTTCTGATGTAAAATTTGAGATATTATTAATCAGCTCATTTAGTTCCATTATACAATACTANTAGAGGAAGTGTATTTGATTTTTCATTGAAAACAGTATTAATTTCTATTTTAAAAGGTCATTATGTCCAGACAATCTAACCAAGAGCTCCTAAAAAACCAAATAGATGAGGAATAAATTGATGAAAATGATGAATTAACTGAATTTAAAAAATGGATTGAGAAGAATCTAATATTATTTGTTTCATTACAAATTCTGTGTTTGCATTAATTATAATATTATTTTATACTATTGTAGGTTAACTAATTAATTTCAACAAGCATTGCAACAGCATTTCCTCCACCCAAGCACAAACTTACAATCCCATTCCTTGCTTGTAATCTACGCATTGCTTGGAACATTGTAATTAAACAACGTGTTCCTGAAGTTCCTATTGGGTGTCCAAGAGAAACTGCACCTCCATGTAAATTTAATTTTTCTTCTGGAATTCCAACACCTGCTAATACTGCGCATGAAGCAGAGGCAAATGCTTCATTATGTTCAAAAACATCTACATCATCAACACTCAAATTATTTCTTTCTAACAATGAATTAATTGCTGGAATTGGTGCAGCCATCACTCTTTCTGGTTCTACTCCACTAGTTACATAATCCCTAATTGAACAGTATACTGTTAATCCATGTTCTTCAGCAAAATCTGCGCTTGTAACTAATACTGCCGATGCACCATCTGAAAGTTGACTTGCATTTCCTGCGGTAACTACTCCCTCTTCAAGGAAAGCTGGTTTCATTTCTGATAATTTTTCTAATGAAATATTTTCTCTAATTCCTTCATCTCTTTCTAATAAAATTTCATTTCCCTCTCGATCTACTCCTTTTACAGGAAATGATTCTTCATCAAACCATCCATTTACCCAAGCATTGTTTGCTTTAGCATGGCTTGAAACACTAAATTTATCTATTAATTCTCTGGATAAAGAAAATTCATTTGCAACGATCTCACCTGTGTTTCCCATATGTACATCATTGTAAACGTCCCATAATCCATCATGAATCATCACATTTACCAAATCTTCAGGAGGTACAGGTTCACCTCTTTTTGATTTAAAAACCAACTTTGGGGCATTTGTCATTGATTCCATACCTCCTGCAATAATACATTTATTTTCACCGCATTTTATGCTATTTGCGGCTAACATTACTGCTTTCAAAGCAGACCCACAGACTTTGTTTACCGTATATGCAGCTGTACTAACTGGTAGACCTGAATGAATTGCCACTTGTCTAGCAGGAGCTTGTCCAGAACCAGCTTGCAAAACCTGTCCAAAAATAAGTTCATCAATTAAATTTGACTTAGGGTTTATTCTGGTTCTTGAAAGTAATTCTTTCACAACTAATACCCCTAAATCAATTGCTGAATATTCTCTTAATGCGCCACGATATTTGCCAATAGGTGTACGCGCAAAACCACAAATTACAACCTCTGAAGATTTCCCCATATTACCTTCTCATAATTACCATGTTTTTAAATTAAAAAGATGTAAATAGACTTAGAATTATCAAAATATCCAAACATCCTTTTGTATAGACATCGATTCGGCGTATGGCGGGGGGATGGACAATGCCAGTAAGATTAGGGCCTGCGGGGGTACCGCTATCGTGTAAAGGGCGAACAATTGTTGAGGGTATGGACGACATAATCAGTCTAGGAATGGATGCGATGGAAGTCCAAACCGTGAGAATGGTTGCTCCTAGTCATTTCGAGCAATATTGGCAAGCTGGTGCATTGTCCTACAAAGCAGATTTTGAATTGAATATTCATGGACCATATTATTCTGAAATTCTTGGAAACAGAATGAAGCTTAATCGTACACTTTCTAAACTAGAAGCGAGTTTACAGGCTGCAAAGGTACTTAATGCCAGACACATAACTTGTCATGTGGGACCTTATTTTGATAACTCAAAAGGTAGAGAATCAAACGAGATAGCGGCTAACATTTTTGCAGGAGTTGTAGACAGGGTTCACGAGATTTGGGAGGAGGATAATGATCATCCTGTATTCCCATGGCTATCTGAAAAAACACCAACTAAAATCGGAATAGAAACTAGCGGAAAACAAAATTTATGGGGAAGTATTGAAGAAGTTCTCGAAGTTGTTAATCATGTTGAACATACAGTTCCAGTGATTAATTTTGCGCACATTCACTCCAGAGGACATGGTCGACTAAAAACTAGTGAAGATTATGGAGAGTTGTTTGATTTAGTTAGAGAGACTATAGGAACAAAAGAATTTTATTGTCATTTCTCAGGGGTAGAACATCTTATGGGAAATGCGCTTCATTACACTCAAATTAAAAAATCTGACCTAAATTTCGAACCTTTGGCTGAATTTTTAGTTGAAGACGGTGATTGGTTAGATGTAACTATTATCTCAGACTCTCCACTCTTAGAGCATGATGCAATGTACATGAGCCAGTTAATCAGCAAATCTAGACATAGGCAACTCGAGCGTAAAGCAAGAGAACAAAGAAGACGAGAACTAGCATTAAAATCTGGAATGAGCCCTGAAGAATTAGAAATTCGTGAAAAAGAAGCAGCAGAAAAAAGACGTAATGCTGAGGCATCAGCACCAATTCAAATGTTCGATGAAATTGATATTGACCCAAGAAAAATACTAGACACTAAAACAGTCGCTCAATTAAAAGAAATTTGTAGAGAAAAAGAGTTGCCTGTTTCTGGTAAGAAAAATGATTTAATTCAAAGATTATATGTTAAGATGATGGAAGAAAAAGAAATCGAAAAGCGTATAGAGGTTTATGAACATAAAACTGTAGCTCAACTCAAAGATTTGCTTAGAGAGATGAATGTCCCTGTTTCTGGAACAAAACCCGAGCTAATCAGTAAGTTAATGGTTGCAGAAGATGAATTAATGGAACAATCTGAATTAGAAAAACAAAATTCAGATACATCTGATTTCAAAGGTGATAAATCTAAAGAAAATGAAGACGATTTATTTTCCAACGAGGATGACGATGATTTATTCTAAGCGTAATTTAGCGCAAGTCTTGAAAAGAGTAAATCAATCGTGATGTTGTTCTGGGACAGTAGCTTAGCCTGGGAGAGCGCCGCACTGAAGATGCGGAGGTCGCTGGTTCAAGTCCGGCCTGTCCCACTCTTCAAATCTCTCAACTTACAAGTTTTCAAAAAGTTTTGATTGGAATCGGTGTAAGTCAGCAATACCTTTTTTAGACATTTCAATTAATTGTGTTAATTGTTCTCCTGTAAACGTTGATTCCTCACCAGTACCTTGAATTTCAACGAATTCTCCGTTACTTGTCATTATTACATTCATATCAACATCTGCATTACTGTCTAAATTATAGTCAAGATCTAGATAAACATCATCATCAATTAACCCAACACTTATGGCAGCAACATCATTTCTCATTACAGACTGTTCATGTGCTGTCATTTCTGAATTTGTCAGTTCTATATCATCTAAATCTTGATTTAACCGTTTCTCTAATGGTATACAATCCCCGCTTTTAATCAATCTTCTAATGGCTAATCTCAATGCTATTGAGGCCGCAGTGATTGATGCACATCTTGTACCCCCATCTGCATTAAGCACATCACAGTCAACAGTCAAAGAAATTGGACCCAATTCATCCAAATTGACTACTCCCCTTAATGACCTAGCAATCAATCTTTCAATTTCCATAGTTCTGCCCTTAGCTCCTTGTCTCTCTCTTCTAAACCTGGTATCTGTTGAACCTGGCATCAACGAATATTCCGCATTAACCCAACCTCGGTTACCATCTCTTGGAAACCACCTTGGTAAACTTGGTGCCTTAGTTGCACACGCAAGCACTACTGTATTTCCCTGACGATATAGAACTGATGCTAATGCGTTTTCGGTAAAATCCAATTCTACTACTGGTTCTCTCATTTGTGATTTCTCTCTACTACTTTCAATCGGAGTGGCTTTTAGTTTGCCCATAAGGTCCGCTCTCTAGTTTACTTCTCAACCTTTTCTATATTTTTAATAAAAAATCAATTGAAACAATTTTATTAATCAAAATTGATTAGAAACCAAGTACAAAAGATTAACATTGCTTACCTGCGGGGCTTTATAAGGGGGGTTAAAAAATTGAGTACACGAGTTGACAAAGCAATTGAAGCTTTTTCCCGAGGAGACCCTATTTGCGTTTTTGATTCTGAATATCGTGAAGGTGAAACTGATTTGCTTTTTTCAGCAATAAAGATTACAGAAGAAAAAATTAGAACATTAAGAAAGGAATGTGGTGGATTATTATTTCTAGCCATTGGAAACGAAATAGGTGAAATGTTTGGACTACCGTATTTGCAAGAACTATATGATAATTCTATCTTGAATGATTCTTATCCTACTCTGAAGGAATTATCAACTAATGATTTAAAATATGACTCTAAATCTGCATTTACACTTTCAATTAATCATAGAGACACATATACTGGAATCACCGATTCAGATCGTTGCTTGACAACTAAAAGGTTTGCTGAATTGAGTAGTGAATTGATATCAAAAAAGGATAGGGAATCAATCGCGGCTAGTAAATTAGGTAGTGAATTCAGAACACCAGGACATATTCCTGTATGTCTAGAGCAAAAAGGTGGGTTGAAAACTAGGGAAGGACATACAGAACTTGCCGTTGCAGTCTCACGATTAGCGAACGAACCACCTGTTGTGATAGGTGCTGAAATGCTTCAACCAGAGGGTAGTGCAGCATTAAGCGTGGAGGATGCTAAAAAATGGGCCTCAGAAAGAGGTATACTATTTTTAACAGGTGATGAGATTAAGAAGAAGATCCAAGGTGATTAAATGAAACGTGTGTTAGCTGTGGGTGTTTTTGATTTACTACATGCAGGACATTTACACTATCTGGAACAAGCCAAATCACTTGGAAATGATTTAACTGTAATTGTAGCACACGACGATACTGTTAGACAAAGAAAGCATGAACCTATCACTTTACAGGATATGAGAAAAAGAATGGTGGAGGGTTTAAAACCCGTAGATTCTGTCTACATTGGAAACCCTCCTGGAATTTCGATGTTTGAAATCTTAGTTGATATTGAACCGGATATTATTGCATTAGGATACGATCAAGAACATGCTGAAGAGTGGATTAGAAAAGAATTAGATGCACGCAATCTATCTCACATAGATGTAAAAAGAGTTGAAGGTTTGGAAGGAGATTTAGACGGAACAAGAAAAATTGTTAGTAAAATCATTGACTTATGGAATGTAGTTAAAATGGATGAGTGAAATGTTTTCGGGTATTGTGGCAGGGCTTGGAATTGTTGAACATATTGAAGATAAAAATCAACTAAGACATATTAGAATTAGATTGCCTGAAGGAGCTAAAGAAAATATATCTCAAGGTGCTAGTATCTCACTAGATGGTGTTTGCCTTACTGTTGTAGAATTTAGTGAACATACGGCTAGTTTTGATATCATTGATGAAACATTGAGTAGAACTACTTTATCAAAAGTTGAAATTGGTGATATGATTAATATTGAGAGAGCAATGAAATATGGAGATGAAATTGGTGGCCATAATGTTTCTGGACATATCGATCATATGGCTGAAATAATTAAAATAAACACTCCAGAAAATAATCACATTGTCAAATTAAAAATTCCATCAAATTATATGCCATATATCATTGAAAAGGGTTACATTGCATTAGATGGTTGTAGTCTTACAATTGCTGAAGTATTCAATGATGGATTCAATGTTTGTTTGATTCCAGAAACATTACGTCGAACAACCTTTGGATTCAAAAAGGAAGGCGACTTCGTGAACTTTGAGATAGAGGCCAATACCAAGGCAATCGTAGATTCAATCAATAGAAAGAAAGGTGATTAAAATGAAAGGTTCAATACATATTATTTGTACATCATACCATAAACAACAAATAGAAAAAATGTTGGAAGTGGCTAAAAAAACTGCTAAGGAAGAGGGTAGACAAATAGGTAAAGTTTATTGGTTACCTGGGGTTTTAGAGATCCCATATGGAATTAGGAAAATTTCGCATATAAATACGGCATATGAATATGAAAAAACTCAACATGATGGTTTTGTTGTGTTAGGAATTATTGAGAAGGGTAAAACTAAACATGGTAAAGTGATAGGTCAAGCAGTGATTAAAGACTTAATTAAATTTCAAACAGGGAAAGGTGGAAGACCAGTGGGAATTGGAATCATAGGCCCTGATGCAACTCCAGAACAAATTGAAGAGAGATTGGAAATGCATGCTAAAAATGCAGTTTTGGCAGTATCACACTTAATGAAAAGAATTAGTGAATGGGAGTGAAAAAAAATGAGTGATATAAGAAATGTAATAATTATTGGAAGCGGTCCTGCAGGTTATACTGCTGGACTTTATACTGCTAGAGCCATGTTAGAACCTTTGATGTTCTCCGGCTATGCTTCAGGTGGACAGTTAATGCTGACAAGTGATGTCGAAAATTTTCCTGGATATCCCCAAGGAATTACTGGACCAGAGATGATGATGCATCTAAGAGAACAAGCAGAAAGGTTCGGTTGTGAAGTAATTGACAAAAATGTAGCATCAGTTGATTTTTCTTCTAAACCATTCAAAGTTACGGTTGAAAATGAAGTATTTCAATCTCATGCAATTATTGTTTGTACTGGAGCTGAAGCAATTTGGCTCAATGCAGAAAATGAAGATGCACAAAAAGGAAGAGGAATCTCTACTTGTGCTACATGTGATGGAGCATTTTTCAGAGATGAAGAAGTGTTGGTAATTGGTGGCGGGGATTCTGCTATGGAAGAAGCAACATTCTTGACAAGATTTGCAAGTAAAGTTACAATTTTAAACAGAAGAGATGTATTTAGGGCTTCTACAATAATGTATGAAAGGGCCGCTGCAAATCCCAAAATTGAAATTAGACCATTTAGACAAATTAAGAAATGGCTTTCAAATGAACAAGGCCTTACTGGTGCTTTAATTGAAGATCCGAGAGACGGTTCAACAGAAGAAATTAGCGCTACTGGTGCTTTTATTGCAATAGGTCATAAACCAATCACTAAATTTTTAGACGAACAAATAGAAACTGACGATGAAGGATACATCTTACATAAAGAGCATACAATGACTTCAATTCCCGGTGTTTTTGCAGCGGGAGATGTAGTTGATACAAGATATCGTCAAGCAATTACTGCTGCTGGAATGGGATGTCAAGCAGCAATAGATTGTGAACGTTGGTTAGAAGATAATGTCCATTGAGGTATATTTGTGTTAGATGACCGTTATGCTCGTCAAATAATCCTACCAGAGATAGGAGAAATAGGTCAGCAAAAATTGAAAGAGTGTTCAATTGTTGTAATTGGTGCAGGAGGTTTAGGTTCTCCAGCTCTTTTGTATCTTGCAGCAGCAGGTATTGGAAATATTACAATTGTTGATGGGGATCTTGTAGAATCTAGTAATTTACATAGACAAGTATTGTATAATGAATCTGATATAGGAACAAAAAAAGCAGAAACTGCTGCTAAAAAATTAAAAGAAATAAATTCTCAAATAGAAATTAAGTTTATTTCAGAATTTTTAAATGAAGAAAACGCTAAAGAAATTGTGCAAAATCACGATATTCTAATTGATGGTAGTGATAATATCCCTACTAGATATATTTTAGATGATATCTGTAAAGAAATAGGTATCCCTTGGGTACATGCATCGATACATCGCTTCGAAGGGCAAATAGCTTGCTTCAATATTTCAAATGGCCCTGGTTATCGCGATTTATTCCCAGATTCAGCATCTGCCGAAAGTGTTCCGAACTGTGCTGAAGCTGGAGTATTAGGAGTACTTCCTGGAATTATAGGTACCATTCAAGCCACTCAAGCTCTGAAAATTTGTTTGGGTATCGGAAATGATTTGAGAGGTAAAATATTGCTAGTTGATACAAAAACAATGAATTTTAGAACTATGGTTTATGAGAAAGAAAGAAGAATAACTACTAAGGAAAAACCTAAAAATATTTCTCCAAGAGAAGTTAAAGCTTTGATTGATGACGGTTGGGAGCCATTTATCATTGATTGCAGATCCCAAAAAGAGTATCAAATTGCAAAATTGAAGAATGTGGATTTATTTGTAAATCACACTCAAATCGAGTCAGTGATAAATAAAATACCTAAAGACAAAGATTTGCTTGTATATTGCCATCATGGCACGAGATCAATGTATACAATTTCGTACCTTTATAATAATGGATTTAGAGGTGAAAATTTATTCAATCTAGCTGGAGGAATTGATTCATGGGCCCTAAGTGTAGATTCATCCATTCGGAGATATTAATTTAATATGCAAAATAGAAAATATTTACAAATTCTTTGATAACATTCATTTGAAGGTGTCCCTACAGGAGTGATTAACATGGCGAATCTCATCGTTGCGGACGAAAATAAAGGCAGGAGAGATTTGCTGGCAATTAATTTAGGAAGAGAAGGTTTCAATGTTACGAGAACCTCAACTTTGAGACAAACCGAAGGAACTGCTCTAGCCACGATGCCAGAGGTACTTGTCATGGATGCCGAATGGAGATCCGCTGACGCTTTAGATACAGCTCAAAGGTTAATGGCCGATCCCGAATTTTCATTTAAGTCAAGAATAGTACTTTTAAGCAGAGACACTAGTAATGAAATGCTAGTTTCTGCTGCAAAAGCTGGAATTCATGAGGTTTTAGGTAAACCACTAAATATGAATATTCTTATTACACAGCTTTGGAAACATGCAAAAAAACAATTTGTCCCCCCACCAGCAAATGTTAACACACATACATCTCAAGGTTTTTTTGATGTAAATTTATCATTAAAAGATCCTACTTGGGCTATGCCAATGTTGCAGAATATGCTTAACCCCGAAGTAATTAACCCTCAGTTCGTTGATGAAATTTTAGCAAGGTTAGCAGAAAATGAAATAGAAATAGAAGGTATAGATAGTTCCAACCTCGGCTCATTACTAAAAACAGTGTTTGGACAATTGTTAGAATCTCAGGTAGATAACGATGAAAATCCTCAAAGTAAAACCGTTCAAGAGAATATTGCCAATAAAAATGTTCCAAAATTGGGAACCTCATTAGAAGAGATTCTGCAAGACGAAGCAGATGAGTTAAGAGAAGAGATCTTAACTAAAATGGAGGAAATCCTCAGCGAAGAAATTCCGGAGATTACGGCTTTAGAGGATTATGCAAAAATTAAAGTCGATCCAGAGTTCATTAATTTGGTTAAATATACCTCACAAAGCCTTGAAGAACTCTTGTGGGAAATTGGAATTCCTGGCAGACTTAATGACCCTAGCTTGAGTATATGGGTTGAGGATTCTTTAAAATCTGTTCAAGACATAATAAAAAGTATTCCAGATATACCGATTGATGACGAAGAATAATTAATTAAAAATTAATCTTTCAGCTATTTTTGATACTTTTTCAGTTTTTCCATTTAAGGTTGTAACATACATTACAGCTTGACTAACCTGTCTAGTTCTTAGTGCATCGGCTAAAGGTGTATGTTCCTTAAACCATCTGAATTTCCCATCTTCTCCTTCTATTCTAATATCTACCTGAGCCATCCTAGGTTCAGAAAGTAATAATTTCATCGAGGGGACATCTATTGAAACATATCCCTCAGGAATTTTTGCACGCAGTGCAATTTCATCTTCTAATTGCATCCGTTTGTGACTATCTTGAGCTATTTCTAATAATGCTTGAGTTTGATTCTCATCTAAATCTTGCTTTCTACGTGTCATTGCAACCTTAAACAACTGACGATATTTGATTCGGCGAAGGATGTCTTGTTGAAATCCTCCTTGATCGCTTAATAGTTGCCAGATTTCTGCATCGACCATTTTTTGCATATCCAGAGGGTCACTTGAATTGTCTGGCATTCTCTCAACTGCATGAGAAAGCATAACTTCTGTAATTCTAGTTACTCTATGGAAATATACAGCACTGTACATCAATGCTCTTGCAGTAAGCATACCTTCTAAGGCTGATAGTCCCCCTTCTCCAATGGCAACATCACCAGCATGTCTTTTAAGACAATGAATTAATCGGTGGTGATCTATTATTCCGTGCTTTACTCCAGTAAAATGAGCATCACGTAAAAGATAATCTATTTGATCACAGTCTACAGGTCCATGAACTAAATGACCCATTGTATGATCATCAGAACCAAAAAATCCTTCACCTTTTTTCCAAAATAGACTCCTTTCACTACCTTGAGCATCAGGACCTCTGATCAAGTCTGCAATCTCTTTTGGATTTAAATCGTATTCTTCTAAAATTTCAGGAATCATTTTTCTATTTGAAATCACCGATTCTTCCCCTTTCCTTAATATATCATATTCCCCAGTTATTATTCCTTCAGTTACAGACATGTGGTCCATACCACCTCTTTCATGCAGAATATGCTCTAAAGTATGTGAGTAAGGTCCATGTCCTACATCATGTAACATCCCTGCAACTTGAACCATATTTTTTTCATGATCAGTTAAACCTATAGATTCGGACATTAAACCTCCCACAAAACTAACTCCTAAGCTATGTTCAAACCTTGTATGATGCGCACCTGGAAATACCAGATGAGCTAATCCTAATTGCTTAATATGTGATAATTTATTAAATTCTGGTGTTGAAAGTAATTCTTTTCTGGCTCCATCAATTATAAATGAGCCGTGAATTGTATCATTTACGATTTTGCTTTCCATATCATCCCTTAATCTACCCCAAGTGCTTGGTCCTCATAAAGAACCGCATAAATTAATAAAAAATAATTAAAATATGAAACAAATTATTATGTGTTCAAGCTGATCGATGTTTAATGCGAGAAATCGAATGTAAAATTATCGCCATCGCTGGTGGCAGTGGAGCAGGAAAAACTACTCTCGCAAACGAAATTTCAAGCTTTTTTAAAAAAAATGAATGTAAGATAATTAGCCAAGATAATTATTACATAGACTTAAGTGATAGATTTGACTTCGATGGAGGAAGTATTAATTTTGATCACCCTGATATGCTGGAATTAAATTTATTAGCTAAGCATCTGAAATTATTAAAGCAAAATAAAGAAGTTAACATCCCTACTTATGATTTTAAGACGCATTCAAGATTAGAAAAAACAGAAATTGTCAAACCAAGCAAAATAATCCTCGTTGATGGGACGTTATTATTAAATTCATACGAACTTAACTCAATTTTTGATTTGAGAATATTTATCAAGGTTTCTGACAAAATGAGGTTAAAAAGAAGAATCAAAAGAGATAAGGTAGAAAGGGGAAGAAAATTAATTGGGATCATGAATCAGTGGAAAAAACAAGTTTTACCAATGCACAATCGATTCGTAAAATCCACAGAAACATCCGCAGACTTAGTAATAAATGAAAACGAAAACCTCTACAAATCAGCAATTAAAATTTGTGATATTATTTCTAATCTCTAAATTCATTTTCTCATTTCAATTTCATCCCATCCACCTGTTGAAAATTCATCTGACTCAAATGCAGCGTTAATTCTCATTTCTTCTGAAATATTATCTCTGAATTTCTTACGATTCGATGCAGATTTAATCTGTCTGAATATCAGTAGAAGTAAAATGACTGAAAAAATTACTATTGCGAAAGAAATCATATTCTCAAACTCTAAATTTGAGGACAAATTCGAGTTTTCTGTATTCTGATTATTACAATCACACTGATTAATCTTACCATCTAAACCAGATGAATCAATCATTATACCTGTAGTACCATCTGAGCATGTGCATTCGATCAATAAGTTATTTTCATTATCTAAATCATCGGTATTATTCACCTTAATTTCTTCAACATCTTGAATGATCTCATTTTCAAAACAACTCACTCCGTACTCCCACTTTGTTTCATCATCAGGACATTCGTCTACGAAATTTGCATATCCATCACCATCCGAATCTAAACATCCTACAATGTTGATGTATGACGTACCCTCTTCGTCGACGCAGTCATCAAAAGCGTCTGAATAACCATCATTATCACTGTCTAAACAACCGAATTTATCGATGTAAGATGTGCCGAATGTCAAAACACAGTCATCACCATTAAACCCATCCTCATTGTCTCCATAACCATCATTATCTTTATCAGACCACTGTGTAGATTCATCAGGGAATTTATCTAAGATATCTCCAAATCCATCTCCATCTGAATCAATACATCCCATTAATCCTAATTCAGTACTTGTACCGAAAAGTTCTGTACAATCATCGGCATTAATTCCATCTTTATTATCTCCAAATCCGTCACCATCAGTATCATTCCATTGACTAATCTCTAGAGGAAATCTATCATCGAAATCTGCAACTCCATCACCATCTGAATCTACGCACCCAAGATACTGCTCCATTTCTGATAATCCGAATTCATCTGGACACTTGTCAGCGTAAACTCCATCTGAATTATCCCCGAATCCGTCACCATCTGAATCATTCCACTGAGTTGGGTTATATGGTAAATCATCATTTAGATCTGAATACCCGTCTTGATCAGAATCAATACATCCAAAGCGATCAATCCATGAAGTCCCTGAAACATCAATACAGTCATCTGAATTATTCGCGGGAGGCGGACTATCTCCATAACCGTCTCCATCTGAATCTTTCCATTGTTCTGGATCATATGGAAAATCATCTATTTCATCCCACCATCCATCACCATCTGAATCTATGCAACCTAAATAATCTATAGTAGAATTACCATAGGTTTCAGGACAATAATCCGGAGAATTACCGTTGATATTATCTCCAAAACCATCGCTATCTGTATCATTCCACTGAGTAGAGTCTGAAGGAAACTTGTCTGGGTTTATTCCACTAATGTTGTCTCCAAAACCATCGCCATCGGTATCATTCCATTGTGTAGGATTCAAAGGAAATATATCTGGATTAAATCCCTCTAAATTGTCACCATATCCATCTCCATCAAAATCTGCCCATTGAGAAGAATCATTTGGAAATGCGTCAGCGCCATCTGTTACATTCCACTCTGTATCTGAATCTGAAAAACCGTCACCGTCTATGTCTGGACATCCGCTCCTGTCTTCAGTAGAATTACCTTTAATGTCTATACAATCATCATAGTTGCTGGCAGGGGAAGGATTATCTCCAAAACCATCATCATCTGAATCTACCCATTGTGTACCATCCAATGGAAATGCGTCTACATCTCCATTTCCGCGATCAATAGTTGGCCAACCGTCATTATCAGGATCATCGTCTCCTTCCCAAAAACTCAATCTTACATCTTCATAGCCATGAGCTACGATAAAATTTATTCCGTCTGGGCTCCAAGCGATATCATACACTGATGGATCCGGAGTTGATTCATCTCCTGAATTACCAGACATTATGTCTACTATAGATCCTGACAGGGCATTGAATACTTTGACAGAGTCCCCATCAGCACCGTACCAAAAAGCAGCTGCAGCAACTTGCCTACTATCTGGACTAAACTCAACATCTAAACAACTTGTAGAAAGTTGTTCTTCCCATTGCTTTACCCAAGTTATAGTATTGTATAGATAAACTGAGTGCCCTACAGTTGTTGATTGATACTGATCACATACTGCTAACATATTTCCGTCTGGAGACCATGATAAACCATTAACTCGAGGAAACTCAGATGAAGTTATTGTTAATGACGTGGTTATTTGTGAGAAGCCATTCTTGGCATCTAACAAAAAAACCTCTCCAGCACCTCCTAAAGCAAGTATATTGCCATCAGGACTCCAATCTACAGAGTCATAATTACTGTCAAGAGTTGATGGATTAAACCTACCAATTTCAGTCCAATCTGTAGGATCTAAAATAACCAATCCTCCGTCATTTTCTTCTGATAGTGTTTCCTTGCCAACTGTAACAGCAACCATTGTTGAATCTGGGTTAAATTCAATATCGGCGATTAAATCATTGGTTGTCCCAAAATCAGTAGTTAAGGTTTCAATCAATTCTACCGTATTATCATTGACAAAATTTGTCATATCGTAAACAAAAACTTCTTCATACTGATTTCCAGCCAAAATATATTCTCCATTTGGACTCCATTCAACCTCATAAATAGGACGATTTTCCTCTTCTGTGACTGATAACATTATATTTCTTGATTTTGTTTCAAAAATAGTTAATGCTCCAGAATCATCTCCTACAACAATATATTCTCCATCTGGTGAAAAGTCTACTGATTCTATGTCTCCATCATCAGAATCCCAATTAATTACTTCAACTTCAATAAAATCCCCCTGTGGTGAAGTCCAAAAATCGTTTAAATCGCTCTTTCCATCATTATCTCTGTCTGGGCAACCTAAACGGTCAATTGTGCTTTCTCCTTCTGAATATGGACAGTCGTCATCAATATCCAAAATACCATCAGAATCTGAATCATTAGCTAATACAGAGGTTGAATAACACGAAAACAGAAGGAAAAAAATTATTAAAAATCCTTGACATTTTCCTACAATTTTCATGACCCTCGAGCATTCTACGTCAGTAGTAGTATATTATCGATTGTTTCTGGACCAATGTTAAATATGAAAAATCAAATGTCAAGTTTATTCACATCTATGCTTTCGCCATTGTATGAGCGGATTACCAAATTTGTGGGGTGAGGGTTGGATTCCTCAAAAACCGCTTGATTTAAAGATTAAGATAAATCCTGAAATTGCAAAGACCGAATTTTTAAGATTTTTAGTAGAACGTCATGAAGGACACTTACAGATTGCACTTTCATCCTGGGAAAAAATAATTTCAAAAAATAAAACTGAATCCTTCAATGGAAATTCATGGAATGAATTTTCAAAAGAGTTGGTTGAATTGATTTGTGAACTAATAATTAACAGAACCAAATCAACCGAATTAAAGAAACTCGAGGAAATAGAAATTATTCCAAGGAGAAATTTAAAGCAATATCTTTCCAGAAAATGTAAACGATTGTCTATTGACCTACATCTTGCATTAAGAAGAATTGCCTACTATCATACAATATCAGTTGACCTAAGGAAAGAATGGCATAGATTAATGATTAGAACGAGATGCACAGATGAACATTTAAAATCACTGTTCATTGAAGGAGTAGACACTCCAGATGGAGAAAAGTTCGGAGGAAAAGGATTTAGATCAACATGGCAGGAAACTGTTGTTTCTGTTGCATCTGCGTTAGACAAAACTAAAGATCGAGTTGCACCAATGATTAGAGATATGGGATTATCATTAGCTATGGGCGACACCCCTCTAAATGTAATGGCTGCTCAAATGGGGAAAGTTGGTTCTCCAATGAATGGGGGGCAAAAATTCGCAGGTGGCAGAGATTTACACATCGGATCATGGAATCATGGAATTTTACCCCCTACTGCGCCTCTACCTATCGCCTCTGCAACAATTACAGGTCTTGCGCTAGCATCTAAAAGACTCAATGAGAATAGATTTCACGTCGCAATGATCGGAGAAGGAGCTTCTTCAAGTGGAGAATGGTGGGAAGCAATTAATTTCGCTGGTGTTAGAGGATTGCCAATTTGTTATATTCTACAAAATAATCAAATAGCTCTAGATACATTTTCTACTAATCAGTCAGCAGTGGATGTTTGGGCTGATAAAGCCGTAGCCATGGGTGTTCCATCTTGGACAATTGATGGTTCCGACCCTGCCGCATACTATTCATCTGTCGCTACAGCCAGAGAATTCTCATTAAACGGAGGTGGAGCTACTCTAATTCATGTCGAAACAATGAGAGGATGCGGGCATGCACACCATCATGATGATTTGTATTTAGGATCACCATCTGGAAATCCACCTGGATATGTGGACAAAGAGACGCTAGAGTATTGGTCGAAAAAAGACCCCCTAGAATTACATGAAAAATTATTAATCAGGTTAAAAATTTCTGAAACAGAAATTAAGGAGATTTTTACTCAAGAATCAACTATTGTCGATAATGCAAGAAAGGATGTTGAAGCAATGGATTGGCCAAATCCAGAAAGTGTAACTAAAGGCATAACAACTCTGCATGATGCAGATACACATGAAGATCACCTAAAACGTATAAAAAATTCAACTCTAGTCACGCAATTAAATCCATTACAAATTGGAGAAACTAGTATTAAATTTAGTAATGAACCTAATAGTTGGACTTATTCCAGAGCCATTCAACAAGGTTTGGTAAGAATTGCAGAAATATATGGAGATTCTACTATTTTTATGGGTGAAGATATGGAAGTTGCAGGTGCATTTGGTATGAATATTCCATTAAGGAATAAAGGTCATGAGGAAAAATTACTAGACATGCCATTATCCGAAGCAATAATTATTCATTCAGCAACTGGAGCTGCACTAGGGGGATTAAGACCTATAGCTGAAATCCAATTTGGTGGTTTTGCAGCACTTGCCTTCAATGCACTGATAAATAATACTGCCATGATAAGATGGAGATGGGGAAATAGTGTTCCACTAACTGTACGGATTCCATTAGGTGGAAAAACTAGGAGTGGGCCATTTCACGCGAACATGATTGAATCCTGGTTTTCTAACGATCCTGGATTAATTGTTGTTGCCCCTTCAAACCCCCAAGATGCTTACGATTTATTAGTTGAATCAGCAAAAATTAATGATCCTGTTATTTACCTTGAACATATTGGTCTTTACGGGTTGAGAGGAGGAAAAACTGGATGGGGGGATTCGATTAATCAAATTGTTAACACTTCTAATATTGAAAAATATCTTAATCTCTCCGAAACTTACAAGATTGGAAAAGCTGAAATAATCAGAGGCGGTAATAATCTAACTATAATTTCCTGGGGTTCAATGGTACATGTTGCTATGAAAGCTGCAAATCATGTGGAGACAAACGGAATTCAAGTTGAAATAATAGATTTAAGAACTCTCATTCCATTTGACGTAAAAACTGTTGTAGGGTCAGTTTCAAAAACTGGAAGAGTGATTATCTTACAAGAAGCACAATGGAGTGGAGGCATAGGACACACTATTCAATCTAGAATAATTGAAGAGTGTTTTTGGTCTCTCGAAACTACACCTATAGTAATAGGTTCACTAGACACTCCAGTTCCTTTTTCCCCACCACTTGAGGATCATACAATTGTTTCAGAAAACCATGTAATAGATGCTATAAAAATTTTGATGGAAAATTAGAATAACGTTCTAAATGCATCGTTTTAATTTTTTATCTTATCATGATAATATAGCAGAAGACTGTGGACACTATCGTGACAGAAGTCGAAAAAGTAGAAAGCAATTCATCTGTAAAGGGGGGGGTTGCAGAGTTAATTGCATTAAGATCTCCATCCGATAACTCACTAATCTTGATTGGAACTCTTTTCATATTCATACTTCTTATACAATTTTTTGGTTTAGGTCTTGGTGAAAATTTGGTCATTATTACACTATTAATAGTCTCTACAGCACTATTAATCCTTTCAGCAGATTTCTTTGTAGTCGGTGCCAAATGTGTTGCAAGGCATTTGGGAATAGCAGAAGTAGTAATCGGATTAACTATCGTTTCTATAGGCACCTCACTTCCCGAAATAATGGTGACTGGGACTGCAGCAATGAAAGCAAATTCATCAATTTCAACAGTAGATGACTTAGAAATATTGTCTGACCTTGCTATCGGAAATATCTATGGTTCCATTTTAGTTCAAATCACTTTAATTTTGGGTATCGTAGTATTGTATCGTCCACTGGAGGTTCGACCTTCATGGTTAGGAAGAGATGGACTATTAATGGTCCTCTCTGTTCTATTATTCACATTATTACTATTGACAGGCGGTGAGTTAAGTCGTGTAGAAGGAGCTGGATTATCACTTCTCTATATTCTCTATATAGGATATCTGTTGAAAAATAGAAATAAAATTCGTTCCGAAGAAGGAGAACTAGTAGAAAATATTAGAGGTGGAGTTTCATGGTCATTAAACGCATCTGCGATAATGATAATTGTTGGGCTATCAATGGCAATTTATGCTTCTAACAACTTAATTGACTCAGTATTGAGATTAGGTGAATCATTGAACCTAGACAAAGGTTCTATGGGAGCAATTATGGGTACTTCAGTATCTGCAGTAGGTACTTCACTTCCAGAATTAACTGTTGCCTTACTATGTGTAAGAAAATCGCAGGGGGTTGCAATTGGAGCTTTAATTGGTTCAAATATTACCGATCCATTACTATCTGTAGGAATTGCTGCAACGATACACCCCCTCGCAATTTCTGAAGGAGCTTATATCATTACTACAGCCATAATAATGCCAATGACTATTCTTGGAATAATTACATGCACAATATTGATGTGGACTGATTTCAAATTCAACAGAATTGAAGGAGGTATGATGATCATATACTACCTAATTTTTCTCACAGCACTAATCCTTGAACAACTAGGCAAATTACCAATATAATTATTTTACTGAATTTAATAATTCTCTACTAATAATCATATTTTGAATCTGGCTGGTTCCTTCAAATATTTGTACGACCTTTGCCCCCCTCATTCTTCTAGCTACAGGGTATTCTTCAGAATATCCATATCCTCCAAAAACTTGTACTGCATCAGTTGTAACTTCCATTGCCATATCAGCTGCAAATCTTTTTGCATGTGATGCTTCAAGTGTATTTCTTAAACCCATATCCACTTTTTTAGCAGCTCTCCAAGTCAGTAATCTAGCAGCATCAATTTTAGTAGCCATCTCAGCTATCATAAAAGAAATAGCTTGATGCTTAATTAGTGGCTTTGTAAAAGTTATTCTTTCGGTTGAATATTTTAGAGCCTCTTCCATTGCACCTCGCGCGTTTCCAACTGCGTGTGAAGATATTATTGGCCTAGAATAATCAAAAGCTTTCATAGCATTAATCCAACCGTTATTCTCTTTACCCCCAATTAAATTTTCAACTGGTACTCTGACATTGTTGAAAATGACCGATCTAGTATCTGAACATCTCTGACCCATATTCTTTTCTTTCTTTCCTAGGGAAATTCCAGGAGTATCTGCATCAACAATAAAACCACTCATTCCTTTATACCCAGCTTTAATATTTGTGTAAGCTAGAACAAAAAACCAACTTGCATAACCTGCCCCTGTAATCCACATTTTTTCTCCGTTTATGATGTAATGATCGCCATCTAAAACAGCAGTTGTTTGTATTCCTTGAACGTCACTTCCAGCCGAAGGTTCAGTAACACAATATGATGCCAAATATCCTTCTGATGCCTTTGAAAGGTATTTCATTTTTTGATCTTCAGTACCACCCGTAATAATCGGATATGATGCCAGAAGAGTACTACCTGCTGCTGTGGCAAAACCTGGGTCAGCCCAACCAAATTCTTCACTAATTAACGACTCTTCAAAGGTACCCATCCCCCCTCCGCCATATTCTTCAGGAATTTTGATTGTGATTAAGCCTAAATCAACAGCCTTTAGGATAGCCTCTTTCGGAAATTCTCCTTTTTCATCCCATTTCTCAGCATTTGGTTTAATTTCTTTAAGAGCAAATTCTCTTGCTAAGTCCTGAAGCATCAATTGCTCTTCACTTAAATTGAAATCGACCATGTATACCCTAAGGTGGACGTATTGAAAAAACTCGCCCTAAAAAGAACATTGAATTAGTTAGCTAAGTGGTGGTACCAACATGAAGGCGGACACTACTGCAATAATTCTTGCAGCGGGTAAAAGCAAACGACTAGGACAGCATAAAGCACTGCTTAAATTGGGTGATCATTCACTTATTCATTTTTTAATCGAGAGATTAGAATTCATAAATCTAGATATTGTGATAGTCACCAATAAAGATTTATGCAATAAATTAAAAAGATATAAAAAATTAGGAAAAATTTCGTTAGTAATTCCTGAGAATACCAAAAATAGAACTGGCAACCTAATCGCTGGTATAAAATCAATTAAAAACTTAGGGAATATCCTAGTTGTTCCCGTTGATAGACCTGGTTGGAGTATTAACACTGTTCAGAAATTGCTTAAAATGAAAGAAACATGCTGTCCTGAATTTGAAGGAAGAGGAGGGCATCCTCTATTTATTCACAAATCTGATGTAATGAAATTAGTAAATTACCCCGAATGTTCTCCATTGAATCAGATATTTAATTCCATAAAAATAAAAGTTAAAGATCCCGAACTCCATTTGAATATTGATACTGAAAAAGACATATCAGACCTTAAAAAATTCTACGAGAATAATATTCAAGAAATTAGATGAGTCTTTGAACAAAGAATCATACGGTAGTACATGTGCCCACGTGTTCTTAAGTGGTCTAGTACAAAATTGTTAGAGGGACATAAGGTAGCACTTGCTACTGTAATTAGTGCGACTGGTTCAGTTCCTGGTAAACCAGGTGCTAGAATTGCTATAACTGAACATGGTGAAAAATTTGGTACTGTTGGAGGAGCAGGCCTGGAGTTCATGGTTTTAAAGAAACTAGACCATTTAATTAAACATGAAAATGCTGGAGGTATCGTTGAAACTTTTGCATTAAATAAAAGTGCCAAGGGTTTTGAAGTCGTAGCTTTAGATAGCTTATGTGGAGGTAAAGTCACAATCTCTATGGAGGTTGTTTTACCCATGCCACATATTCTATTATTCGGTGGGGGGCATGTGGCTAAAGCAATAATTTCTATCACAGAACAAATTGGATGGAATTATTCCATACATGATAGCAGAAAACAATTCTCAAATAAACTTGATTTTCCCAATGGAATTGAATTACATTGCAATAGTGTCAAAGAATTCTTAAAAAATGAAAATCAACAATCATTGCAACGTTTCAGTGACTTGTTGTTACTTGGACACGATTGGAAAGAAGATGAAGAAAGATTGATTGGTTTGCTTAAAATTATGAGTGAGACGAAAAAAATCAATCCAAGAATTGGTGTAATTGGAAGTAAATCAAAATGGAAAAACTTTGAGAAGAAAGCCCTAGAGCAAAATATTAAACAAGAATTAATCGATCAAGTGATTTGCCCTATTGGGCTCAATATAGGAGCTCAGAGTCCCGAGGAAATAGCAATTGCGGTCTGCGGACAAATAATCTCATTAATAAAAGAAAAAGATCCTAATGAAGGAAATTGGCGAACTCAATCAAACTGAGAGTTTAATTGCAGAATTTCATAAATTACCTTATTTTCATTGTCTTGATTCACTAAGGTTCTTTTAATGGTAGATTGGTCTTCAACTGAAAATCTTTGAATTAACGAACCCTCTAAAATTCCATCATCTAATTCCCATATTGGGAATTTCTCTGAATCACTGTTCGAATCCTTATCTAAATTAGCTACAATTCTGAAATTTGGAGAAATATCATAATTTAATACTCCTAACCCTGCGTATTCCCACCAATCCATCACTTCAGTGATAAATTCAAAGTCGTTCTCAATTTTATTCAATGAAAAAGATAACTCTTCTCCAATTCTATTTCCAATTTGTCTGAACATTAGATTTAGGTTTATACCTAAAAGCCTTAAATTAGAAACTGAACCATCAGATAATTTATTTCGAGCTTCTGAAATAGTATTTCCAACTGATTGCAAATTATCTAAACTAAATGGAGTATCTGATGAAGGAAGTTCTCCAAGATTTAACGCACTGGATATTTGTTGAAGGAATGAACCTTCGCCTATTACCAATTTTAAAGGGTCGGCAATGAAATCCTCAGTAAACCTTTTGATGGCCGTCTCAAATTTTATAGATTCATTCCACAACTTTTCTGTGAAATCTAACTGACTCATGGCAAAATGTTTTGATTCTAAAAATAAAGCTGCATCATTTCTTCCTTTTCCTACAGGATTAGACTCCACATCAAGAAATTGGAGTACCGATTCATCATCTTGGAGACATAATTGCGAACTTAAATTATCCGAATGTTTTAGAGATATTGTTTTGTCTAATTCATTATAAAACTTTAATGTTCTTTTATCTAAACAAGCAACGACTTCGCATACAATTCCTTTTTTAGAAGCTACGTTTAGCGAATCTATTGCACTACTTTTTGTTAGATGTAATATCCCAAAACTACCCAAAGAGAGAAATATTTTTTCTTGCGCAGAATCAATCATCTCTTGAATTTTAGAGTAAATATGATTTCTTCCTTTAATCACTCCGAATTTTGGACCCATAGAAGTATTCTTATCTGTTACAATACTATCTTTAGATTTTGAACTGGTTTTAGAATTTAAATCTTTTAGCCCATTTTTAATCATTAGTATTTGTTTTTCTTTTAAAGACATCAAATAATTTGCTGCTTCATGAACAGTTTTAGAACTAAACTTCATAGGTCTGTCCGCAGTTGCACTAACAATTCCCTTTTCTTGCAATTTAGAGAGTGTATTATAAGCGTCCAATCTAGATAGTTGCAACTCTTTCGCCAAATAACTAGCTTTTCTGTTTTGTGTCTGATTCAACATACAAACAATGTCTGCTTCTTTTTCATCGAGCCCAGCAGTAATAAGTAGTTCCTTCCATTCGATATTAATCAACCCTTAATTTTTGTTAGCTGTGACAAAATTTTAGCTACGTGCCTTCTTGGTCTAAATAACCAATCGTAAACATGAACAATCTCTCCATTAGGATTAATCAAAAAACTTGATTTCCCAGGGAATTTACCTAAATAACTCGGCACGCCATACAGTTCTCGAACTACTTCTTCGTTATCTGAAAGAAGAGGGAATGGCAAGTCTAATAATTCTTTGAATTCTTTGTGGGTTTGAATAGAATCATTGCTAATTCCTACGACCTCGCAATTAACAGACTTGAATAAGTCATATTGTTCCTTAAATGACAAACATCCTCTTTTACAGGTTGGAGATCCATCCCTTGCATAGAAAAAAAGTATCACCCATTTTCCTCGATGATCAGAGAGTCTAAATTCCTTGGAATCATGAGTTGGAAGTGTAAAATCTGGTGCTTCTAACAAAGATACTTCCTCTGACATGCTACAACCAATTTAAACGGGTTTATAGATGATATTATGCTATGGATACAAACTGTAGATTATATAGTAATAGTCTAACCGACACTAATGAATACTAAGTTTGACGTAGGTGTAGCTGCATCTATTAAAATAGACAATTCTATTTTAATCGTCAAAGAAGGTAAAGGGAAATTCAAAGATCTTTGGGGCCTTCCGAAAGGAACGGTAGAAATGAATGAATCATTGGAAAGTGCAGTTCTAAGAGAACTATTCGAAGAAACAGGGATTATTGGAGAAATTAAAGGCATTGTTGCTATTCGGAACAAAAAAGAACATGATGTTACCAGTGTTTTCATCTGCTATGATGTCATTGCATTAAATGAAGATATTGCAATTGATGGAAGTGAAATAATTGATATCAAATTCATCACACTTGAACAGGTAGAAGAAATCCAATGGATTAGTCGTGCAATGAAGCAAATTGTAATTTCGTCACTGAAAACCGAAAGAAGTTTTCAGTTGCTAGACATGTCCGATTCAGAAAATGAATCCTACACATTAAGCATCCCTAATGACATTGAAGAATACAAGTTGGAGGCACTAAGATGAATCAGACTATTTCTAATGAAAGAATCAATCAATTGAATAACTGTAAAATTAACTCTGATGGAAAATACGTGTTATACTGCATGATTTCAGCACGCAGATTAAAATGGAATTTTGGATTGAAATTTGCAGTTGAAAAAGCCAAACAATTGAACAAACCTTTAGTTGTAATTGAACCTCTTAACATTGATCATAAATGGGCTAGCGATAGAATACATAACTTCGTAATTAATGGAATGTTAGACAATAGAGCAGATTTTGAAAACACTCCTATTACCTATTTCCCATTCGTAGAAACTACAAAAAATCAGGGTAAAGGTATTCTAAGAAAATTTAGTGAGCTCTCAACAATGGTAGTAATAGACGATTTTCCTACTTACTTCCCTAAAATCGTTGTGGATCGAATTGCACCAAAACTCCCTGTAAAAACTGTTGCAATTGATTCAAATGGATTACTACCAATGAAATTAGTTGGAAAAGAATGCTCTACTGCACATTCATTCAGAAGATTTACTCACAAAAATATTTTACCATTCATCGAAGATGAAGTTTTTACCAGTAGCCTACCATCAATGAATGGTTTAAGACAATTATCTCAATTTGAAATCAATGATATTATTATGAAAACTGAGTACAAAATGACGCCCTTAGAATGGTTGTGGAGGGCTTCACAACCTGATGACATTGGAATCAATGCATTATCTTCAATTGACATCGATCATGAAGTTTTTCCAGTAAAATCAATTAGAGGAGGAAGCAAAAATGCATACGAAAGAATGAAAATTTTTCTTGACACAAAACTTGAAAAATACTCCGAAGATAGGAATAAACCTAGTCTAAAAGCGACTAGTGGTATGTCACCATGGTTACATTTTGGACATATTTCAACACATGAAATTGTTCATAATATACTAAAAAAGGAAAAATGGGATCCTGGGCTTGTTAATGAAAGTCGAATTGGAAGCAGATCTGGTTGGTGGGGAATGTCTGAATCAGCTGAAGGCTTCCTCGATCAGTTGATTACTTGGAGGGAACTAGGCTTCAACTTTGCATATTTTAGAGACGACCATACAAACTGGACTTCATTACCTCAATGGGCTCAAAATTCACTTGAAGAGCATTCGAATGACTATAAAGAAGAGACTTATTCTTTCGAAGAATTAGAATCTGCGCAAACATCTGACCCTGTATGGAATGCAGCACAGAATCAACTAGTTCGCGAAGGCATAATTCAGAATTATCTAAGAATGTTGTGGGGTAAAAAAATACTACAATGGTCACCAGATGCTAAGACTGCAATGGATTGGATGATTAAATTGAATGATAGGTGGGCACTTGATGGACGAGATCCTAACTCATATACTGGTATATTTTGGGTTTTAGGTAGACACGACAGAGCATGGTTTGAAAGACCTATCTTTGGAAAGATTAGATATATGACTTCTAATAGTACAAAAAAGAAATATAACTTAGATGAATATTTGAAAATTTACGGATAAATAATGTGATTAAATGAAGTTCTTTACATTTATGAAATTCATGAGACAAATTTTGAGGAAAAAACCAGCCGACTTAGATTGGATTCAAAAGCAAGGATTACTTGCAGTAAAATTGGCACAAATTTTTGCTTTAAGACCAGATATTGTTGGAGAAACAAAATGTCAACAGTTGCAAAAATTATATCAACATGCAGCATCAATACCCTCTGAGAATTTGTTTAAAACTATCGAAGATAAAGCTCCTAAAAATTTTCTAAATAGTTTTTCTATGATTGATGAAATGCCACTAGCTGCTGCATCTGTTGGGCAAGTACACAGGGCAACACTAAAATCTGGAGAAGAAGTTGTAATTAAATTTATTAAAAGTTCTAATGCGATTACATTCAAAAAAGAAGTTAATAAAATGAAGAAATGGTTAAAAATTTTACTAATCTTTACACCCAAACTTAGACGAGTTGGGAATCCAATGGCACTATTAAATCATGTGTCTGATTACACATTGAGAGAGTTAGATTTAACCAACGAGATAAAGGGTGCTAGCGAACTTGAGGAAATCAAAAACAACGTTTCGAGTAATTTCCCGATGGAATTACTTAGATTTCCAAAATACTATGAAAATCTATCAAATAAAGATATTTTAGTATCCGAATTTATTGTTGGTGAATCATTGGAGGACGGAATCAAAAATAAATCTCTTTCTTGGGAAAAACTACTACAATTATTTAGAATTCATGGCGCATACCTTTTCGGTATTGGAACATTTCATGGAGACTTACATCCAGGTAACTGCATTATTGATGAAAATGGAAAGTTTGTGTTCATTGACAATGGAGCTATCTGCTATGCACCAAAACATATTAACAATGCATTATTCAAGTTTTTTGAACATCTCTCTAAGCAAGAAATGGAATCTGCATTTGACTCATTACTTGGAATGTCCGATTATAACATTGAAGGTAAAAGACTTCAAAAATATAAATCTGAAATGAGAAAAATTTACACTGGCTTTGAAAGTAAACCTGTTGGTGAACAGAGCCTAACAAGGATAATGATGGAAACTGTAAAAACAGCCGTAACAGTAGCTAAAGCAGAATTTGGTGAAGAAGCATTTCCAATTATCAGAGCTTTAATGTATCTAGACGGATTAGTTATAAGAACACATCCGGATGTAGTGTTGATAAAATCAATGAAACCATACTTAATTGAATTTAAGAATGGTCTAAATATAGAATAAACATACACAAATTTATAACATAACATACATACGTCAGCATATGGATAAATCTAATACTTCTGATGTGTTAATTGTTGGTGCTGGACCAGGTGGACTTGCTGCATCATTGCTGTTAGCACACTCTGGATTGAAAGTTACAATTATTGAAAAATCTAGTGCTGTGGGAGGTCGAACTAAACTGATGCACAAAGATGGTTTTACATTTGACAGAGGGCCAACGTTCTTTCATTTTCCCGAGGTCTGCGAAGAGATATTCCAGGCTATAGGTCTAGACGCTCACAAAGAATTGGGTTTAATACCTCTAGACCCGAGTTACAGACTTGTGTTTGGGGAAGGCGGCGCAATTGATGCAACCTCAGACTTGGATCTTATGACTGACAGAGTAAGAGAATTATCAGGCGAGAAAAATGCCCTAGGATTTCAAAAATATATTTTAGAAAATAGAGAAAAACTTACTCGCTCAAGGAACTGTCTAAATTCTCCGTGGACTGGTTTTTCGAATTTAATTAGTAAACGTGCACTGAGAGTAGCTAAGGTTTTGAAACCGTGGAGATCAGTTTCTAGTGACTTGTCAAGACTGTTTCCAGATAAGAGAATCCAACTTGCTATGTCATTCCAGACAAAATATCTAGGAATGAGCCCTTTTCATGCACCAAGTCTATTCACAATCCTTGCGTTTCTGGAATATGAACATGGAATTTTTCATGCAAAAGGTGGGCTAGGTACTATCACAAAAAATATGGCACGAATTGCAGAAGATATGGGTGTAGAAATTCTACTTGACACCGCAGTAGAAGAGATATTATTTGATGGTAAGAAAGCAATCGGAGTTAAAACAAAAGATCAAACTTTTAGTGCTAAAAACACGGTGGTAAATGCAGATTTCGCTACTGCTATGACTTCTCTAATTCCTGATAAAAAAAGAAAGAAATGGTCAGATAGAAAAATCAACAAAAAATCATATTCTTGCTCTACATTTATGCTATACCTAGGAGTTAACAAAGTATATGATCAACCCCACCATCAAATTTACGCATCAAAAGACTACGAACAGAACCTAAAGGATGTCTCAGAGTCGAGAATTCCGTGGAACGACCCGTCTATTTATGTTCAAAATGCATCAATAACCGATTCATCACTAGCTCCAGAGGGAAGTTCAACATTATATGTTTTAGTACCTGCACCAAATACAAAAAATGAATTGAATTGGGAAGATGAAAAACAGAAATTCAGAGATTTGATCGTCAAACAAATGGAAAAGCTTGGTTTCGATGATTTAGAAAAACATATCGTCTCAGAAACTATCATTACTCCAGAAGACTGGAGTCAAAACGATATTTATCGTGGCGCTGTATTCAATCTCGCACACAGTTTAAACCAGATGTTATGGAAAAGACCTCAAAATAAATTTGAACGTTTCGATAATTTATATCTTGTAGGGGGGGGTACTCATCCTGGAAGTGGATTGCCTACCATTCTTGAGAGTGGGAGAATAACTAGTAAACTGATATGTGCAAATATGGGACTTAATCCAGATTGGAACGGAGTTAGCAATTGGTTCGAAGATGTTAAAAAACCAAAAATTGCTAGAGGTTAGTTAATGGAACTAATTACAATTCTATTCTGGATTTCTAGTGTCTGTGTAATGCCATTATGGTTAATGATGATTTTAATTCCAAATAGTAAAATCACCAAAACAATTGTAGGAAGCAACTATTGTCTATTCCCTATGCTAATCTGTTACTCGATTGCTGTTATTCCTAGTATCCCGAATCTGTTAATGACATTAGCTACCCAAATGCCAACACCTGAAATTGTTAAAGATCTATTCAGTGATGACTACACAATTATGTTAGGTTGGTTACATTACTTAGCTTTGGATACTCTTGCAGGTAGATGGATTTGGACTAGGTTAATATCACAAAACAAGCCTATCTACCAATCTGCACCTACACTAATCATGTGCATGATGGTTGCGCCACTAGGTGTGATAGTAGGAATAATTACTACTTTGAATAGAAATGAAAATTTTAAATCCATTCTGATTGATTAAGTCTAACCCCAAAAGATGCGAGCGCGAAACTAATTTTACTGGCAAAACCAAGTCTTAGTTTGTTTGTAATTATATCTCCTCTTCTTTTTTGTGCCTCTTTTAGAATTGCATCATATACTTCACACATTAATCTAGGTGAATATTGAGAATCTGAATTCAGCATTGGGATTAATTTCATAGCGCTAATTCTATATTTTTGAATTTTCTTCAAAAATTCAGAAATAAATGTTTTCCAGCTTTCTGGGTTCTCTTTTGATATTTCCATCAAGTTTTCAAATTTAATTCCATAGGAATTTAATTCTTTCAATGGGATATAAGACCTCCCTCTCTTATAATCCTCTTTGATATCTCGCAAAATGTTAACCATCTGTAAAAATATTCCCATGTCTTCTGCATATTTTTTTGCATTTTTATGGGTATAACCATAAATTTCTATCAAACATAGCCCTACGGAGGACGCCACCTTTCGACAATATGAAAACATATCCTCGTATGTTTGACAACCAACATGAAATAAATCCTCTTCCATTCCTAGAATCAACTCTCTTAAATTGTTAACATCTACAGGGAATTTTTCAACAGTGTCTGATAACGCAATGAATATAGGGTCTCTCAAAGCCTTAGGATTTGATTCAAGAATATCTAATCTATCTCTAAACCATAATAATGCTTTTACACGTTTTTGTAATTCTGTATCAGAAAATTCCCTAGATGAACCATGGAATTTTTTTAATTCAATAATTTTAGATTTAGATCTTAAGTCTAGTTCATTATCTCCAGAGATTTTCGGTAACCAATCACCATCGACAATATCGTCCACTCTTCTACAAAATGCATATAAAGCATTGACGGCATTTCTTTTATCTATCGGCAATGATTTGAATGATCTAGCGAATGATGTAGAAGACCTTTTTACGATATACTCACAATAACTGTATGAATCCACTACAGTGGGCCTAACTTTATTTTCAGTTAGAAACGCGGAGCGTGCCATGTACTGTTGTACATGTCTAGGTTTATCAACGATGGTATTAATAGACAAAACAAACTATTGGATAAAAAAATTCTCTCTGTAGAGTTTTAACTCTTCGATACTACCTCTAATGTCGTCTAAAGCTCGATGTCCGCTATTCTTTCTGTATTTTTTCCCTTTAGGATACCATCTCCTAGTTAATTCTTTTATTGATGTGACATCAATTGAACGATAATGAATAAATTTCTCCAGTTCTTTCATATGAAAGAATAAAAATAATCTGTCTGTTCCAATAGTATTTCCACATAGTAGAGCAGTTTTGGGAACACAATATTTAGATAAAAAGTCAAGAGTCATTTCTTCGGCTTGTCTTAAGTTTATTTCAGATTTTCTAACTTTTTCTATTAAACCATTAGATGTATGATGAGATACATTCCATGAATCCATTTTTCCTAACTCTTCATCAGATTGGTTGATAACTAAATTAGGGCCTTCTGCGATTACAGAAAGTTGTGAATCTGTAATAATTGTTGCAATTTCAATAATTGTGTTCTCATATGGATCCAAGCCCGTCATTTCTAAATCTATCCAAACTAGCAGGTCATCCCTTAACGACATCAGCACCTCTGGTTGAAGATAGTTTGATTAGTTGTCGGTATTAATTCAATAGTTATGTATCTTCATCACTGGAATCTTCTTCGTACCAAGACGTTGATAACATTCCCTGCTGAATCCCTACAATAACTAATGCTACAGCAATTAACAGACCAAAAATTAATCCTAAAATCATTAAAGTTGTACCAGACCATTCGTAGCCAGTGACTACTGAATTTTCAACTGGAATGCTGTCTTGAATGGTAATTGGAACTATTGTATTTGCTGATGCATTTTCTCCTAAAATTGCTCTAACCATTAATGTTTGATTACCAGTAATTGTGTTTCCTGGTAAATATTCTAATCTTTCTACCAACATCTCATGAGTAACCGAAACTTGATCATCACCTGCAATATAATCTGGATGATCCATCCAATTATCACGCATATCCCAAGTTCTCCATTGAACTAAAACTGGATCTCCTTGCAATGCAAAATTAATCTCATCACCTGCATAAACGTGTACTTTGTTATCAATATTCTGGTTTGTGGTTAAACTTATATTGAGATCTAAATTAATTCCATATACCTGATTTGCCGCTTCCATAACGGATGGAAGTGCATTAACATGCCCGTGCCCATAAACATTATTTTGACGGTTTTTTGGTAAAAGATCGTCAGCACAGGGTTCGTTTGCTCCCATGTAATGACACACCCGATATGTTGCTGTTTCTTGCATAATATTCCTAACATCAAATGGAGAAATATCGGGATTTGCTTGATACATTAAAGCCGCTACTCCAGCTGCACCAGGTGTTGCCATACTTGTTCCTGATTTCCCTGTATAACCGTCTCCAGTATTAAAGTCTGGAGCCATTACGTCAGAACCAACAAAAGCAATATTGGGTTTTACTCTACCTTCTTCTGTAGGCCCTTGACTAGAATAAATTGCAATAGGGTTTTCTCCAGGATCTCCTTCATTTTTGTCAAGTGAACCAACTGTAATTACATCTTCAGCTGAACCTGGAGTTCCTATTTGAAAACTAAAGGCGCTGTTTCCAGCTGCAATAAATAATGCCACCCCAGCACGCATCATCTCATTACCCATTCTGTTAACGGATTCTTCTTCAGAACTCGTCCATTCAATAGCTCCTGGTCCTCCTAAACTCATACTAGCAGCACGAATATTGAAATCATGCTTCTTCTCAACTGTCCATTCCATTCCTCTCATTACTGTAGCAAAAGAGCCCGAACCTCCTTCATCTAATACCTTAACACCAACTAACTGTGCTTGTGGTGCAACTCCAACATATGCATTATCTGGTGCTCCTGTTCCAGCTGTTATTCCAGCACAATGAGTACCATGACCTTGATCATCATAAGGGAATATTTCTGTCCCATTTTCTAATTCGGGAGTATTCACAGGATCATAAAATGCGATAATTTTTGGATCATTTGTTGAATTGTCATCATCTAAATCATCTAAACCAACATGCATTCCATCAATTCCTGTATCAATTATCGAAACTACACTACCTGCTCCTGTATATCCAGTATCTTGCCAGACTTGAGTGACACCATGACTTTCAACAACATGATCCATGGCAGTAGTCAGTCTTCCGTCTAATTCCACAAATACTACTCCTGGAAGCTCAACTAAATCATTTACATATTCTAACGGTATTCTACCTGCCATAGAATCAATTAAATGGTAACGAAATTGCGTCTGAAAATGTAATCTCTCCTCCAACATTAATTCATCTGCTTCTGTTGGAGTATGGTCAAAATCAACAATTACACTAATTGTGTTATCTTCATCTAACCAGCCGCCGCCACCTCCTCCTGCAGCTGCAAGAGGTATTGCATCATGTATTCGATCTCTGTTTAGATCCATATTCGTGGTTTCCCACCAAGGTATTTCTTGAGTTTCCACTTCAACTTCTTCTGTAGTTGGAGACATCGCAACAACAACTGGAGGGATTAAAAAAAGTAAAACAAAAATCAATGCGGTAGTTCGACTGTAGGACATAAGCGACATGCTATTGGAGATGGACTGTTTTTTAGAGATAACGGAATTATGTTATCACTAAAAATAAATGATAGTTTAAATCAGAGCATATTAACAAGGGTATTGTATGTCGATGAAAGAGGTATTTAATTCTAACTTTAAAATAAATATTTTATCCATAAAATGGTTAAAAAATATTAATTTTCAAAGATTTATCTACTCCCTAGCTGTGATTTATTTATCATGGAAATTCTTTTCTCACGGGATAAGAGCGCTCATGGTCGAAGAAAGTTTTAAACCTCTTGTTGATGTAATACTCCCTACATCATTCGTCCCGTTAGTTTTAATTCTTGTAGGTGTAATAGATCTCAGCATAGCATTTTTACTCATAGTTCGTAATCAGCCAGTAATTTTAGCCTATGCTGGACTATATCCTTTGATTCCTATGACATTGAAGTTTTTCGTTACCGGTGATTTAGGGTTATTTAGTAAATCTTTAATGATTACTTGTGCATCTATAGCTTTTCTAACAGTTCCAGTTAATTTTAGAATAACAGATTTTGAATTCAAAGATCGCCCATATTCAACTGGTACATTAGTTGGCGTTGTAGCTATATCGATTCTAATTACTATTGCATCCACTTTTGTAATTTATTTCCTTCAGAATACAGACAAAAATTACACTGTTATTGATTCTAGTGATGAAAATAACAACTGGAGACCTTTCAGTGTTGTAGCACCTATCGATACTGGGATTAACGTATATCATGATCATTTTCGAACAAATGAAACATATCCTCAAGAAGTTTTAGATGGTTTAGGAGTAAATAAATGGTGTAATTTAACATTTGAAGGTAGTTTTTCTGAACGTTACGAGGCGGACAGAGATACTTGTTGGGATAATTTAACGACCTCTGACATTGTTTACTTTCCTGGGACAAAAATCATTGGTACATCCCCCGATGGAGAAACTGATATTCATATTTTAGACGACCCCAATGATGGACATGGTACGGCAGTAACTGGTGCCGTTTTGGATGCAAATCCAGATGCAATAATCTTCTTTGTGGAAGGGTTCACTGATGCTGCTGTTTTAGCTGCTGCAGAACAACCATTAGTAGATATAATTACCACTTCTTTTGGCCCTATTGGATCTGTACCAGTACCCGGAATTGAAGATGCTACAAAATTTGCTGTCGTGACTAAGAAAAAAATTCATACAGGCGCTTCTGATAATACACCGAGCCCTGCAATTCAAGATAGTACCGCAGGACCGCCATGGAGTATCGGAATATCTGGGTACGCTGAAGAAGGTGATGATCAAAAAGAAACTATGAGCGGCTCTTATCCTGATGTCGCAGCAGATTGGACTCAAATTCTTCCGAATCATGACGATACTGACGGATATCACGAAACATCCGGTACAAGTTTTGCAACTCCTAGAACTGCAGGGCTTTTATCTAAAATAATTCAAACTTTAAGAAGCGAATTTAATGATTTTTCTGCTGGTGCTGATCCTACTTTCAGGAATGGTTTACTAGTTAACGGAACAATTGGAGAAAATCAAACTTTTGAATTAACAAATGATGATATTAGAAATGCTTTGAATCTATCTGGATGGTATCCGAGTTTTTCAACATGGGATCCTACTTCAGGAACTACACCAATGTCTCCGATTCTACCTTGCACACAGGTTGGTTGGGGTGTAGTAAATGAAAGTAATGTTATTCCAATGATAGAACATTTGAATGAAACAAATTTAATACCTGATAGACCTACTGACGTTGTCACATGTATGAATGCTAATCAACAGATTAGGGAAGCATATTGGACCTAATTTTGATATATTTATTGGTAAGACTCAAGTGTTTATTCTTTTTGGTGTGTGTATCCGATGTCGAACTCACCACACGTTCCAATGATTCCAACTGGTCAAAAATCAAGTTGGGATGCAGTAATAAACAATAGAATATTTGATGACTTAAACATAGAATCTAATGCAATATTACTAGATGTTTTAAGAGACTCTGTCGGAATGCTCGGAGTTAAGAGAGGATGTGATTTAGGAACATGTGGATGTTGTACGGTATTAATTGATGGAGTACCTAAGTTATCTTGCTTAACTCTAGCTGCAGAGACCAAAGGAAAACAAATTACTACTGTTGAAGGTTTAGCAAACGGATCACATTTACATCCTATCCAAAAAACATTTACCGAATGCGGCGGCAGCCAATGCGGATTTTGCACACCCGGCTTTCTTGTAGTTATCTCTGCGCTGCTTAACGAAAATTCAAATCCTAATGATAGAGAAATTAAAGATGCTATAGAAGGAAATCTATGTAGATGTACAGGGTATCAGCAAATTGTTGATTCAGTACATGCTGCTGCAGAAATTCTAAATTCAAATCAAAGCGTTAAAGATAACACTTGCGCTCAAGTAGATCCACACCCTGGAATTGATCGTACCACAGAATGAGGTTTTATCATGTCTAAAGACAAGGAAATCAAAGGATATAGACAACAACCTGGAAAAATTCCATTTGCAAAACCTGGAAGTGGAGGTAGAGAACCGTTCAGTAAACTTAGAGATTTAGAAATGATTCCTAAGAGTGAAGGAGGATATCGTGCTCAACCAAAAGGAAAAAATAGGCATGATCATCTACTAACTGGAAGTACTATCGGTAGAAGAACTCCTTTAGTAGATTCGAACTGGAAAGTAACTGGACAAGCAAAATATGGAGATGACATCAGACTACCTAACGAGTTGATAGGTCGGATACTAAGATCACCTCATCATTATGCTAGGATTCGTAGTATTGACACCAGTGAAGCAGAATCTATAAAAGGTGTATTAGCCGTAGAAACAGGTCAAAAACACACGGATTTATTTGGTGTTTTACCTGTAACTAAGGACGAACACGCAATGGCAGTAGATAAAGTTAGACATGTTGGTGATTTAGTAGCTTGTGTTGCAGCGGAAAATGAATCTGTAGCATTAGAAGCATTGAGAAAAATCAAAGTGGATTATGAAGTTCTTAATCCAATAATTGATATGAAAAAAAGTTTGAAAGATGTTGAAGAACCAATTCATAACCGTGGAAAATATCACATTGGTAGGAGCAACGTTCAAAAACGTGTTTTTCAAGAGTTTGGAAATTTTGAGTCTGTCAAAAATCCTTATGTTTCATCTAAATCTAAATGGAAATATGCTGGAGTGAATCATGGATTTACGGAACCACATGCAGTCGTAGCTGATTGGGAACCTTCTGGTAGATTGACTCTATACACACCTCAACAGGTTCCACATTATGTTCACCGATCATTAGCTGATGTTCTTAAAATTCCTATGCATCAAATTAATGTCCATAGGACTTTTGTTGGCGGAGGTTTTGGAGGTAAATCAGATCCATTTCCACATGAAATGTGTGCAGCAATACTTGCAAGAAAAACAGGTAGACCTGTTAGAATAACATTCGATCGAGATGAGGTTTTTTATACTAACAGAGGTAGACATCCATCACATATTGAAATGAATTTACATGCTGATAAAGAGGGCAGAATTTGTGGAATTGAAACTGATGCCTTAATTGATGGTGGTGGATTTGCATCATTTGGACACGTTACCACTTATTACAACGGTGTTTTACATACAGCTCCTTATGAAATTGGTTCGTTTCATTACACTGGAGCAAGGGTATGGACAAATAAACCTGCATCTGGAGCCATGAGAGGCCATGGAGCGGTCAACAGCAGATGTGCAGTAGAATTAGGAATTGATGATATTTGTGAGCAATTAGAAGTTGACCCTATAACCTTCAGACTAGCAAATTTACTACCTCCTCATTCATCTACAATCACAGGCTTTAGGATAACAAGTATCGGAATGAGGGATTGTCTTGAAAAAGTAAGAGAAGCTTGTGACTGGGAACAAAAATTCAGAAAGTTGCCTTTCGGACATGGTATAGGAATAGGATGTGGATTTTTTATTTCTGGAAGCGGTTTACCTATTCACTGGGATCCAAATAAATTTCCACATGCCACAGTACACCTTAAGATTGATATGGATGGGGGAGTGACAATTCATACTGGTGCCGCAGATATTGGACAAGGCAGTGATACAGTAGTCGCTCAAAGTGTTTCTGAGGTACTCGGTTTACCAATTGAAATGATCAGGGTTAAATCGAGAGATTCTGACACCTCTCCTGTTGATTTGGGTTCATACAGTTCACGAGTTACTTTTATGAATGCTAATGCAGCAATTTCTGCTGCTATAAAAATTCGAGATGAATTGATTAAAGCTACTGCAGATATTTGCAATGTAGAAGAAAAATCTTTGGTTATTGGAGATCGAAGGATATATCAGAAAAAAGATCCTGCTGTCGGTGTATCTTATCTTGAAGCATTACACAAAGCACAAGAGGAACGAGGTGCATTGATAAGTTCTGGCGCATACAGAACCCCACCAATGGGAGGAGTTCACAAAGGTGCTGCAGCAGGTTTAGCTCCAGCTTACTCATTTTCTGCTTACGCAGCTGAAGTTAAAGTTGATGCTGAAACTGGAATTACCGAAGTAGTCAAGGTTTGGGCTGCACATGATTGTGGGAGAGCATTAAACCCTTTATCTGTAGAAGGGCAGATAATTGGATCTTGTCATATGGGACTAGGTCAAGTTTTGACTGAAGAAATGAGATATACAAAGAAAGGTAATTTGCTCAATCCTAATCTCTTAGAATATAAAATTCCGACAATCCATGAAATGCCAGAAGTAGTACCAATTATCGTTGAAAGTAATGACCCTGAAGGTCCATTTGGTGCAAAAGAAGCTGGAGAAGGTCCTCTACTGCCGATTCTTCCAGCGGTTTGTAATGCTGTTTATGATGCAATTGGAATTAGAACTAATGAATTACCGATAACACCTGACAAATTATACAAGTTGATAGAAAAGAAAGTAAGAAGTTTAAAATTAGATTCACCCCTAAATCTTCCAAACCCAAAATTAAATTATAGTAAATTGCAAAATACTCTTGAAGATAGAGCTGATAATCATAAGGTTAGAGACCAAGATAGAAAACTTGATCCCAAACGTGAACCATATTATAATGGAACTATCTTCGGAAAAGTTTCAACGATTCCTCCTGAAGAGCAAGATGAGCGATGGACCCTTTCAGTAACACCATCCGAAGAATATCTTGCTAATCCAAGACTCGCCGGAAGTGCTTGGAAACATGTAGAGGTTAGACATATGAAACGAGGTGATGAAACTTGAAATCACCTCCATTTAAGCTATTTCAACCAACATCTATTGATGAGGCAATTGAAATATCGAAAAAATTTGTCCAAGAACAAGAAGATTTTGATTGGATTGCAGGTGGGACTGATTTACTACCCAATTATAAGTGGCACCTTAACACAAAACCAAATGTAATTTCTCTTGCATCAATCGAAGAGTTACATCGTTTAGATTCTGAACATATCGGCGCCATGGTGAGATTACATGACTTGGCAAAGTCAGAATTTGCACATCCCATCATAAGAAAAGCAGCCTCCAGTATTGCATCTGTACTAATAAGACAATCAGGAACTGTAGGTGGAAATATAGCTCTTGATACTAGGTGCTTTTGGTTTAATCAGGCTGAAGAATGGAGAAGAAGTATAGAATGGTGTCATAAATGTGATTGTGGTACCTCGGCAGATTGTAGAGTCATTCCAAATCAAAATGAATTATGTGTAGCTACATATCAGGCAGATTTAGCCCCGTCTTTACTAGTTTTAAATGCCAAAATACACTTATGCGGTCCAGAAGGAAGTAGAACTTTATTTTTATCTGAATTTTTTGAATTAGATGGAATTAAAAGAAATGTACTAAAACAAGGAGAAATAATTACTCATCTAACATTAGATAACGATATTAGTTCATGGTCTGGAGATTATCAGAAATTAAGCCTAAGAAAAAGTTGGGATTTCCCTGAGGCTGGAGTTGCTGTAGCTTGGAGACTATCAGATGAATCTAATAACGAAAATTTTGAGTTGAGAATAGCTACTACTGCACTAGAGTCTGTGCCAAGGCTGCATCAAAAATTAACCTCCGATGCATTGAAGAATAATTCTACTATTGATGAAATTGCTTCAAAACTTAAGAAAGATGTCAAGCCAGTAAATAACACTACTTTTCCTCCAAATTATAGGAAAAAAATGGTTGAAGTCTTATGTAAGAAGGCCTTGGGTGGTCTTAAAGGGGTGTTATGATTAGACTTAAAGCCGAAATCTGTATTTTAATTCTTTTAATATCTGTTTGCTCGGTTCAATCCGTTTCTGCACAACCAGATTTAGAGTTAGGTAGCTGGGATATTGGTTTCACAGAAGGAGAGAATATTACCAAAGAAATTAATGAGGATGGCGATATATCTGTACAATTTTGGGTTAGCAATGATTTCCCTTTTTCTATTGAAGTTTCATTTGATTTTGATGCTGCATTTGGTGCAAATTTTGATAATGGTGATGTAGAGACTATTTCGGCTGGTGCAAATGAAAGCTTTTCAGTAGAATTTTATGATGTTGATGTTTTGGCTTATCGTGCAGAGAAACGTGAAGCTTTTACAATTAAGGCCAATGTTGAGAGCTATCAAGGAGTTCCAGCACTACTTGGTGATGAAAAGTCTATTTCAGGGGAACTTACAATTCCACATATTCGAGGTTTTGAAATTGACATTTTAGATCTTGGTGGAGCAATGAATGCAGGCACAGAACTTGAGTTAAAACTTGAAATTAGGAATGTTGGAAATGATGTTGATTTAGTTGATGGAGCAAAATTTAATTCGAAAAGTTGCCCTCAACTTGAAGTGCCTAATATTGACACCCTAAATGAAGTTTCATTAGACGCACCGTTAGAGGGACAAACTGGTGTTAAATCAATCTCAGTGACCCTGATCGCTCCAGAATCACACCCTACAAAAAATTGTGATTTAGAAATCGAAATAGGTTCCAAAGGTTCAATAAATGACGGAAAAGGAAGCATAGAAACAAGTGATGAAATAACTTTTGAAGTTAAGAAACTAAACCCTGAAGATGAAAAAGCCGAAGGTGACGAATCAAACTCCGGGTCAAATGGAGATAATGAGAAAGTCTCTAGAAATTTCATGCCTGGTTTTAGTTTAATTCTTACCATACAGGGTATTTTGTGCGCACTATTTGTAATGCGTAAAGAATAAATTTTTCCTGAAAGGATTAAATTTTTATTAAAAATAACTAGTTCACTTAGGTAACCTATTTGAAACCTGAATGTGTGGGACATACGTTAAACGGATTAAATAGGTGAAAAAATGACAGGTGCAGAAAATAAAATTAAATTAGAGTCAGCACTTTTTTTGGGATTCGTAATAACACTACTGCTATCATTCGTTCTCATATCAATTTTTTCATCAGGAAAAGATACTCTTTACAGTGCATATGTTAAAGATGAAAATTCTAAGAATATACAATGGAGACAATTAGACATCATGGCTTCAGATTTAAGTTCTTCAACACCGAGATATCTGGATCAAGGATACAATGTTGCAAACACCATGTCTACACCAATGTTGGTGAATGACTGGAAAGAACCACACAGAACAATGTTACTTATTGTTGCTCCTGAAAAACCAATTACCGTAACAGAGGCTGATGCTGTTTATGACTTTGTCACCAATAAAGGTGGAAAAGTAATTGTTGCTTCAAATAATTCTAACGCCCAAGTTGTTGCTGAAAAATTTGGTGTTCAATACAAAGACGCTACAGGAGGTTTACTAGATGGACAAAATTACTACTCTGTAAAAAATCTATCCAGCGGAAAAATTAGTGAGAATCAAGACCAGCAAAATATTTGGGCATTGGCCAGCGTTCAAAAAGAAGTTCAAGAAAAAAACAGAGGTTGCAATGCAGAACAATCAGCTCAATATGAAGAAGGAATTAATTCCTGCGTTATGCCTATAATGTTTGATATGCCTACCGCAATCCAAGTATTAACTTCTGGTGAAGGTGAAAGTGAAGATCAAAGTTCAAAAGATTATGTTGAGAGAAATATACATATTCTAGCCTCAGCTTCTCCTGCCGCTTTTTTGGATAATGCTGGAGATAGAAATATTGATTCGCCTGAAAATCAAATCCTTGGGCCTGGAGAAAATGGACTAATTGTTAGGATAGATTATCCTAATCAAAAAGCCATTGATATGCCAGAACTAGGTACTTATGAAGAAGTTGATGTTACAGGTTCCATTGTTTTCGTTGCCGGTCAAAGTGCTTTTGCAAATTATCTATGGAATTCTAATGAAGCCGAAGAAACTGGAAGAACATCATTTTGTTTGCATCTTGGTATTGATTCAAGACCTTGTTGGACATCACAAATAAAAAGTGGTCCTAGTGATTGGCAAGGTAACAGTGCTTATTTTCAAACATTAATATTTGATATGATGGAATTCGATAATCAAGACCTTTCAAATGTAATTACTTCTCAACCCAGCCAATTTAATATCGTATTTGATGAAAGCAGACATTCTTCAAGTCCTATAGTTGAACCTTTTTCTGCAGCCATGAGTACAATCGTATTACTCACTTCTGACACGTGGCTAAAATGGTTGATATTACTCAATATGATCGCACTTCTCGCAATATCTGTAATGGTTGTTCCAGACAAAGAAAATTGGAGACATGTATTTGATTTAACACGATTCAGAGAAAGGCCTAAGAAAGTGAAGGCTGATGATTATCATCGAAGAATTAAGGAAGCTTTAATGAGTAAAGTGAGATTATTTCACGATCTAACTAGAGACGAAATGGCTATGAAGACTCCTGCTGAAGTTCAGAGTATGATAAAAGAACCAAGACTCGTCGAATTAGCTTTTTCTAGGAATCGCACATATACCCCAGACGAACTCCGCGAACTAATGCGAACCATCCGACGATGGGATAAATGAAAAAAAGGAGGAAAAAAAATGCAACAAACACCACCAGGAATGCCAACTCAAGGAATGCCAGCTCCGCCGATGCCAGCCGCACCAATGCCAGCTCCGCCGATGCCAGCTGCACCAATGCCAGCTGCACCAATGCCAACTGCACCAATGCCAGCTGCACCAATGCCAGCTGCACCGGTTCAACCAAAACATCAGAGCAGCCCCGAGGTCCGTGAGAGGTTAAAAGCTGTTGGTGCAATTTCGCAAGCTCTATCGGCCGAAGTGCAAAAAGTAATTATTGGTAAATCACATGTTATTGATAATGTTATGATTAACATTCTTTCTAATGGGAATTTACTCTTTGAAGATTATCCTGGTTTAGCTAAAACATTAATGACAAATACCTTTGCTGACGCATTGGGTTGTGATTTCAAGCGTGTGCAATTTACACCAGATTTGCTTCCAGCAGATATCACTGGAACTAATATTTATGATGCCAAAAAAGGAGAATTTACATTCAAACCTGGACCTTTGTTTTGTAACCTTTTATTAGCTGATGAAATTAATCGTGCCCCTCCAAAAACACAAGCTGCACTACTTGAAGCAATGCAAGAAAAACAAGTTACAATTGGAACTGTAACACATAAATTACCAGCTCCATTTATTGTAATGGCTACTCAAAATCCAGTAGAACAAGAGGGTACATACCCTCTTCCTGAAGCGCAGTTAGATCGTTTCATGTTCAAAATGAGTGTTGGATATCCAGACCGGGCTGATGAAGATGAAATTTTATCAAGGCGGATAACCAGAAAGAAAGATAGTGTTGATGTTCAAGTTATTACAGATCCTCAAAGAGTAATTGCTATGCAGCAAGCATGCGAAGACGTTTATCTAGATCCTGCACTAAGAATGTATATGGTAGAACTTGTTTCAAGAACTCGTGAAGATCCAAGAGTGCTAGTTGGATCATCTCCAAGGGGTTCACAAGCATTATTGAAAACTGCACGTGCTGCTGCCGCAATGAGAGGGAGGGACTTCGTAACTCCTGATGATATTAAATCCGTCGCAACTTTAGCTATTTCACATAGAATTATTCTAAAACCAGAACATCAGATAAAAGGTCTTGAACCAAGTGAGGTAGTTCAAACTATCCTTAGAGAAGTTCCAGTACCGACAGTATAATCTTTTGATTTAATGAGGTTTTTGTATGGCATGGAGTCGCAAATCTGCAATGTTTGCGAGTCTTGCTTTAGCAATGTATCTTCTGGGCTTAACTCTTAGAAATCAGCAACTAGTATCAGTGGCAGTAGTTATTTTCGTTTTTTTAACATATGCTGCATTATTTAGTGGTCATGCTGATGTTGCAGCTAGTGGGAAAAGAGCCAATGAATGGGAAGGAGAAGAGGGTATTGCTTTTTCAAATATTGTAGCAATGAGAAAATTATCCTCTGCAAGACTATTTGAAGATGGAGAAGTAAAAATAACGTTGAGGGTACAAAATAAAAGTGCTCTTTCAAAAATTGTAGAAGTTAGAGACAGAGTACCAGAAGTTATGAGAATTAAAGAAGGTGCTAACTACATCATCATGGAATTAGGACCTCGAAGAGAGACTTTTATTGAATATACAATTGAAACTCCATTGCGTGGATTTTACACCATAGGCCCTGTTTCAATAAGAATGCAGGACACATTCGGAATGTTTCACAAGGAAAAAGAAGTTCAAGTTTATGATGATTTTCTGGTTTTTCCAAAAATGGAAGATCTTAAAGACACTTTTGTAAAAAGTAAGGTCCCAAAAATTTTTACTGGTGCCGTCAATATTAGACAACCAGGCCCTGGTTCTGAATTCTATTCATTAAGAGAATATTTCCAAGGAGATGAATTTAGATCGATTAATTGGAAAGCTTATGCAAGATCCGGAAAATTAATGATTAACGAAAGAGAAAGAGACGCTGTAAGTGACATTATTCTGATTGTAGACAGTAGAGCAGTAGCTGAGACAGGCCCAGTAAGTAGAAATGCTCTTGTATACTCAACCAGAGCAGCAGCAAGTCTTGCTAAATATTTTTTATCACGTAGAGATTCTGTAGGTTTAGTTGTATATGGTGACGAAATAATAAGCGTTGATAGAGATACTGGAAAGAAACAACTATACGTCTTACTAACAAAATTAGCTGGTGCAATGGCAAAGGGCGAAGTTCCTCTACAAGTAGTTGTGAATAGAATTTTACCACATATAAACAAAGGAAGTCCTATTATTGTTTTATCCAATCTAGAATCTGACCCCACAATAGTTAATGCTCTCAGGGATATGAGAGCAAGAAATTTTGATGTTACTGTACTCTCTCCATCTAGTTTAGAATTTGAATTTGACGCTAGAAGGTTAGATTCTATAGGATATGAAGTTTTAAAGACTGAGAGAGATGTATTAATCTCCGAACTTCGCTCTCTAGGGGTGTTTATTTGTGATTGGGAGCCTGATATGTTACTATCAACCGCACTTGCAGGTGCAAGAGGTTTCTGAGGTGAAAAAATGGTTACTTCAAACAATCAACCTCAAATCCCAAATCAAAATAATTCTACATCCCACCTTTATGATGGAAAAACTGTTCGAGCGGCTGCTCCAAGTAGGAAAAAAGCTGCGGGTTCACTTAAATCTAGTACAGAAATACCAAAAGATGCCATTCCTGATGTACAAATACCTTCATTTGTAGAGAGTTTACTTGGTGGACCAATTGTGCCAAAAATTAAGTTTTTACCTCCAGATAAAATTGTAAAAAATCTACAACTATTCTCATATGGAATTTTAATGATTTTAACATTTTTAACATTTTTAACCACTCCATCAAGCGGTACTGTTTGGCAGAGTATTATTGGTACAGGGGTTATTACTGATTCTATACATTTGATAATTTTAACATCTGCTGGATTGGCTGGGCTCTATTCAATTAAAGTGAGAGATCCAAGATGGATGCTTGCTTCTTATCTTTTATTCATCTTTTTCGGACTTCGCTTTGCATCCAGTCAAGTTACTTTAGCTTGGGGTAGTGGGGATGGAGACGTTTTTGATTTAGATAAAAATACATGGATGGAAATGTTTTTGGTTGTTTTATATGCTGTAAGTTTAGTTATGTACTTAGAACTAACTAATTCAGTAATTAGATTTAGTATGCTTGATACCAGCATTAAGACCAATGAAGTTTATGTAATGAACGTCAAAAACATCGTCAAAAAATATTACAAGAGTATAATTATCAATCCTATTGTTGCAGGCATTCTAGCGACTTTAGTACTCTCTATTAACACAATTATACCTTACTTTATTGGTTGGTTTTCATCTGAAACAGCGTTAAGATTAGAAAACAGTGTAGAACTAATTAGCGTTTATGGTGTGGCCATAGGTAGTTTAGTTGTATTTGGAATTGTAGGTTTATTATTTGCTATTAATCTCCCATTAAGAATCCAAAAATACCGAGAAAAAGAAAAAGTAAAAGAATTAAAATCTTAAACTGTTACTCGCTTTCATCGAAAGAAGGAAGTATTAATGATCTAGAACCAGCATTTTTACGATGTCTATCCTCTACTATTTGCATTTTATTCCTTACTCTAGTAAATAAAAACCTAAAACCAATATATAGGGCAACGATATTAAATATTAATAAAAAGATTTCTGTTGAGCCCCAATTTAGTTCATCAGTCATTTATTGACCTCATTTATCTTGATAATGTGTCCAACGGCCAGTTTGCTTATTAAAGAATAAACCTGCTTTCTTCATCCATTTATTGAATTTAGTTGCTCCAGCTCCTGTTCTCAAGATGAAATCTTCTCGATCTTCTTGTGCTTGAATGTAACCTTTGGCGCCTAGAGTTTGATCTATCCAATCGTTTATCGACATTAGTCCCGCACTCATTGTACTTGCTTTTGCTGCCTCAGCCATAGCATCTGCGGTCGCACCAGTTTTTTTGAGATCTCTTTGAATTAACTGTTCAATTGATTCGTAATTAGAAGCTGCTGGCTTAGGAGGAACCGCATCTCTGGGAGACTTCCCCTCAATAATACTGATTCTGTTTCCATTAGTATTTCTATTATCTACGACATTAGCTAATTGTGAACTGAAAGTTTCTTCACACTCATAACAAATAAATGACCAATCATCTAAATTATCCATATTTCTCGAACTTCTAGGATCTAATTCATCTCCACAATGTGGGCATTCATGTAAAATCATTAAAGGTATTCTTTTTCTTCTAAAATCTACTAAGTCTTGAGGTAAACCGTCCAATGCTAACAATTCCCAATCTCTGGCAGCTTCCATATTTCTAGTTTCAAATTGATCACGAAGCTTTACTTTTTGATCATCTTTCGTCTCGTCATCTAAATTATTTGCAAGTTTTATCAGCAATTCACAGGTTTTCCCCAAACGATTCATAACAATTTTGTCAGCTCGATATTTTTCTACCTTCGCTAATTTTAGACGTTCTAATTCTTCTTCTAAATCAGCTAAAATATCTTTTTGTTGTCGTTTAAATCTCTCTTCCTCTATTTTATCCATCTTCTTTTTATCAGATGTTAGTACTTTGGAAAGATATCTTTGCCTACCTTGACTAGACGGCTCAGCAGAAATGACTGATAATACCGATTCTGCTACCTTTTTCTTTAAACCATAATTATCAGTTAAAGTTTCAATTGTAATTTTTTTTAAATCACCGATTTTTAAACCCGCGTCTGCTAAAGTCATAGAGGTTGTTTCATCAATCCCTCTACGTAATAATGCCAAATATGTATCCTTCTTTGCCATGGCTTAACCCCTCCCCCTTAACAAGCCCAAAAGTCATTCATATGTTAAGTCGATGTTTGATAAAAATTTTTAAAATGGTCAATTTGGGCCGAAAATTCTATCCAATCCATCAATGAAAGTTCTTCTGGACGACAGTCAGAAAAAAATTCTCTCATTGATAAAAATGCATTATTAATTATTTTTTCCCAATCTTTAGGGTTGAATCCATGTCTAATTTTTAATTTAGTTGGCTGCCTTCTTAGAGTGTTGCGTAATTTTTTTCTACGTTGATTAAAACTAGTAAATGATATTGCCTTGATTAGCCTTACAGATGGCGTCTTGAGATTCTTACTTTTAAGGAATGATTTGACTTTTTCAGAATTTAGTAAATCTCTTCTCTTTAGATGAACTAACCTACTATGTACTTTTGGTTGAGGCATGAAACTAGATGGTGGAATTTTTATTCCTAGTGTAATGTCCCAATCTAATGAAACAGATATCCATAATGGGCCTCTGTTTGAAATAAATTTCCCAACATAGATTCTTTGTGCAAACTCTTCTTGAAACATAAAAATACAATTTTTTAAGTTATTATCATTGTAAACTATATGAGAAATTTTTTCTAATAAAGGACTAGAAATTTGATAAGGAATATTCGCAATAATATCAGTAATTCCATTAGGCCACTTCAAATCTAAAACATCACCATTAATTAATTCTAAATTCCCGGATTCTATTTCTTTTCTAAAAATTTGGGATATATGTTTACAAACTAAATTATCAATTTCAACTCCAACCACCTTATTTTCTGATTCGAGTAACTTTTGAGTTAATGCACCAGGACCTAACCCTATTTCTAAGATTTTACAGTTGTTTTTTTTTTCTAATTGTGCTAGTTCATATATTGAGTTAATGACTTTATCATCTATTATAAAGTTCTGTCCGAGCGACCTTTTTGGAGATGATGAAGCTAAAAAAATCTCAGCTAATTGTCTAGATGTGTACACGTTTCTCAGACTGCACCAATATTCTGCTTAACAATATCTAAGATCATCTCTATTTCAGTGGATTCTAGGGAAATTCTTCGACTTGCAAGTATAGCTCTAACTTCATTAGTGTTGAGTGGCATAACTTCGGCTAATTTCGCTGCTATTTCAGGATATTTAGAAATACTTTCAATTTCTAAAAAAAGATTTAACATATCTTGAAATACTTGGGATTGTGTTTTATACCCATTACGTAAATCACTTGCAGACCACTCTGCATGTTGTAATGCCATTTTTTGTTCGTATGTCAAAAACCCTCTGCGACTTTGTGTCTCAATTAAGGCGTCTCTGACAAGTGCATAATCAATATAATCATCTACCATAATACTCACATCTTATTTAACATGTCGAAGGTGTTCGGGCCGAGCGACCACTGTCTTAGTTTTGTTCCCATCTTTGACGGTTACTACCCAAGCAGAACCTTGTTTTCCCGAAATCTTGCCAGTTTTACCTTGAAATCTACGGTTAGGCATTCCTTTTTGTTGCCCTCCATCTATGACAATAGCTACATTATCTCCTTGTTCATATTGATGAATTACTCTTGAGATATTAAGTCTGCTTCGCTCTGATTTACTACGACTGGCAATAAACCTTGTACCCTGACGCTGCCCCTTAGATTTCTTCATGTAATCTCCCCTCTCCATAAACTGGTGCATCGTTGCCACCAGCCCACCTATAATAAGTCAATCGCCTAATTCGAATGTATGTCAAGTACATCCAACCATTCTACTTTGCACTCTAAATCGAGTAAACCCGCAACAGAAGGAATAGTTCTACCATTGTCAGACGTCACCAATTCCTTGATGTAAGTTCCAGACTGGGCCTTTAATTTAAATTCTACTGTATCTTCGTTAACCATTATGTCGTATAAATCTACAACCTTGCGCTTTCTTATCTTATCTGCTCTACGGTGAGATACTCTTTCAGGTGTTCTTTGACTAAGTTCAACGCCACTGAGCTCTGAAATTTTGCTAATTATTTCTTCATCTGATAATGGGTAATCAATTTCATTATTTTCTTCATCCGTTTCTTTAATCAATTTAAAACAAATGTGATAAGACTTGTCAGCAGCTGCATCTTTAACTCTAACCACCTCTGATTTGTTTGAAATTCTAAGTGGTTTGATTACAATTTTTCCTGACGCTTTTTTGTTGACTAATTCTGTCAGCCCTAGTAAATCTGCATTTCTCTTTTTTGGATTTTTTAATTCTATGACAGTAGGTCGTCCATCTCCAAGACAACGAACATCAATATCTTCGCGTCCCATTGAGTGAGTAGAATGTGAATCTGCTGAAAAAATGTCTAACATTGGGTCTGCAATTAATGACTGTACGGATTCTGCGTACTGTAGACCTGTCTCATTACATTTCTCACAACCTCTTCCTTTACAGGTTCTACAATTCCAATGTGTCTGTGGTAGGCCTCTTTCAAATTTACAATATCTAGTGTACAAATATAATGATCGGCAATCGATTTTTACAGACAGTGTCAAACAATCTATGAGAACTAGAATTTCTGGATTTTTATTTACAATCTCAATCCCATTTATTGAAATTCTTAATAGTTTAGATAGTTCAGATGACAAACCTTGTTTTAAACTTAAACTGTTTCTTGCCCCATAACTATTACGAATTAATTCCTCAGAATTAACCAAGTCTCCTGGTAATTGAAATCCTAATTGTAATGTAGAAAATTCGTATCCATCTAAAGCCGATATTAATCTTGAAGATATTAATTCAATTTCTGAGAATAAGTCTTCACACAAAGGGCAACATTCTTGTTCAACCTCTTTACAAATTTTTTGATTTTTTAGAATATTTTTTCTAATTTCCTGACCAGCTTCTTCTGTCGATTTATTTAATAGAGAAACTCCTCCAATTCTACCCAAACAATAATCGCAACATCCTAATTTGATTAAGTGTAATTGACCACTACCAGACGGTGCGGGAGTTATTTCATAATTTTCCTCCATGTAATCTAAAGCTTCGTTATCAACCACAGCTCCATGAAATTCATCTACTTCCCAATTATTAGATTCACTGCCATATTGTGCTGAAGAATAATTTGTCCAATCATCATCTTTGTCACTTTCTGCCAAAATCTACACCAACTGTTATTGTCGGGTGAACCCACACAAGAACATGTTTGGTAGAACAAATATCTATTAATGATTTCCAGCATGAATTATTCTTCTTCATGATATCTGTCTAAGAGACAAATCGCGGAGGTAGTAATTATTAATGCTGCAATTAATGATAATCCAATCATTGCTGCAGAATAAAACCCAAATAAATTAAACACGCCCATGGGAGATAAAGTAATTACAAGAAAGCCCATAATATCAGACGCTGCAGCTCCAAATAATGCAATTCCAGATGTGCTAGAAACATTCTGTAGACTAATTGATGTAGATTTATTTTTATTTTTCTGTTTTTCTTCTCTATAGCGTTCGGTAACATGAATGCAGTAGTCTATACCCACTCCAAGTGATAATGACGAAATTACCAAGGTAATTACATTTAAACTATCACCCATCAAATAAATGAAACCATATAACCAAATAACTACTAAGACAATGGGTATTGTTGTTAGTAGTGACTGCTTAAACGAACGAAATCCTATCCACAATGAACCTAATACTAAAAATATCCCAAATAATAAGGATTTCTGAAATTCTCCTTCAAATTTCTCTGAAGCAACTGCTCTAGAAACTGGTTCTCCACATGGAATAACCCAGCTCACTGGATAATCGGGATCTAAATATGTAGCTTCTAGACTTGATTGATCTCCTCCAAGTCTACTGAGATTTGTGAAAGGACTAGAATCTCTCATTAACTCATCAAGAAATAAGCCGACTGCTGGAAAATTCTCTGCTTGCCTTATTCCATACCTCATGACCATGTGAGTGAATTTTGGCTCGATTCCATTTGTAGTTAACCAAGGTCTAGTTGGATCAATTTCATCATTGGTGTAGATATACAATTCTACAACTGATTTTGGTATTGAAGCACCTTGTAAGTGTGTCGCACTACTTTCGGGTACTCCGTAAACATAAGCAAAACCAAAGAAAAACGCTAAACACCCCCTGTCTCTAAAATCAGGATAATTAAAATTCAATAAACTAGGATTACTTGCAATTTGTAGTGGATCTAGTTCCATCTCTTTAGGTAATAATTTTTGTAAAAAACTAAGACCACTTTCATCTGATAGATTTAAACTAGAGCAACCCACTCCATTTTCTTCAGCACTAGTATTCCAACCAACATTTTCAAACGGGGTTATGTTAAACAACATTGATGCTAACGTACCAACTACAATTTCATCAATTGCATTTAAGTCCGAGTTATTATTGGCATCTTTTGAAATTTTATCTGCGATTTCTCCATCCGGCCCCATAACATCAATATTCTCTCTAAATTCAGGTATTCCACCTAATACCTTGGGATTTAACATATCTCCTTCAATGAGTAATGCTGCTTGCTCTCCTTCTGTTGGAAATCTATCAAGAACTATTCCAACTCCAACAGAAAAATCTGCTTGTGGGTCTAACATATCATCAACCTCGAAATCTCCTTCTAGAGACATCATTCCGAACAAAGAAGGAATTGTTATTAATAAAGCCAAAATCAAGATCACCAATGATTTCTTACCCTCTGTAACGAATTTTGTAAATTTCTTTAACAGATCCCCAATTCCGTCACTACTGAGCTTTCTTTCAGGAATTAATTTTTCTCTACTGTCTAGATACTGATCGATACTTAGTCTGACTAACGGCACCCAAATTCCAGTCAAAATAAATGCTGCAAATACGCCAGCAGCGGCTTCGATTCCGAAACTTCTTAGTGCTGGAATATCTGAAATTAAATTTGAACCAAAAGCAACTATTGTAGTTAAAGAAGTTAACAAAATTGCTCTACCAACTCTATCCAAGGTTATTTGTGTGGAAGTAAAGATGTCTTTTGAATTTCTTCTTTCCTCTTTGTACCTGTGAAGTACGTGCAACGAATCGTCAATACCTAGAGCAATAATTAGTATTGGTAATAAATTAGAGAATTGTGACCTAAATATCAATGATAAGCCAAACAAGTTTCCAATGGATGATATCCAACCAATAAACCCTTGCATCCAAACCAACGATAGACCCAATGCAAACATTACTAACATTACATCAGTATATCTTCTGAGTGAAATCCATAAAAAAATACTAATAATCAGGAGCATTAAAATTATCAAACCGATGCTCGATTGCATTTCACGATTCACTTCAACATTTATTCCTGTTGGGCCTAATAATAACGATACAGTTGAATTATCAGTTTTTCTAATCTCTCCTTCTAAAGCTAAAAGAGTCCATTCAAATGCACATGGACTACCCTCCTCGGATAATAATTTACACTCCTCTGCAGTATATTTCGGGGGATTAATAATCAACTCACCATCGTTTAGTAAATATCCACCGATACTAATTTTTCCATCTATTAACCCAAGGCTTTTTTCTTGATGTGCGTCCTTCCAAATAAATGTCCATCCATCATCTTCTAAAGATATCTTGTCTAAATGTACCAAAACCCAAGTAGAACTAGCGGTCCATCTACCTTTGACTAAAAAATCTTTATTTGTTATGTCACCATCCAAAGGCCCAAAAACGTTTGAAGTGCTATCCTGTACAAATGTCCTATCGCTTGATAACCAACGAATAAAGTTTCCATTAGAATTTAGAATGATTCTATTAACTGCCAAATCTATGTGCGCTTGAGTTAAATTCAAATCATCAAATTTTAAACATTCTAAATCACCACAATTTGTCCAGTTAGTAGCAGGAGGAATCAAGTTACCATAGATGTCTATCGTAGGGTTAGTCATGTAACTATCACCATTCATAAATGTCCTAAGATGGTTAGGAATTGAAAGAATACCATCACTTTGTGAACCAACTACATCATTGACCATTGGAGTTATATAATCTGCGATTAGGTTAAGTTCAATAACATCTGATTTTAATGATATTTCTCTTAAAACAGTTAGATTTAGTATTCCTCCTTTAGGTTCTTTAATTCCATTGTTTGGGTCAAACGGTAAAATTTCCTCAGACTGAGGTAATTTACTGTAATCAAAATTTCCGTTTTCTAAAACTCTTTCCTCAGTCGGATAACCAGAACCTACAAGACTAGGATCTCTTACTGTTACGATAAATGCAAATAACTCACTTGAGGTAGATAATTCTTGATTTACAAATTCTTCAGCCGCAATTTCATCCGCTTCAATATTGTAAGCTTCTAAGTCAATGGGTTCAAGAGCTTGGATTGCGCTAGGAAGTAGTAAAATTGACAGTATTAAAACCACTAAATGTACTTTATTTTTTCTTGGGATCAAAAAGTTAGCGAGTCGTGAAAAGTACCTTTCGTTACTATTGGTCCGACTCATGAATTAATGTGAAAGATAACTGTTGATAATGTTGTGTATTCAAACTGAGAATTTTAGACGAATCTAGAATATATTTTGGAGGTTTGTTTTAAATGTCTTTGTTAATTGGCACCTATGCTGAGGATTGATTTATGGCAGAATTTGAAGCTGATAATGAACAACGTAAGTTTGAAGACACCGTTCAAGAATGGCAAGATTCTATTGAATCTAACGTTCGAAAAATTGGAAAAGGTTCATGGGCAAGAATTTTACGAATGGCCAGAAAACCATCAAATAAAGAATTAAAACAAACAATCTATGTTTGTGGAATAGGCATGATAGTTCTCGGTTTCATTGGATTTGTAATGCTTGTCATTATGGATAACTTCCTTCCTTGGATATTTAATTCATTGATGAATTGAGTTGAGTTGATAATATGACTGATAGTTACGTTGCTTTTGTGAGACACGGTGAAAAATTATTGCTCCTAAAGAGAGCAAGCGAAGAATTTACAGGACAATGGGACGGTGTTTTTGATTATGGGAATGGCCATGATGAAGATGCTGTGCTGAAGAGGGTTTCAGACTCTACTGGAATTTCATTAGACGATTTAATATTTGTTAGAGCTGCAGAAAATGCAAGATATATCGAAATTGGTAACAGAATCTCCGACATCACACCTGTTTTAGTAATTAGTGAAACTGAAAATATAACACCGTCTACCATTTATGACGATTACGTGTGGGTAGATCCAGGAGATATCGCTTGGGAATCAAGAGAAAAACACAATTCTAGGACTTTATGCTACACTGATTTACAAGTAGATGGTTCAGATCAATGGTTGATTGAGATGTATGGAGATGTAGGTTCATGTCTTTACATTGTTAAAACTGCAATTGGTTCTGAGAAAAAAGTTGCTGAGGAGATGCATGCCAGATTATCAGGAACAGGTAGTCTACAAAGTGCTTTAGGAGAAATCTTCAGCGTACTCCACCCAACTCAGATGAGAGGTTACGTTTTTGTTGAAGCCAGTGCTAAGCACCATGTAGAGAAATTAATTGGTAGGGTGGGAGGAAAAGATAGATCTAGTAGAGGTGTTGTTAATACTACTCCACTTAAGAATGCAAAAGGTGTTCTTGGTGCAGAAGTGCCACTACAAGATGTATTACCGTATCTAGAACCAAAATCTGCTACTACTGGAATTGATATCGGTTGTTTAGTCGAGATTGTTAGTGGTGCATTTAAGGGTGAAAAAGCCAGAGTCTTATCTGTTGCTGACACTAAAGAAGAAATCTCAATGGAACTGTATGAAGCTGATATTCCTATGACTTTAAACATGCGTGCAGACCATGTTAGGGTTATTGAGAGAATAGGTTGACCAATGACCGCGATTAAATAGGGGAAGTAGGTCGCAGGGTCGCTACAGAAAGTGATATCATGTCAGATAACTGGACCAGTCGTAGAATCCGTAAAGCACTTGGTGTGAAAAAGTGTAACGGAAGTTGGGATGCTGCTGTAGAAGAATTAACGATGGATCAAATTATCTCAATTGCTAAAGAAAAAAGTCCTGACCTAACTGGAGCCAACTTATATTCAATGGCAAGAGAAGTTATTGGAACGTGCCAATCTATGAGAGTTTGTGTAGATGGGATGAGACCTAAAAAAGTCATCCAAGCAATGGATGCAGGAGAATATAAAGAGAAATTCAATTAATTATCCACGAATTGCGGGAGAGGAAAACCTCGCAGACCGCAGAGGTGAAATATATGGAAGAAAAAATAAATCAAGCATTGAAGACCGCTTTGGAATCTGCTCCTGAGCGTAAATTTACGGAATCTGTGGAATTGTCATTTACTCTAAGAGATGTAGATCTAAAAATTCCTACTAACCGTGTTCAAGAAGAAATTAGACTACCCAACGGCCGTGGAAAAGAGATAAAAATCGCCATGTTCGCTGCTGGAGAATCAGCAACCAAAGCGAAGAAAGGAAATATTCACATCATAGACCCTTCAACTATAGAAGATTTAGGTGGAAACAAAAGTTCTGCTAAAAAACTCGCAAATATGTACGATTACTTTTTATCAGAAGTACCTCATATGGGATTAGTAGGTCGTTTTCTAGGTGTTGTATTAGGACCAAGAGGTAAAATGCCTCGTCCCGTACCTCCAACAATTGATCCTACCATGATGGCCGCAGGTTTGAGGAATACTGTTGTCGTTCGAAGTCGAGATAAAATGACATTCCATGTTCCTGTTGGAACTAGATCTCAATCAGAAGAAGAGTTAATGGAAAATGTAATGACTGTCTACAACAGAGTGACCTCGAAACTAGAAAGAGGAATTGGAAACATTAGGTCTCTGTATATCAAGACATCAATGGGTCCTTCAGTTCCAGTGGAGGTGATTAACTGATGATTGCAAAAGCAGCACCTTGGAAAAAAGGCACAATTTCAAAACTTGCAGAAGATTTATCCAGAGGTGGCACAATAGCAATAATCGACATTCATGGTATTCCAGCAGATGCAATGCTTGGGATGAGAAAATCACTAAGGGATTCAATGTCAATTAGAGTGGCTAAAAAGAAACTTATGACTAGAGCTTGGAATGAGGCAAAACTTGACACTGACGTTCTGTTTGAAATGTTCGGAAATGCAGTACAACCCGCATTGGTTCAAACTACCGAGTTCGATAGCTTTACTTTATTTTCGGAGCTTAAAAAAACTGAAGCTGGTAGAGCTGCAAAACCAGGAGATATAGCTCCAAAAGACATTATTGTTGAAAAGCAGGACACAGGGATGGCTCCTGGGCCTATAGTTGGTGATTTGAATTCAATAGGAATACCTGCAAAAATTATGAAAGGTTCTGTTCACATTCAAAAAGATACTGTAGCTATTAAAGAAGGAGAGGTTTTTGAGGGTGAATTAGGTATTATGCTATCCAAATTAGGTATAAACCCTATAGTTACAGGTTTAAAAGTTATTTCTACCTATGAAAATGGCATTAAATTCTCCCCTGACATTCTAGATATCGACTTTGATGAATTCCGTACTAAAGTGATTGGCGGAGTATCTGCCACATTCAACTTAGCTTGTAATTTAGGCTGGATGACAAATGTTACAATGCCGACATTGCTATCTAAGGCTTCTTCTGAAGCGCTAAATGTTGCTGTTGAAGCGGAGGTAATTAATCACAAGACGTTACCTCTATTCATTGGAAGAGCAAATGTATCAATGCTAGGATTAGCGTCTAGATTAGATTCCTCGGCCCTCGACGATGAGTTGGCCTCAAAATTAGGTGCTGTTGCAGCAGCAGCAGCAACTACTGCTACACCTGTAGCAGAAGAAACGGATTCTACTCCCACCGAAGTAGAAGAAGAAGAGGAAGATGAACCCGAAGAATTCGGGGGGCTCGGTGACCTGTTCGGTTAGAACATAAAAAAGAGGTGAATAAAAAATGGAATATGTATATGCTGCTATGTTACTGCATTCTGCAGGCAAGGAGATTAATGAAAAGAATGTAAAAGCCGTACTCAAGGGTGCTGGGGTAGATTCTGATGATGGAAGAGTAAAGGCTCTCATTGCATCATTAGATGGTATTGACATTGAAGAAGCGATGTCAACAGCCGTGGCTGCTCCTGCCGCTGCTCCTGTAGCAGGTGGTGCTGGTGCTACTGAAGCTGTGGAAGAGGTTCCTGCTGAAGAAGAAGAAGAAGAAGAAGAATCTGGATTTGAAGGTTTAGGTTCACTCTTTGGCTAGATCAACCAATAAGAGAAAATACCGAGCAATAATTGCAAGTGTGACATTTGTCCACATTTCGGTCAATGCCTCTTAGGCCGTTATAGACAAGACATTCAAAGATAGTTAGCCATAGCATTGACATGGCGGGGCTACATACAATTGAATTTTCAACTTGTTTGAAGCCAGTAGACATGGTAAGAAAGTTGAGAGAAATTATTTTAGATTTAGGCTGGACATACGAAAGAGTTGAAGGAATGCGTACTGTAGACAGATTTGCTATTATTGTACCACTCACTCAGTTAGCTAAGAGTTTAGGAATTAAAATAACCTCAGGCCCATTAAATGGAGTTGAAATGTTGTCCTGGAGTCAAACTCCTGGTTCATCTGGGAGTCTTCACTACACTTCATGGTGCTGTTCAACAGAAATTGAAAAACATAAATTAGAAAATTTAATCAAATTCTGGACTATCAAACTTAGTCGACAACCCTGGAGATGGACATTTGGAGAAAGATCGATCATTGGATACTTTCATCCAACATTTGGACAGTCAAAAAAATTTTTTAAGAAATTAGGGTTTAATGTTAAATCAAAAACATGGCCAGAGTTAATAGAAACTAATTTACAAGCCTTTTTTGAAGAATAATAGGTATTAAATTCATAACCCTCATTGACTTGGGGGTTTTAATGTTCGATGTATCAGAGACGTTAGAACGTCTCAAGACTGATAGGGAATTTCTAACTACAGTTCTTGGTACAATATTTTTCTTAGCGATTTTCCCAGCCTACTTCATTATAGGTGATTCTAACAGCGATGGTAGCCTAAATGCAATTGCAGATTACAAAATTGAAGGGTCTATTGAAATTTATGAACTAATAAATGAAACTGAATATATTTTTGATGGAGATACTTTACAATTTTCATTAACTACCGAGGGTCGTGAAGACTTAATCTCAAAAAATATTGTAGGTGCCCAAATTCTACTATCTTACAATGAAGATGAAGAAGCCACAGGACCAACTTGTGTGGGCCCCACCGATGGTCAAAGCGCAGCTGATACAATTTCTACTTCAATAACTCACGATTCTTACAATGAAAGTGGAGAAGGTACAAATGGGGGGGGAGCTGGTTTGTATTTTATTGAAATTTCATGGTATAATTCTACTTTATTAAATTCTACAGTATCTGGACTGTCAAAATCTCAAATTATTAATGAATTAGATGGCCAAGGCAAAGGTGAAGGAGAATATTCTATCCAAATTAGTGTTGAGGCAGAAAGTGGAAATTCACCAGTAATTGGATGCGAGAGAAATGATGAAGGAGAAGATATAACCTATTCTGTAAGATTGTTGATTTTAGATAATTATACTATCTCAACAGAATTAGTTGATGAAACTGGAGAAGTCTAGTCTTGATTCAAAAATTCACTAATATCTAAATGCGGACTTATTATTCTATCTACTTCTGATTTAATCCATGATAAATTATTCTCATCTACCGCTTCGGCACGCATTACAAAAATAGGTTCAGTATTAGAAAGTCTACAAAGACACCATCCGACTATTTTATCTCCTCTCTTGAATTTAAATCTAACACCGTCAATAGTTGAATTTTCTAAACCTTCTGAATCAACAGAATCAATTATCGATTGCATAAGGCTAATTTTGTCATTTGATTGAAAACGGATTTTTGATTCTCCTGTAGATGAATAAAAAGGCAATTTAGAGATTAGTTTACTAAAATTATCACCCGGCTTTAAAGTTCTTGAAACTAATTCAACCAATCTTGCAGAGACATATAAGGAATCGTCAAAACCTGGCCACCTATCATTGAAGAAGATATGACCACTCATCTCTCCAGCTAAAGGAACTAATGGGTTATCACGCAAGGCTTGCTTTTGAAATGAATGGCCTGTGCGCATCATCAGTGGAATACCTCCATTTTGTTCAATTACATTTTCAACAGCCATTGAGCATTTTACATCATAAATTATTGTACGCTCTTGTTCACTTAATCCAACTCTCTTCTTGAGTAAGTCAATTGCGAAAAGTGCTAACATTTTATCTGGATGGATAAATACCCCATTCTCATCTACTAATCCAACACGGTCACCATCACCATCAATTCCAATCCCAAAATCACAATTATTTTTCTTGACTGCTCTAGACAAATGCTGCATATTCTCAATTCTTGTTGGATCAGGAGGGTGATTTGGAAATTGATTGTCCCAATCACAAAATAATGTAACTAAATCAACATTTAATTTTTTGAATAGTTTAATCATTGCTGGACCTGCGACAGCATTACCACAATCAATTGCAATCTTCATTTTTCTTAAAGGCAAATCTAGATTTTCAATTACTGAATCAATATGGTTATTCAATATATCAACATTGGTAATTTTACCATTACCCATTTTAAATTCATTTTGTAGAAATATATCTAATAGTTCTTGTATAGAATCTCCTGCCATAGCTGAATTCCCATTATTTATCTTAAAACCATTGTATTCTGGAGGATTATGGGATGCTGTAATCATTACTCCGCCATCAACATCTAAAACATGTGTAGCATGATACATTGTGCCAGTTGGTATAATACCAAGATCTTGAATATGAACTCCAGAATCTTTCAAACCAGATAAAAATGACATATGAAGAATTGGGCTGCTCTCTCTAATGTCTCTACCTACCGCTAGAGTATTTAAATCAAGATAAGTTGCAAGAGCCGCCCCTAATCTGTAAGCAAATTTTTCATTTATGGCTTCACCATAAACTCCTCGAATATCATACGCCTTAAAAACTGATTTTATTTCATCTAAATCAAAATCAGAAGGCCATTTTAGATGTCGGCGCATGTTACGCCATAATGCAATAGAACATAAGAGCAACTAAAGATTTTTTATTAAGAGATTATTCTGTAGCCTGTACTACAATTTCAACTTTTGCTCCTTTGGGTAAATTTCCTACCTCAAAAGCCGCTCTAGCGGGAGGTACATCCACACCATCCAACCACACTAAATATTCTTCATTCATACTATTGAAATCATTAATGTCTGACAATAGAACTTGCACAAAACATACATTATTTTTAGTAACTCCAGCAGCATTTAATAGATTATCTATCTTATTCAGACAACCTTGAGTCTGTTGTTTTATTCCACCGTCATTTTCCAATGCTATTTGTCCAGCTAACCAAATTATACCATTTGATTTAACTCCTTGAGAATATGGACCATATATTTTTACGCCATCTATCTCGATTTTTTCCTTAGGCATACTAATCCGAACCAGTCTAAAGTCAAATCAATTGCGGCTAAGCATATCACCTGAATCATGTTAGAATGTACAATGCAGATACTTAATGAGCAAGTTGTTACTGCTTGGGTTTTGGAACATCCGGCCCATTTTCAACTACTTTCTCCATTTATCAAGAAAGGTGACAGAAATGATGTTTTAATAATTACAACCAGAGAAGAGTGCATGAATATGTATAAAAAGTCTAAAAACTATCTTCCTGATAGAGAGGTTTTTTTTGTAGAAAGGCCTTTTGCAAAAAATTATTCTAGATTAAAAACTCTTTTAAAAGTCATAAAAAGAAGAATAAGGGTGAAAAGATTTCTCAATAAAAGACAAAAAAATAATCCTATTGATAGAATAGTTGTAATGGGTGCAAGTTTAGAATTGTTATCCGCTAAAGCTGCAAGAATTAATCAAAGAATATATATTAGTGACACTGAAATTCATCACCTAGCACATAAACTCGCCTTAAGATCTGCAACTGATGTATTACTGCCTAAATATTGGAGAAAAGATCTTGACGATGGATTTTCTGAAAAATGTAAAAAATATAAAATTAACTTATTAATTCATGAGAATATTCATGCTGAAATGAGAGTGTTTAATAGAAATCATAAATGCAATGATAGGATTATTTGTCGATTACTTGAAGGAGGAGGTAATCATGATAGTAAAGAGATTTTAGATGTAGAGAATAAATTACATTTGATAAATGGAAAAATTGATTTTTTTAATGAGGGTTTTTTACATGAAAATCCATGGGAACTATGTAATTTAATTTCACAATATTCTTCCGTAATTACACAAAGTACAACTTTTGCAGCAGAAGCAGCTATTCAAAATATTCCAACATTATTATTCAGTAAGGCTAAGAGAGGTTTTTTGTCTGAATTACTCTCAAGAAATAAACCATTAATTCAATGTCTTTCAATTTCAGATTTTGAAAATTCTGTAAAGGAATGGGAAAAAATTAAGCTAAATCAGAAAAAATAGAATAACAACACTATGTAGGGCAATTGAATGAGGCGATGTAATGTTAGAAATAATTGCGGTTCTGCCGGAATTAGTTCAATGATTGTGTTCATTGCTTTAATCCTTGTAAGTGCAACTCTAGCCGTTATATTAATTCGATTTGGTCAAGAATTATTCGATGATTCTGGACAAGATGGGCAAGATACCGAGAATACTATTTATGGAAAAATAGTTATCTCAAACGCAGTAATTACAGCCATCGAATTTGATGAAAATGACAATGATGCTGACGGAGATAATGAAGAACCCGTCCAGTCTACATTACAAATTACATTTGAGTTGTCCCCTGGTGCCCCTGAAATAGATGATCATGAAGTAAAATGGGCAGTACTTTGTGAAAATGAGATTCAGCCCGAAGGATTAAGATGGAGTAATGAAGGCAATCTTGAATCAGTAACTACTGCAACAGGTGATGGTGGAGATGTAGATGCTGTTAGAGTAATGGAGTTTGGTATAACTTACATGATTACAATTCCTTTACATCATACTACAGATACTAATAATGATGGGATTTTGGATGAGGGTGGATGCCCACCAAATTTTTTAGAGACGCATACTCTAATTTTTGTTATGGGAAATTCTGGCTCTTACACTAGTTGGGAATTAAGATATGATGAATCTTTAGCTACAGGTGAAGTTTTAATTTGAGGTTTTTTTATGAATTCTAAGAGATGTTGTGATAATTCTAATGTAGGCTTGGGGGCGATGATTATATTCATCGCATCTGGAATAGTAGCTTGTATAATTTTGGCAACAATGATTAGAATGGTAGAAGTAACAGCGCAAACTCCTGAAGCAATTGCGAAATTGGCGACTAGAGAAGTTGCTGATAAATTAATAGTTCATGAAATATATGTCTGGGACGGATTCGACAATTATGGTGTAATTTTAGAATTATCCCCAGCAAGTGAATCAAAACCAGTTGAAGATTTATACTGGATACTAAAATGCACAGATGCAAATGATGATTATTATTCTTTTTGGGGAGATTTTACGAATGATAAGTTACAAGCTGGGGGGGTACACGAATTCACTCCAAAACAGCAAGTTATTCCTGGTTTGAAAGCCGAGTTCTTTAGTAATGAGGGAATGAATTCACCAGGTCTTGTTGATTTAACCAATAGATTGCCAGATATTGTAACAGTTGAAGATGACATAAATTATCCAAAAATTGGAGGTGCTTGGACTACAGATCGTTTAGGTAATTTACCATGGGTAAATGAATTTTCATTAAGAGCAACAGGATACATTGAAATCACTATCCCTGGGTTATACACATTCGAAGTGAATGCTGATGATGGATATCAATTATGGGTGGATGGACAAGATATTGTAGATGGAATTAATAGTGCAAATAATGGAGATATAGAATTGGATGTTGGAAAAATACCTATTCATATCGAATATAACGAAAACTTCGGTGTTGCGGGACTCGAATTATGGTGGGAAAGTGCTCCTGATCAAGCGAATATAGGACGCCAAATTGTTCCAGCAGAAAGACTATTTCATGATGCTAACATGGTAGATGAATTTATCGGAGTTGGTGATGGAAGTGCCGCAGGGACATCCATTGGAAATCCATTTGCCTCTGAAAACTGGGTCTCTGTTGAAAAATTGGAACCTGGAGTTATTTACGAAATAAGTGTTGATCAAGACATCACTGGAGGACCACTAACAACTAAATGTGGTCCTTCAGAAATGGTTAACGTTGACACAAAAGTAGAACTAATTTTTATCGTAGCTAGAGGTGATTCCACCTCAAACGAATTTAGAGTTCATAGTGATCTTGCAGGAACAAAACTAGTATGATTATTCCCCGAAACGGCGCGTTCTTGTCTGATAAGTTTGTAATGCACGTAAAAATTCTCTTTTCGAAAATGATGGCCAAAAAGTATCAACAAAGATAAATTCACTATAAGCACTTTGCCATAGTAAAAAATTAGAAATCCTTTCTTCTCCACTGGTTCTAATAATTAAATCAGGGTCAGGCATACCTTTTGTGTATAATCGATTACTTACTTCACGTTCATCTATATCTTCTAAACTCAAATCACCAGAAGCATGTAAGGTTGCAATTTCTCTAATCGCTTCAACAATCTCTTCCCTACTTCCGTAAGCCAAGCAAATAGTGAAAACGTATTGTTCGTAATTATTTGTAACCTTTTCAGCATTGTCTATCGAATCGTTGACTCTCTTAGGTAGTAATTCCCTTCTTCCAATTACAGAAATTTTAACACGATTTTCGTGAATCCGCTTATCATCCACAAGTTCTTCTAAGCCGAGGACATATAAATTGAATAATTCTTCTAATTCTTCTTCACTACGACTACTTAGATTTTCGGTTGAAAGTGCATAAACTGTGAGATATTTGATCTTAAATTCCAATATCCAATCCATAACGTCTTCTAATTTTTCTTTACCCATTTTATGACCTAAAGCGACTGGGATTAATTTCTGTAAAGCATGTCTTCTATTTCCGTCCATTATACATGCTACATGATTAGGTAGCTTTTTTTTTCTAATTTCTCTATTTAATTTACGATCGACAGCATTACCAAGTGCTTCACCTAACCTGTCTGTAAAGCCAGCCATTAAGCGCCCTAAAACATTCTTTAATATTAGGACTATGATTAATAGAACGTTTCAATTAATGCAATTAATATGGAGGTAAACTTGTATTACGGTAAAAGTTCATACCAACGAAATACAAAAAAATCCCAAGTATAAAAATGATTAATTTATTGATTAATGATATATTAGGCCATAAAAAAGCAATTATTGCGCTACTAAATAACATTCCAAGCGATGTAGCTGAAATTATTCTGTAGTTAAACAAAGACCTTTGAATATCTTTTACACTATTTATCCAGGTTCTATCGAAATTTTTTTGAAACAACCTACATAAAAATAAGTTATATAACTCAACATCGTATCTCCAAATCTGCATTCCACCGAGATTACCATCTAATGCAGACTTAGAATACCATCTTTCAGGTGCTGAATTTCGCCATGAATCGAAAAATGTTTTCCGTAAAAATTTTTTAGAGTTCGAAGTTAAAGAAATATTAGAATTATCAATCTCATGGTAAATACTTGCAATATCCCTCAAACAAGAAAATCTATTATTGTCATCCACAAGATTTCCAAAATTTTGGAATCCTAATGATAGTAAGTCTAATTTTATTTTATCATTCACAATTATCCAATTACTTAGTTTCAGGTTTCCAAGTGACCGAATTGAATTAGTGTTCTTAGAATATGGCACCCTCCACAATGTTCCTGAAGAGGTGATTTTTTCTAACCTTTTTAATCTAGAATTCCATTCTTTTTCCATTCTCGGAGCCGAATTATCAAGCATTAAGCAATGAAATCTTCCCAGAATTGTGCCAATTTCAGAAAAGTTAGATGAAGCATCAGTTTTCCATGAGATTTTTTCAACGTTTTCAGATTCACGAAAAACCATTAAATCTTTTCCTTTCCATTGTATGCCTCCAACAGGTTTCAAAAATTCGTTGCTTTCTAATTTAGACCATTTTCTGCGCCATGATTTGATTGGAAATATATGGAACAATCCATCTAAAGAAATATTTTTAGTCGTGAGAGTAATTCTTATACCACATTCGGATTCACTGATTTTAATCTCTTCAACTTTATCTAGATCCTTAAGGACTCCCCAAAATTCAAAATCTTCTGTGTTTTTTAAATCAGAAATAAGTTTCTGAAAGACATCTAATTCGTTCATGTTATCTACATGTAACATTTCGAGGTTACCAAATCTGGTATGTAATTTATAATATTTCAATAAGCCAATTTCTGTTGAATCTAGAACCTCTTTAATTACACCTTCAGGATACCAAGGTTTGGAGAAGAATTGTTCCACATTCATCCCCAACAGGTAATAATGTTTAAACTTCAAAACCTAAATTTATGAAAAATTAAGATTTAGGTAAAAAGGGTATTATTTTTCCGACTAAACTTTCAATATTTCTTGTTTGAATCCAAACTGATCCTTGTCCTGTGAAGTTCATCACTAATCCCTCACCTCCAACTAAAAAAGATTTCATACCACCTACTTTGTTAATTGTATATTGTACTGTGTCCTCAAATGCAACCACGTGACCTGTGTCTACAGTGATAGTCTGTCCAGGTTGTACTGGAATTTGTTTTACAGCGCCAAATGAATTAAACCAGGTCTTACCAGGTTGCCCGTTTTCGATAAATGCTCTTATAAAAAATACTGATTCACCACTAATAAAACCTTTCAGTCCTTGAAATTTAGTGTCTGTTTGTACATTTATTGTAGAACTCAAGTACGATCCCCCTTGAATAAATAATTGTCGACCTGGTTGTATATCATAACTGATTATATCTCCTGGTGATCCAGGAGCAATACTTATCCAACCACCTGAAGGTCCTGCGGTAAATGTGTTTAAAAAGAAGGATTCGCCGCCAAATGCCATTTTTTTTAGGCTTTTAAAAATTCCACCTCCACTACTTTTAGTTTGCATTTCAACCCCACCCATAGCGACCATCGCACCAGGTTCAACATTGATGCTTTCATTTGGGTGCATAGAGTAAGTCAATAAGGTATATGAGGGGTTAAACTCGATAATTTCTTCCATAAATTCTTCTGAATGGATAGCATTAATTATCATTTCTCTTAATTAAATTCAATAATGCAAGCCATGTGGCACTGTTGATAGGAACATGAATTCAACACAAGTATTCGATGAAGAGTTAACTCCAATTAAATCCATAGCTTCGCTAATGATGCTCATAATACTAATTTTTTCTGTATTTCCAACAATAATTGCTGATGTAGCTATTGCTCAAGATTTAAATGAAGAACCTGGCAATTCTCCAGAAGATATATGGAGTCTTGCATATATAAATCAAATACATCCTTGGGGTGGAGACGATAGAGCTCAATTCAAGGCTTATCATAGTTATTTCTCGCTCAAAGAAAGAATGATGGAGCTGACTGAAGATACCAATAACCGAGTGGGGTTTGACATTATAGAATTCCATGAAGGTATGAATGGAGGAGTGAATAAAAGAGGACAGGAAACTACAATCGATACTTATGAAGGTTGGTTTTACAATCATGCTTCTCCTTGGGTAAAGATTACTGGAGGTGGTGAAGAACTACAAGGTATAGAAGGAGGTGAGTGTAATTTGTTTGTTGGAGATTGTGGAAATTATGAAGATATTCCAGATGTACAAATGGTAGGAAATTTCCATGCTAGAGAATGGATGTCATTTGAAGTTCCAATGATGTTTTTAGAACTAATTGCTCACTATTATGGAACTGCAGGAATTGATAACGATGGTGATGGACTAATCGATGAAGACCCCTTCGGAGACATGGATGGAGATGGATTTTTAGATGATGACCGTGATTGTTTAAATCTAGAACCATCTCTTCAAGACAGTAATGGCGATGGTGATTTGTGTGGGCCCGGAGATTTAGGTGTTGATGAAGACTTTTCCGAACAATGGATAACAGACATTGTTAACACTAGAGAAATTTACCTTATTCCTATGTTGAACACAGATGGCCTTCGATATGACATGGAGGAATATTGCGGACCTACAGCGTGGGAGAACTGCCCTACCAGTGGGTGGAGAAAAAATCTCAGAGACAATACTGTAACTGGAATTACTCCAATACCTGATATTGACGAAGAGGTTGATGAAGGATGTGATGGTGTAGACTTAAACAGAAATTTCCAATTTGAATGGGGAGCACCTTTAGGAGCAACAGGACCACTGGTTCCCGGTGCGTGCTATGCAGGTCAGAATAACGACGTGTATAATGGACCAGTAGATGACACAGATAATGATGGTGACGGACAATTTAACGAAGATCATGTAGATGGTAATGATGACGATGCTGATGGGTTAGTAGATGAAGATTGGTGGGGAGGTAATTCTGAGCCAGAAACTAAATTTATTCAAGACCTAACTGAAATGAATGATGATAACGGAGATGGTGGATCTGATTTCGCAGTTACTCTAAGCTGGCACTCATTTTCTGAGCTTGTTCTATATCCGTGGGGCCATTGTACTAATTGTCAAACTGATGATCACTTAGAGCTAATCTATCATGGAGATCAACTTGCTGAAATGACTAGTTATGACAACATCCAGTCATCAGATCTTTATCCAACCACTGGAGATTACTGTGATTGGCAATATGGAGCACATGATGCTTATTGTTACACGATGGAGATTGGAACTGCTTTCCATCAACAACCAGAAGATATCAATAGCATTGCTGTAGAAAATATTGGCGTTCCTTTCTACATTGCGGAAATTGCTGACGACCCCCGAGAAAGAGCGAGAATTGGACTTGAGGAAGCTGACAAATCACAATGGATAGTATCTCCTGAAAACCTAACCGTTCCAGATGAGGGAAATGTACCGATTACAATGTGTGTCGATCCAATATTTCCTTGGACATCAAATGAAACGTATTCACATGTTATGTGGAGAATGGTAAAACCAAGCCGTGCTCAGTCTAATTTTGGCGCCAGCGAATGGATTGAAGAGCCATGGAAAATGACTGGATTCAACGAAACTGGTCTAAACTGTACCTTAAATAATGGACAAGAGGGTACTTTGATTTCTGCAAATCTTCCTGTTCCAGAAGACAAATCTGGTAAGCTACATTACAAATCAATGTTAGGCACAAGATCTGGAACCTTTCCATTTGCATATCCTGCACCAATGGGTACTTATTTTGTGATAGATATCCCATACAGAGCACCGTTCGGAAGTGCTATGTTATCATTCATGTTATTCGCAGTTGTTGCTGGGGCTGTTTGGGGTGGTTTAGGCAAGTGTCTACATCTTATCCTAAGCGGAGAGAAAGACGAAATTGAATGGAATAAAGAAAAATCTACAGGAGGATAATTTCGTGGGACAATCTGATGAATTTAGTGGCCGTTTAGGCTTAATTTTTGCTACTATTGGCGCCGCCATAGGTACAGGCAACATCTGGAGGTTCCCTCGAATGGTAGGAGCAAACGGAGGAGGAAGTTTTCTAATTCCATGGCTTATATTCTTATTTTTGTGGTCAATTCCATTGGTTATTGCTGAATTTGCATTGGGAAAAAGAAGTAGAGCTGGAACTGTAGGTACCTTCAGAATTTTTACTGGGAAAAATTACGCATGGATGGGGTTATGGACAGCATGGATTTCTACTGCAATTGGTTTCTACTATGCAATTGTTGCAGGATGGTGTATGAAATATTTCACTATGGGAGCAACCGGTGGATTAGCAAAAGGAACAGATTTTATAGGTGAATGGAATAATTTCTTAGGAAGTGCTGGTCAAGTAATCTTATTTCAATTCCTAATCGTATTAATTTCAGTTGCTGCTATTTGGAAAGGTGCCAAAGCTATAGAAAAAACCAATGTATGGATGATGTCAAGTCTATTTGTGCTATTATTTCTAGTCCTATTCCTATCATTGTGGATGGACATGAAAGATGGACGACTTGATGGTTTTACATTTATGTTCACTGTAGATCCTGAATATCTGAAAGACCCTAAAACATGGATTAATGGATTATCTCAATCAGCATGGTCTTGTTCAGCTGGAATGGGTATGGCAATCACTTATGCGGTATACATGCGCAAAGATGAAGATACCGTGTTAAATGCTGCAACAATGGGTCTTGCAAACAACAGTATCTCTATTATAGCTGGCTTAGCAGTATTATCTGCAATATTTGCAGTTTCTACAGATCCTCTTTCAGTCGTTACGGGGGGCTCATCAGCAATTACCTTCTTAGCATTACCAGAGGTATTTGCCGAGGCCCCTGGTGGAAAAACTGGTGCTATGATCATGGTTACAATGTTTTTCTTAGCACTAACATTTGCTGCATTAACGAGTATGATTTCAACAATTGAAATGTGTGTGAGAAATTTTGTAGATCATGGATTCAGCAGAGATAAAGCTGTGGGAGCTACGGCAATAGCCATATTCATTCTAGGGATTCCAAGTGCTGTGATTGCAATTAAAGTTGATTCTGCTAGTGGAGTCATGTATCCAGAGTTCCTTGAAGTACAAGACCACATATGGGGATATGGATTAATGTTCAGTGGATTATTTATCGCTTTCACAATTTGGAAATACGGATGGAAAATATGGAAAGAAAAAGTTGCTGCAGGTGAAGCTGACGAAAGTCTTAGAGGATATATGGAGCATGGAATGCCAGCATTCAGAGATGACTTCATCAATACAGGAGATAATGACCTGTGGGTTGGCAGTTGGTGGGATAAAATTATGTATTTTGGTTTCCCAATAATGTTTTCTGTGCTAATATTGTCATATTTCTCTGATTTGATTTTCAGTTTTGACCCATGGTATTCTGCATTCAATCCCGTAGATCCGAAAGGAGCTGGGATTATCTTCGCTTTTTGGGGAGTTGTTGGGGTTACATTCTTCTTTTTCAATAAGAAATTAACAAGTTATCCATTGTATAGAAATGTACCAGAAGGCGCAGATGTAGATATCTCTACTTTACCTGGTGCGAATGATGAAATGATTTTCGTACTCGGAGAAGATAGTACGGATAAAATTTTTGATGCCGAAATTATTGAATAATGGAAACTATTAATTTAGAAACTCACTAAAAGTAAAAATATCTCTGTTATTTTAATTCTCTAGAGGATTATTTGATAACCTAAATTAACTCGGTTAGTCTATGTTCAAGCCTCCACGGGGAACTCGTGACTTTTATCCGGAAGAAATGAGGGTCAGAAATTGGTTATTCGATAATTTTAGAGCTGCGGCAAAATCATTTGGGTTTGAAGAATATGATTCTCCAATTTTAGAAACAGAGGAACTATACACTAGAAAACAAGGTGAAGAAATTACTCAACAATTATACAATTTTGAAGACAAAGGTGGAAGAAAGGTTACTCTAAGGCCAGAGATGACTCCGTCTTTAGCAAGAATGGTGCTTGCAAAAGCGAACACTCTACCTATGCCACTTAAATGGTATTCTATACCCCAATGTTGGAGATATGAGCGAATGCAAAGAGGTAGACTTAGAGAACATTATCAATGGAACATGGATATTTGGGGTTCTAATGGTGCAGAGTCAGAGGTTGAGTTATTGTGCGCTATGGTTAATTTCTTTGAACGTATAGGAGTTAATTCCTCTCAGGTTGGCATCAGAATAAATAATCGAAAAATTTTACAACATGTTTTGGAATCTGCAGATATCGATAAAGAACAATTTACTCCAGTTTGCATTATTATAGATAAAATGGATAAAATTCCTCAAGATGTTATTGAAGAACAATTAAGTGCACTTGGGTTAACTTCAGAAAATATTGAATTAATTCAATCTGCTTTAGGGCTAAGTGATTTAAAATTAATTAATGAAACTCTGGGTGATGATAATCCTGCTGTAAATGAATTAAATCAAGTATGGGAATTAGCAGAGAATTATGGAATTACTGAATGGTTAGAATTTGATGCTTCTGTTGTAAGAGGTCTAGCTTATTACACTGGTACTGTGTTTGAAGCATTTGATAGAAGTGGAACACTTAGAGCGATTTGTGGTGGTGGCAGGTATGATACTTTACTTTCTACATTTGGAGGAGCAGATATCCCCGCATGTGGTTTTGGATTTGGAGATGTTGTAATTATGGAACTACTATCGGATCTAGATTTAATTCCTGAATTACCTTCGGGAGTTGACGACATTGTTTTTGCAATGAATGAAGAACTTCGGGGAGCTGCTATGCAAGTTGCAAATAAACTCAGAAAAAATGGTAGATGTGTTGATTTAATCCTAGAAGAAAGAAAGATGAAATGGGTCTTCAAACATGTAGAACGTTCTCAAGCAAAAACACTAGTAATGATCACTCCCAATGAATGGGAACAAGGTAAAGTCAGAATAAAGAATCTCGAAAATAAGACAGAAATCGATGTAAATTTAGAAGAAATTTGATTATTCTTCTAATTCTTTATTTTTCTTGGAAACTAATACTACTGCTGCTGCCATCATTGATGTAAGCATTAACAATGTAGTAAAACCGGGTGTAGATTCAGAATTAGAACCTCCTTCGCCGTTTTCACCATCTTCACCTTCACCGGGTAATGGCTGATCAATCTCGAGAATTGGAAATACTACATTAGAGTTGCATCCATCACAATCTGTTACTGAATTATCCCTATTTTCATCTGGATGTGTGTAAAATATATAAATTTCAGCTGCAGTATCAGCTAATCCAAATATTGTTCCTGTATCTGCTTCAACTTCGTATTCAATCTGAATTTCAATATTATCCTGATTCCTCTTCCATTCTGTCATGTTTTCCGCAACAGGAAATTCCCAACTAATTGTTTCTTGACCGTTTCCTCCTGTCAAAAATGTATCACTAGCTACTGGAACTCCTGCTTTTTTGAAGGTTACAGTAAAATCTTTACAAGCCCCACCATTCTGACAATCACTTCCTGTTCTGCCCCAAGATTCAATGTAAAATGTTCCTCTGATAGTTTTATCTAACTCGAGAACCATATCCTTAGCAAGTTGCGGTTCCATTCTATAACTTATATCAATCGAAATCTTACCATTTGAGGCTGTTTTATATCCATACCCCTTTGGTGAACTTCCTTGCTCTGATGTATTTCCATCGAAGAAGAAATGCCCATGTCCCCTATCCATTGATTCGCTTCCGAATAACCAATATGTTGTGTTATTTGCTGTAGGTTGACGATCATCATTTCCGCCTCCTTGCATCATACTAACTTCATCAACTATTGGTGTTCCTTGAACTGGTGTGATTAACATTGCCACAATAACAATTGCAACTAAAGATACCCCTCGCATGGAGATACGTGATTGGAGGTTAATATTGAGCATTACTGTTAATCGAATCTCTGGAAACCAATGTTTTGACTGTTTGGATTCTGTCTAGTAAGTTTCAATACCTCTCCTAGTTTATCTGGAGGAAGTTGTGCTTTATTGATTGCATCTCCTCCTACTCCTGTAATAATTGCCATGACTTTTATTGTATCTCCAAATGATGGATCCTGCCTTGCACCCATAATCACATTAGCATCTTCACTAACTTGATTTGTCATCATTTCAACCACTTGATTTGCAGCTTCAAGAGTCATGTAAGGTCCACCAGTAACATGAATCAGTACTCCAGTAGCTTGTTTTGTATCAATGTCCAACAAAGGATGATTTAACGCTTCATAAACTACTTCTTGAGGGCCTCTATCTGATTCTCCATACAGCATCATGGTTACTCCTCCATTGGAGACTATGGATCTGACATCTGTGAAATCAAGATTTATTAAACTAGGTAGAGTAATAGTTTCTACAATTCCTTTAACTATTTCAGCAATTAATTGATCGAGTATACTAAATGCCTCTTCTAAAGGTAGATTTGGGCAGAAATGAAGTAGACGATTATTATCAAGCACTAACACTGCATCTACTACTCTTCTTAATGATTCTAATCCCTCTAACGCACGCATCATTCTTTGTCGTCTTTCCACATGAAATGGTGTGGTGACTATTGCAACAACGACCGCACCAGACGCTTTTGCTTCTTCAGCAACAACAGGTGCTAATCCGGTTCCCGTACCACCACCCATTCCAGCTGTTACAAAAACCAAATCTGCTGAACCAACAATCCTCTTGATTACATCTCTACCTGCTTCTGCGCATCTCCTTCCAGTATTTGGATCACCTCCCGCACCTAAACCTCTGGTAATATGTCTTCCAATCAGCAGTTTTTGCATTGCTCTTGTATTATCTAAGTGCTGTTTATCTGTATTTATAGCTACAGTTACAGCACCTTCAACACCTAGATGAGTTATTCGATTTAGTGTATTATTTCCGCTACCACCACATCCAACAACAAGAATCCTTGGATTAGGGACACCAAATCCAGATAGCTCTTCATCAAGGAGTGCAGTACCTCCTTTTTGAGTTTCAATATCTTTGCGTAATTCATCAACTAAACTACTGTATGCATGACCTAAACCTCCATTAGAGGTTCCAAATTTTTCATCAGTCATCTTCGAGTCCCATCCTCTAAGAAGTGTTGGTTAATTTACCCCTCTTAACCATTCACCCTCTAGAAAGTCTCGCGAGCCGTTTTTGGAGGTAACTAATATTAGTCAAAGAGGTAAAACGAAATACTAATTTTTAGAAATGGGTAAATACCTCATGAAGGTGCAGTGTAATTACCTCGCTTAGCTCAGTTGGTAGAGCACCTGACTGTAGACGGAAAAATAGCCAAGACTATCGGTAGTCATCAGGGGGTCCCCGGTTCAAGTCCGGGAGCGAGGACCAATTATACATCCTAAACAAAGTAATACCCTAGCTTTTCAAGTAGTATTTCTAAACCGAAGATTAATTACAATTAGGCGAATGCGTCAACATGGACTCACATATCGTTGATATCGTGATGCAACCGGTTGGACGAACTCCAGGAGTTCTTGAGCCTCCGCTTGCAAAATACAAACCTCAAATTGTAGTTTTGTTTACCAGCCTTCAAGAATATGCGGATACCACTATTAAAAACATTGAACATACTTGGAGAAAACATACTACCAGACTCCCCTCTGTAATTGTAAAAATAGTTGAAACTCCTTGGACTTCCGATACGGTTGACCGTTACATGACTGCTTTTGATGAAGCCGTGGAAGAAGTAGGGCGACACCCATTAACACAAAATTCAACTCTAAATTGGCATGTTGGCACCGCAGGTGGTACCAACCTGATGGCCATAGGTTCCGCCTTAAGCGCATTCACACACAAATTCCCGGTGTATGGTTCGCTTGATCAGGCCTACAATCCTATGCTGAGCACAGCCGAGTTAGCAATTGAAATTAATCTGTTTTCAAACCTTGGTCCGGGCTACAAGGCCTTAACCAAACCGAGAAGTATGCGAATCATGCGGTACATTTGCTCTAACGGGCCCGTGGGTACGCCAGACATCATCAAATACATTGAGGGTACCAAGCAGAATGAATCAGCAGGACGGAAGCCTCTCGTTGATGCCTGTCTTATTGTCAAGAATAACTCTGGGCTTTGGATGGCTACAAACCTTGGTCGCTCCCTGATGGCCATGATGGCCTTCGAGGAAGAATAAAATTGGTTGACAAGTGGTTTCGTCAACCATATTCTGAGCGATTCATAGTTGACTTTGATTGACCACTCCATTTGTCAATTTTCGTGCTTAAGGAGGTAAACTTGTTATGCTTGTAGTATGGAAAAAAACACCTCCTCCGCAACCAAGAAAGAAATTGAACGTTTTCACGCGTGGCTTGCTACAGAAGACCCACTATGCATCGCCACACATCTCTACGTCGATGCTGATGCAGTATTCAGTGCAGCATTGTTATCTGTCTTAAAGCCAGATGCTCAGGTGCTTTTTGTTTCGGCGGACAGCGAGATAGAGGATGCTCGGACGCTGGCGGTAGATCTTTCCAATGGCAAACAATCAATCAAGGGATTGGATGTTGGGAGTGCTTTTGGTTTGCTCGTAATTGGTATGAAATCGATTGATAAACCGTTGTATCGAGCACTGCGTCGCTGGGCACATCAGTTGAATCTAACCGATTCAGGCGATGGCTGTAGAGACGCAGTTGTTCTTGCTGAACTTGTTAAGGCTTGGCGCTCACTTGGTTTAGGCGATGAAGGTTGTTTTAAGCGAGCAAAGGAGTTGGTTGCAGGCAAAATCAAAACCGAACGTTTTGATACCAAACAGAAGCAGCTAGCAAAATCTGTAAAAATTACTAATGGTATTGCGGTGATATCTAATGGATCAAAGGTCCGTGCAGCACATATATTCAATCAAGGCGCGGAGATTTTAGTCCGTGAATCTGAAGTCGGCCATAGTATCATGATTTCTAAAAAACTTATGAAGAAAGGAGTTAAGCTAACGGAACTAACTCCCTTGTTAGAAAAGAAAGATTGGTTTGTTCATCCTGCAGGGTTTATCGCATGTCATGGTAGTGTCAAATCTCCTAGGGATTTTCGAGAATCGGGATTCAATCTCCAAGAGATTGTGCGATTTGTTACAACGTGGCTTTTATCACACGTAAATTCAGGCTTGATAAAAATACATGAAAGGTAGGCTTAAAGATAATATACAAAACTGAATTGAATTAGTAAAACGGAGGTGTGGAAATGGTTGAGAATTCTTTTGGAGACTTTACTTGTTATTACAAAAGTCCCTTTTTTGGCCGTGACTCCGGCCAAGAAGAACGAACTAATCTTTACGGCCAAACCAAGGTTTACTCATGGAAGTCTGCTCCAGGACTGACTCAATGGGTGGCTGATAATTTCGAGGTTCTCGGTTTTGACGCACCTGCACCTTCTGAAGAACGCCGTGTAAATGAAGAAAACCGCGATATATGGGCGCCTTTCGCATTAGAATACCTCGA
>PBGP02000013.1 GCA_002720095.2 Methanobacteriota archaeon
ATCCTTAAATGACCTTCAATAATAGTCCAAGACTCTGGGTTTTGATTTTTAACTTGTTTTAAGTGTATGAAATAAAATTTCCCAACTCTACTGACAGTTTCTATTTCCCTACCAACTATTCCTCCAGTTCCCAATTCGTTAGAATTTTCTGAGGCAAAAGATGCAAACTTAGAACCGTCCCTTAATAATTGAGCTTTCCAAACTTCTGAAAAGATTACTTCTGAAATTTTCTTTCCAGACATAAATTTTGATAGTGCATTACGAGTTACTTCTACTTCAGGTAGTTCTGGCACAAGAGGCTTACGGGCTCCACGGTCCTTAATTAAGTCGTAATTTAGGCTATTTCGGAAAAAATGAAAATGTTGTTTTTTAGCCAAAAAACGATGTTTGCAATGGTAATCCATAATAAGCGCCTTGACTGGGACAGGTTTATGTCCGTAGAAGCGATGGTACAGAGTATGATAGACGATTTGACTGAAGCATTAACAGACGCTGCTAAGCACGATGGTGGAAACAGCGCAGCTGGAACAAGAGTAAGGAAAGCTATGCAAGGAGCAAAAGCTGCTGCACAAGCAATCCGTCTACAAGTTCAATCTGATAAGAACAGCAGATAAGCAATTCATATCTCGAAGAGAATAACGGTTAATCCGTAACACCTTGCCCCCTCTGGTGAGCCAGGGGGGGCTTTTTTTATTTTCAATTAATTTTACAGTGAAACAACATGTGTTGTTCTTCAAATCCACTTAATCCAATTGATTCAACAATTTTTATTCCTGAATCTATTAATTTCTTTTCTGTTTCTAAAAATATCGCTTCATCTCCACCTTGATTAAATCTCTCTGATGCACCTTTCAAACTTAATAAAGCTGTAGAATTTTTCTTTAAACAAGCTTTACATGCCTTGATGAAAATATCAACTTGTCCTGCTTGAGAAACATCTTGGAACAACCAGTCTGCCCCTCTAGGAATTAGATGAGACCAAGTCTCAAATTTTCTAGCATCACCTAGCACTGGAATAATTCCTGGTCTTCGATTTGCCAATAAATTTAGATCTCTCAGGCATCTAGGAGAAATATCAACTGAAATTAATCTCCCATTATTTTGGTTAAAGCTCCCACAAATATGATCGTGAATATGCGATATTGTAGTTCCATGCGCTGCACCAAGATATACTATTGTCGAGCCAATTTCAGGAAGTAAATCTTCAGGGTGATTTTTTGACTTTATCATTGCAGCTCCGAGTTTGGATCGAAAAGGGTCCCATCTCCTCCAAATACTCTTTCTATTCTTTCTAATTGTTTCCCCATATACCTTATTTGAGCCATCTGCGCTTAAGGTCCAAATTGCTCTATTCTCAAGTTTTACAGAAGGGGAGTCAAAAGTAATCCTACCCATTTAATCATCTCTTTTTTGAATCAAAATATTGTTGCTTAATCTTTTCAACCCTCTCTTCAATCAATCTGAATTCGTCTTCTCCCCAAGGTTTTCCATCAAATGCATCAATTCTAGCGGCTAAGCTCATTCTTGCAGCTAGCATTCTTGAAATTCTACCTCTAACTGGCTTTGGAGATCTTGAAATTAATACATGAGAATAAATTAATCCATGCTTGGGTGTTTTTGTGCCTTGTTTTAGATGGGAGAAAAATGCTTTTTCTGCACCTAATATCTGAACTGTTCCTGCTGGAAGTCTTGCTAACCTCATTCTTCCGTGTGCTGCAACACATAATTTTGCAGCGATTAATGGTCCTGCGATAGCAGAAAGCGAGGGAAGATGTTCAAATGCTAACTCTCTGATNGTAGATTCTATTCTATCCAACTGNGATTGTAAACTTGCNACTGTCTCAGCCCAATTNTTNATGANAAGCCATTCTGAATCGTCAACAGTTTTATTGGGTAAAGTAACNTCAAAATGACCTGCTAAATCAGAAATTTNNGGAGAAGANATAACTAATTTTGCCAGCTTANTCCTACTATTTTCCATATTTGCTCTGGGAATCAATAATACGATCCATTCTGTTAAACGCGCCTCTAATAATACCCAACTACTCCTTATTTCATCAGCAGCTCTGATTAAATGCTCTAGACGTCTATCTGGGTCTGAAGATGATTCATCTACATTCTGTTTAGATAATAATAACGCTGCTTCATCGAGTAATTGCATCTGATCATCATTTGGAAAAGGCAATTCAACCGTCTCAAAAATTTCATCCCCTGGTTTGACTAACTTTGCATCAGGATATCTCATCATCAAATGTTTTGCTTCGTCTAAAAGTACNCCTGATGATAGTAATCTCAATCTTTTTGCGATAGTTTCTTTATTGAAAGGACCTTTNTATGTCTCAACCTCTAAAATTTCATAGTTATCATCGATTACTGCCGCAGACTGCCAATCCTGCCACAACTTCATGCACATGCGAGAGCAAACTAAACAAAAATACAGTGGTTGAAAAATCTTCTATTATTTTAAAAACATGTGTAAACAAGTGGATTTGCATACATACATTTAAACCCTTAAATAAACACAATATGATATAGCGAGGAAAATTTATGTTTTGTCCTAAATGTGGAGCACTGTCATTTCCAGATTCAAAAGGNTGGATTAAATGTCCTGATTACAAATGCGGATATAATGGACCACTAGAGAACAAAATGAAAGATCCTGTAACTGGTGAAGAAATTGATTTTGGAAATGTTCAATCAAGCTCAAAAGCCGAGACAAGAAAATTTGAGATAATTGACGATGCTGACCAAGCACATGGAGTATTGACAGTTGGATCATACATTTGTCCTAAATGTGACTCGCAAGAAGTTTACAGCGAACTAAGGCAAACAAGGGCAAGTGATGAGCCCGAAACCAGACTTTTAACTTGCAAACAATGCAAACATGGGTGGAGAGAATACTAAAATTATAGTTTATATCTTGGAAGTAACGTTCAATAGCCTCCCGTTAGACGACTCTACTTATAAGGTGAAATAATGTTAAACGTAGTTGCTGAAAGTAGTATACTTAAGACAATAGTTGAAACACTGATGACTCAAGTCGAAGAAGCAAGATTTGATTTCTATTCTGATCGATTAGAGGTTTGCGCAGTAGATGCNGCAAACGTGGCAATGATNAGAATGGAGGCAGAANCNGTTNTATTTGATACATGGGACTTGGATGAATGTAAAGTAGTAATGGAATTAGCTAAAATGAGAGAAGTACTAACTCTAGCTGCTGCTGGAGAATTAGTTGAAATAATTTATGATGATGTTGCAAATAGAATTAATGTGAGTGTTGGAAAAATTAAGAGAACGTTGAGCCCAATTAATGAGGACAATGTAAGAGTACCTCAAAGAGTGCCTGACATAAAATTAACATCTATAGCTAAAATTTCAGGTATAGAATTGTCAAGAGCTTTCAGAGCAGCGAAATATGTAGGTGAAATTGTACATATGTCTATGAGCCCTGAACAATTTGGAATAACTGTACCAGGACCTACCGATGCTGTAGACATTACATACAGCAAAGATGAATTGGCAGAACTTGAATGTGCTTCAAAAGTTAACAGCCAATACAGCTTAACTTATATGCTAGATCTAGTTAAAAAATTAGATTCGGTAAATCTAATTGAACTAGCATTTGGAGAAAATGAACCACTAAAAATGAATTTTGGATTCCATGATGATGCTATCAAAGTTTTATTCTTGTTGGCTCCAAGGCAAGATGCATACTGAATTGTTTATAATTCATTTTGAATAATTAATCTCACCATAGGAGAATTGAATAGAGATATCTCCCACGAAAGTTTGGACGAGTTAACATGGGTGATAAGAAAGTTGTAGTCTTAATTCCTACACTCAATAACCATGAAGAATTAGAAATTGTACTTAAATCACTTAATAATCAAACATGGAGAGGTAGTCTTGATGTTGCTGTAGTTGGGCCAAAAAATGATCCTGGAGAAAAAATCACTCGTGAATTAAACAATATTTGGATAGACGACCAAGGGAGTAGAAATAGAGCAGATGCATGCAATGTAGGAATTAAAGAATTAAATTGTGATATTGTTTTATTTACTGATGATGATGTNATNCCACCAAAAGATTGGGTAGAAAAATTAGTCAGATGGTTTGAAAGAGATGAAGTCGCTGGAGTTGGAGGCCAGAATTGGGCACCAGTTAGTGACCCTATTTTATGTAAAATTGTGGACGTAGCATTCGGAGCAAAATATGTTACTGCGGGCACTAGATATGGCAAGGTCGTAAAAGGAGAGCTAATAGAAATTGAACATAACCCAGGTTGTAATTCTGCATATAGGAAAAAAATTCTGGACGAAGTCAACGGATTTGAAAAAGGATGTATAGGGGCAGAGGATGTTGTATTAGATCATAAAATTAGATCAAAAGGCCATAAATTATGGTTTGACCCTGAATCAACAATGCCACATCGACGTAGAAAGCCACCTGCATTATTTAAACAAATGAAAAATTATGGGTACGTAAGAACATTAGCTAATTCTAGATGGCCAGAATTAAGATCATGGTCCCATGTTGTAATTGCAGCATTTCCAATACTTGTTTATTTAGCTATTTTCTCATTAATTTTAGGATTTCTTAATCCAGAAATATCTGATTATTTTATATTAGTTCCAGTCTCANTNGCTNGTTTATATTTATTCATCTGCATTCTAGGATCACTATTAGGCAATTCACCACATAGAAATATAATTACTGTTATTTGTGCTCCAATTATGATTTTTGCATCACATTTTTTTTACGGAATGGGTGTATTAAAGGGGTTTTGGCAAATTAAATTTGGTAGCGGTGCAGCNGCTGGATTAGGTATTCAATTAGATGATAAAAATAGAAATTAAGCGTAATAATCATCAATCAAGTTGTTTTGAGATTACTGAATGAAAGATAAAGTCTCCAGTATTTTCAAAAATGCTAATTCTGAAGCTTCTAGAAACGCTACAGATGAAGAGCAAATTTGGGAAAGTCTCAGAGGATTAATTATTTTCATATTGGTAATTGAAGTAATATTTCTTTTTCTTCTAAGTGTATTGGACATTCAATTCGAATTNTTNGGTATGCAGATTGCATATACTGCTGTTATTATTGGTGCTCCACTTTTTATAATAGGNATAATATTATTNAACTGGGGAAACAAAAAATTCAAACCCGATTAATTATCTTTCAACNTCTCCAGTTTGAATTTTCCATTGAGAATGATATACTCCGCGAGATTTAATTAAATCTTCATGNTTACCTCGTTCAACAATTACACCATCAANCATTGAAAGTATTTCATTNGCATTCCTAATGGTAGAAAGACGATGTGCTACGGCAATTGTCATTCTATCTCCGCCAGAATCTAATAAATTCTGTTGAATTCTCTTTTCTGTTTCTGCATCAAGTGCAGACGATGCTTCATCTAAAATTAGCAACGATGGNTTCTTCAATAATGCTCTGGCTAATGAAACCCTAGATTTCTGCCCNCCACTAAGTTTAACACCTCTACCTCCGACTTTGGTCTGCAAACCTTCTTCCTGCAAATTTATGAATTCTAGAGCACCTGCAAGTTCTAGGGCACGCTCAACGTCTTCTTTGGAGCATTCTCTGGCATAAACCACATTTTCTTCGATTGTACCGTAAAATAAAAATGGGTCCTGACTTACAAAACCAAGCTTATTNCTAATNGAATCCAACGTAAAAGACTGTATATTTTCTCCATTAATGAATATTTCTCCATCATTGGGTTCATAGAATCTTAGTAATAATTTTAAAATCGTTGATTTGCCAGCGCCAGTATGTCCCATAATTCCTAGAAAGTCGCCACGATTNAATTTGAAGGAAATCCCATTTAATACCACAGTTTCTGTTTCTGGATATGTAAAAAATACATTTTTGAACTCGATTGAATTAATAGGGCCAATTAATTCTTTTGAGTTTGAATTATCAACTATGGTAGGCTCTAAATCAGATATTGCAAATACTCTTCTTGCTGCTGCNTCACCTCTTTGTAATTGATTTANTAACACNCCAAAAATAAACAGNGGAAATGTCATCCTCGTGCTAATTAANAAAAAAGTAACAAAATTACCCACAGAAATCTCTCCATTCTCAACTAAATAACCCCCTACAGAGACCAATGTACCAAAGGCTAATCCTGCGACTATATACAATCCAGGAATGAATCTATTTCTGACTGCAGACGCTCCAATTGCTTGATTTCTGTAGGTCTCAGATTCGTGATTAACTCGATCAACCTCATATTTTTGAGCATTGTATGATTGTACAACCGAAATACCACTAATTAAGTTCTCGAGTATGGAATTGATATCCCCTGTTGATTCTCTTTGTTTTCGATATTTTCTTTGAACTCGCGTTGAAAACCACCAAACTAATGGAAAAATTAGCAACAATGGGCCAAATAATACAATGACTAATTTCCAAGACATTATGTATAAGATTACGAATGCTGTAAGAGTTGTAATTACAAGGCGTATGATTGAAGTTGATGAATCTGAAATTACATCTTCCAGTTGGTTGACATCTGATGAAAGTATCGACATTAAGGCTCCTGTTTGTCTCAAATCATAGTAGGATACTTCCATTTTTACTAGATTTCGGGTGGCATCCATTCTTACATCATGTTGTACTTTATATCCGAGAGATTGCCAACAATAATCACTTACACCTTGGAATAAAGCCAACATAGAAAAACAAGCAATGATTAAAACTCCATAACCAATTTCTGGATTACCTGAAATTAAATCAACAAAAAAATCTGGTCCTGATANAACACCACCTTCATAATAGTCTACTGCAAAACCCATAGCAACAAATGGTATTAAGTCAAATGCCCTTGCAAAAGCATTAGATCCAATTCCCAAAGAAGCTCTTTTCCAATAATTTTTCAAATAAGGGATTATCCTCCAAATTTTCTTACCTAATATTTGATTATCTTCAATATTTTTATCTTCTTTGGAAGAGATGTCGGTATCCTTCACACCCCCTCGTCAAATAATTAGTTTACAACTCTTCTTCATCAAAGCGTATTATATCCATCCAAAGGTTTGATTTGGCGGTAGGTCATGGGGTATCATGTGGCAAGGTATGATGATAAGTTCTAGAATTAATTCCAAACACAAAAAAACCTTAATTATCGCATTATCCCTATTGTTTATTTTACCTAGTTGGACAGCAATTGCGACTAATCAAACTGAAATTTCTCATGATGAAATAATCACTAATGCAGATCTAGCAACCTTAGGGAAAATGGGAATATATCCTAATTTAGATTCTTCTTCTGGGTGGATTTTAGAAAATACAGATAACACTGGGAACATTCATTTAAGATTCAGAGATGCTTCTCCTATCTCTCTAAACAGTTGGTCTAATTTACATGGAGAAATTATCTCTGGATGGAATATACTTCAAAGAGATATGCCCGTTCCAACAGAATGGATTGATGAACTAAAAAATATTGATGTTGACTGTAATACTTACATACCTAACGGAGCATTCCATTGTTTTGTACCCTCATTGAACATCGAAAAACTGCACCAACTTGAAGTAAAAGGAATAATGAAATTTGATCCTACTGACAAAGTACACCCTGTTATCGATGAATTGTTAAAAAACGAATTAATTGATGGGTTTTCATTGAATGGTAAAGGTATCGTAAACACTGTTCTTTCAGGTAATAATATTCCTGATTTAGAGTTTGATGAATCTTTAAGCCTGATTTCACACAGTAGCCGATGGGCGACTTTTTCAGCTGATGAAATTGGAATTTCAAGATTAGCAAACAATGAAGCGATTCAATGGATTGAACCTAAATTCATATACAAAGTTGAAAATGACATTGGAAGAGGAATTATAGGAGTAGATTATATATCTCAAAATATAGAAATGACCGCAATAAATAATGCATGGAGTGGATTAACTGGAACTGGTGTACAAGTTACAGTATCTGACACAGGTCTAGATTCAGGAATTGATGACGGCACCATGCATCCTGATTTTCAAGGGAGAATAACCGGAATTGACTCATTCCCAATACCTCAGTGGATGCAAGATCATGGTTATCTTGATCCAAGTCAAACTGTTCTTGATGATGGTGCTGCAGATTTAGACAGCGGTCACGGAACTCATGTCGCAGGCTCTGTACTGGGTGATGGTTCACAATCTGGTGGAAGCATAAAAGGTGCTGCTCCAGGCGCAAATTTACACTTTCAAGCAACAGAACAACTTGCCGATTATTCAGCTGCAGCTGAAAGCGTTGGGTGGGAAGACGGATATGGTTTAGTTGGTATACCTAATGATATAACCATAATGTTTGATCAAGCTTATTCTGCTGGATCTAGAATACATACTAATTCTTGGGGCGGACCTGGATCCTGCCAATCTTGTTGGGGTGAATACACTACTAATTCTCAACAAGCAGATCAAGCCTCCTATACATACCCAGACATGGTTATTTTATTCGCCGCCGCAAATGAAGGTACAGATTCTGACAATAATGGCAAGATTGATTCTGATTCAATAGCTTCACCAGGAACTGCAAAAAATGTAATTACCGTAGGTGCGAGTGAAAATAACAGACCAACCATTAGTTACCAAAACTGGGGTGCTGGAGCTAATGATTGGGGAGAAGTTTGGCCAGGTGATTACCCTACAGATCCAATTAAAAGCGACCATATGGCTGATAATGTTGATGGAATGGCTGCATTTTCTAGCAGAGGTCCGACAGATGACGGTAGATTAAAACCAGATATTAGTGCACCTGGAACTTTTATTCTTTCAGCTAAAAGTAGATCAACTGCTGATACTGGTTGGGGAGCTTATGATTCAGAGTATACATACATGGGAGGAACAAGTATGGCCACTCCACTAACTGCTGGTGCAACCGCATTAATTCTTGAACATCTAAATTCTAATCTAGGAATGACTAATCCAAGCTCTGCGCTAGTGAAAACAATATTTATTGTTGGTGCTGACGAAATGACTGGACAATATGGAGATGCAACTAATGGAGCTGGAGAAAGTATTCCTAACAATAATGAAGGGTGGGGTAGAGTAAACCTAGGTGGAATGATAAACAGTTCATATGTAGATAAGGAAACTGTTTCAACAGGAGAATTTAGAGAATTCTCATTTAATGTACCTCCTGGAAAATCTGATTTAAAGGTCGCACTATCTTACAATGATCCTGCTGGAGATCCAGCTGTTGGAATTCAATTAGTCAATGACTTAGACATTAAATTAATTAAACCTGACGCAACCGAAGTAATTCTTAACAATGATTTAGATGTAAATAAGGGAATTACTGTAAATTCTCCGGATAGTGGAACTTGGGAAGTTCATATCACTGGAACCAATGTTCCGCAGGGAGGACCTCAATCTTTTGCAGTTGCTGTTAATGTAGACTCCGGGCTTGCTAATGCCACAAATGATGCTGACATAGATGGTTTTGATGATGAATCAGTTGATGATTGTCTAGGGGTTTGGGGTAATTCATCTATTGATAGGCAAGGATGTATTGATTCTGATGGGGATGGATATTCGGATGCGGATAGTACATGGTTAATTTCAAATGGTGCTGACGCATTTCCGTCAGATCCTACGCAATGGTCAGATACTGACGAAGATGGATTTGGTGATAATGATGCGGGAAATACTCCCGATGATTGCAAAAATGTAGCAGGTACTTCAATTCATGACAGGATAGGTTGTATTGATTCAGACGGGGACGGTTTTAGTAATCCTGAGGGAGGCATCTGGACTATTTCTAATGGTGCCGATGCCTGCTTTGGAGAGCCAGGGACATCAACTAATGATAGATCTGGATGTCCCGATTTCGATAATGATGGATATAGTGATCCTGATCCATCAGGTGCCTATGGTGCTATTTGGACAGTAAATGATGGTGCAGATGAATTTAGAGGCGATCCCGAACAATGGGCTGATTCAGATAATGATGGATATGGTGATAATCCACCGCCAGCAAACAATGGAGATAGTTGTCCTGGTTTTCGAGGAACAAGCACACAAGACCGTAAAGGATGTCTTGATTCTGATGGGGATGGATTCAGCGATCCAGACGCCAATTCTCAAGCACATCCTCTTGGAGTTGCAGACGCTTTCCCTTCAGATATTACTCAGTGGAGGGATACTGATGATGATGGATATGGAGATAACCCAAGTGGAAATAATCCTGACAGTTGTCCATTAATACATGGGAATTCGACTGAAAATGGAATTTTAGGGTGTGTTGATACAGATGGTGACGGATGGGATGATTCCTCAGATCCTCTTCCAAATGAAGGTACTCAATGGGTTGATTCTGACGGTGATGGATTCGGCGATAATGCAGGAGGTAATAATCCAGATTTGTGGCCTCATGATCCAAGTCAATGGGCTGATTCTGACGGTGATGGATTCGGTGACAATAATTCAGGGACTAATGGAGATATTTTTCCTAACGAAAGAACACAGTGGGCTGATTCTGACGGAGATGGATACGGAGACAACCCTGCTGGAAATAATGCAGATGATTGCCCTACAGAAAATGGAGATTCATACCAGAATAACATTTATGGTTGTGTAGATTCAGATAATGACGGTTATGCAGACTCTGATGATAGGTTTCCATACGAATCAACACAATGGATTGACAGCGACACTGATGGATATGGCGATAATCCGAGTGGAGTAAGTCCAGATAGTTGTCCCAGTGAATCTGGAAATTCAAGTCTTAATTTCATTTGGGGGTGTCCTGACTCAGATGGTGATGGATATGCAGATTCTGACGATGATTTGCCCAATCTTAAAGGTCAATGGTTAGATTCAGATAGTGACGGGTACGGAGATAATCCAAATGGTCCACAATACGATTCATGTCAATTTGAACCAGGTGTATCATGGATTGACAGATATGGATGTCCTGACGACGACAGTGATGGGTATTCAAATTTGAACGATGATTTTGAGAATGATGCCGCTAGATACATTGATTTAGATAAAGATGGTTTTGATGACTACAGTGAAGATGATTGTAGTGAGATTTTTGGAACCTCATACGCTGATAGATTAGGTTGCCCTGACTCAGATGGGGACGGATATAGCGACGGCGATCCATTCCACACCGTTGGTGATGGAGCAGATGCATTCCCAGATAATCCTACTCAATGGAATGATACTGATCGCGATGGATATGGCGATAATCCTCTTCCTGCATCTATTCCAGACGATTGCCCCGATACTGCTGGAAATTCATCCATAATCTTGTTCGGTTGTGTTGATTCTGATGGTGATGGATATCCTAATTCTAACGATTCTATTCCCAACAACCCAACTCAATGGTTAGATACAGACGGTGATGGATACGGAGATAACCCTCTTGGAACAGAATTTGATGGATGTATTGAGTTTTATGGGAATTCCTCTATGGTTCCTTACGGATGTCTAGATACCGATAGAGACGGAAGCGCTGATACTGTAGACCCATTACCTCAAGACCCAACCCAATGGATAGATTCGGATGGTGACGGGTATGGGGATAACCCACAGGGTACTTCTCCAGATTATTGTCCTAATACGTATGGAACCTCATTTTTAGGTTCTGAATTAGGATGTTTGGATTCAGATAATGATGGTTATTCAAATAATATTGATGACTTACCTAATGTAAATTCTCAATGGATTGACTCAGATGGTGATGGATATGGAGATAACACATCAATTGATGCTTCATGGGTAGATTATTGGCCACAAAATGTAAATCTTAATATCCCAACTGCTACAATAGACTGTGATCCAAAGTTTTCTCAGATTGTTGTTAATCCTACAGGTAATGTAAATGGAACGTGCTCAATTACTAACACAATGAATCAAGCAATTAGAATAATAATTGATTTAGAATTAAGTCTAGGTCTTGAGTCTAAAGAAAGTTCTTGGTATTTAGAGCTTCAAGCCGCTGGAGCTGAAGATGCAACAAAGTCCATTTCATTTGAAATTTTAGTCGGTGGAATAGGTGAATGGAATGCTACATTTTCACTACTGACAAAAGGTTCTAATGAATTAATTTCGTCGGTAGAAATCTCAATTTTTGCTTTTTCAACTGAAAGTGAAATCCCTGTAGAACCTGAAGTAGAAATGGGATTAATAGAATCCTATGTAGAAATGCTTGGTCCAGTCGCACCACACATTACTCCTATGAGTTTGGTAATAGTATCTGGAATTTTCATTCTACTTCAATCAGGAAAAATTTGGAGAAAAGGTAGATTACAACGCAAAGCAAAAGAAGATTTCATTAAAAATAGAATTGAACAGAGGTCAAAACCACCAATTCCAAGGGTAATAAAACCTATTCAATCTTCATCGATTAATAATTCTGAATCTGCGTCGCGAATAAAACCAAGTCACCATCGTTCTGAAATGATGAATCAGTTAAACAATTATGGAAATAAATCTCATAATGAAAATCTATTAGATGATTTAATCTAATTGACCGAATCGGCTAAGAGGGAGACTCTCTAGGGGTAATTATTCGCGGATATGGTGAAGTGGTTATCACCTGAGGTTTCCAACCTCATGTCGTGGGTTCGATTCCCGCTATCCGCATCTTTAAATTTCTCATTCATTCAGCTGTATGCAATTGAAAAACAGTATTCTTCATTTAAGTTTAAGATCATATTTATCAAATTTAACTTTTTGCCTTCAAAATTAATTCTTGATTTAAATTCGTAATTATTATCTAAAACCTCAATTTTAGTAGGTGAAATACTAAAACCCAGTCTTAAGGATTTTAAAATAGATTCTTTGGCTGTCCAAATTCGATTGAGATTATAATTTCCATTTTTACCATATAATGATTTTATCTGCTCTAATTCTCTACCTTTAGAAATAAAATCAAATAATGTATCTGTTCTTTTTTGATTTAATTTTTCCAAATCTACACCTATTGACATCTCTGAATTACAAAGTGCTACAATAACGTAATCATTAGATGACGAAATACTGAAGTTTGGTAAATCTATATGTTTAAATCTAGAATTAGTCCAATTAAAGAAAGGAGCACGATTTTCATTTCTACATACTTCTAAAGAACTACAGTCAATTTCTGGATAATATTTTCTTAACATGTGATGTAAGAGATAACGTCCTGAAGCATGTTCTTCAGTTCGTTTTGGTGTTCTAAATTTTTTAATTTCTTCTTGGTCTATGAAATGAAGATTACCGATAAATGGAATTTTTTCGCTTAATTTTTTGTTTCTAATTCTTAAAAAATTTATATGATATTTGTTATTATCCTCGCCTATTATTAATTCATTTATTTTTCCGAATGGCTTCCACATTTTCAACGCTCCATGGTAAAATGCATTGATTGATTTAAAGGTGCTAGTGCCTTGAGTTGAATTCCCTCTAGAATCATCACAAGAGGTTTATCAGGCGTATCTTCAATTATTACTCCGTCATGGATGCTGATTCCGTTAGAAATGTTTCTACATATTGTTCTTATCAGTAAATTGGCATCTTTCAAAGGCTGCCTTAAAATTGTAGTTGATGATATTGCAATGGGTAATGCCTGCATTCCGGATTGCTCCATTGTAACCATCCCTGAATTTTGAAATGCGGACTCAATCAACATAGGATAAGATTCCAATTTAATGTTAATATCCTCCAGTTCCAATTTGAATTGATATGAATTAGGCAATTGATGCCTTTGTAATATTCTTCCATCTGCTCCAAGATTCGTTTCATTTGAAATTCCTTTAATTATTCCTGCATGTGATTGGAATCTGGGTCCATGGAAAAATCTAGAGTAAATAAAATTAGAACTGTAAGTTAGATTATCATTTTGCGGAAGACCAATTAATGATTTTTTACTTGAATTATACGTTTTTGACAATTCCACTATTGCCGAATGATGTAATTTTGGTTGGCCAAACACCTCTCCTTCTGAATTGGTTAAATCTGATTCCATTTTACATTCAACCTTGTTTCCATCTCTAATTGCTATAACACGAACTTTCTGTTTTGATTTAGTTAATTTAACTGGTAATCCAAAACTAACATCAGTAAAACCAGAAACAAAAGAGTCAGGAATTAGTAATTTTGAACATTGTGCAAACAATTCTAGAGCCATTACTCCTGGTAAATATGGTACACCTTCAATAGAATGGTCAATTAAAAATGGGAATTTATCTACATCAAAAGTAGTTTCAATTGTAATTTTTTTACCATTTTCAAAATCTAATATATAATCTATCAAACTCATATTTTCTTGGTTCTCAATTATTGCACTGATCTCAGATGGAATTAACAGAGGTGGTGCCCTCTTGACATGTGAAGAATCTAAAATACCCAATTCTCCTGCGATTACGACTCGCCTTTTGCCTTTACGTAATATTTCATCAACAAATAATTTAACTCCCCTTTCAATACCTACAGTTTGTATTCCAGCTTGTTCGAATACTTTCTCAATCGATCCTTTGGTTGCCATCCCAACATCTCTCCATCCTGTCCAAGCTATTGCAATTGCTCTGATTGTACCAACTGCATTTAATCTACACATCTCGGCATCTAGAATACTGTTAGCTGCAGAATAATCAGTTTGACCTGCATTTCCAAATCTTCCAGCTATACTTGTAAAACAACATGCTAATTTCAACTCATTTATATTATTAGATTCAATAGCATTAATTAGATTAATCCAACCTTGAACTTTAATAGATACTACTTTTTCAAAAATTTCTGGATCTTTTTCTCTAACTAATTTTGAATCTTCAATTCCTGCACCATGAATAATTCCAGTGATCGCGCCAAAACGTGTATTAATATTTTTAACCGCTTTTAGTGTTGATTTAATTTCTGAAACATCACATGAAAAGTACTCAGCTTGATTACCTGTTGAATTAATAGCATTGATAGTTAGATGGATATCTAAAGATCTACGGTATGGCTTCCACGCATTTTCCCACTCGACGATATTTATTGCACCTCTATCTTGAATCAATTTTTCCCTCAATTCTAACTTTCGTTGATTTAATTCTTCTTCATTATCATTCACCCATTCAGAAGTTTCAGTTATTAATTCCGTTCTCCCCAAAAGAATAAATTTTGCATTAGAGTTTCTTGAGGCTGAGGATAAAGCTATAGATGAAGCTGCGGTAACTCCAGAACCCCCTCCAGTAATCAGAAAAATATCATCCGAAGTCAACTCTGTTTTCTCAGCAATTAATGACTCTTCAAATAATACTAATCTCCACCTTCTGTAGTCTCGATCTAAACCAATCTCAACTAGATCACTAATGGATAAAGATTCCTGTAAAATATGTTTGGCTAACTCTTTTGTTTTGGATATTAATTCTGGATGAATGTCTAATGCTGTGCATTTAATATTTGGCCTTTCTTTTGAATATGATTTCACTATTCCATGTGCACCTGCTGCAACAGGATTAAAATGTGAACCTCTGTTTCCGTGTCTTCCATCCATAGCTGAAACACTTACAATTAATCCCGATTCTAGAACTGCAAAGTCAGAATCTAATTCTTTTAATAAATTGAACAAAGAGGTAGTAGAAATTGAGGTTTGAATTTTATTATTTCTAGCACTCCAGTCTAAACCTGCCAAATCAAGAGGTGCAAGATGGATAATTCCTCCGAAACTACCTAAAGAAGTGACATAAGCTGCAACTTCGGTTAATTCACTGTCAGTATTAGGGTTAGCTCGTAAAAGTTGTATTCCATTTTTTTCATCTATTGAAAATTCTTTTACTGAAGTATCTAGGCTCAGCAGTAATACTCTAGCACCTCTTGATTGTAAGAGCTCAGCTATTTCCTCTCCTAAATTCCAGTCTTCGTCAGTTATTAGAATTGTCTTTCCTTTAACATCAAGTTCATCATTTGACAATTCATCGGCTTCTTCAACCTCTACTTGCCATCGAACAACACCGGAATCATCAAAACTTTTAATCTCAGATTCTAAAACTTCTCTTTGATTGGGTTTTGTTTCTAATTCAGGGACATTAATCTCTTCATTTAGCTCTACAACTTCATTTCCAGACATCCTTGAAATATAACTTGAAATATGATTCAAAGTTGGATGTTCTGATAATATGAATGAATCATCTAAAGGAAGATTAAATTTGGATCTTAAATCACTCATCATTTCGGCTTGTTTGACGGAATCTACACCTAATTCTCCTTCTAAGTCTTGATCGAATCCAATAAAATCTTCTGGATATCCAGTATGCTCAACTACTACTCCTAGTACTGCTTTATTAATTACGGGATCTGAATTTAATATCTCGGACTTTGTACTTGACTCAACAGCTTTTTCAGTTATTACGGGACTTGAAGGTTTCTCAATAATTTCTTTATGTTCCTTGACATGTTCAAGTCCTTTCATTTCCATTAAATAATTAATCATATGGTTTAAAGTTGGATATTCAGAAAGTACAAAATTCTCATCAACAGGTAACTCAAAAAATTCTCTTAAATCGGCCATTATTTCTGCTTGTTTTACAGAGTCTACACCTAACTCCCCTTCTAAATCTTGATCAAATTCTATAAAATCTGCTGGATATCCAGTATGATCAACCACCGTTTGAAGTACTTTAATACTTATTTCATCATCTCTAACAGCCGTGAAATCCGACTGATTATTAGGTTTTAATTGGATTTCATTAATTAATTCAACCTCGGGCTGTGTTTCATTAATTACGGTTTTGTGAACTTTTTCTTCTAATTTATCATAAGATAATGCATCAAACTCTGGAACAAACCATTCTTCTCCTTGCACACCACCCATTAAATTCTCATCAGGATCTGTCCATGCAACTAATTTCCTTTGAAAAATTCTTAATTCAATTTTTTGTCCAGTTATATTTTCTATCCAATTAACTAAATTTTGTTTTCTAATTCTATTGGTCGTTCTAGCTAATCTTTTGAATAAAATTAAGGCCATCTGACTCCCAAACCCAGCAGCATGTCGTAATGCGAAGTCTAAATCATAATCTCCCCCTACAGAGAGTCTTAAACTTCCTAATTCCGGGTCTGGTTGTTTAAAATTTGCGATGGGAGGAAGTCGCCCTTTGGCTAAACCATAAATAGCCACTGCATCTTCTATTCCTACACCCATCGGATGACCAGTGAATCCTTTAGTATTGGTAATTACAATTTTCTCGGCTGAATTCCCAAATGTTTTTCTCAACGCTTTAACCTCAGCAGATGCAGAACCTCCCCTAGGAGGTGTTGCGGGTTCATGAGACATGAATGTAGTTTTAGGAGCCATTTGATGACGATCTAGACCCCAATTTGATTCCATTTTAGCCATAAAATTATCCAGTGAAGATGAAACATGTTCTACATCCAATCTTGTTGGATGGAAGGCAGAATTACCAATGTGAGATCCTAAAATTTCACAATAAGGCGTTACTCCCCTACGTTCTGATGTACTTTTTTGCTCAACAACAAATGCTGCTGCTCCCATACCAAGCAACATACCATTTCTCCTAGCATCAAACGGTAAACTTACTTCTTCTACAATATTACCAATTGAATGAGCGCCTGCAGCAGCAAAACCAGAACCTATCCATTCAAGTAACATATCACTGGTAGTATTATCAGAACTAATTATGATGACTCTGGATGCTCGACCGGTAGAAATCCAATCTTCTGCAATAGAAAATGCTGCGGGTGTTGAAGCACATGCATTATTTATGGCTGTATTAGGTCCTTTAGCCCCAATCCATTGAGCAAATTGACTATGGCCCATAGATAATACCTGTAGTAAGAATCGCCTATCGAAAGTTCCACTTTCGTCCGCCCCATTATTGTGTGTATGTTTAATTAATTCATCATAACCTGCAAAAACTGATGCAAAAATCACTCCTGTTTTTTCTTGTTCTTGAATGGGTAACTTCCATCCCCGAACTAGTCTCTTTCCGTTACTACTAACCTGTTCTTCTGCAACTAAAGGTAATCCTGCGTCTCTCAGAGCTTCAAGACCAGACGCAAAAGCCAACTTGGTTGTTATATCCATTGCTGATGATATTTTTTTATCTATCCCATATTGCTCTACGAGGTCGAAATACCCCGCTCTCCCAGCTAATTGGGGTATCATTTCAAAATTTTCACAAGGAACTAATTCTGTATTTCCGTTGCTATCTTTGACAATTCTAACTAAATTTTTATCTAAGAACCTCTGCTTGTATTCATCTGATAATTCAGAAATAAAATTTTCTCCAGCAATAATTCTATCAAACGTATCTTTTTGAAAAACCTCGTCTAATCCAGGTAATCCAAGACTGACACCTGTAACTGTGTAAGGATCCATGAATCTGTTAGAATGTATATTAAGATCAGTATTTAATACAGATTTATGATTAGAATTCTTTACTTTTACCGCTGAACTTGGTAATTCATCTATACTTTCTATTAGTTGAGGGATACTAACTGCTGAATTTAATTTCTCATTACATTTAGCTTCCATTGAAATTTTTGATTTTAACTTTTCAATAAGACCATCTGACATTTTTAAGTCACTGTTCAAATTTAGATTTCCTACGCAAACAGAACTTGGATAACCACTAAATTCTGAACATTTGTTGGCAATCCATTCATTTACGGATATTTTTTCAATTATTGCACTAACTTTAGGCTTAACATTATTGCCGACTAGATTCTTTGGTTTCACGGGTATTTCAGGTTCTAAAATTTCATTTTTAGCTTCAATTGGTCCTACACTAAATGCAGATGTATGTACATTAACATCAGTAATTTCGGGGTATTCAATTTTTTGTCCTAATATTGACAATTGTGCTAAAGAATTCAAAAAAGAACGAATTCCTCCTTGTTTAGGATGATTTGTCATTATAGAATGATGTTCTGACTCTTTTAATATTTGACCACAAAATGTGGTTAATGCTCTTTTGGGACCAACTTCTAGGAAAATTGAAGCCCCATCGTCATGCATGTTTTCAATTTGTCTTGTCCATTCTACTGGAGATGACATCTGAGGTGAAATTTGAGGTAAGATTGTCTCTTTGATTGAAAAGCCTTCTTCGCATTTTAGAGGATAAAATTCTCCATCATAATTAGAAGTTATCGGAATCTGAGGTAAATTAATCTCTAATCCTTCTAAAAATTTTTTCAAAGGTTCATTTGCTGGAGCGACTATTCTAGTATGAAACGCATGACTAGTAGGTAGAATTACGCTATTGATTCCCATCTGATCAAATTTTTTAATTGCGTTTTTTACACCCTCTGTTTCTCCTGCAATAACTGTCATCAAAGGAGAATTCTTATTTGCAGGTATTACATAATCCTCGAGATTATCAAGTACTTCCTCTATTACACTAAATGGTGCTGTAATACTTGCCATCATACCCTTATCAGGTACCTCCACGCTACCCATCTCAGTTCCTCTAGCAGCAGCAGCTCGTAATGCATCATGGAATTTCAAAATTCCAGATACCATCAATGCGGCGTATTCCCCGAGACTGTGTCCTGCAACCAAATCTGGAAATTGCCCATGTTGTTCTAATAATCTATTAATCGATAAATCCGCAGTCAACATCGCTGGTTGAGTATATTCAGTTTGTTTTAATTTTAATTCCGCTTGAGTTATTTCTTCTTTACTTAGATTAGATCTTAGAACGAATTCTGATAGTTTCTCTCCGCCTAATATCTCAACCATGGTTTTATCTGCCTCAGTCCATGTTTCTCCGATTATACGGTATCTCTTGGATAAATCATTAGTCATTCCAACATATTGTGAACCTTGTCCTGGGAAAAGATGTGCAACTTTTCCGTCATTAGTTATCTCTGTATTAGTGATGAAAATATCTTGACTTGACAGAAAACTCCATTTGTTTAAGTCCTCTACATTTTCTAAAACCAAATCTAATTTTTTGAATAAACTTTTCCAGTTTGTTGCAACTAAACCCAATCTCAAACCTTCACAAACAAAATCCCTAGAAGTAAGTGTTAATTCTTGAGATAATCTCTTACCATCAGGTGAATCATCGAATAAGCTGTCTAGAGACGAATAGTTTGATTTAATATTAGTAATTTTAATTTTTAATTCATTGGTGTCTCTTGCATTGACTAATAATACTCCACCTTCAATACTTTTGATTTGCTCCCAAGTCATGGATGGTTTATTTTCAGGTTTCACAGCATCTGTATCTAAAGCCATAGAAATGTTTTTTACTCCTGAATAGGCATTCCATCTTTGTAACCAATCTTTTGAAAGCGATTTGTGAAGTTCTTCTTCGTAAGACTCTATGGTAATATGAAAATTTGTGCCACCGAAACCAAATGCAGAAATGCCAGCTCTCAAAGGATTATTCTTATTCTTATCCCACTTTACGGCATCTATTGGAACATAAAAAGGGTTTTCTTTCCAATTAACAGTCTCATTAGGAGTGCTAAAACCTGCGCTTGGAGGTATTATCCCTCTAGAAACTGCTAATGTTGCTTTAAGGATTCCAGCAATTCCAGCTGCAGCTTTTAAATGTCCTATCTGACTTTTTATTGACCCAACTGCGATGTTATTTCCTGGTGTAGAACCTTCAAATATTTCATTTAAGGTTCCCAACTCTGTAGCATCTCCAACCTTAGTCGATGTACCATGAGCTTCGATTAAACCTACTGTTTCTACAGAATATCCAGCTTGCTCATATGCTCTTTTTACTGCCTGCGCTTGCCCTCTTCTACTTGGAGCAGTGATTCCTTTCCCTCTCCCATCGGAACTAGCACCAATTCCTCTAATCACTGAATAAATAGTATCTCCATCAGAAATTGCATCAACTAATCTTTTGAGAACTATTGCTCCTGCTCCTTCACCCATTACAAAACCATTTGCCCCGGAATCAAAAGGAGTTGAATGGGTAGCAGATAAAGCGCCTATTGCACTAAATTTAGCATAGGTTGCTGGATCCATTGTTCTATCACTTGCACCTGCAATTGCCATGTCAACTTGCCTTAATTGTAGTAATCTACAAGCATCTAAAACTGCAGCCATAGATGAAGCACAGGCGGCGTCTGTAGTATAGTTTGGACCTTGCAAATCAAGTAAATTGGCAACTCTACCTGCTACAACATTTGCTAACTCACCGGGCATAGTGTCTTCATCGATTTTTGGAAGGTTTTTGGTGATTTCATTAAGGAACTGTTCTTCATCTTGCAAGCCTGACTCTTTAGCTAAACGTAATGTTCTTCCAGCCCAAACTCGATTATTTGANAGATTTCTATTTTCTCCNCCCNACGCATTTGCAAAAATTACACTAGTTTTTTCTCTTGGGATTTTTAGACTATCATCTCCAAGGTAACCTGCGTGCTCTAAAGCTGACGCTGAAACTGAAACTGCCCATTGCTGACATATGTCGATCTGAGGTAAAGTTCCTGGAGGTTGTCTCCAACGTCTCCAGTCAAATTCGTATCCATCAACAAATGCTCCAATCTTGGAATATGTCTTATTTTGCTTCTTTTCTTCATCGTAAAAATCAATTGGATCCCATCTATCTTTGGGAATCTCCTTGAAAGAGACATGTTTTGAAATTATATTTTTCCATAACTCATCGATATTAGGAGAATCTGGTAAAATACAAGACATTCCTATAATTGCAATAGGTTCGAAAGGACCTTGATAATTATCCATTATTTATCCCCCATAATTGAACTAGGAACCATAGTTGAAGAATAACCTGCATCAACATGTATACACTGACCTGTAACCCCCGAAGATAAATCGGAAGCTAGCCAAAGTGTACAACCTGCAACATCATCCTGATTTACATTCCTTCTTAGAGGAGAATTCTCTTCAACATGATCGAGAATTTTTTCAAACCCAGGTATACCTCCCGCAGCTATTGTTTTAATTGGACCGCTAGAGATTGCGTTTAGCCTATGTCCTTCAGGGCCCAGTTGACAAGCTAATTCTCTAGTCCATGTCTCTAATGCTGCTTTGGCAATCGACATTACGCCATAATTCGGAACATACCTATTAGCAGCTGCATATGTCAAAGTAATAGTAGACGAATTTGAATTAAGAAATGGCATTGCGTGACGCATTATTCTTTGTAGTGAATTAGACGAAATTGTGATAGCTTTATTTATTGCATCATCATTCACAAATAAGATATGTCTGTCGAAACATTCTCGAGGTGCAAAACCAATGGCGTGAATAATAATATCTATTTTTAAACCAGGGTTTTCTTTTTTAAATTCTATAAAAAATTCTTCTGTTGTCATATCGTTCTCAACATCTATCGGGTAAAATCCCTTAATCTGAGGTAATTTATCTTTTAATTGAAAAACTCTAGACATAAATCTTTTCTGATAACCTAAATATAATTTACAACCAGCATCTCCTAATTTTTTGGAAATCGCCCAAGCAATAGAATCTTCAGATGCTACTCCGAAAACCAACGCTACTTTACCTTCAAGACCTAAGATAATGATACCCTCTAGCGTGGTTAACTAAAACAAGTGTATGACCATTACCCTTGAAAGTACTTCTACTGGTTATTTTTTAGATATTTTTCATTCTCCATATATCATATTCGGTAAATCTTGATGGATGGAAAAAAAGACTTCTTCGTCCATTCCTATTTCATCCGCTAATGATGCTAACTTCTGTGTTCTTTTGGGTACTGTTTTTGGTCCTAAAACTGCGCCAGGCCTTCTTGGGTCATCCATATAATCTGTCTCCAACATAAATCCATGATGGCTTGAATCATAAGTTTCAATCAATTTCTGAATACCGTCTTTTCCTAAATTTACACTCGGAGTAATCTTACCAACCATAGAAGTTGATACATCTGGAGATGCAAAATGTCTAACTAAATATTTTGGGTTTAAGCCAGCTCTATCAGCCATACTTTCCAAATCACTATATGTCTTAGAGCCATTATCTTCCATGTGTAACTGTAGTGGAATTTTCTCTCTCCTAGACAACTCCATTGTTTGTTCCAATAGTNNGTTAGAAAGTTCTACTACTTCATCTGGAGCATTCCAATGAGGTCTACCTACCTCCCCAATAGCAACTGCTTGTCCCTCATTACAAAAATCGATTGCAATATCAATACTATCATTATAGTTTTCAATAGCCCTCTGTGTACCTTTATCTCCATGTTTAGAAAACCATAACTCAAATTGATGTGCGAATGCTGCGGGATGAGGACCTAGTACAACTCTTACATCTAAATCAAGGCTCTTCCTAACCTGTTCTGCCATTGAAATCGTGTCAGAATACGCTTTCCTATGACCAATAGCTGTAATTGGTGGCGATTTAAAATTGGGGCAATGAACTAGAATTAACCCTGTCCCACCTGATTTCTTAAAATCTTCTGCGGCATTTAAAAATTTTCCATTTCTGTTGAGGTGAAAATGATTGTCTATTATCGGACCAGTCCATTTTCCGTTCAGTAAAGACATATGTTAATCATCCTGAAGAATACTTTCAGATTCGTCAAAAATCTTTTCNGCTTCTAGCTTTTCTTGCCANTAAACTGCAGCCATAGCTACCAAATTTGCATGTGTAGCATTTTCAACAACAACTTTTCCATTTTCCCAAAGATACAGAATTATTTTATGCCTCGAGTCATTAATTTTAACACAATCTAACCTTTTATCTGTTTCTACAATTTTTCCTAATTTCCTGATTAATCGATAAGTTCTTACTTTTTTATCAAATTTAAATGATGCAATAATTCCCCCTAATTCTGCTTTCAAACCTTCATCAGAACGGCCTATTAATAACAGAAATTCTTTAGCAGCATGTCTAGCAACTTCCATACGATTAGTCCCATGAATCACAAGTCCACCATGCTTGTCAACTATTATGGTTGCTCGTGGAGTTGAAAGTGTGTAAACTGCATAATCATCTTGCTTTATAGCACCTATTTTTGATATTGCTTCATCTAATTGTACTGGTTCTGGTGGGATAAATCGCACCAATTGGTTTTCTACTCTAACAGTTGGAGCTTCGCCCATTACTCTTCCTCTTTTAACTCGGAAACTCTTTCAGTACATAACGGCACTTCTGCTGCGGGCATATTTTCTAGTGCATTATATACAAATTGTCGTTGAGCTAAGTTACAAACTAGCAATAAAGATGGATTTTTTATGCCCAAATTTCTTAATTCTAACAAAGCACCTCTAATTCTTGAAGCATACCTCAAATCCCTAATTCCTTTTAAGTGAATACTTATCTTATCTTCTATTCCAATCCACCAAGCTGTTGAAATAGCAGCAGCGACTGCAAATTCTGCTGACTCACCAGATTTTACTTTGACAATTTTCATTATTTTTGAGACGTTTTTATTAAACGTTCTTCCTGACCACAGATTTGAAAGTATCTTTAGTGGTCTAGTTATTTCCGTTGCATGTAATTCTAGCCATTCATTCCATTTTTCATCCGAAAGAGGTGGTTCAATAAAAAATACAGGTTTCTCACCCCTCATGGCGTATTTATGTAGTCTTCTAGGTTCAGGATCCGGGAATCTACATGTTTGAATTTCATTTAAAATCGATAATCCTCCCAATAATCTAGAAAAATCTCCGCCCTGAGATGTTGCACCAGAAAAATTAATACCTGGACTTTTTCTCTCTAATTCTTCTTCATGTTCCCATAGTTCAATTTCTTCTTCAGATACCATTAATCCCAACCCATCCCATCTATATTTAGGCCGTAATGAATTAGAAAAAACTACAGTTGGTAAAACTCCATGAAGGTGTACTGTGCCTCCATCTGGATCAGTCCAAATTAAATCAGTCCAATCTAGATTTATGGATGAATAATTGGTTCNAACCATATGCTTGCGAAAATTAACCTATTCTTAATTCTCTTTATGATTTTATGAGATTAGGATTTGTTAGTTCCGTCTCAAATAAAGTACTAANTGTAAAATTATATGAAAATAATAATAATATTATCTTGAAAATTCCAGTTAGAGGAGTAGTCATGAGTTCACAAAAAAATGATTTGATTTTAACGAGTGTAGTTTTATTAATTTCAATTTTTATTATCTCTGTAGTCTCGATTGCAGTTGGAAAAAATTCTGTAAAAATCTCTGGAATTCCCGCAGTATATTTTTGCGCATTTTTAGCCTTAGGAATTCAATGGTTAGCCTGGATTCCTGCATCTATAATGAAAACTGAACGATTCTATGATTTAACTGGAGGTTTGACTTATCTGATAATTCTTGGATTTAGTTTATGGATAGGTTCGTCTGGTAGTAACCTTGGAACAAGAGAAATTTTAGTCACCGCACTAGTATCTATTTGGTCATTACGGCTGTCTTCTTTCTTGTATCTTAGAATTCACAAAAGAGGTAAAGATGGACGATTTGATGAACTAAAGACCTCATTTGTTCGCTTTCTAATTCCATGGACACTACAAGGACTCTGGATTTTCCTTACTATGATTGTTGTAATTGTTATCAATAGTCAATCACAGCCATCTCCACCCTTAGGAATTACAGACCTAATTGGATTATTATTATGGATTGCAGGATTTTTGATTGAAGTCGTAGCAGACAAACAAAAAAGTGAATTTAACTCGAAATCTGAGAATTTGGGCAAGTGGATTGATACTGGTCTTTGGTCTAAATCTAGACATCCGAACTATTTCGGAGAAATTCTACTATGGTTTGGAATTGCCTGCTTCGGGATTGCATGTTTCGAAGGTTCTGAATTAGTTACATGGATTTCACCATTGTTTGTATATCTATTACTTACAAAGGTAAGTGGAATTCCAATTCTAGACAAAAGGGGTTTGGAAAAATGGGGAGAAATTCCTGAATATATTATTTACAGAGAAAGTACACCAAGACTATTTCCTAAGCTTATTAAGTAGATTAAAAATGAAAAAATTTCTACAAAACATAAGTGAGTTTCTTATTTGAGATATTCATGAGTATTTACACGCTTTATTATATGTGAGAGCTCGCAGGGGCTGTTGAGAATATGAAGCCATACAGCACGGAACCCGTAGTAATAATAGAGGAAGTATTTCCTCAAGACACTAATTCTTATGGAACACTCTTTGGAGGTAGATTAATGTCCTTAATGGACAAGGCCGCAGGAATAGTTTGCTCAAAATTTGCACACAGGGAATTTGTTACAATTTCTATTGATACGCTGAAATTTATTCACCCAGCTCACAAAGGTGATTTAATTGAAATTAAAGCGAAAATAGTATTCACATCTACACACTCAGCTGCATGTAGAGTAATTGCCAAAAGACATAGTAAATCAGATTGGAAGGGTGACATAATNTGTACGGGATTCTTTTTCATGGTTGCAATAGATAATCAAATGAGACCAATTCCAATTCCTCAATTTTGTCCAAAGACAGACGAGGAAAAAAAATTATGGGACAAAGCAAAATCTATTCGTGAAGAAATGATCAAATAACAGTTTTATTCTTTTGCGATTGCAGGCCTATCCAAGAATAATGGCTCTCCTTCTACCCAACCAGGACAGTTATCTTCAACCCAGTCTCTTGTAGCCCATTCACAAATATCATATCCACCAGACAAAATACCCGATCTTTTGATATAACCTACTTTAACAATGTCTTTATCTTNTGATAGTACATTTCCTAATTGTTGAGATGTTGTACCATGTCTCATTGTACTATTGATATGCTCAAGAATTTCAGCAGTATTTCTTGGGCGGTCTTCTAAATATTTTTTAATTTTCTCTCTTATTCTTACTGTTTTCATTTTAGTCACATCCATCAATTATTCCCGTATTGAGTCATCGGATAAAAGTAAGGATAAGAGATTGTCATATAACTGTTGTCTTTAAATCGGTAACTTTGTTACACCAATATTACAAAATAAAGTAATATTTTAAGATAAAAAAAATAAAAGGGTATGTAAAAATAACACCTCCAAGAGAAATGTGTAATAAAATGTAACAATATTAATATTTTCAAGTAAATATTTTTATTAGGGTGATAACTCTTCGTTAAATTGGTGACAATTCCTGCCGTCCAAAATACGTAGTAACTATCAAAGAAGGGTTTTAGATTGGTTGTCTGATGGAGGAGGAACAATTAGTAATGCAGCAAGGGACTTAGATTTGAGATTACCACATGCATCAGCCACATTTAAAAGACTTCGAAATGACAAACTAATCACTATCGATCAGATTGAAAATCAAAAGGGAACAATTCAAAGGTTGACTAAGAAAGGATGGGAAAAAATAGAAGACGATGAATTAGCAAGAGTATTAGAAATAAATTTAAAAGATATACCAAAAAATGCTGAAGGTTGTTTAATCGCTAGAGAAGGACCAATGTTATTGTTAGGTTACATAAAAACCCGACATAAAGAAGGACATGTATTACCTAACATACCATTAATTGAATTCGAAGATCGTGATGTTGATTCCAGTAGAAACAGAGGGGTAGAGGTTGAATGGTCTTGGGCTGTTTCTAGGGAAAAGAAAATTCGCTGGTACTCTATTCCAAATTTATCATCTATCGAACAACCTGAAGATGAAAAAGAAGGGATTTCAAACTGGTCAGAAAAAAAATTAGCTCTAGGTTTAATTCGGGTGAGATTATTAGATCCAGAAAATTTCTTTCTTCCNGTAGGGTCATGGTTCCCAAAACCCCCTCCNGATGCTTATCCCAANCTCCCTGCAATATTAAATGAAGATTATAGTTGGACGCTGGCTACATTTCACGATAATAACCACAAAATTAAACCACAACAACCTATTGTTGCAGAAATAAATAGAAGATTAGGAATAAATTTGTTATTAGAAGCCGCAGCGAGGGACGGAATAATTATTGGAGAAGCTGGATTACTATCACGTAGAACAAATAAAATTCCAATACCTATACTAAAATATTGGATTAAAAGAGTACATCCTAAATTATCAGAAAAAGTGCAAACAGAAAGATTAAATTTCTTACTAGAAGAAATTGGAATTGCTGAAAGAACCAGGAAGAAAAGGCGAAGCTCTGGAGAACAATCAACTTGGAGTAAATTTAAATTAGATTGGTCAAATTCTTTTTGGACTCTGGAAATCAATTCTAAGGAGTTGTTTTTGGATAATTCACAGCTAAATAAAAATGCACTATTATCGCTAATTGATTGGGCAATGAATGATTCAAGAGGTGTTCCACTAACTATCCAATGGCCAAAAAATATCTCCCTAAATAAAAATGAATGTGAAAAAATTCTCAGATACCCTGCTTTAAGGATAATAATTCTTGAAAAATGGAATGGAGAAAAGCCAAATCTATTCTTAAAAGAATCTCAATACTCAACATTACCAATAATGGACCTACAACTAAAAAGAGGACTGAAACTACCCGTAAGTGTTGAAATTAGNCCATTTGAAATTGAACCTGACACTTCTGAAGAAGGGTACAATATTCCAAATAAATTGAAAAATTTACTCGACATATCAAAAATTAGTATAACTAAAAACTCCGAAAAATCTAGAAGAATTATTAATTGTTGTAAACAATATCCCACAGGTAACGAATTTGAAGCTAACAAGTTAGAGTATGAATTTCCACTAGAATCATGGATTATTACACCTTCAAATTTAAGGTGGCTGAGATGGCAAAGAATCTCCGATCGGATTGATACTCATTGGGTTGAACTGTTATCTCCAGAATTAATCCCTGAAGAATACCTTGGTAGTATAGCACTTGAAACCCCCCCTGAATGGAAATTCAAAGCTAGAGACATTATCAATTCTAAACTACAAAAAAATCCTAATTTGGCCCTAGAATTAAGAAAGATTATCTTAAAATCTTCAGATAAAGAAAAAGCATGGTGGTTCTCAACGATAATAAATTCAATTCCTTGGTTAGCACCTTCAGTTAGAATCAATTTAATGGAATTAGGATTAGAACCATGGATTAATTATAATACTGAACTAAAATTAGACAATTTTACAAATGTTCTTAATTATCTCAACTGGATGCAGAGAATAGAAGAGATTAATGATGAATGGTCTGAAAAATTATTCAAAACCACTGAAGAAGATGTTAGCTCCAATGTCGAACTCTGGAAATCACTTATTAAAAAGTACAAAAGTAATTCAACACTAACGTTCGAAACGATTTCTAAAATCATTGATAATTTTGATATTGAATGGTGGGCACCATTAGCTGAAGAATTTCTAAAAATATGTCTGGAATCCAATAAAGGCAGGAATTGGTTGGAAAATTCGAACATCAGTTGGTGTGCAGCAATTTTACGAGGAAAAAATGAAATTCACGACATGCCAGGGTTCGGTCAAATTATTCATTCAGGATGTGGTAATCAAATCTTAGAGTACCTTAATCAATTTCTATCTAAATCAGAACAAAAAAAGAATCATATTGGAATCATGCNGTTAACAGACTTGAAACATTCATTAACCTCACTGATTAAAAAATCTCCTCCTAGAATAGGTGTTTGTCACAAACATTCAGGCTGGTTAGTTCAACCTATCGAATTATGGCCAGAACACCATTGTTTGATTGATAAAGACGGTGATGAACTTGTTTCTAAAAGAATCCAATTAAGAAAAAGTGGATTCCACAAAAACCTTGAAATCAGTCCTCAATTGAAATTAATTTAAAAAGCTTCAAAAAAAACACATTGTTTCGTAGTTTTACCACACTGCAACATCACATGGATTTCTGCCCTCGCCGGATAGAAATATGATATGAAGATACCAAGTTGTGGTACGTCTGTATCGAAGAACATGGTGATCTTAGGAAATGATCCTTGTTGCAAAAACAGACAATAGTGGCTGCGAATGGGTCCCCGCTGGACTTGCGAATGATAGACGGACAACCCCGTAGTCCTCAAAGCCCTGGTGAATGGGTCAGGCCTCCGAGGAAACAATGAAGAAGGCCGTTAGTCATCAGGGCACCACTAACTAATNAAAAGGGGAATAATGATGAAAAAATCATTCAAAAGAGGATTATTGGGAGGAACATTTGATCGATTTCACAAAGGTCATGAGAAATTAATTCATCATGCACTAGAAAAATGCTATTTTCTTGAGATTTGGATTACATCCGATAATATTGCGTCATTAAAATCTAAAAATGTTCAATCTTTTGAGGAGAGAAAATTATTTCTAGAAAAATGGATATTAAATAATAATAAATATTTGCAATCAACAAGAAAAAGTGACATAAATCTACAAAATAGAATTCTCTTACAAAGGTTGGAAGATAATGTTGGTCCAGCAGAATGGAGAACAGATTGTGATGCAATAATATGTACTGTAGAAACTAAATCCGCTTGTGAAAAAATCAATATGAATAGAAAAAAATCAGATTTAATCCCATTAAATATAATTTCTGTAAATCATTTCTTAACTGAAGATGATAAAATTTTATCCAGTAGTTTAATACGAAAAGGAATCTACAATCGCGAAGGTAAACTTTGGATTCCTGATTATGTACACTCAAATTCCTTTTTATTACCTCAAAAAGTCGAAAAAAATCTAAAAAAACCATTTGGAGAGCTCTTTGAAGGTCCTGAAGAAAAACCAGAAATTGCAATCTCAAGTTTTATTGAAAAATATGATGTAAGAAATTTAGATGCCAAATTAGTTGCAGTTGGAGATGTCTGCGTTTCTGGTCTTAGAGCTGCGGAAATAATTCCTGATATTGCTGTTGTTGACGGAATGACAAAAAGGCAGAAGATTTCAGAGGAAAGTAAACCAAGTTTTGGGGGATATAAAAAAATTTCAAAGTGTAAAAATCCAGCTGGTGAAATTACATTTGAATTTAGNAAATGCTTGATCCNAGCAGCCCAGTCTGATTTTAAAACAATTATTGATGTACAGGGTGAAGAAGATTTAGCACCAATGATTTTACATTTGGCACTACCGTTAGATTCAATTTTAATTTATGGACAACCACACAAGGGGATAGTCGTTTCAAAATCAAATGAAGAAGTTAAACAAAGGTGTAGGGATAGATTAAGCGAACTAACCAAAGTTAAACTATGATTGTATTGAATAGTTATCCGCTAATCTTCCGTATGCCCAACCGAAAATTACACATGGTGCTGCAATCGAATACACTCCAGGATCTACCCAACCACTATACATTATTCCTGTGATAAAGTAAAACAGAATACCAACTATAATTAGCCAAACTGAAACTAATTTCCTTAAATTTTCAAATTCAACCATAGCTGGCCAGAAGTTATCTTTCATATTATTTAACCATCCTATGATTCCCTTTTCGACACCAATAGTTATACCTCTAACAGATAAAGCAGTAGTAGAAAGACAAAGAATTATGAAGAGCCCGTCGCTAAAAATTCTAAAGTCGGGGTTTGATGTAAGATAATCTCCGCCAATTATACCAATTGATAGGATACTTGCCCAGACTACTTTATCTCCTGTAGGTGTTGCCATTTGTAATATATTAAGCAACCACAACAGGATACCCCATAAAGATATCAAAAATAGCCAACTTGAAANACTCTCATTTGGCACTAAAAAATTAGTCCTATCTTCTTCTGCCGCTTCACTCATTATGACATCCGACTTAGCAACTCGGTTTAACAATTGTCAAAGTCTAGATTGTAATCTAAATTTTCCTTTAACGACTGGAATCATCCCTGGATCCGCATTTCGCATGATTTCTGAAGCTGCAATTGTTACTGGAATACAGCTGTTGATTTCTTTACTCCTACCATATCTACCACGGCTCACAGTCTTAGCGCTAATTAAACCCAGCATATCTAAGTTAGAAATCAAATCGGTAACCCTACGTTGTGTTAAAAAATTAACTCCTCCGAAACGGCAGGCTTGCTTGTATATCTCATAAACTTCTCCCGTAGCAATATTATTTAACCCATTATTTTCATTAATCAAAACAGAATATAGAACTAACTTCTGTTGGAATGGCAAAGTTGCTATAACGGGAGTAATTTGATCACATTCAATTTGATTTTGAGCCATTCTAACATGTCTTTCAGAAACCAAAGACGAGTTCTCTTGATCAGCTTTCTCTGTTGAAACCCTCAGTAGGTCTAGTGCTTTACGTGCGTCACCATGTTCCTGTGCGGCTAAAGCCGAGCAAAGTTCTATAACTCCCTTGTCAATTGAACCTTGAGAGATACTAACTTCTGAACGCTTCTTTAAGATGTCTACCAGATGATTAGCCTTATAAGGCGCAAAAATAACATCTTCTTGACCAAGTCTGCTTCTGACACGAGGATCTAAATAATCTGTAAATGTTAGATCGTTACTGATTCCAATTACGCAGCTCCTTGCAATATTCAAATCTGCATTTAAATTTGTTAGATTATATAACAAATCATCACCAGATTTTTTAACTAAATGATCTATCTCATCTAAGACAATTACATGGACGCCACCCATTGCATCCATCCTTTTTACCAACTTTCCGAATACTCTGTCTGTTGGCCATCCAGTGAATGGGATTTTTTCCTCAAAATCTTCGACTAGTGAGTTTCCAAGATGGGCTAGAACACGATATTGAGTATCTATATTCCTACAATTTAATATCAATGGATTTACAACTCGTCCTAATTCTTCGCCTTTAGCAACTAGTTGGTCACAAATAAATCGAATTACAGCTGTTTTACCTGCACCTGTTACTCCGTACAATATCATATTAGAAGGGATGTGACCCTTCAAAGCCTCAACAAGATTGAACCTGATAGATTCTATTTCAGAATCTCTATGAGGAAGTTCACTTGGAACATAACTGTGTCTTAGAAGTTCTTTATCTAAAAATAAGGACGGAGTATCAAGAGCTGAATCAAAAATATTCTTTGTCAAAAGAAGTCCCCCAACAAAGATTTCATGATTTATCGGCTCCAACACAAGCGTGTGCTGGCCGAGCCTACTCCGAGGCCATCTAATAAGCCTAACCGATGATAAAAATTTGAAGAATCAAAAGTTGAAGTAAATTACAACTTTTTTGATATATAAATTTTACATTTAAAATTTGAAAAATAACAATTTAACATCTTAAAAGCGCTCCGTTTCTCCACTCAAATTTTTCTTCATCTGCAACTTGAATCACGTTATCAGGTAAATTAGGTAACTTATTCGACAGATATGGTTTTTTCCCACTATTGACGTCATCAGCATAATGATGTGTAACTAAAAAAATTGTATCAGGATATTTATTTGCCAAATCTGACAAGGTCTTAGGCCGAAAATGTGTAGGAACTACAACGTTGTCTGGCACACCTAATTCAATGACCACTACGTCACAATTTGCAACACGGGATTCTATTGAATCACAAGGCCCCGAATCTCCTGTATGCATTAATGTGAATCCACTTTCATGTTTCAGTAAATATCCATTNGGGTCTACAGATTCATCATGAATAACATTAAATCTTTCATAATCCCAACCTTCTACTCCTTTTACAGTGCCAAATTCACTCTCATCAATTACTACGTTGTTTAACATCCTATCTGACAGCGATTTAGGATATGCTAGCTCACACAAATGCGATAATTTNTGAAAACCTCCGCTCGGGCAATGCACATTTAAATTCATTAATGATTCCCGATCTGAAATATATTTTTGATCAAGTAACATAAACGGAAAACCAAATATATGATCTCCATGCCAATGTGTGATTATTAATGTTTTAATGTCTGATGGACTTAATTCCCTGCGTCTTAAACTTGCCATCACAGTTGGAGGAGCATCAATTAAAATTTCTGAATCAATCAACAACAACGAATGATACCTTCCTTGGGGAAGAAACGCATTTCCAGTTCCGAGAAATTCAAACCTGACCATGAGTATGACAATAACTTATCACATAAGGGTTTGACGGATATATTAATTCACCCACACAATTAACTGGGTATCTGATTACAATCCTATTGGCGTTATGTTCAAAAATGTCTTACGGTTGGAACACAATATCCAGTATCGATGGAGGTAATTTAATGACAAAACCGGTTCTAATTTTATTCGGCACACAATCTGGAAATTCTGAAGATTTAGCATCTCAGCTAGCGAAGTCTGCGTCATCTCACGATCTTGAGCCGACTGTCTTAGACATGGAAGCTGCAACAGTAGAACAAATGGCATCTTCTGACAGAATTTTGATTATTTGTAGTACTTGGGGTGAGGGAGAAATGCCCGACTCCGCAGAAGATTTATGGGATTCAATAAGTTCTGATAGTGCCCCTAGGATGGAGAATACACATTTCTCAGTTTGTGCATTAGGTGACACTAGTTACGAATTATTTTGTCAATCCGGAAAAGATTGGGATAACAGGTTAGAAGAATTAGGAGCTAAAAGAATTTTTCCTAGACAAGATTGTGATGTAGATTTTGATGAGCCTTACGAAGAATGGGCTAAAGGGGCTCTTCCTGCAATCTCTGCTGTCGAAAGCACCTCAGTTACTCAAGAAGTGAAAGAAATTTCTGTAGAGATTATTGCGAAAGAACCGAAAGAAACTAATGATACTAAAGCCATTGCAAAAGCNAAAGAAAAGGATACAAAATGGACAGCAAAAAATCCATATAAAACAACAATTACAGAAAAAGAAATACTAAACGGGCCAGGAGCAACCAAAGAAACTAGACACGTTAGCATTTTGCTCGGAGATAGTGGCATGACCTACAGAGCTGGTGATGCAATAGGAATTATCCCCGAAAATCCTAAAAATACTGTTGATAGATTAATAGAACTATTAGGTTTTGATCCTAATCAGGAAGTCGAATCTCATGCTGGAACCATGAGTCTGTACAACGCTCTGAAGAAAAAATATGAAATCCACAGGTTAAATAAAAAATTCGTTAAGGCTTTACCAGAATTAATGTCTAATGACTCTGAGAATAAAATTGAAATTCAATTGGTTAAGAGTAAAAGAAAAAACCTAAATGAAGCTACCTCAACAACTTGGAATTATGACAAAAATTCCAGTTCATTACCTGTTAACTTTCCTTCGCAGAGTACAAATAATCCATTAGCTGAAGTCGAAGATATCACCAAAGATAATGAAGGCATTGAAAATTATATTTGGTCAAGAGATTACGTAGATTCATTAGAACAATTTCCATCAATCAACTTTAATTCACCCGAACATTTCTTTTCGTATCTTGACAAACTTAAAGGCAGATTATACTCAATTGCTTCGTCTCCTGATGCTCACCCTGGTGAAGTACAGCTAACTATCGGCATTGTAAGATATAATCATCATGGCAGAGATAGAGCTGGACTTTGCACAGGTTACTTAGCTGACGAGGTTGTTGAACAAGAGACTGAGTTTGGNGTATATATGGCCCCGACCAAATCTTTCGTTCTACCTGAAGATAAATCTACTGATATTATTATGGTAGGACCTGGGACAGGAATTGCACCATTCAGAGCGTTTATAGAACAACGAGAATTTGACGATGCTACTGGCAAAAATTGGTTGATTTTTGGAGACCAACACGAAGCAACTGAGTTCTATTACAAAGAACAGATAGGAGAATGGTTGGAAAAAGGAATCTTGCACAAATTCACCACAGCATGGTCAAGAGACCAAGCTGAAAAGATATATGTTCAAAACCGTATGTTAGAGTATGGTGAGGAGATTTGGAATTGGATTAATAATGGAGCATACTTTTATGTCTGTGGGGATAAAAATTANATGGCTAAGGATGTACACGCCGCATTGATTAAAATTTGTTCCGATTATGGTGGAATGAATGAAACAGAAGCAACAGATTATGTATCTAAAACATTGATGAAGGAAGAAAAAAGATATCTGCGAGATGTTTACTAAAACTCATAGGCGTCCTTAGATTAGGCTTGCACATGGGGTTCAAGCGCATACTCATAGCCAACCGCGGAGAAATAGCTCTGAGAATACTAAGAACGTGCCGAGAAATGGGAATTGAAGTTGCCATAATACATGGTAGAGAAGATAGAAATAGTTTACCTGTTCAATTATCTGACTTAGCAATCCCAATTTACAGAAAAGAACCACTATCAAGCTACTTAGAAATTGATGCAGTAATTGATGCTGCAAAAAAACTTGAAGTAGATGCTGTACATCCAGGTTATGGTTTTTTAGCCGAAAATTCTTCTTTTGNTTCAAGACTAGAAGAAGAAGGAATAACTTTTATCGGACCTAATTCAGAAGTAATTTCGTTACTAGGCGACAAAATACGAGCCAGAGCTGCAATGAAAGAAGCGGGATTACCTGTTGCTGCTGGAAGTAATGAACCAATAAATAACCCTAATGAAGCCTTTAAATTAGCTGAAGAAATTGGTTACCCTGTAATAATAAAAGCTGCTGCAGGAGGAGGTGGAATCGGAATGCAAGTGGTAAATGAAAAAAATGAATTCGAAAGTGCATTAAAATTATGCCAAAGTCGTGCTCAATCTGCATTTGGAGACGAAAGAGTGTTTGTTGAGAAATTTATTGAAGGAGCCCAACATATTGAATTTCAGGTATTAGCAGATGGAGAAAAAGCCATTCATTTTGGCGAAAGATTTTGCTCTATCCAAAGAAGGCATCAAAAATTAATCGAAGAAGGACCTTGGCTTTCTGAAGAAGATCGAAATAAAATTGGAAATTTAGTATGTAAAGGTGCAGAAGCTGTTGGATACAAAGGATTAGCTACATTTGAGTTTCTCAGAGACAAGCATGGTGAGTTCTACTTCTTAGAAGTTAATCCGAGAGTACAAGTTGAACATACAATTACAGAGATGATTACAGGCCATAACTTAGTAGAATTGGGAATTAGAGTCGCTCAAGGTGAATCTTTGCCTCTAAGTCAAAATGACATTGACTTGAATGGACATGCAATTCAATGCAGAATTAATGCAGAAGATTCTGCGAATTTCGTACCATCTCCAGGAAGATTGTNGGAATGTCATTTTCCCAGTGGATATGGAGTGAGAGTTGACACACATGCTCATATTGGCTATGATATGCCAAGATGTTTTGATTCTCTTTTAGCTAAAATGATAGTTTGGGGGAGGAACAGAAATGAAGCAATTAGACGGATGCATTCTGCGTTATCTGAGACAAGATTGGATGGAGTGAAAACCTTAATTCCACTTCATTTAAGAATTCTCGATGAAGAAGATTTTAATTCGAGAGACATTACAATTCACTACATTGACAATCACCAAGAATTAATGGGGTGAAGAATTGAAATTATTAATCGTTGGAAGTTTGGCTTACGACACTATAAGTACTGAAAAAGACAAAATTAATGATACATTGGGGGGTTCTGCTGTATATGCAGGTATTTCTGCGTCTTGGCACTTGAATGTCAATCTTGGAATAAAAAATCAAGTAGGGCTAGTTGGNGTAATTGGTAAAGATTTCCTAAGTTCTGATCTCGAAAAATTATATAAAAAAGGATTAAATATTTCTGGAATTAAAAAAGAAGAAGGCAAAACATTTCGCTGGTCAGGAAGCTATTCTGGAAAAATGGAACAAGCTATCACACATTCTACTGAATTGAATGTGTTTGAAACTTTTTCGCCAAAAGTTTCTGAGCAAAATAAAACCCCAGAAATCGTGTTTTGTGCGAATATGCATCCATTAATTCAATTAAGCGTAATTAACCAAACTAATCCTAAAAAATTTATTGCTGTAGATTCCATGAACTTATGGATCAACAATAATTTTGATGAGCTTTCAGATATTCTATGCCGTGTTGAAATGGCAATTCTAAATTCAGACGAGGTGAAGATGATTGCAAACTGCGATAATCTAATTCAAGCTGGGAAATTAATTTGTTCAGGTGTCGCATTAAGCTCAAAAAATTTAATTCGAAAGGGGCCTCAAATTTTAATAATCAAAAAAGGCGGTGATGGTTGCTTAGCTATGACAAGTGATGATTTCATCCAATTGCCAGCATATCAAAGTTCGAAAATAATTGACCCTACTGGGTGCGGGGATTCATTTGCAGGAGCCTTATTAGCTCATCTTTCCATGAATAAAAGTGATNTTCCTACTCAAGAGGAATTAAGAAAGGCTCTAATACACGCAAATGTAACTGCGTCGTTTACAATTGAAAAAATGGGGACAGAAGGAATTGAAAATTTAAATTCAAAAATATACACAAAACGATTAATGGAATACCAAAATCAAATCAATAATGTATAAATTCTATCAATCCAATCTAACTATACCCGCATCAGATAAAACATCATTTTTCTCTTCATTTGAAGATTTAAAATCTTGGAAAGATACTGGTAATTTCTCATCAACTAAATCTGATGAGATTTCTGCAAGATATTTTTCAGTTACTTCATCCACGCTATTATTTATTTTCCTTAGTGCATCGGCAATTTGTGCCTCATGAGATTGATGAGATTGAACTTTTAATGCTTCAATTGTATTAGTAGAGATTGATAAAGATCCTGTTTTTTTAATTCTATCGTTTTTATTAGCTCTACTTCTCAAAAGCTTTGGAGTTTTGAAACCTAAAGATGACATAATCATTTCAGATAACTTTAATCGTTTTCTACTATTTTTCTTTAATTTCAATCTTTTTAACCTTCTATTTTTATCAGAAAAAGATATCCGCTTCAATCCGTCAACATTGACTGGTGAAAATGTTTCATTTTCAGTTGTAATTAAATTTTTGGCTTTTGAAACAATTCCAATTTNATCAGTATCAACACTTGAATTATTTTTGACTGCTGATTCTGAATNCGTAACATTACTAAAATTTATACCTATCTGATTCATTGGATTTGAATATCCTGTTTCTTGAAAACTACTAAGATATGGTTTTTGAAAGTTGTCTTTTTCGTCAGATGAAAGAGTATTTTTTATATTTGTAACAGAATCCGGCATCATTGAAAATGAAGATTTATCATACTTTAAGTCAATAGAATCTTTATCTATTTTGGCTAAACCTTCACCAAACATATTGAATGGTTCGTTGTCTTCCTTATCATTAGTTGTTTCATCAAAGCCAAATCCAAAAAGATTGAATGGCTCATCAGGTTTAGAAACATTGACCTCATTATTGATATTTTGTTGAGAGATATCATTTCTATTTGTTTCTTGACGCAATACTTCGGTTCTGTTAGCAACATTAGTCCAACCGGTATGAATAGGTACAGATTTCATCTCTGATTGAACTTGGCGAGCTCTGGATATTGATCCATGTAATAACGGTTCTCTATTTTCTCTNAAATCAGTTTCTATTTTNGTTAACTGGTTTGAATCAATATCTGACATTACAAGATTATCCTCATTTTTATTCTCATTTGAGTTGTTTATTAAATCTGACATAGCCAAAGCTAGAGCATCTTGGTCATCATTAATATTATTCTCTAAGTTTTCTACTAATTCATCAAAGATACTGGAAGAGGGATATTCGCTCATAATTACTTCATTTAATCCCTCCCTAGCTTTTTCAAAAGGAATTCCATCTCTTATTCTTTCAGACAAAACTCTGAATTTAATTAAATCAACGACTGGTCCAAATAAAGTATAATTTCCCGCATCGCCACTATCTATGGTTAGAGCAGTTCTTCGAAAACCTAACCAAGACAATATTATTGCAACACCAGCGATGCCTATCCAAATTTGAAATTGTCCGTTAAGTATCCTTAATGAAGAGTAAATGAGTAATGCTCCTACAGCGCAACACCAATGCGGGACAATATGAAATTGGTGATGTCTCATTGCTTCTATCTTATTGTGAGATAAACGCAAATAATTTCCGTTATTTAGTTCTAACAACACATCTTCAGGAGTTAGCACTGTGCGTAAACTACCACGTGCGCCGGCCAGCTTCAGTGATGTGAGAATTTCTCCCTCCACTGTTTCAGGCCGAGCCGTTTTCGGCTCAGTCGAGTACATCCTANAGTGCGTGGGGACCTTTTAGGTTAAGAAGTTTAATGTCAATAGNGTAAATAAATGTATTACTGTTTACCTTTTTTAAACTTCCATCATTCTAATAATTTATAATCATTTGAATATCCGATAATTCGAGGTTTCGCGTCTAATTGACAAATAAGAATTCGAGCGCTGCTGTTCTTTCTAATCATGAGAGGTGTTTCCCAAACTACGATTATATTTTCAGAATTTACGGATTCTATCCTTCCAACTACAAACTGTAGATCTATTGCAGCGTGAATAATTCCATTTTCAGCAGGTTCATACCTTGCAAATGCAGCTGGTTTGAAAGTCAATAATGTCTTTCTATGGACTTCTACAGAATCTAAATCATTAATTTGAACTACCAAAGAACCTTGTGAGAGTGAAGATTCATCTGCATTACGTAAAGCAATTCCGACTCTGTCTCCAGCTTTAGCCTGTTCAACATCATCATCCATCACCTGTAAAGAACGCACTACTCCTGTGCCACCAGAAGGCAAAATCTTCACTTGTTCATGCTTGCTTACTACTCCAGATCTTACTCCACCTATTACTACTAATCCAACTCCCTTGACATTGAAATATTGATCTACAGCTATTACTAGGGGGTTTTTGATTCTTTCAATTAATATATCTTCTTTACTATCTAAAATTTTTAGTAAATACTGTCTTAATTCCAGTGCATCAAATTCTTTAATGACCCATCTTTCTAAACCAACTTGAGTTACTAAGGTTTTCAACTGACTCAAATCAACCCAATTTCCACCCATGTTATCTAAGACTATAATTCCATCAGAAATTCCAGAACTACTGCATGCAACCAATAATTCACCCAAATTTGCATCTATATTTTTCACTTCTAAAACTACAAAATCACCTAATGTCAAAGATGAGGTTAAACCTTTAATTTTGTCTGGGAATGATACAGGACGAACTAAAGAAAGTATTTTTACTCCTGACTCATTATTTTCTTTGTATACATACGACTCTACATCCCTTTTGTCTGAAGCTTTGCCAATTCCCTTGGCTAATTCATCTGAACCTAAAAATGTAATATTCAGGACACTCATTTTTTCACCTTAGTAACAATCTAATTATTGAAAATTTCTAAGGCTTCTTTAACAGTNGCTCCTTTACAAATAATTGCATGACATGCAGCACACATTCTAACTGCTTCTTCAATAGATTTTTGATGAATATTTCTACCTGTTGCTGCACCTCTTGCTCCAGAAATATTTACTTGACCCCACAACCGTTCCAAGAATTCTTCGGGTGGAAGACTACCTCCTCCGGAACAAATAAGTCCCGTTTTTCCTGCGGATTCAACTGCAATGCCTAAACTCTCGAATGTGTTCATACCATTAAATGGAGTTTTGGGGAAATTAACTTTAGTAAAATCGGCTCCAATACAACAAGCTAATCCTGAAGCGCCTGAAATTAATTGAGGATCAAATTCATCTTCAACTGCTGAGCCCCTCGGATAAATCCAAGTGACTGCAATTAAACCATTTTGATGTGCTTCAGCAATTAACATTGCTGCTTCAGATAGCATCTCTGGCTCATATTCACTGCCAACATAAATTGTGTAACCTATACCAACGACATTAATACCATTTAGTTTCAGATTATTTATATCATCAATTGTGCACAAAGACGTACTGATTGGTTCTCTTTGTGAGGTTTTAACAAGATGAGATTTACTATTCATTTTCACTAAGNATGGTAAATCTGGATAATCCCTTGCATACCTAGAAATTAATCCATATTGACCTGCAAAAACACCCATAGTTCCTTCTTTGTGTGCTTTTGCACCTATTTCAAACAGATGTTTTGGATCGTTAGATGAAAGAGGGATTTTATCTCCCCCATCAAAAAAATCATCGTTTAAATGTTCTATTTTTTGATCACATGCAAATAAATTCATTCTTCCAGTTCCAGACGTTGCAGATTTTAGGTTGTGAAGAAAATCTTCGATTAACTCATCTGGTACGTCTGCTGGAATGTATGCTTCAAGTGGTTCCATTGAATCGCCTAGTAGCATTGAGAATCTCTATTCTAATAATCTTATTCAACATAAAATTGTTATTTTTTATGTAAATTAGTAATCAATTTAACCTCTTGATTGTAGACATCAATTATTTGAGAGGTTGTCCTGATACCATCTATGGAATATTCTACACCTGGTAAGTAACCAGTACAAACACCTGTTGCAACAAACAAAGAATCCTGACTGCTTGATAATTCGTCGGACCTCCAAACCTTGTATAAATCCCCATCTATCATTTTTGAAGCTCTTACTTCCTCTTCAGAATCTTTAAATTTTAATTTGCCTTCAAATACACCACCAATTCCCTGAATAGCTGTTGCTGTAATCACACCCTCTGGTGCAGCACCAATACCCAATAACATGTCGTAGGGTCCAGATGGGCTAGCTGCCCATAATGCAGCGGAAATATCACCATCTGGCATTAAATGTAAGTTCGCCCCTGCACCATTAATCTCTTTGAATAAATCAAAATGTCTCTGTCTATCTAGAGCNACAACATTTAACTCTGANATAGGTTTTTCTAATTTCGATGCGGCTTGCTCTAAATTCCATAATGTACTTCCTTCCAAAGAAATCTCACCGATTAATTCTGGACCTCCAGCAATTTTATCCATGTAACAATCCGGTGCGTGTAATAAACTCCCCCTTGGTGCAGCAGCTAATACTGATATTGAGTTAGGATAGTTTTTAGCACAATTTGTCGTGCATTCCAAAGGATCGACTGCAATATCTACAGCTAACGCATCAATATCACCTTGCAGAGACCCCAATGGTTCGCCAATCCATAACATTGGTGCATCATCTCTTTCTCCTTCTCCAATAGCAACTCGTCCATTAAAAGGAACCTTGTCAAAAGTTTTCCTCATTGCTTCAACAGCTGCTGCATCTGCAGCCTTTCCATCCTCTCTACCTCGCCATTCAGCACTAGCAATTGCAGCTTCTTCACAAGCTTCTAAAAAATAATTTGAGAGGTCTCTAACTAAGGCCATAAATACCCGAGGGGGTCAAGGTTTTCAAGACTCGCTTTAATCTTTCACCTTTTCTAACACTTTAATGTGATTTATTTGAGCCTCAGGATATTGTCCATTANTATCTTTTTCGAATGATTTAACCATATCATAAACGCATAGTAAACCTGCAGAAACACCTACTAATGCTTCCATTTCAACTCCCGTGGTGTAATTTGTTCTCACAGTGACTGTGCATCTTAAATTTCTTCCTTCAAACTCCCAATTGACTGTGCATCCTTCAATCGGGATAATATGGCAATGTGGAATAATTCTTGGGGTTTCTTTAACTGCTTGTATAGAAGCTATCGTAGATGCTTCTATAACATCTCCTTTGGTAATTTTACCATTTTTAATTGCAGAAATAGTCTCTTCCTTCAAATATATTGTTCCAGTTGCCTTGGCAATTCTTCTCGTTACTAATTTTTCTCCAATATCAATAATTGCCTCTATTTTTTCANTAAAATTTTTATTCATTAACCTAACCCCTTTTTCCATCTTTCGCCTGAATCAGTAACTTCTTTTTTCCATAAAGGTGCCTGTTCTTTAAGATCGTCAATAATTTTACTACATGCTTTGAAAGCTTCTTTTCGATGTGGTGAGCATACATGTATCGCAACAATATTTTCTTGGGGTTTAACTATCCCAACTCTATGTGCTATAGCAACTCCACTAACTCTGTATTTTTTTTTATTTTTAACAGCAATCTCTCTTAATGTAGGTTCTAATCTCTCAAGCCAGGCGTCAAATTGTAAATTTTTCACTACTTCTCCATACTCCAAATCTCGAGTAATCCCAATAAATGAAACTATGGCACCGCAGCCACCAAAACTCAATTTTTTCCTTAATAAGTCTGGATTTAAATCTGATTCAGACACCTCGATAATTATGTTACTCACAATTCCACTAGCTCCACGCAGTAGACAAATGATATATTATCTATAGTTAATCTTGATAAATCAAACAAACGAACCTTTGAAGCCATATGGATGATTCGGAATAACATGGCTAGTAGCTCAAAGCCGATTGTAATTATGGGTGCTGGACTTTCTGGTCTTGCCGCATCAATTATTTTGGCTAAAGGTGGTAAAAAAGTCATAGTTCATGACATTAGAGAAAATTCAGGTGCTAGATTTGATGGAGATTTTCAGGGCTTAGAAAACTGGACAAATGGTGTAGATTTCTTTGATGAATTGAGAGAGTGGGGAATTAATCCTGATGCTTTTAAATCCACTGAATTTCATGAGATGGATTTAGCTCACCCTGATGATGAAATAACAAGGCCTTGGAGTCCGCGCGTNGCATTCAGAATTGTTGAAAGAGGAAGTGACGACCATACAATAGATCAAGGTCTCAAAAAACTTGCTTTAGAAGAGGGAGTAGAAATAAANTACAAATCTAGAATTAAACCTAATGAATGTGATATAATTGCAGCTGGACCGAAACAAACATCGGCTGTAGCATATGGAGAAGTTTTCAAGACTAGTTTCCCAAATCACGTTACTTTTCAATTAAATGATAAACTAGCCCCTGGCGCATATTCTTACTTGATAGTTATAGACGGTATTGGTTTGATTTGTACTTGTTTATGGCGTCAACAATTAAATTCTGATAGGTTCCTTAATGAAACTATTAATTGGTACGAAAATATGTATCCAGAACTTGATAGAATACCTATCAAGAGAGTGGGGGGAAAGGGAGACTTTGCAATTCACTCTTCATATAAATTAAACAACCGCTACTACGTTGGTGAAGCTGGTGGATTACAAGATTTCATGTGGGGTTTTGGCATGAAATATGCCATAACAAGTGGAGTTCTGGCTGCTAAAGATATTCTTGGAGAACTTGATTATGAAAGTGAAATTAAAACAAAATTACTACCTAACATCAAAACCTCTGTTGTGAATCGCTTCTTAATGAATCGTGTAGGTGACAGAACATTCAAGAATGTTTCAAAGTATTGGATGAAGCATCAGAAAAAACATGGAGATGGACTAATCTTCATGGAAAAAATATACAAATGGGGTTTTCTAAGGAAATTTATATATCTTTTCGCTAGCAGATTCATGTTGAAGAAACATATTTCTAAAGATGGGAGAAAAATGAGAAGAATGCCATTTAGAAAAAGATTGCGCAGANACTCTTGGGAGCCAAGTGAAAGGGCTAAGGAAATCGCAGATCAATGGGAGAATATCAAACGAAAAGGTGGCAAAGTTAGTTTCTCAAATGAATCTGATTCCAAAACNATTTCAGAATCTGTTGAAGCGAGTAATTGAATAACTGGTAGCTATTGGGCCTATCATGAGCCTTGAATTAGAAGCCATGCCTAACAACCTTGTGAATTACGGCGTAACCGAAAATGGTATAGCCATTATTGAATTAGCATCAGATTCTGATGGAAAACCACTTACTGAGGGGAAAACTCCCGTCAACACGTATACTCGAGAAATGTGGGAGGATATTGATAAAGCAATTTTGAGTGCACGTTTTGATGATAAAGTTACAGTCATCATTGTAACTGGAAAAGGAAACAATTTTTTCTCAGCTGGAGCAAGTATTAATTATCTTAATAGTTTATCACCTCGTTACAAATATTTCTTTTGTTTACATGCCAATGAAACTTTATCACGTCTGGAACAGACGCCCAAATTAGTAATTGCTGCCCTAAATGGACACACCGTAGGTGGTGGATTAGAAATAGCAATGGCTGCAGATATGAGAATTGCCAGAAAGAACGCCGGTAAATTAGGGCTTCCTGAAATTAATTTAGGAGTATTAGCAGGTACTGGAGGTACAGCAAGACTTACTCGATTGATTGGTAAGGCTAAAGCACTTGAATTAATGGTTACTGGTGAATTGATTTCATTTGAAGACGGGGATGATATGAATTTAGTAAATCAAATATTTGATAGCGATGCTTCTGATTTCAGAAGAGATGTGCTAGATTGGGCAGGTCAATTTACTCTACCTAATAAGGCAGTNAAAGCTGTAGGGAATATTAAAAGAAGTGTACAAACTGGAATTGAGTTGCCTCTAGAATACCACCTTGCACTTGAACGTGAATTGCAATCCGATCTTTTCCAGTCAAATGATGCAAAACTAGGTATTGCTGCATATGTAGATAAAAAAGTCGCCAATTTTACTGGAGAGTAAATTTTATAAATTCAGCGAGAATTGTTCGAATCTCAATTGCACAAGCTCAAATAGCGTATACGTTTCCGGNNNNTGTATGGGGAAACTACCTACAACTNTTGATGAATGGGTTGCAAATTTTGAACTGTGGAGAGAAAACGTTGGTTTTGACGCAAAGTGGGCTGGCGATTTTGAACTAAAGCCTATATTTGATTGGGAAAGAGCCGGAGATGTAATTGAATTTGGAGATTATGCTGGAAGACCTAAATGGGAAAGGGCACTTCAAATTCCACATCAAAATATTCGAGACTCACTTCTATCAATGATTACTGTCCAAGGAGATACAGAATTTGCATCAGTTGAACAGCAAAAACACCTGCTTGAATCTGCGCCTACAGATTATGATAGATATGCAGCTGCAAGAATTATGGTTGAAGAGCAAAGACACGGATGGCAAATGTGTTATTTGTTAATGACTTATTTCGGAAAACAGGGTGCAAGAGAAGCTCAAAAACTACTCGAACGTAATGCCCAAACTGGAAGCAGACTTTTAGGGGCTTTTAATCAACCTATGGAGCACTGGTTAGATTTCTTCTGTTACACAATGTTTGTCGACAGAGATGGTAAATTTCAATTAGGTATGCTATCAACCTCGAGTTTTAAACCGCTTGCTGCAAGCATGGGACCCATGTTAAAAGAAGAATCATTCCACCTCGGCACAGGTGCTAATGGCCTAAGAAGAATAATCAAAGCGAATGTAATTCCTAGAGATTTGTTACAAAGATACATGAATAAATGGGTCTCAACGGCTCACGATTTATTTGGAACCGATAACTCATCCAGTGCTGAATGGGCTTACGTATGGGGAATCAAAGGTAGATGGGACGAAAGAAAGAAATTAGACAAAGGAATTGAAGTAAATAAAGAAAATCTAAATGAAGAGTCCAGAGGACATTATCATGATGAAATTGTACGTGAAGTCGAAGAAAAACTTAACAGATTACTCACTGATAGCGAAATTCCTTTCTATGTAGCTGATGAAAAATTCAACAGGAGCATTGGAACNTACAAAGGTAAAAAATACACTGTAGATGGTGACGAATGGACTGAGGGAGATGGAGATTATGCTGAATATATCCAAAAGATTCTTCCTACTGACGATGATGAGAAATTATTGAAAAAGCTATTTAAAGAAGAATGGATTGAACACAGAGCATTAACAAGAAGGATGATTGAATCTGGAATTGGTCAATTGTAAAAGAAGGTTATACAATGATTCCTACTTCTTTATTTGGAATAAATTCATCCATGTGTAATGAGTTTTTTGATTTATTACCTGATTTGTTAAAAAAATCAGAGATAGAAGATCCAGAATATGAAAAAATGTTATACGACACTTTAGAGCTAGAAGGTTACGACCAAATTGAAAAAATAAACGAGTACATAGATTTTCAATCCGAAAAATGGGGAGATGAAATCTATCAAGAAATTCTCTCNACTCTAGAAATCACAAAATATCCAGAAGTTTCGATGTTAGAAAATCTACTTTCGATTCAAAATATTGATTGTGTNATTTTGTCCAACTGGCTTCATTTTTTAAAAAATATTCACCCAATTTATGATGAAAAAGCTTGTGAAGCACTAGAGATGATGGGTTTAAATGTTCCATTTAATCCAGATGATTTGACATGTTATTCACAGTATGTATCTGTAATTGAAGGACTGAAAGAATATGCACCAGCTGAAGCATTACCTGAATATGCTCTACCCAGACAAAGATTGTTACAATTAGGCTTAGTTGAATGGCTTAATCAAAAAAGTTAGATTGAAATCTTGAGTGGGAAAAATGAGTATAGAGAAAATTACAATTATCGGCGCAGGAACAATGGGGGCAGGAATAGCCCAGATTTGTTCCGAAAATGAGTTTAAAACAACCCTATTTGATAAATTCTCTGATAGTCTGGATACAGGTTTTGAAAAAATAAATAATTTCTGGGACAAGGGAATTGCTAAAGGAAAAACAACACAAGAACAAAAAGAATTATGGTCTTCAAGATTAAAAGTGTCAACTAATTTTGTTGATTCGGTTTCAGATGCAGATTTAGTTATCGAAGCAGTGCCAGAAAATATCAATTTAAAGATAGAAATATTTCGAGAACTTGATAAATCCACCAAAGAAAGTTGCATCCTAGCCACCAATACATCAAGTCTTTCAATAACGAGAATAGCTAACTCTACAAAAAATCCGAAAAGAGTTATTGGGATGCATTTCTTCAACCCTGTACCTTTAATGAAATTAATTGAAATTATTAAACATGAAGATACACCTGATGGTGTCTTGGAATTAGCTAAAAATATCGTTAGCATGTTGAAAAAAACTGCGATTATAGTAAAAGATAGCCCTGGTTTTGCAACATCGAGATTAGGTGTAGTTTTGGGAAATGAAGCTATTAAAATGCTAGCCGAAGGTGTTGCAAGTGCCTCCGATATTGACAATGCCATGAATTTGGGATATCGTCATCCAATGGGTCCTCTTGAACTTTCAGATTTAGTAGGATTAGATGTTCGTAGAGATATTTTGATTGGACTGGCTGAAGCTACTGGAGATTCTTCATATTTACCTCACCCACTTTTAGAAAAATTGGTAAATCAAGGTGATTTAGGTAAAAAAACTGGTAAGGGAATTTATTATTGGAAAAATGGTGTTAAATCGGATAGAACAGATTTATAACTCTGCACGTGAAATATGTTCAGGTAAAAACATCAAATCAACCTAACTCTTGAAATATATTTTTCAATTAAAATAATAGTATTTCAATTCAGAACCCCGTAAATATCAATTCTATAAAAACCAGATTCTAAATTAATATTTCCGACAATATCAATAACGGTCTATCCCGAGATAGTCACATGAGTGGTGAAGTAACTGTCGGAAAATGGAAGCTAGATATATTAAATGCTTCATTTCTTTGCGGTACTCCAATTCTTGCAATTTCAGGTGTCATTTGGTATACAATAAATCATGGGATCTCATATTTGGAATTAGTTATATTACTTTTAATGTATATAGCTAGTGGAATTTCAATAACTGCTGGATATCACAGATTGTTCAGCCACAGGTCACATACTGCATCATGGCCACTAAGATTATTCTATGCAATTTTTGGAGCTGCGGCTTTTCAAAATTCTGCTATTAAATGGTGTAGTGATCATCGAAGACACCATTTAAAAACCGATTTAGAAGAAGACCCATATACAATCATGAAAGGGTTTTTTTGGGCACACATGGGTTGGGTGATGGTTTTTGATGAAGAAGAAATTATAGAAAATGTAGATGATTTAAAATCAGATCCGATTTTAGTTTGGCAAGATAANCATATTTTCAAAATCGGTGCTTGTGCTGGAATTATTTTTCCTGGAATAATTGGTTTTCTAACAATAGGAGGTTTTAACGGATTTCTTGGAGGTTTGATTTGGGGTGGTCTATTACGTTTAGTTTTAGTACATCATGGTACGTTCTTAATTAACTCAGGTGCACACTACTGGGGAAAACAAAATTATTCAACCAAAGATACATCAAAAGATTCACCAATTCTTTCATTGTTAACCTTTGGGGAAGGATATCATAATTTCCACCACACATTCCAACGAGACTACCGAAATGGGCATAGATGGTATCACTGGGATCCAACTAAATGGTGGATAAAGGGTTTCTCAATTGTTCAAATGACCAAAAACCTGCGCAAAGTTCCTAATTGGACTATTGAACATGCTAAAATGAAAACCGCTTTTGAACATAAAGAAAATAATGGAATAAATAAAAGTTCAAGTAAAGAATTTAACGAAAGATTAAACAATTGCTCTAAACAAATTAAATTATTGCTAAAAGAGTTGAAAAATAAACGTGAGGAATTCAGGGTTATTAAACAAAAAAAGAAAGATTTGCTTAAAGAAACTTGGACCCAAAAGAAAATTGTAATAAAATTAAAAATAAAAGAAGCAAAAAGCAATCTTCTAATTGTAAGACTAGAATACAAAAAATTAATCAAAGAAATGAAAATTCAGAATAGANTGAATAATATGACTTTTAATTGAATTTAGGAGATCTTTTTTCTAAAAAAGCATCAACTCCTTCAGAGAATTCGCTAGTAAAACCAGCATCAATNATTCTAANTTGTTCAAATTTAAGATGGTTTTCTAAATCACTGAACTCTTGATGATCNAGCAAATCTTTACTACTTCTGCTAGCTTTAGCCCATTTACCCCATTTCCTCGCTTTTAATATTGCTTTATCTATTAATTCAGAATCATCTACAATCTCATCAATGGAGCCATTAGTTANACAATCATTGGCATTCCACACTTGATTTTCAAAGAAGAAAATTCTAGTTTTCTGTGAGCCAACTAATCTTGGTAATAACCAACTTGTACCTCCGTCTGGAGATAGTCCTAAAGAAAAATATGATGCTGCAAATTTCGCATTCGATGAGCCTATTCTATAATCAGCAGATAGAGCTAAGCCTAATCCAGCGCCAGCTGCTGCTCCATTTACAGCTGCAATCATAATTGTATCACTATTTCTTATCTTCAGAATTAATGGATGTAGTATATCTGTCATTACTTTAATCCACTCTCCAATTGTTCCATTATCATAATGTTCTCTGAATTCATTAATATCTGCCCCAGCACAAAAAAAATTTTTAGAACCTGTCAAAATAAACGATCTAATTTTTTTATCATCTAAAATTTCTGTAATTCTAGAATCTAACTCAGACATGAATTTTGGATTGAATGCATTTGTTGCAGATTCATCTGTCAATTTTAGTAGTTTAATATCATCAGAAATTTGACTTATCTCAACGGGCATATTAATGCCAGTGTGTTCCTCCTTTTGGATTAGAAGGTAAAATTCTTACATGTCAGTTTAAATTTAAAAATAAATATATTAAACATTCTTAGGGATGTTCAAACAAACGAACTTGGAGCGATAATATGACCTCTCGTAAACCAAAATTATTACTTTTAGCTGGAGTAAATGGAGTTGGAAAAACAACATTATCTATGTCAATTGCTAATTTTTANAAGATTAAAAGGGTGATTTCTACAGACTTAATACGAGAAGTGTTGAGATCCCATATAGATCTATTAGAATGTCCAGAACTTCACAGAAGTTCATTCAGTATCGGAAAACATAATCACCCAGTATATGATTGGGAAGATTGCTCCATTGTCCTTCAAAAAAGTATTAGATCAATAATCGATAAATCACGCAGAGAAGGCGTTGATTTAATTTTGGAGGGTGTTCATATTAAGCCAGATAATGAAATTATCAGGCAATGGGAAGAAAACGGTGGAATAGCATTAGGTGTAATTCTACATGTGAATGAAAAAGAATCACATAAAAAAATGATTATTTCAAGGGAAAAAGATACTTGGAGGAATACAGAAAGATATCTTAGCTCATTTGAGAAAATTCGAAAAATTCAAGAAGGAATACTAGAGTTTGGACGGCCATTAAATTGGAAAATGATTGACGTTTCTGTTGAGCAGAACGTGATTAAAAAAATTGCTCATTGGTTTGATTTAGAATGGAATAAATCAGAAAANTCCATTAAATTTCGTAATTAATCTCCATTGGCAATTCAATTGTTGAGTCTGAAACTACATTTAATCTCAAGTTAACAGTAATTTGATTTTCTTCAATAATTATCTCAGTTTCACTAAAACTAATCTGAATACCTCTTAATATCCCGTGATTCTCTAAATCNGATTCGATCGAATTAAGTGAATCTAAGACTGCATCATCAAGTTCCATTCCTGCATCCATACGAATTGATGTTCTATTTTCTAATGCGTCCTCAATTAAGTAATCAATCTCTTGTGTAACAATAATAACATCAGAAACATCACTGGTTCTGGGTAAATCATAACCTGCAACTTTCACTCCGTAAAGTGACATTGATAAAAGACTCATCAGCAAAACTAAGCCTGCAGCTAATAACATTTGTCCAAATGTATCATGATTTAAATTATTAGACCTCATAAAGTTCCACCCCCTTGATTCCAAACATCAAGACTTACTGTCCAAATATTTCCAGAATCTTGAATAACAACATATGAAGTCACACTATTTCCTACAGGATTTCCATTGAAAGAAGAGATTTCAATTGGCCCACTATTTTTAGCGACCCAACAGTTGGACTTGTAAGTTGATGCTAAACCATCTTCAATGAATGAACATGCAAGCTCTAAATTATCGCTAGATAGTAACTCTGCTAGTCTTGATGAATGATTCAAATTATCTTCAGCATTTTCACTAGCTGCTAAATCTAATGCATCACGCCCAGCCATGGATAATGATGCATCAATTATTTCAGAATTTGAGTCTGGTACATGAATATTAATGATAAACATCGCTGACATGAAAAATAACCAAAATAATGTTAGCATTTCTATTATATGGACTTGACCAGAGTTATCTGACGAAGGNTTACGCATATCTACAACCTCTCGTCAAATCCTCAACATTCCGATGGATGGATTTAATCCCGGGCTAGAAGGAACACCAATTAATGAAGGTATAAAAGAGACGAAAGTAAACGAAAAAATAGCTAAAACCAGCATCATTCCAGCATGCTTAAACCCAGAACTCAATCTACCATTTGCCATTAAACCAGCCATCGCACCATTTCCTAACGCTTGAACAGTAACTCCGTAAAAGAATACTACTAGGAATAATAATGGGTCGATTGCTCTAATTTGCATATTTCCAATTTGTGCAGACGAATCTCCACCAGAACTAGAATTAGATTCAGCAATTGCAGGAATAAATACTCTGGAAAGTATTACAATTACAACCATGAAAACTAAATAAGAAACCCAAATAACAGCAATATAAGATGAAATTGTTCTGCTTCTTTCAGCTTCTAAAAACTTAATTTCTCTGCTGTCACTTGCGGCAGTAACAAGAATATCAGAGATTTTCCCACCTGCTTTATTTGCCTCAGAAATTAAAGATATCGCTCTTTTGACCAGTGGAGTATTCACTCTTAATGCAAACAAATCCAGAACATCTCCAAAAGCCACCCCCCAACTAATCTGATTAGCCATCTTTTTTACGTCTTCATTCAGTGCCCCATATTCTGACTGGGCTAAAGAGGTAACAGCCACTGTCATTGATAGACCACCTTTCCAATATTCAGCAAGATCTCTCAGAAAGTCTGGAAATTTTTCTTCTCTAGCGTTAATATTTTTTTGTACTCTATCCCAGTACACTGATGCTGGATAAATCATTAGAAAAAATCCAAATCCAAAAAAATTGATATATATTGTAGGGTGTAAATCAAAACCACCAAGTTGAAGTTCAGGACCAATCCATTGCGATTTATTATTCATGTAATTGGGAACTCCATCATAAACCATAGCTGTTACAGTGAAAGTAAATTCGAAGTCTGGAGCGCTAGAAACACCTTCTGGCCATGTTGGTATTAATCGAATTTGGTATTCACCAGGTTCCGCATGTTGGATTAATATTTTGCAATCTCCGTCTTGTTCATTTGCATTTCCAATATGTCTCCAGCTATCACCTGGTAATTGTTCATCAGCATCTAAAATACTCACAGTATATTCTAATGACGGGTAATCTCGTGATTCAGCAAGGCACTCAACTTCTAATTCTTGGAATGGATGATTAGCCCCTGCTAATTGAGAATTAGGTAATCCTGGAACCTGAAAGGTTTTCGCTTTTCCTTCCATACCATCCCAAGGTTCTTCCAAATTCCATACTGCGGGAGATGGTGAGTCTTTCAGTAGTGAGCAAGTTTCATTGTCTCTGTATGATGGTTCGAGTCCTAATCTAGCATCTGCAAATGGTTGAGGGTTAGGGTTTCCGAATTCGTCTGTAGCCGTAGATTGACAATATGTACTAACGAAAAAAGGTAAGGCTGCATCATCATTGCCAGGAAAGAAGTTACTATTAGTAAACCAGAATCCCATGCACATCAAACCAAGAAGAATTGAAACAGTACAAATAGCGTAAAAATAAGTTAAAGTTTTATCATCCTTAGGAAGATCTAAATCTACTTTTAATTTCTTTTTTTTTCTAGCCATCAATAAACCTCACATATTTTGCTCTGCTGACATTGACCATACTAAATATCCATATGCAACATGTATTAATGGTAAGAAACCTAAAACAATGAAGTATAAAGTTCCTTCATCCATAGTCGAACCTGAACCACTTACCCAAAACATAATCACTAACATTACTAAGAGGAAAAGAGGCATTGCTACAGCAACAACCACATAAGATTCAGCTAGCATAGCTAATGTTTCTAAGAAAACATGTAATCTAGTCCTGTTTTCCTTCATGTAATGCTCTGCTCTATTAAGGAAATAAATTTTCAAATTNCCTCCTGCCGTTAATGTACCCTCCATTCCTTGAAAGAACTCTGTTAACCAAGGTGATGCTGCACGCCCTACAGAATGTTTAATAGCGGTTACAAGATCAAACCCAAGTAAANTTGTATCTCTAAAAATTTGAGCAGAGTCATGNGANATTTCTCCATAAATATCACCATTCTTAGCTAGAGATCTGAAGATTTTTTGTGGTGTCGCATTTGCCGCAGACATAGCCGCAGTATATGATGCAGCGTATGGTAAATATTTTTCTATGTCCTTAGATCTAGATACTGCTGCTCTCTTGGCTCCTCCCATAAACGTTCTGAAAGCCAAAATAGGTGCTAAAGCTAATGTTACCAGCGGGATTAAAACGGTAGCGATTATCGGAAACGTTTTAGTCTGATAGTATGGACATCCACCGTATTGTACCTCTCCGAACTCAGGTGAGTTTACACCCCAATTTAAATTATAATTTATCTCATCAGAATGCCAATATGCCCAATCAACACAAAGAGGTATTGAGGCTGCATCTTGGGTATTTTCGTATAATGCTTTACCACCAATTTCAGGCATAAAAACTAGAACATTTAATCCAACTAAAATTAAAATAGTTGTAATTGTAGAAAGAATACTAGTTGCCATAAATACCTCTGGCATCACAGTAAGATTTCCTTTTTCGATATTTTTAGTAAGCTCCTTGTTATTTCTAGCTCTTTTCCTAAGAAGACCTCCTAATAAACGGTGGCCAATTCTCTGCCATGCACTTAATTCCATTTTAACCCCTTACATCACACCATCTACACGAGCAAGTACTTGTTCAGGTCGAACATAATACTCAGTAATTATTTGCGATACTTGATCAGACTTTCTAATGTCGTTTAAAACCATCCAATCNAGCACCCTTTTACGTGTNCGTAACTCTCTTCTCATTTCATCTTGTGTATAATTTATCTTAACCATTATTTTCTCTAAGACGTATGATTTACCGCTGAAATCGAAATCATCTCTAGACGGATCCCATTTAAAAACCTCATTTGTAATCACTTCCATTGAATTAGGATCTATACCTACAATTTCTACTAATTGTTTGCAACGTCTAACACGCTTACCATTAATTCTAGTCTGGATTTGAATCGCACAGGCTTCTAAAGCTGGAAGTAAAACTCTGGGAATATCAATCGGTTTATTTTCTAATCTATGCACCAATGAAGGCACCGAATCAGCGTGAACTGTAGAGTATGCACAATGGCCAGTAGCCATTGCTTGGAACAATACATAAGCTTCGGCTCCACGAATTTCTCCCACTATAATATATTCAGGTCTCTCTCTTAATGCCGCCTTTAATAGCTCGAACTCGCCAATCTCTCCTTCATTGGATTCGCCTCCAAATCCCTGTCTTGTCAAACCTGGAATCCAATTAGGTTGAGGTATATTTACTTCTCTGGTAGATTCGATACTCACAATTTTCATTTGCCAAGGAATAAAGATACACATTGCATTAAGTGTCGTTGTTTTTCCAGACGCTGTACCTCCTACGTAAAGCATGGAAACGCCTTGTTGAAAAGCTACCCACAAATAAGCTACCATTAAACTAGTCATTGTCCTGAATGCAATCAAGTCACAGGGAGAGAACGGATCATCCCTAAATCTACGAATACAAAATGTTGAACCTCGGGTAGAAATTTCATGACCTAATTTCATTACAATTCTTGAACCATCCATTAAAGTAGCATCTAATAGTGGTTCAGCTACAGAAATATGTTTACCACATCTTTGAGCTAATTTGATGATATAAGCCTCCAATTCATCATCTGTCTCCCATTTAATNGTAGTTTCAACCGACTCAAATTTACGATGATATCCAAAAATTGGGATATTAACTCCGTCTAAGGATACATCTTCTATGTTGGGGTCAGACATTAAAACGTCCATTTTTCCATAACCTAACAAATCTCTACGTAGATAATAGAACAACTTAGATTTTGATTTCTTATTTATTTTCATTCCATAGGACTTAATCACTTTATCCATCGATGTCCTAAGATATGCAGCAGCATCAGCTTCAATTTCTTCAATACTGGCGTTTAAACTTTTTACGAAAATATCCATGATTTCTTGACGATATTTTTCTTCCTTCTTTGATAACGGAGGTTCAATAACTTGATACAGAATATTTAAAGATCTTCTGTCACGCACAACTCTAGCAAAAGCATGAGGAGGACGTACAGGATATTTGTCTAATTCATCATAGTTTTTTTTATCGGCACCTGCACTTTTTCGCCGTCTCTGATTTTTTCCTCGTCTTCTTCTCGCCAAATCATCACCCCGATACAGTTACCGCACCCATCTCGTCCCACTATAACCTTTAGTTGTAATTTAAACAAATGGTACCATGATTAACAACTTTCATTATCGCCGAGTACCAAATTTTAATCATATTCCCAAAGGCCATCCTCCTGCTCTTGTCTTTGCCTGTACAATCTTTTTTCTTCTTCGGTAACGAATCCGTCTCCATCTAAATCTGCTGGATGCAATGAAGGTCTTCTAGGACCACCTGCTTGTTTCATTTGATAGCCTGAATTATTACTACCTGTTCTGCGTCTAGGTGGACCCTTACGGCCTCTACCTTTACCAGGGGGTCCTTTCCTTCTCATTTCTGATAATTCTTCTTGTAATCCCTCTACGGCTCTTCTGGTATCTTCCATTTCTTCTAACATTTGTCCTTGAGACATTNCATATTCTTCTGCACTACTGTGAACTTGATGAGCCAAGTCCGTTTCACCAAGTTCTAAGGCTCTAGTCTCAATTAATTCCATCAAATCGCCAAATCCTCCAGGTGGAAGTAATTTCTTTTCATTGTCTTTAGTAATCCTTTTTTCTAGGTTTTCTAGTTCTCTTCTGCTTCTAGATAGTCTAATTTCCTTGGCATATTTTTTCACTCGCTTGGATTTACCAGCTAAGGTTCTTTTTCCTACAAATCTTATCACACCAAACATCATACCTAATGCAGCAAATAAAATTTCGAGAGTTCCGTCTGGAAGTCCGAGTAACGAATCAATGTTCAGAACAAAATCAAGAGCCGAAGCTAATGCAGGAGGTAATAATATCGCAGTGGAACATCCTACTTCATCAACTTCAATGCCTTCTTCACTGTCTGGGCACTCATCTAAAGTATTACCCTCGGCATCAAAATCTGGAACCCCGTCTCCATCTGTATCTAAGAGTTCATCTACTGAAGTATTATTTCCTGGTTCTGTAATNAAACAACCTGTTTCATTAACAGTGGAATTTATAGGAGTTGCTCCACATAAATCGTTTATATCAATAATACCATCTAAATCCCAATCAGATTTTGAATCTTGGTTCCAACAAATCATATTATTATCTATTTCTAAATCATCACTAGATAATATTACAATCAAACAAGCTTGAGTAGAGCTTTCTAAAGCTGGGTAATGAAGTGTCATTGTCATTTCTTTTTGTTGTGCGGTGAATGAATAAGAATTTTCACAAGGACCTGTGATTATTTGACTAGGCCAGTTATTACAAAACATTTCTTCCTCTGGGAATACAGAATAATCCCACATCTTGGCATTGATTTGATATTGAGTTCCAATCTCCAAATCTTCAACACTNACTAACACTGATGGCCAACCCTGATCAGATTCAATCTGTACGGTTTCGCCTGCAAATTCGATATTCCTTTCATCAAAATTTGTAGATAAATCAATGTGTTTTTGATTAATCAATGGGCACCCTGTAAATTCATCAACTTCAACACCATTTTCAGTATTGGGGCACTGATCGTATGAATCCGCAACACCATCTGAATCCCCATCATCAAATGATGTCTCACATCCAAATGAATCGACATTTGCACCTAGTCTAGTTTGGGAACAATTGTCTAAAAAATCATCAACTCCGTCAGCATCATCGTCATTATCCTCTGTACTATCTAAACAACCATCGTGATCATAATCTGTTCCATTATCCCATGAAAACCAATTCTTTTCACCAAATTGACAAAGATCAAATTCGTCATTAATTCCATCATTATCATCATCATTATCTTCAATGTTATCCAAACAGCCATCACCATCATAGTCGTTAAGAACATCTGATGTAAACTGTATTCCAGCAAAACATTGGTCATAATCATTAATGATTCCATCGTTGTCAATATCGTATTGGAACCATGTATTCTTAGATTCGAATATTTCTATTTCATTGATCTTAATGTTTGGGTTGAAATTATCACATTTTATCATCACTCTTTCTGTCATTTGAGGATACAAGTTTAATGAAAAAACGTTAGTATCTAAACCTAATCCGAAATATTGATTTGTGTACCAATTATTTTGAGTGTCCCAAAATTTTATTTCAAGGTTCAATAATCCACCATTAATTATCTCATCATTAAAATACAAATTTAATAATCCAACATAACGAGGTTCTCCAAACTCAATCACAATATCTTGTGGACAACTTCCATCTGACTCCCAAAATGTATTGTAATCATTATCAATAGATTTCATTCCATCATTATTCATGTAGTTAGATGAAGTATATACTGAAGCCATATCTGTTAAGTCGTCCGCAAAATATGGACTATCATCACTTGAATTATTNCCATTATCATCAATACAACCATTTGGTGTGAAGCCGGGAACTGTAGGACATTCATCGTAGATGTCAGGCACTCCATCTCCGTCAGAATCAATATTCAAACCATGAATAACAACCTCAGCAATTCCCANCTGACCCAGATTACCTCTACAAGTAATTTTTATTTCTTCGATTTCATCGATAGCGAAAATAAATCGCATTCGATTGTAAGTAGATAAGTCTGATTCCATTTCAAAATTTTGAAACATTAGTTCCCAGTTGCCATTAACTTTTTTAGAAATATCAAAACTTTCGGGTAGGTAATCTTCGTCCCATTTAATTGAAATTCCTGCTGCTGTTAGTTGCTCACCCTCAAAGAAGTCTACTCCAAGAATGATATATTCAGAATTACCATTATCTGAACATGCATTTTGACTTATCCAAGATGTTTCAGGGTCTTTGTCGATTACTCTGGTTCCTTCGTTACCTGCTAAACTTGACGTAACACTTGTAAAACCAGAACTTACATCTGAGTTCCAATCGACATCACCAGTATAAAAGANTGAAGAAGGTTCTAAGTAAAAACATCCGACTGATTTGGCAATTATTTCTTCATCTGGTTGACCTGGATTGGCCTCTAAAATAAATTTGATACAGTAATTCCTTTCATACTGCATTCCAATTTCATCTGGATTAATAATCACAGGCATTCCTAAATTTGCTTGATTGAGTTCATTGAAAGATAGAAGCCCATAATTATATTCATAACTAAAATCATAATTATTTTCATATGAATTGATTGAAAAATCTAAATGAACATCACTCAAATCGTTTTGGTAATTTACTGCAGAGTAAATTTCCATTCTTTGATTGTCAGGATTCCATAATATATCAACATGTAATGGATTACTACTATGACTTCCTCCTCCAGAAAATGCATCGTTAACATCTAATTCGAAACAATCCAGAGCATCAGCTCTAAGACTACCAGACGCCTGATCAGAGATTGTAATATTGACACAGTAATATCTTAATCCATCGGGGAATTGTTGTAAATTAGAAATTACTTCAATGAATCCATAAATTCCCTCTAAGTCCATGTTATTTTGAATTGTTTCTTGGTGTAATAATTCAGGTATTGAGAGGTCTACACCGTTTTCTGTGTCACTAGGATCTAGCAAACCATCACCGTCTGTATCTGGATTAATTGGACTGGTGCCTAAATAAAATTCTTCTAAGTTAGTCAAACCGTCTCCATCGGGATCATCGTTCGCATCTAAAGGCATATTAGAATCGAGTCCATACTTAACTTCCCAGAAATTCGGCATACCGTCTCCATCGTTGTCAAGATTTGGATTTACAGCATAAANATTCAAATTTATATCGATTTCATGTAATCCTGGAAATGGTGCTGTTCCATCAAAATCAACATCAATTGACATTACATGAGGATTCTCGTCCCCATTACCCCAATAAAGTTCAGGTTCTAGAGCTAAAATCCAAGAAAATCCTGAATTTTCACACTCTTCTTGGTCTGAATTTTCTGGATATTCTATTACCTCTAGTGAATCATCTGTATCTAGACACCACCCTTCTAAACCAACTTGGTTTTGGTAACCATAAACAATTGAGTCTTCTTCCAATGGAATCTTAAAAAATGTTCCAGGATAATTTTCGGAACCAGGTACATGGATTGATGAATAATCATCCGAGTTAATCCATGAGAATGTTTTTCCATCAAGATTCCCATAATTTGAATCATCCAGTGCATTAACTACTTCTAAAGTATTATAGAATGTATCATTAAATTCATTCAAATGATAAACCATCCAGTAACCATTAACACTGTCCCATGCTATTAGATAATTATTATCCTCGTTCCAATATGAATAATAATCTCCTCCAACGTTAATTTCTCTGGAATATCCTGAACCATACAGGTTTAATGGTGTCTTGACTATCTCATAAGTTGTATCGAACTTGTCTGGAATATTATTATTGTTATCTGACAATATCAAAATATCTTCCGACTTAGAACTCAAATCATAAAAGTTAACTCCCATATTTTCATTGTCTTGATTGAAAAAACCGCTACTCTGGTGATGATTGATCACTAGATATTCAAATATATCATTATTAGAAGTTTTTTCAATTTCCAACAATACACCACATAGTACGTCAATATTTTCTTCCCCACTATTTTGATATCCTTCTATGTATCCATCTGCGCCAGACAGAAATCCTACATGCCCAGCATCAATCCATTCTCCTCCAATAACTTGATCGACACCATATTCCAAATCTTCATATGAGGGGGTGTCAAACGCAAACCTGGAAAAACTTTCATCAACATTGTATAGAATATGAAATATTATATCTCCGCTGTCTTTAATTTCATGCCATAATGATACTGAATTCATCGGAAGGTCTTCACATGCATTAGGAGGTTCTTCATTAGATTGATAACTACAAGAGCCGTCATTCTCAGTTGCNAGTGGATTGTAATTTATTGCAGTCTGATCAGTACATCCTTCAATCTCAAGATAATTCAGAATCCCGTCATTGTCAGAATCTAACACAAAATCATCAATTACATTAAATCCTTCGGGGGGTTGATAGGTTGTTGAACCTGGAACTAATTTGAAACTCATTCCATGATAGATGCCTGTATCTGAAACGGCAGGATAAAGAGTCTTGCCGCTTAATTCTGAGTTTCCATATTGATTTTCCNAGTGACTCCAATTAGACATTCCACCNGGNTCTTCTTCAAAACCAAATATTTGCTGTGAAGAATTCCGAGGAGAAAATCCAGAATTTCCATAATTATAATCCAACCATTTACCGTCTACAGAGTACCACATTGAACCTGATTCACTATCTAAAGCTACACCTATGGTGTAATACTGAAGTGCTGTCCAACATCCACCGTATGAACAAGGCAATTGTATACTAGTATCATGAAAAATAAAGCTTGCAGAATCAAAGGCCCACCCATATTCATCTAAAGCTAAAGTAGAGGATTTGTCCCCAGTTGTAGAAGCTAAATTTAATGAGTTTTCCTCACCAGTATGAACTCCAATAAATGCAAAATTATCGTTACCGCTTTGTCTGAGAACATCAATTTCCCAATACCACTGACCTGGTGTTAATCCAATATTTGAAATTGCATCTCCTGTTGACTGTCTTGAATAAGTCACCCATCTACCATCTAAACTGAAACTAGCTCCTTCAGCATGCTCTTGATGATCCCAACAAAATTGGCTTAAGCCGCATCCGCTAAAACCTTGTAAAGCCGTGAAAGATTTTACGGAATGTATTTGCCAATCCTGTAAACTAGATTCTCTAAGTACAAAGACATAACAATAACTTGTTCCGGCATGGAGCTCAAAAGGCTCTGCATTGGTATAATTTGCACCTAACTTGAAATCAAGAGATAATGAAGTTGATGCCGTATGACTAGAAGTTGTAGTTAAAGAATTACTAAAAGAATGAATCGGAGAAATACCTCCAGATGTTGCATCATATGAACAAACATAGCCTCCATCAGATGATGAATAGACATAAGAATACAATGAATGAATAAAATCATATTGAGTATTTGGTGTTAGGTTGCTAAATGTTACCTCTCCATTTTGTAATCCAGTAATACCATCTACACCAGATACTTGAATTGAATCTAATCGAGGGGTAGGTTCATCAGTTCCAGAACCTCCTCCCTGTGTACCAGTGCATGAAGTTGTGAATGAGTCTAGATAAGTTTGTTGATCTTGTATCTGTGCATATAACTTATAATTCCCACCATTAGAACTTAAATTAGCAAGATAAGACTCTAGATATACTGTTCCTGATTGCCCAGTAAACTCTACCAATCTAGTCAAGGTTACATTATTTGTAATACAATCAATTATGTCATAAAAAAGGTTGTANACAGTGCCTGGAGATGTTGAGGATACATCAATATCAATAGTAGGATATGTGAAGCTGTTCACTGTTAAATCGGCTGGAGCACACCAATGAGAAAACGAATTTGAGGCATAATTATAGTAATTACTGAAAGGAACGGTTCCAGCAGGGAATGATTCCTGAAATAAACAAAAGTTATCAGAATTAAAACCTGAATTATTCAAGTTCCCATATTGTGAAACTTCGGTATTGTATNTACTAATNTCGTGCCTAATGATTGACCAATAATCTGTAACATTGCNCCCATCCAGTCCAGAAGGAACATCCATCCATGCTAAGGAATTTCCTTTATTGTAGTCTTGGAATGATGCTTTTGAAAGCACATTTAGATCAACGTAATCATTATCATAGTCGTAATGATAATTGTATTCAGATCTTACAAAAGTTCCAGAAACATTGATCATATAATTGTCGCTATCATCAGTTACAGACACTGATCCTGGACCGTTGTACCAAGATATATTCCCTGAAATTGTTGGCGATCTAGCATTTACCGCACTAGACATAGGTGTCAAAGGGGTAATAATCATTAAAAATATTACAAAAAACAAAATCGAAATCCGAGAGCCTTTCATTATAGTTGCACCTGCTGATAGGGGATGAGGGATAGTCCCTTCTATAACCTTCTATTCTAAAGTAGTGCTAAAACGAAGATTTAATAACATCTAACCATTTTTTAAATTCTATTTCTAAATTATCTAAAGTTGAATTATTTTCAATTTTATATTCTGCATTTTCAATTAGTTCTCCGAGACCCCATTTTCTTTCCCTAGTATTTCTTGTGGCAAAATCTTCTCTATCTCCATCTTCCCCTCTGCCTCTGAGCAGGATTCTTTGCCATCTTAGTTCTTCATCTGAAATTAACCCCAAAAGTGAAAAGTCATTCCCCCAATACTCTCTAAATACATTTGCCTCTGCTGTGCCTCTAATTCCTTCAATTAAAATCAANGGTANAGANGTCATTGATAAATTTTCTATTGATGGCAAGAGTCTTTCCGCGAGAATTTGCTCACCAAATTGACTACGTAAAGAAACTACAACTAAACCGATATTTCCTGGAGTCTCTTCAAGACCTCTCTTTTCTGTCTCAGCTCTGATCATGTCTCCCATACTTAGAACTGGAATTCCGTTCTGATTTGCTAGCTTACTCAATTCTCCTTTTCCAGATCCTGGCATTCCACAAATTGCGACAACCTGCGTCTTCATGTCAATCCCCTAACACATGCGTGTACAATCAACACCATTAAGTTTCAAAATTTTCTTTTCCCCATTTTATGTCAATCAATCTTAGAAGACCAGCACCCAATAAAGTAATTACAGCGGANATAGCGAAAATTGCACCAAAACCAGCACGTGTTTCTANGGATACATCAAGTGGACCAGTACTATTAGCATTAATCCCTTCTGCTCGAACAGCTTCTGCCCAATTTTGAATCAGTGCAGTGTCTCCTTGAGTAAAAGATAATACAAACAGCAATAATAGAGGTATTACAGTTCCAATCCAAAACCAAAACATTATCGAAGCATCAAAAATAGACTTGTTAGGGTTTAAACCCATTAAAAATGCCGTTAATGCAACAATGTAGATGCTATTTGCAATCATTACAACAAATGCTCCTGGAAGTGTCCACCAAGCATCTAAATTCCATGCCATCAATACTAAGAAAATAATTGAGATCCAAGTAGTTGAAAGAAAGTAAACTGCAACCTTAGCCCGAATTACTTCAGGTACATTTACTGGCAATCCATCATAGTGAGCTGGAGAATCAATTGCGGTCAACCAAGAATAGAAATTAAATCCAAAAAAACCAAGAAATGGGGCGTAGGAAAGTAAATTCACAGGAATAGGTGCGTCAGTAAAATCTACTGCCCAGGCTAATAGTAACAATACTGCTAGGGGAACTGAATAGGATACTACCATTTTTTTAACCGTACCGCTACGAATTAGTTCTACAATTTCTTTAGTTACAAGTAATCTTAATTTTGTGTTTTTTTTCTTGCTACGTATAATTCCGAGTGTAAGCCATCCTAGTGGCCCCCAATCTAAGAATGATAATCTCTTATGAACTGGTAAAAATAATTCCTGTCTTTCAATAATTTGATGCTCAAAATCATCAGAAACAAGTAAAGAACCTATTAAAGCAAGTGATAGGCTTACAATTAATCCGAATGGTATCCAAATCAAATCATGGGTATATTGCCACATTAATCCATAAATTAAAATTTCAAACGGAATAAATCCTAGTGCAAAAAATAAAGCTATGACAATTGAAACTACGGGAACTAACTTAGAGAATATTCCACCACGAGTCCAGATAGCTGAACCTAAAAATGAGATCGCTATTCCTTGAGACAAAGTTAAGATCATCCCCACTAATGTGACGTATAACGAATTAATTTTTATTGGAAATAAACCTGTGTTAAAAGTAGAAAATATAGCAATTCCCATACCTATTATCACTGGGATTAATACTAGCAAAATGTAGAATGTAACCTCTTTAAGATAGTACGAGAAATAATTCACAGATTGTCTCAAAGGTTGCATTGCTGGAGCGGCTAATAAATAATTGAGGCCGCCTGCACGCTGAGAAACCATTACCCTCCCTAAAAAAGCAAAAGACCCCATACCTAGGCTGAACATAAATAACGGTACATGTAGAGCTTGCTTCATTTCATCCCAACTAAATGCACGATTTTCTTCTACTGGATTTATTGAATCTGGCACGCCTTCTCCTACTAAAAACGGAAATCCAAGAGTTACTAACATTGAAAATAATGCTAGTAAAGCAGGGAACAGAAGAACATGTCTTTTCTTCGCAAAATCGATATTTTGACGCCACTCTTCTTTAAACATCATTTTGTAAGTGATTCCAACAGAGTTCAATAGATTAGGTTCTAAATATTTGNGAAACTTTTTGTTTTCATCAATACTTATTGATGAATCCATAATTACTCCTCCTCATCGCCAGACTTACCAACTAAACGAATGAACACGTCTTCTAAAGTTTCATCCGTTTTAATTTTTATATCGGAAATTTTACCACTCGCCAAAACTCTACCATTGTCTATAATAGCTAATCTAGTACACAATCTTTCGGCAACTTCAAGAACATGACTACACATGAAAATAGTACCTCCTTTACTTACATGTTCTAACAACCATTTTCTACATTTTCTTTGATAAATTGGATCTAAATTTGCAAATGGCTCATCTAAAAATAATAATCTCGGTTCATGAATAAATGCACTAGCCAGCATTATTTTTTGACGTTGTCCTTTAGATAAATCCTTACACATAGTATCCTTTTTTTCATTCATTCCAAACCAATCAAGCCAATAAAGTACTTTTTTTGATAATTCATCAATTCTCCTTAATCTTCCCACGAAATACAAGTACTCATATGGAGTTAGATAAGAAGGCGGAGACTCGGATTCGGGAACTATTCCAATGTTTGCTTTAAGCCTCTGTGGTAATTTTTTTACATCTATTCCTAAAACTTCTGCAGAACCCGTACTAGCTTGCAATTGTCCTGTNAGCAACCTAATAAAAGTAGATTTACCAGCACCGTTTGGACCGAAGACACCAAAAAATTCACCAGCAAATACCTTTACGTCAAGGGGTTGTAAAGCTACAAAATCTCCGAATACCTTTCCAAGATCTTTAGTAATTACTAGTGGCTCATTTGTTTTAATATTTCTCACCTAATTATCTTCCTTTCCATTTTGGTTTTTTCTTTTCCAAAAATGCGTTTACTCCTATCTCTTTATCTTCAGTATCGAATAGATCAGAAAATAATTTTAATTCTTTAGATATTCCTTCATCAATAGGGGTATTTAGAGCAATCCTAACTGCTTTTTTGGCTATATCTAAGGTATGTCTAGATTTTGAACCAATTAAAGTAGCTAATTCTAATGTTTTTTGTTTTAGCTCATCTGGTTTACAAACATGATTAATTAGCCCAAAAGAATAGGCCTCATCGCTATTTATGAATTTTCCTGATAGTATTAATTCAAGTGATTTACCGTATCCCACAAGATGTGTTAACCTTTGAGTACCTCCTCCACCTGGAATTAACCCTAGATTAATTTCTGGTTGTCCAAAAACTGATCTATCGCTTGCTATTCTAATGTCGCATGACATGGCTAATTCGCATCCTCCACCTAATGCAAAACCATCAATCATGGCTATAGTAGGTTTTTCGATATTCCAAATTGCTTCCCAACAATTATCAGAAAAAATATCAAAAATCTCCTCTGATTTCTTATTTTTAAACTCAGAAATATCAGCACCAGCTACGAAAGAATTAGGTTTAGATTTTTTACCTTCTGATGGAATGCTAGGTGATGCGCCGCCAAAAATCACTACTCTGATTGAGTCATCTTTCATTACCCTTTTAGCGGCGTTTTTTAATTCACGAGTAACATTTTCATTTAAAGCATTCAATTTGTCTGGTCTGTTAATTAGTAACAAAAGAATACGTCCTTGACTTTGATCGCTAGAATCGATAAAAAAAGATTCTTCCAACAAAAAATTTTGGTTCAACTCTTCATTCATATACAACCGGAAATGAAAGGGTTTGAATATTATTCCCTCGAATTGTTTATTCTTATTTCAGAGGTGGAAGAGGTGGTAAACCCTCTATAGGAGGTAAATCAGCTAAATCTAGTGGAGGTAATCCGTCTAAAGGAGGAAGCTGTCCGTCAATGAGAGGAAGAGGTGGTAAATCAGGTAATTCTAATTTTTCTTGAACATTTGAATCAACCCTTCTAAATCCATCATCTAAAGGAAACCTAAATTTAACAACTTTNGATTGATCTATCCTTATATAAGTAGCTCCATACGGTCTTCCAGGGTTTACTTTTTCTGGTTCTGATAAAACAGTTAAACCATGATTGTCATTTGATAAAATTAATGTTAAATCTTCACGTTTATCTTTCTCATTCCACATCCTAGCCTTCGATGCCCTGACGTCAGCCATTTGATTTCTTCGTCTTTCTTCGATGCGTTTTCTAATTCTTTCATGAACACTTCTTCTTTCACCAACAGCATTTACTATTTCAATATCTTCGATAGAATCAGCATTAACCTCAACTACATATTCACTTGCCACGTGATATTCTGGTTCTTCTACAACTATCTCAATTTCCTCTGTTTCTACTTCTACCTCTATCTCTTCATCAGTGTTCACATCTGCTTGTGTTAATCCTTTTTTATTTGCAATTTTTGCAAGTTTTAGTTCTCTTAATGATGCAGCATCTTGTTTATTAACAGTAACAGGTTTTGGAATTAAATCTTCATCCTCCTGTTCATCATCTGGATTAATAGGTTCTACGTTTTTTTCTGAGGTTTTATTATGTTGTGCCTTTTTCTTCCTGGNTTTAAGGACTTTTTTATCGGGTAAGAAGAAAAATAGGGCAGCGCAAAAAATAATCCACCCTGCAAATAATAATTTATAATCATCAACCCAATTTTCTTTGTTTATCAAAAAAAATATTATTGAAGCAACAAGAACGAAAAATAGAAACAACTTACTTCGCATATTATGCTCCCCCGAAACAGCGTATACGATTCAAGGTTTTGACTTTGCCGCAATCTATTAATTGATATTTTTTAAATTCTCTAATAGTTCATTTAAAGCTTTTTTCCTATGAGAAAAGACCTCTTTTATCGATAGAGTTACTTCCCCGAATGTTTTTTGATTAGTAGAATTCCCTAAATAATCGTCAGGAACAAAAATAGGGTCATATCCAAAGCCATTATTTCCATTAATTCTATTATTAATTACTCCTCTGCAAATACCGTTACCCACGTGAATTTGATTTCCATCCCATAAACACGAAATTGCCTGAAAGTATGCATCTCTACTGTCTTTATTCTTCAAGAGATTTAATATTCCTTCACAACCTATAGTCTTGAGTACAAACGAACTGAAGACTCCTGGAAATCCACCTAATGAATCTATGAATAAACCTGCATCCTCTACTAGTAAAGCGTCACTTTCTCTACCTATTTTTTTTAAAATTTTAATTCCCTGATTAATTTTATACTCTGCAACTTCCATTAGAGAGTTAGACTGTGGTTCGATAATTTTTGGGATTTCCCCATTTATTTTTAGTTGNTTAACTTGATAACCAAATGGGCTTAACGCATTTTTCGCTTCCATTAATTTCCCTTTATTCCCTGTCATGAACCATATCTGCATTAAGATATGCAATTCGATTAAGCTGATGAATCAACCGATTAATAGAATAAATTATTTATTCATTCATCAAAGGTTAATTTATGGACCCAAAAGATTTGTTGTGTGTAGCCATTGGTGGGGCATTAGGTGCCTGTTTGAGATATTTTGTCGTGATTTGCTATCCAAATGGAGAGTTCCCTTTTTCAACTTTAACAGTAAATCTTACTGGTTCATTTTTTTTAGGTATTTTTATGGCACTAAGTACCAACAATTATTTTGATGATNGAGTTAGATTATTATTTGTGACTGGTATTCTGGGGTCATTTACAACGATGTCGACATATAGTCTCGAAAGTATAATTTTATGGAAAAACAATCGATTTATGTGCTTCATTTATATCTTTTCAACTGCAGTATTTGGACCTATATGCGCACTACTAGGTTTCGAAATAATTAATAAAGATTAGGTGTAAATTTAATCATGATATCTAACTCTACCTTTAATTTGTTCAAACCTAGCGACCACATCCTTAGAAAGCGGTACAACCCCTCCTTCAAATTCCTTAAATTGTTTTTCATCACTACTAAGATACGATTGGATTATCTTTTTCATAGCATCAGGAAAACTTGGATGAGTTGCCTGTAAACATTCATGTAAAACATGGAAATCTAGACCAAAAGCTTCAACCTCATAAGTAGATTGAGATAAACCAAAATCAATCAGGATAATTTTTGAATCAGATATGATGATGTTAGTAGTAGTTAAATCTCCATGTGTAATACCACAGAGATGCAATCTCCGCAAAATTTTACCTAATTTTGAAAAGAGTTTGTCTGAATCATGTGTAGAAATATTTGATTGTAATAATTTTACCATCGTAATTCCTTCAATTTTTCCCATAAACATGGTACCATCTTTAAGATTAATATGATAAACAGGCGGGCAAGGAAATCCGAGATTTTGTAATTTCAATAATGTACGTACCTCAGCACTTAGTCTGGACTTTGTAAGCCTTTGATCAAGCTCAGGATGACGCCACTTACGGACTCTTCTGAATTTTTTAATTGCTGGCTTACCTAACCAAAATCCTTCAAAAACTATCGCTTCTGCTCCTTCATGTAATTTATTTCCTTCTATCCAAACCTGCAAATTGCTCCCCCTCATACATCCCTAAAGGCGATGTATTCAAAGCAATGATGCCTCAGGGGTTAGTTGGTGACATATGGGAATTAGCCTTCCAGTTTGTGAATTTGATCCTCTTGAAAGAAGTAGAGGATTGACAAACAAAGAAATTTCTGAAAGAATTTCAGCAGTAAAAGAAAGACTCGGAGATAGACTTTTAATTTTAGGACATCATTACCAGAGAGATGCAATAATCGAACATACTGACTTAATTGGTGATTCTTATCTATTATCAAAGCTAGCAGCAGAATCATCCAGTGAGTTCATTGTTTTTTGTGGTGTACATTTTATGGCTGAGAGTGCTGATATCTTAACCAATGGAAACCAAAAAGTGATTTTACCCAATCTTAGAGCTGGATGCTCAATGGCAGATATGGCTAACTTGGAGGATGTGACAAACTGTTGGAACTCTATAACTCAAAAACTTAACCTTCTCGACCCGATTACTAGAGAAGATCCTAGTCTACCTGCTCCAGAACATGAAAACTATCTAATTCCAATTACCTACATGAACTCAAGTGCTTCTCTGAAAGCATTTGTTGGCTCTCATGGTGGACTGGTTTGCACGTCATCTAATGCAGAAGGGGTCTTAAAATGGGCATTCAAAAGAGCNGGTAAAAATGGCAAAATTCTTTTTTTCCCAGATCAGCATTTAGGGAGGAACACTGGATTAGAACTCGGGTTAAATATTGAAGAAATGTGTACATGGACTCCAAATCAATCTAGACAAGAAAAAGAATGGAAAGAAATAGACAAGTCAAAATTAATTCTTTGGCATGGATATTGTTCAGTACATCGAAGATTTTCAACAAAACAAATTTCTGAATTCAGAGAAAAATATCCTGAAGGTTTAGTAGTTGTTCATCCAGAATGTAAAACCGAAGTTGTAAATGCTGCAGATTGTTCAGGAAGTACTGAATTCATAAGAAACTATGTAAAAAACTCCCCAGAAGGTTCAGTAATTGGTGTTGGAACAGAGATTAACATGGTTCAAAGATTAAATGAAGAATATCCTAACAAAGAAGTTATTTGTCTAGATCCAGCAATTTGTCCTTGTTCTACAATGTATATGATNCATCCAATTTATCTTCTGGATGTTTTGGAAAGAATCGAAAATAATGAGGTACCTAATCAAATAATAGTAACTGATGAAGAGAAAAAAGCAGCATCTATCGCACTTAACAGAATGTTGAGTATCACTTATTAATTACCATGCCCCGTGGATGTAAGGTTTACCGTCATCTGGATTCTGTTGATTACTAAGTTTATACAATCTATCGAAAGTGTAAATACCACTATTACATGCTCCGTGGAAGTCAAATTTTAATGCATAACTGCCGACTCGCTCAACGGTAGGTTTTTCAAATTTAATATTATCAATTGATGTTTCCAATTCCGATGATGTTAATTCATCGTCTCTGTAGGGTGAACATTTTGCACAAGGGCACCAATATAGAAGTGTTCTGTAGCTTAACTCAAATTGTAAGCCGTCAGACCAATCCAATAGCATAGTTTCTTTTTTACGCTCTAAACGTATTAGTTTCGCTATTTTTTCTTTTTCAGACATTAATTTAACCTCAAATAATTTCTAAATCTGAATTACTCCCGTCCTGATTTAATTCTTCTTTTAATTTTGTAATTACTCTGCTAAATGCTTTCGCTGAAATCCCATCAGGTTCTGATACAATTCTATGTACTCCATCATCTCCACTTCTAACAATTCCTGGGTCAAATGGAATTTTCCCTAAAAAAGGAATTGAGTAATCCTTTGAGGTTTTTTCACCGCCTCCGATTTTAAAAATATCTAAAGATACGCTCCATTTTCCATTTGAATCTGTAGTGGCTTCGTAAACTTGACCTCCTGGACCATCTACTTTGATGACCGAATTTGGCAGGATTTCACCACTTTCATTCGAACATGAACCATTGATAGTATAACCACTCATATTCTCAACAATTCCTAGTACGTCCATTTTAAGAGATTTGGCAAAATTGATAGATTTCTTCGAATCCAGAAGTGCGATTTCTTGCGGAGTTGTCACAATAACAATTCCATCAATATTCTGNAAAGATTGAGCCACTGTAAGAGGTTCATCAGAAGTTCCTGGCGGGAAATCAATAATCAAATAATCTAAACCACCCCACTCAACATCTCCAATAAATTGCTGGATAGCACCTAATTTTATTGGCCCTCTCCAAACAACTGGAGTATCTTCATCTTCTAGTAAAAAAGCCATTGAAATTACTTTGATATTTGAAGGACCTTTTGCAGGATGAATCCTTCCTTCATCAACGTGTAATCTCTGTTTTTCTAACCCTAACATTTTAGGAACATTTGGACCTGTAATATCTATATCTAAAATTCCAACCCTGTTTCCTTCTTTAGCTAATGCCAAAGCAAGACCTGTAGATACTGTGGATTTACCAACTCCTCCTTTACCTGACATCACCATAATTTTATGTTTAATAGAGGAAGATAATTTCTCCATTGCCATTTTTCTTTTCATTTGNCTATANGCTGCTTCCATTTGCTTTTGCTGTTGTGCTGANGGGCTCATNTCATCTGAATCGTCCTTACCCCCNGAAGGGTTATAGATCGAAATAGGGTTCGTCATACTATANTCGTGTTAGTCATTTCTTTTGAATTATCTGCAANTAAGTATCTAATTAAAAATAAATGTATCGATATTGGAAAAAGAATAGTTAAAAATATCCACAAATTAAAATTCATATCGTTGACTGCATACCAAAATCCTGTTGAGTATAAAATAGACAATAATGTAGATATTTTAATCAATTGATTTAGAATGTAAAAATCAATTTTTCTTGATAAATAAAACACAATTAAGGAATGAAAATGACTTACAAAAAATATTGATATTGCTACTAATTTAAACAAAAACCAAAGTTCAAATTTTGCAAATAAAATGTGTAAAAAAAACAGAATGAAAAATAGACCTGAGGTGAAGAACAAGCCTCTAAAATTCAATGGAATTTTAATCATTGAATAACCGTAATACTCAATTTATTTGAAACTAATTAATCGTCGTCATAATCGAATACAGCTAACAAATTTTCTAATTCTCTAGCATCACTTTCCAAAGCCTTACGATCTTTGGCTGATAATTCTGGATCTTTCAATCTGTTATTAATCAAGTCTAACTCTATTTTTGCGTTCTCTCTTTCTTCTCGCAATTTCTTTTCTTCTTTACCCATTTGAATTCTTGAAATTCTCTGTCTAGATGCTTTCCTAAGCGCTTTTTGCTCTTGTGCCCTGACATCTAATTCCTCTTTAATGGATGATGAACCGTGTAATTCAATAGAGGTAGGGAAAGGAATTACAATNCCCTCATCTTCGAATCTTTCATCAATTGCTTTCAACAACCAATCCTTNGCTATAAATTCATCAGTATAATCGTCAATCCATACAAAGACCCTGAAAANCTTTGCAAAATCTGCAAGCTCCAATAGTAAAACTCTAGGTGGTGGGGAAGGTAACGATTGGGGGCATTTCCTTGCAATATCTAACAATGTATACTTTACATGATCGATACTTTCATTATAATCAACTCCTATATCTAAAATTATAGACAACCGTCTTGCAATTCCATCTCCTCCACCTCTNGCATGGTTAATCACAGTAGATTGAACAAGCGTATTATTAGGTATTACCACTAGCTTTTCTTCACGNGTCAGCACTTTTGTTGAAAGAATTCCTACAGATGCTACGGCGCCCAGCACACCATCAACTTCGATTCTATCTCCAACTTCAAATGGTCTGTCGATTGCTAACATAAATGAATTGACGATGTTTCCTAATGTTTGCTGTACTGCTAAACCAATAATCAAGGAAAAAACGGCCAAAGATGCCAATAGACCGAATAACTCAATACCAAGCTCATCTAATGCAAGATAAATTGCTCCAAACCAAATAAATGCTCTAAAAACAAAAGTTAGGAGAGGATTACTGCCAGATACAGTCACGTTAGATTTATCAGAAAATTTGTCCATGATTACTGGGACAATATGGGCTACAGTTACGCTTGCAATGCTTGCTGAAATTAGAATGTATGCCGCAGCAAACATGGGAACCAATGATTCAGAAAAAGAATTTTGAACATCAATCCAATTTACTGAAAAGTTTAACCCTCCTACAAAGATAAAGAAATATAATCTGTTAGAGATAGGAACGACTAACAAGTCATCTAACTCATTTTTAGTCTTCTTAACTAACTTAAACCATGGTCTAATAATTACATACCTAGAGAAAATTAATGAAAGAAGTATCATTAAGATTGAAATTCCTATTTTTGCAAGAACACCAAAAGACTCTATCTGTGATATTATAGTGTCTCCATCCATATGAGTCCCCCCCTAACCTCTCTGTTTAAACTTTATCTCAAAAACTGTTATTTTTATTTGTCATGATTAATAAAATCTTTAGCTTGATTAACCCACTTATCTCTTTTAACTCTACCAGGGAAAAATTCAATTGCAATATTTACTTGGTCTTCTAGTTCTTCATCCATCTTAGAAATTTGCATAAAAGTATAGATTCCAAGAGCATTAAGTTTTTCTTCAATAAATGGGCCTATTCCTTTAGTTCTCTGCAGATCATCTTTATTGAAAATAATAGATCCTGCAGAAATTGTTGACTTGACACCAGAGACACCATTTAGAGTGTTACCTAATTTTGAGCTCCATTTGATTGAAATATTTTCACCGTTTTTATCATTGATATATCCCAAACCACTCTCTGGAAATTTCGAAGCGTCCTTGAGAATAATACTCTTTGACCCTTTCTCAATTTCGTCTGTAATTTCGGTTTCTTCAGAAACACCCAGAACATCAAAATCAATGAATTCTGCTTTTGCTGCTACTCTAGCTAATTCTGCTTCTTTTTTGGTTAAACCTTCCATTTGTTCTTCCATTTTAGCCATTTTTTCAGCCATTTTAGCTTCCATTTCTGCTATTCTAGCTTCTGCATCTGATTCTATTTTTCTTCTAGTTTCTTCTTCAACTTTCTTAATTCTCTCTTCTTCTTCGGCCTTTTTCTTGATTTCTTCAGTTGCCTTTTCCCTAGCTTCTTGCTCAGCTTTCTTGATTCTTTCCTCTTCTTCAGCTTTTTGCTTTGCTTCACGTTCAACTTTCAACCTAGCTTCTTCTTCCGCTTTTTGTATTCTTGCTTCTTTTTCAGCTTTCTCTTCTGCTTCACGTTCAATTTTTAATCTCGTTTCTTGCTCTATACTTTNTATTTTTTCGCGCTCTTTTGAATAATCNATTTCTATTTTTGAATCTTGTTGCTTTTTGCTGGAGTCCCCATCTACTGTTACACTCCACAAGACATAAACCGAAGCACTTCCAATTCTGATTCTTCCAATAAATTCGCCGTCAGGTTTCTGAGCTCTCATGCCAGCTTTGTTATCATTAAATTGTAATCTGAANACAATAGATCCTAATCCTTCATCTTCTTGATCATCTTCCTGTACTTCAACAAAGTCCATGTTAAATCTATTCTCATTTTCAGCGGCATCTTCATCAATTACTGAAACTTCTGTACCTAATTCTAACTTCGTAATAGTAATTGTTTCTTTGCTTTCAACGCTATCTCCCATTTTTACTCCTTTAATTGGTTCTAAAATAAACGGCTCAGATTTAGTTCCTTTACCAGAAATAAACTGTGGCTCTGAAGTAGTGTTGATAGGTTGTGGACCCTTGTTAAGTCCTAACATCATCAAAACATTTTGGCCTTTTTCTCCAGCCAAAAATACTAATGGCAATAATAGCGCCAACAATAGAAGAAGCAGAACACAACACCACCAATAAGTCATTAATTCAAACGATGATTCTGTATTTGCACTGACACAACTTAGGCCTTCTGGAGGTGCACTTAAATTACTGAGCGGGTCTGTTCCACAAGCAATCTCATCTTTGTCTGACCATCCGTCGTTATCATCATCATCATCTTCAATCAATCCAGATGTTGAAGAACCAATCAATGTATCTGGGTTTCCGTCACCATCTGTATCTTTGGATGCTCCAGGGTCATTTGGAAAAGCATCATTAGCATCAACGACACCGTCATCATCACTATCTTGATCTAGATTATCGCAAAATAGATCTTCGTCAAGATCTACAGGGGTACTAGAATTATCTAGGGAATCCGTCAGACAAACGACTTCCCAAGAATCACTCCACCCATCATTATCATCATCGTCATCCGCATTGTTACCAATTCCGTCAGAATCCGTATCTATCCATTCTGTCGAGAGATTCGGGAATGCATCATCTTCATCTAACCAACCGTCATTATCATCATCATCATCTACTTCATCACAGATTCCATCAACATCTTGATCAGAAGGCAAACTTGATTCATCATTACTCGAGGTCCCACAAAGAGTTTCAATTCCATCAGACCAACCGTCTCCATCGGAATCTTCCAATAATGCATCACATACATCTGGATCTAGTGAGAATATGGGAATTGAAGAACTATCTAACGGATCTGATGAACAAATTTCTTCTTCTGAGTCAATATAGTTGTCATTATCATCATCATCATCTACCTCATCGCAAATTAAATCATTATCTGTATCAGAAGGCTTAACACTAATATTCAATGTATCTGAATTACATAATGATTCCATTTCATCTGTCCATCCATCACCATCATCGTCAGTATCGTAAATATCAGGTTCAAAGTCTAAGTTAGTGTCTAATAATACAGATATTGTTATTTCAAAGGAAGAAGAAGACATCGAATTATTAGCCCAAATGGTAAATACAGTTTCATCTAATAATTCTGTGGGTGTTCCAGAAATCATTCCACTAAAGTCTATATTCCTCGCCAAATTTATTGAAACTCCACTATATTGATTGAATACTAAACCTTCAGGGAGTTCGGGACTAATTTCCCATGTTAAAACTCCTCCACCTTCTAAAATTGGTGATTGAGCAATCATCGGCAATCCCATTGATAATTCGAGATTAACAGTAGGATATGCTAGAATAATAGGAGCATCGTTAAAATCATCTAATTTATCACAAATTCCGTCTAAATCCAAATCTGGGGGGAAACTGTTAGTATCTGTAGTATCAAATTGTCCTTCAAAATTACTACAAGCAATTTCCTCTGAATCTGTCCAATTATCATTATCATCATCTATATCCATCCAGAATTCAGAATTTATTTCATCTCCGTCAGGTCTTCCATCTCCATCAAAATCTTCCATAACGGCTAGTGTAATTACATATGAATCTACTAATTCAGGATCAATTCCTACAGCTGTGATTGTGTATTCCAAACTTGCCCTTAGTTCTAGAGGTACCCCCCAGATTGTTCCTTCTGATTCACTAAAGTACAATCCCTGTGGTAAGCCTGGCATAATATTCCAATTAGCTACTGCAACACCTTGTGAAGACGGCCTGAAGTCAGTTTGAATTGGATAATCAACTGCTAAATTTAGCTCATCATAAGGATAGAAAATGTAAAGTCCAGTCCCATTAACAGCCATTTCAAAATAAGTAATACTACTTCCACCTGAATTGGTTGCAGTTATTGTGTAATTCACAACTCCGGTATTTACTATAGGTATTCCTGAGATTACTCCATTTGAATCAATTTCCATTCCTGAAGGCAAATTAGGAGAAATACTCCAAGTAGATATTGGACCTCCTGTATTGCTTGGAATAATAGGTAGTATTGGTGCATCTTTCTTGACCTCGTAAAATACTTCTGGGTATGAGATATCAGGTTCTGGTTCAACAATAGTGAACATTATAATTTGTCCTGAATCACAAACATCCCAACTATTACAAGACTTGATACTATACAGTTGAGATGTTAAATTCTGAGTAGGACTTCCAGAAATAACTCCAGTGTTAGTATCAAGATTTATTCCTAAAGGTAATTGATTAGGTTCAACCTTAAAATAACTTAGATATTCTGGTGTTTGAATTTCGGGGGTCAAAGTTTCCATAGTACCACCATTAACTAGGTAATATTCTAGAATACCAACACTAGTATGATTTGAAGTATCATATTCTACAATTGGAATCTCTGGAGCAACTCCAAATGTGATAGTCACAGACAATGTTCTTTCTACNGGGTGTTGAATAGATGCATTAAGCATATANGTCAAATTTGAATTTGTAAAATTCGACGGTGTTCCATATATTCTTCCATAATTTGTATCAAAAAACAATCCTTCCGGAAGTTCAGGATATATTGACCATGTTACAAGTTCATCCCAATGATTTGATTGCGAATTATACGTACTTCCAATTGCATTAAGTTCAATGTAAGAATTATTTGCTGGAGATATATAAGCAGCAGTGTGATCTATCCCCCCAAATATTCTGTACATTCTAGGACTATTGTAACNTAATGATTGCCCAGATGAATATTCTGTAGCAGCAGTATAACCACCCCATTGTTGATTATTCATCTCTCCAATAAAATAAGGTTGATTAAACTCATCTAAACCAAAATCATAAATCCAATTTCCTCTATATCCACCTTTAGTACCACTAAAATATGTTTGATATCCATCTGAATTTATTCCTAATAAATAGAAATATTCATCATAAGACTCCGTATCCACTAAGATATGTAATTCATCGTCATTGTCAATTACTGAACTTAATGTTCCANNAGAATCTTTACTTCCGTATTTGTTACAACTGTTCCATATCAATTCTCCAGTTGTACTCATTCTAGCGGCACAAAGCCAACCTTTCTCAGAATTAGAAAATGTTGTTATATTTCCAGCGAAATTTAATTCTCCGGCATTATTTCCAAATGAAGAATATACAATTGAAATACTACCATCACTATATTCTTCAATTGATGACATTACAGTACTTAGACNTCCTGAATATGTAATATTTTTCGCCCAAATCCATTCACCAGTAGAATCTACATGGGCAATGAATGTATTATNATCAGTTCCAGGTGGATTTAGAACCGAATTTCCAAAACCAAATTCTACATTCCTAAATTTACCTATTGTTGTAGCGGAACCATCTGAATGTGAAATTACATCAGTGTAGGCATAGTTACCTAAATCATTACATCCATCTAAGATATCTGGAGATGAAATCCATGAAACATGGCCTAAAGAGTCTAATCTAGCAATGTATGGCATATAATAACCAATGCAACTTAATCCGTTGTCAACGCTTAAACCACCGAAAGTAATTGTATTGGATGACCTAGTTTTTGCGCTAAAAGAAATTGTTACATCTCCACTATTTTCTACAGAGATTCCAGAATCTGAAGTTACCAAAAACTCTCTTGAAGATTGTGGACTTTGTAATGAATCTGAATGTGTAACCCACAATAAATTTCCATTATTATCATATTTTGCAACAAACATATCAATCGCATTATTTGATTCGAAATCAAAAAATGGTGCCTCAGAAAACCTCACATCACAATTTGAACTTGTCATGCCTTGATATTGAACCAAAACATAAACATTATCAGAACTATCAATTTCTAAATCCTTAACATGTCCAGAACATAATTTAATTGTTCTAACCCAATCCCATTCCTTGTCTATACCTCTTTTTGCAACAAATAAATCATCGCCATCATGTGAAGGTAAAACTGGAATTCCTTCAAATGTTTCCCCTGTAGAAGTGCTTTGAAAATATGAACTTGAGAAAAACATAGAACCTTCAGAACTAAACCGAACTTGGTTTCCTTTCTCACCATTTGAATCTNTCATATNGTTTCGTTGAGTATACATAGTTGGAAACATTTCATAACCAGATAATAAAGGTGACTCGTCCAAAATCTTAATTGTAATATTCAAATTAAAAGGATCGTTGATTGAAGTCGTAGAAATTTCATAAGTTGTTCCAACTAAATCTGTAATCAATGGTATTCCTGTAATATCTCCAGTTGACGTATCAAAATCTAATCCCTCTGGTAATTCTGGAGAAATTGAAATTGAAGTAGGTTTCAATCCAGTAAATGTTGCTAGATATCCATTATTTTCGGTATTTACCTCAAATAGCATATCTACATTTTCATATTCTAATGTCGCTTGATCTAATGCATCACAAGTTCCATCTCCATCTGCATCTCCAGGTACATCATTCAGATCAATAGATTGTGCGTATTTACCAACATAATGCATTTGATTATATTCCGNAGCAGTGTTTCTATCCAATCCAGTAAAAATGTAAGGATCATCAGAACTATCAACAATTATTCTTATCGACCTAGCCGCTATACTGTTCCAAGATGATGTATGTTGATGTACTACCTTAGATTCCCAAGTAGAGGATAAGTCGTTATAANTAGTATAGTAAGCCGTACCATTATTAACATCGATCCATGCTAAATGCACTTTATCATTGGAATCGATAATGAAATCTAATCCATCATTTGTTTGGCTGGGTTTAGTTGTGCTAAATTCATTTAGCCACCCGCTAACATCTTCTTTAATATAATGTAATGTTCCACTATTCATGTAAAGTAGATGTCTAAATCCATTAGAATCTAAATGTAATTGTGAAGTCATCGAAGATAATATACTGTTTGAATTAACAGTGCCATCTACTAATAAACCTAGAGACCAATCTGAATCTAATGGTTTCTCCCAACTTCTCAATCCCCCAGCAGGTGATGTTCCAATAAAGAATAGATTGCCATCATTATCGAATGCAATTTGTGCGAATCCAGGAGATGCATCGGCAGGGTACTCTGATGTAGACCATGTGTCATTTTTGATATCATAAACTTGGAATTCATCATTTGCAGTAAGGTATATCATCCCATCTGGTGAAATTGCCATATCTGTAGGATTAGAATTATATTGGTTCCACTGTCCTAAATTCGTGTATGAGGAATAATAATCAAACGTATTATGAGGATCGGAAATTTCTACCTCTAATAATGCTCCTGATTGAGCAATATATGTTTTGTCTTCATAACTTGCAATTTCCGAATTATGTCGGTTATTAGTATTGAAGTTTGACATCATTATCCATTTATCAGGAAGACTACTAAATCCATTATCGTGATTATGTCTCCACATGGTAGGTTTACTGTTGTAATCGTGTCCGATTACATATAATATTCCATCTTCATCAAAGAACATATTCGATCGACCATAATCACTGTACATTCCCTCTGCACTGGCCATACTATTGAAATCGTGTCTTGGTTCACAAAGATCTTCCAAAATATCGCTCCACCCGTCATTATCGTCATCATCATCAAATTTGTTACATAGATAATCTCCATCTGTATCCAAAGGTGTTGATGATGAATCATTAGGATCGGTTTCACATGCAGTTTCATCAAGATCTGTCCAAATATCACCATCATCATCAAGATCTTCTACTAAATTGGTAATACAATCTACGACAATTGAATCTGGTTTCCCATCATTGTCAGTATCTAAATATGCACATGGATCTAATACGAATTTATCATCAACATCTAAAGAGCCATCATTATCATCATCAGTATCCCAAAGATCTATAGTTCCATCATCATCAGTATCTTTAGGTTTTAACCAGATATCTGAAGCGGGTAAATTATTACCCATTGAATCTGTTGTTCGACCAACAGAATTTGTACTTTCATGAGCTAATTGACCATATGCGTTGTATCCCCAACATCTTACTTGTCCATCTTCTCTAATTGCACAAGTTGAATGATATCCAAGTGCTAATGATTCAACATTTCCACCAATATCTGTGATTATGAAATTATCGCCAACTTCTGAAAGTGAATCTCCAATTGTATTTGTCATCTCATTACCTAGTTGTCCATTTGCNCCATAACCCCAACATCTTACTTTTCCATCAGAATTTACAGCACAGGAATGAGGATATCCATCATAATTATGATTGAAATTTATTTCTCCTCTTGAAGTAAATAATTGTTGAGTTTTAATATCTGTTCCAAAATCTACAGCAACTAAATTATCGCCCATATCTGTTTCAGATTTTCCTATTTCCGATGAAGGNGTAGTTCCAGTACCTAATCTTCCTCTTTGATTATTTCCCCAGCAATATACTTCTCCGTCTGTTGCTAATGCACAAGTCAAAGATTGACCTGTTGCTATATTAAAAATACCTCTATCTGTACCTAAATCAATAAATCTAAAATCTGAATTTGAACCTAGAGCCGAGGTTCCAATATAATTGGTTGTTTTACCNATTCCTAATTCACCATCTGTATTATCTCCCCAACATTTCATTAATCCATTTTCTAATATTGCACAAGAGTGATCATAACCCATGGAAATATCTAACGCCTTCATACCATTACCAAAATCTACAGCAACATTTGCTGTAGGTGTATCCGAACTTTGACCCCTTCCGAGTTGCCCTCGATTATTTGCACCCCAACATTTTACATCTCCATCCTCAAATAATGCACAGTTATGATAACTTCCTGCACTTAATTTCACAATATTAGAATTTGTTATACCAAAATTAATTGGAATCAATGAATCTCCCATCTCATTTGGATTGTCTCCGACATTGTAGTATGTTGATTGAGTACCAATTTGATACNTTGAATTGTCTCCCCAACAAACTACTTCTTCATTATCTAATAATGCACATACATGAGCTGATCCTGCAACTATTTGTTTGGCAGTTCTGTTAGTTCCTAAATTTACGAATTGCAGAAATTGTCCAGTTTCATTTACATTATCACCATATTGAGTGGTGTTTTCAATTCCCAATTGACCTTCATGATTTCTACCCCAACATTTTACTAATCCTTGAATTGATCTTGCACAATAAAAATCTGTTCCTGCTGCAATTTCCTCAACCCTGTAAAATGTTTTTGAGATATCTGGTGTTTTGAATGATGTTATCAAATCATCACCAGAACCAGTAGTTCCATCTTGTACCCAATCTGTCGGTTCAGGTAAACTATTATCAGGAGTCGGGTCTTCACCTAATCCCAATTGTCCATAATTTTTACCCCAACACATTATTCTGTAATCAGAAGAAACAGTATCTGAATTAAATAAAGCACACGAATGATGCCCGTTTACTGAAACTTCAACTGGAGTAAAACCTGTAGGCAAAGACGTCACAGTTACAGGAAGGTTAGATGAAGATATACCTATTACCCCGTCTCCTAATTCACCATATAGTTCTTCTCCCCAACATTTTATTGAGACTTCAACAATTGCACAAACATGTCTTTGTCCAACAGAAATTGAAGTAACCAAATCGGAAGGATCGTCCTTAAGATCTCCTACTTCATTTCCGTTAATATTTGGAGATGCACTACCTAACATTAGAGTACCATCAACACCATTACCCCAACAACGTACTTCGTCTGCTGCACCTCCTAATGAACAAGTAATATCTTGACCTGCACTAAGTGCTTTAAACTCATAATTTGGTTTAGTAAGTCCAATACCTCCAACTCCTTCATGATCTACTTTAACCAATGAACTGCTATCTGTAGAAACTGTTGAACTATTTCCAAGTACCATAGAGTTTGATCCGCCATTATATCCCCAGCAATATGCNTTNTNCTCTGAATTAGTTACACAATTATGNCTTTTNCCAGTNGTNATTGAATCAATAAAACCAACATCTGATTCGATTAAAATCTTTTTTGGTGTNCTAGAATCCTGTCCTGAAATCAAAGCTTTACTTGTTTGAATTTCGATATCGTCAATCCAAACTGCATCAAATCCTCCAACATTACTAGCATCTTTATTGTATTTCCAGGTAAATGTATGTTCTCCAGAACCAAATGAGGTTTTATTTTCAATCCATGTATTTGAAGTGCCTGACCACTCGTTCACCAAATTTTCATCAATATAGAATTGTAATTTATCTGACGAATGCGTAGAAGTCTTAAACTGGAAACTGATATTTCCTCCAAATGTATCAATAGTGGTTGAAAAAGAAGTACTACTGCCTTGAGCAAGTGGTGGAGATCTCCATGAAAATCCTGATGAATCTATGTCTGCGTTAGCATCTTGAATCCAAGGATTTGCAACGTCATTGTTCCAATCTAAATTTAAATCTACGGTTCCATCTGTAATTCCNGTATCTGCAAATGTTTCAGTTACAACTACACTACTGTCCAATTCATAATATTCACCAAGTTGTTTATGATTTCCACTACCCCAACAATACACTTCACCACTACTTGTAGTTGCACATGTATGTTCATCTCCTGCAGAAACTGATAGGATTGTTACATCCTCATCAAAGGAAACCAAAGTTGGTAATTCTTTAACTGATGTACTACCTAATCCCAATTGTCCTTGATCATTAGCGCCCCAACACATTACACTTCCTGTACTACTTACAGCACACGTATGACTTGTTCCAGAATCCATAGAAATTACCGTGAAGTCCTCAGGCAAATCTACATCTAATGCAAAATTATACTCAGCATTATTCATCCCAGATACTCCTAATTGTCCTTNATCATTAGCGCCCCAACACGCTACTTTTCTACTATCTAAAGTTGCACAGCTGAAATCATCGCCATTAGTAATTACACTTGACTCGCCAATTGCAGGACTGTCGTCTTTAGTATCAAACCTATCACAAATACCATCCTTATCAAAATCAGCTGGAATACTTGTTTCATCGAATCTGTCAGTTAAACATCTAATTTCATCTAAACCAGTCCATCCATCCCCATCAGAATCTACATACAATCCTGTTCCAGANTATCCAATATTGGTTACTACCCAAATATCTCCATAATCTGCAGTATAATCTGCAATCCATAATCTTCCTGATTGATCGATTGAAATTGAAAGTGATTGGGGTTGTAAAGTAAATACTAATTCTGGTGCAGTCCAAACACCCTCTGATCTATGGATAATTTGTAATTGTCCTGAATTACTGAATGCTAAGTAAGGTTCGTGGTCAGCATCAATTGCTAAATCAAAAATTCCGGTTTCATAAGATAATGTTTCATTTTGCCAATTATCTATTGAATCACAACTTCCAGAACAATATGAATAAATTAAACCTAAATCGTATGTTTCATGAACAACGTGTACTGAATCATCTGGAGATATGCTAATTGCTATGGAAGGGTTCTCTTCATTTCCATAGGCTGATGAATCAAGTGAAAAGCTTGTAGAAGTACCATCTGAAAGTAANTGATAATATGTTAGTATGTCATTGTTTAAATCTTCGTCACCATCTTCAAAAATACCTACAATATGTATTGTATTCTCTGAATCAATTGCAGCATCAAAATTATCTGTTGATGTTATTCCACCATATTGGGTTAATGCCCAGGAAGAATCGGTACTACATGTAGAAGAACACTTGTAGGTTCGTAAATCATCGTTTGCTGTGGATGTGTAAACAACTTCCAAAGTATCATCCGAATGTAAAACTAGTTCTAAATTTGATGCAATCCCTGTTAATGAAATTGTCACCCATCTACCATTTTCTTTTGTGGTGTAATGAATCTCATCACCAGAATCTCCAACTTCTGAATGAACAATGTGTGGAATCTCGTTAGAATCCACAACTATACCTAAATCTGTGATTTCGCCTGTACTCTCTCCTAATACCTCAATAGTCCACAGACCGTTTACATATGTTGCAAATCTCAGTCTATCATCATCACCACTTGAGTATACCAATGCAGGACAGCCATCAGAACGTAAAGTCATTGAATTGAATTTCCCCATTTCGGCAGTGGAGGCATCAAGTTGATGATTTTCCATGCTTGGATTGGACGCAGGGAATAATTCATTACAATCATCACCTTCGAAAGTATCGTCTAATTTTAACTCAACGTCATCGGTTGGCATGTCTAAACTGTCATCACCTTTGAAGGCGAGATCTTCATAACCTAATCTTCCATTACTTGCAGTTCCCCAACATTTTATTCCATCGGATGTTAGTATTATACAAGCAAACTTATCTCCAACTTCAATACGATCTGCTGAGCCACCAATTGATACTGAAAGTAAATTATCTCCCATTTCATTAAATCCATCTCCTCGATTTAATGTATTTCCAAGGCCTAATTGACCTACGTCATTTTGCCCCCAACATTTCACTTGTGAATTGTCTAGAATTGCACAAACGCTTTTTGAACCAGCGTCAATCTCTACTGCATACCTTGAAGTTCCTAAATCAACAGTTCCTAATGAATTGCCCATTTCTCCTCCTTGGTTTCCAATATCATTAGTATTCTCAATTCCTAATTGACCAAATTGGTTATCTCCCCAACATACTGTATCTGAATTATTTAATATCGCACAAGTGAATCCATCTCCAGCAGTAATATTTACAGCAGTGTAACCATTAGGGAGTGAAACAAATCCAAGGTTTGAACCCATTTCACTACCTTGATCTCCAATATTATCTGTATTTCCAATACCTAATTCACCATTATCATTACTACCCCAACAGGAAACTGACCCATTATCCCATATCGCACAAGTGTGTGTTTTTCCTAACGCCAGTTCTGAAACATTCCTACCTGGTGGTAGATCCACAGTTGCAAAATTATCTCCAACTTCATCTAAATCATCACCAATATATGATGTGTTCTCCATACCTAATTGTCCGAAATCATTAGCCCCCCAACAAATTAAATCATCATTGTCTAACTCCGCACAGGTGTGTCCAGCTCCAGCTTCAATCATTAGGGCATAACGACCTGATGGCAGGGATATAGAAGGTAGCATATCTCCAGTTTCTAAATATCCATCACCAAAACCATCTTGGCTTGCTGACATACCCAGACCCAAGGCTGCAACATTACCCCAACATTTTATCGAATAATCATCCAATAATGCGCAACTATGCTCATCACCAAGAGCAAGTGAAATGGGGATTAATCCTGTTCCTAAATCTAAAAATGGTAGATTAACACCCATTTCTCCAGATTCATCACCAATATCTAAGATGTTACCAATACCGAGTTGTCCATCAGAACCTTTTCCCCAACATTTAATCTCACCAGTTGCACTAATTGCACATGAATGAGCACCCCCCGAATCGATTTGAATTGCAGTCCCTGTTTTAGTTGAATAACTAGGTTCTTGAATATCACTGATTACATTATTTTCTTCTACTTTATCTTCATTGAAAAAATAAGTCGTTTGAGTCATTAACACCATAAGAATGGTGTAAAATATTGCTGTGCGGAATCTTACATTCTTTCGCATAGTATTTCCTAAAGAGTTGCACTAATAAGTATTCTACCTATAATCATAGGTTTTTTGATATTTTAACTAAGTGCGAGCGCCGGGATTTGAACCCGGGTTCCGGCGTTGGCAACGCCGGGTGATAACCGCTACACTACGCTCGCAACAATTCGCCTAAATGTTCTGTGTATAAACTATTACGCCAGCAAAATTGACTCCTGATTTTTATTTTGAATGTACAATTATACTAAAGAATTATGAACAATATGACAAAATAAAATTATTTTTTATTAAAATTAGTCAAAAAAATAAATAAAATGTANACGTATGATTAATATACCGTCTAGTAAACCATGGGTTGAGAACAATGATAGACATAGATAAGGCTAAGCTAGAATATATTTGGTTGGATGGATATGAACCTACACAAAACATGAGAAGTAAGACATTGGTAAAAAATAATTTTTCAGGGAAATTAGAAGACTGCCCAATGTGGTGTTTTGATGGGTCCTCCACCCTTCAAGCTGAAGGAGGAGATTCTGACTGCTTACTTAAACCAGTAGCAATTTTTCCTGATCCTCAAAGAATAAATGGTTATCTGGTGATGTGTGAAGTAATGAGTCCAGACGGATCACCACATCCCTCTAATGGAAGAGCTACTATTGACGATGATGATGATGATTTTTGGTTCGGTTTTGAGCAAGAATATTTCATCATGGATGTCGAAACTCAATTACCTTTAGGGTTTCCAGTTGGCGGATATCCTGGACCTCAAGGATTATATTATTGCTCTGTTGGAGGGAAAAACACCCATGGTAGATCATTAGTTGAAGAACATGCAGATTTATGTATCGATGCAGGAATAAATTTTGAAGGAATAAATCAAGAAGTTGCATGTGGACAATGGGAATTTCAAATTTTCGCTAAAGGTGCAAAAAGAGCCGGAGATGAATTATGGGTAGCTAGATATCTTTTAGACAGATTGACTGAAAGTTATGGATATTACATTGAATACCATCCAAAACCGATTAAAGGTGACTGGAATGGTTCAGGAATGCATGCCAATTTCAGCGATGGAAAGATGAGAGAGGTTGGGGGAGAAGATTTATTTTCAAAAATTTGTGAGGCTTTCGGTATGAATATTAAGAAGCACATGGATGTTTATGGTGCACATAATGAACAAAGGTTGACAGGTTTACACGAAACCCAGTCAATCGATCAATTTTCTTACGGAGTTTCTGACCGAGGTGCTTCCATACGAATTCCTATTGGAACTGTAGAAGACGGATGGAAGGGGAGGCTAGAGGATAGACGACCTGCATCAAACGGTGATCCATATAAAATTGGTGCTGTTATTATTTCAACTACAAAATCGACATATTAAGCTAGTGTTAATCATCTCCAAAGTTTCCGAAGTTAAGGTCATTTTTCCTTAATACTAGTAGTACTAAAACAACTATTGCAACTAAAAATACTAACAATGAAATTATCACAAAGGGATTACTTAGTAAATCAATTACTCCTTGAGAAGGATCTGTTCCTAGATTAGCATCTTTTGACTCTATATTAATATCATATTTGATTACTGTGCTCTGTCCATAAATATCAACTCCTCTTAATTCTACTTCAACGAACCCAGGAGGGAGATGCCTAGCATTAAATGAGATTGAATATATCCCGTCACCTGCAACTAAATCTCCATTTGAACCATCGTCAGACATTAATTTCCATGAGTTTCCATCATTTCCTGCCAATAGTTCATAAAATTTTATTTGAACTGCACTAATCCCATCATTGTCATCAACCTGGACAGTAATCAAGTATTCCTCTTCAGACATTTCCCCCAGCAACGGCGAAATTATCTTTTCAGGTTTTATTTTAGGATCTTTTAATTTGGGACCTTCGTTAGTAATCAATAAGCTTGGGCCATTAACTATGTTGTACGCTCCGTCAGAGTCTTCAAGTAAAATTGGAATCCTAAAAGTTCCGGGAATTATTGTATTTGGAACTATAAAATCTCCTTCCCAAGTATCTTGATCTGATTGATAAGTTAAAACAAATAATTCTCCACCATTTAATCTTAAATCTACTGAAACGCTATTCACCCCATTAGCATCTTGAGCCTTAACAGATATTCCAACGACTGATGACCTCGCTGACTGAGATATTTCTAATGTAGATTCTATTAGTACAGGTGCAGAATTGGAAACATTCAGAGTCCATATTTCGGATACATCAGAAAATAAGTCATTAACCTCAACCAAAATATCCAATTCACCGTGTAACTCTGAATTCCAAACTAATGATGTAGTCCAGATATCATCTTGAATTGTTAAATCTCCATCCAAACCTCGATCATTTAATTCCATAGTTTCTAACTTGTAGTCTCCCAAAGTAATTTCAACACTTACGTCTCTTACATTCCAATCTTCATCTGCTATTAACACCTCTAAATGTACTGTATTACCGCCATCATTCAACAAGTACCCTTCTCTGAATCGTACGTCAATAATTTCTGGTTCATTATTTTCTTCTTCTGTAACAATACTTGGTGAGAGTATCCTTTGCAACGTCTGATATTCAGAAAATAATGCTTCTCCTAAATCAGTTTTAATAGTTATTTCTCTTGATACTTCAGCTAATAACCCTGCTAATATTCCAGAATTAACTACTGAACCTGAAGCTACGCCTTCTGAGTTAAAATCATTAATTGATTTCCAGTTAGTGACCGGAATTTCGTGACCATCTCTTAATATTGTTCCTGTGTCTGTTGCTTCAACATCTAAGTTAAATAAATCGCCTTGATCTAATCGAATCTTATCTCCTGGAAACATTGATTCTGGACATAAACCTGTTTCTCTTCCTACTGAAATATTACCTAATTGTGACTCTGCGATAGGTGAATCGGGATTGGATTGAATTGGAGAATTTTCAGGGTACTCTTCTCCTTCAGATGGGTCTGCTCCAGTAGTTTTCCAGGCATATCTAATAGTCCGATTTTCCCAATCAATTGGTTTTACTTGATAGTCCCAAGTTTGATTGTGGTATGCACCAACACCAATTTCATCAGCAAAAAATCCAGCTGCTCCTGTAATGTTATACCATACTTGACTGTGAATTACATTAACAGTAAAAATATCTCCAGTGTTATTCGCACTCGGACCTACATCCTCAATCTCTCTAAGCAATCCCCAAGTACCCTGAGTATCTCCACTAATTGTTCCATAAACATGCATATAATCTTCAACTGTATGACCATCTATGCTTTCAGTTTCAAAATGTACAATAGTTCCATTTACCGTAGTGCCCTCAGAATCTTCTTCACCAGTATCATTTTTATCTTTATCACCTTCTCTATCATATATATCGAAAGTCCCATGAGCACTAATTAGGTTGTGTTCTTCAACTCGTTCACCATTCTTCCAACTTTCGAAAAATCTTAACTCATTAACTTCTAGATAAATGTGATTGGAGTCATAATGTTGTTCCATAACTGCTGTTGCTACTATGTCATTGTAATCTTTTACCCTCTCCCCATTTAGATCAACATATTCTAACCTGAAGAATGATATCTCACCATTTAGATCTGTAATTTCATCATCTTTTTCTTGGTGTAGATTCATTCCACCAAACCCGGTAATTGAAAACTCTTCAGAAATATTACCAGCTGTTGAGCTTCTGTTGATTAATGCGTCTAGAACTGTAATATTTACATACAACTCTCCTTCGGTATTATCAAAGAGACTTACACTCCCATTACCCTTCATCTCGAACTCGCTATCTGTTAAAATTCCATCTTTAGTGGTCTCATTTCTCCATACAGAGTCTAAGATTAGATCAAACAAAATATTTCCATCTTCATTAGATTCGTTCAAAGTCAGAGTTCCATTTCCCAACTCATTTGCTTCTAAAATTGAACCAGTTCTTTTTTGCCAACCCTGTCCGTCAAAAATTAAGACATAATTGTCTTGACCTTGTGGCGAAAGTGTTGATTGGTCTAACTCCCAATTAGTAGATAGAGTTATTTCGTGATCTAATATGGGTTGTGACCAAATTACTGGTTTGAAAACTCTGGAAGATATTATTAAATCACCAAGAAATACCTTTATTTCAACATTATCACCGTAGCTAATAGCATCGGGCATTAGTATGGAATATTCGTTAACTTCTGTTATTCCCAAACCATTTCCCCAACTATGATTTAGTTGGACTTCTGTATCTGAACTCGAAATAAAATGTGTTGAATTAACAGTTATTTGACCCAATTCCTCGGCAGATGGAGATCTGTTGAATTTGATAATATAACCATGACTTTCTTCTCCCATCCAATTAGTATGAATCGTAGACGATAGTGAGGAAGATTCCTGTGCCGAAATCATTGGTGAAATAGAACTAAATAGAAAACAAAATGCGATTAAAGCAGCTAATTTATGGTATCTCAATAGTTCCATATTTAAACCATATAATACGAACTATACAATGCCTACGGTTATTTGTGTCTAATCAAATGATTTTAGAAAATGCGCCCTTAGGTGCGGAATTATCTTCTCCATGTCTCCAAATTCTATCACTAATATCCGTGTAAAGGTCTGCATATGGATCTCTTTCTTCTTCTTCTTCTTCTTCGTTCATTTTCGCTAGAACTTTTTCACGAAGACCTTCTTTAAACTTCCAATAATGTATTCTCCATTCTCTACCGTCCCATAGAGTCGTTTCTTCAGATTCAGTGGTTAATAGCTCATAGTCTTGAAACATGTAAAATAAGTTCCTATCGGTAGGTTCTAGTGCATTGTCAATTATCCTGTCATAGTAACCGAAAAATCCTAGTGCATGTTCTGCCATACCCTCTGCTACTAGTGGATCCATGTCTTCATCAATATTCTGTCGGATTGCTTCAGTTAGTTCGTGTATTGCAAGTCCCATTCAATCGCCTATCCCGAACTCACTGGTCCGGCAGTCATATATGTGATGAATCTGATTTATCAACAATTGTATGATAATCATCAAAATTTTAGGATAAATCAACCGAGAATATTATTTTGCCGATTTACTAAGCATGTTTGAGCGAATGGGAAAAGACGGAGCAATAACTAATTTTCTGGGCCTACCTGAAAACAAAGGACCTCCAGATATTATCATCGCATCCATCCCTTATGAATTAACAACATCATTTGGTCAAGGCACAGAATTCGGACCAGCAGCTTGTATAGAAGCTAGTTCTCAAGTTGAGCTTTATGACGATTTATTAAAAAGAAATTTGCCTGCTGATAAAAACATTACTACTGTTCAAGAATGGAATGGTGAAGGGAATAGCCTACATGAACAACTCAATTCAATTGCAAAATACGCTAAAAAGCAATACCAGAGCGGCGCATTTCCTATATTTTTAGGTGGAGAACATGGTATTCTTCCAGCAATACTTAGAGGTTGTCCTGAAAAAGTAACCCTAATTCAAATCGATGCTCACGCAGACCTGAGAAATGAACTTAATGGAGAACGATATTCTCATGCATGTGCAATATCAAGATCACTTGACGAAGGCGCAATGGGTGTTTACCAATTAGGAATTAGGGCTTATTCTAATCAGGAAGCTGAAGTTATAGAGAATGACAAAAGGGTTAAGACTTGGTTCGCAAAACAATTGCTCAATCCCTTTCAAGGACAAAATTATTGGAATAACTGGTTAGAAAATATTTCTGATATTGAAGGTCCTGTGCATCTTACTGTAGATTTAGACGGTTTAGATAGCTCTTTAGTACCGGCTACAGGTACACCTGTTCCGGGTGGTTTAAGTTTTTGGCACGTTGTGCAAACAATAGAAACCGCGTTCGCCAATTGTAACATAATAAGCGCTGATGTTAATGAGATTGTTCCACAAAAAGATACACCTTTAACTCAGTTCACGGCTGCTATGATTGTTACAAAAATTATCGCAGCAAAAATACATAGGGGGTAAAAAATGTCAAATGGTTCACATATCTTACTTGATTGTACAGGTTCCATAGGAATAAATGGAAATTGGATGCTTGAAATATTAGAAAATGCAGTAGATAATTCTGGGGCACGTAGAGTACACTCACATTTAGAGAACTTTGATGGGAGCGTTTCACCACCTGGTTTTGCAGCAGTAGTGTTGCTAGATGAAAGTCACGTAACTGCACATTGTTACTCAAATGAGGGTTTGCTATCTGTAGACGCTTTTTCATGTGGTCTTACTGATCCCAATCTGATAATCGAACACATTCAACATGAACTGGTTGATAAATTTCCAAACTTAAAAATTCACCTTAAAAAAAGAATCCCAAGGTTCCAAACAGAATCTGCTGAGAATGAATTGAAAAGTTTCGTTCACCGTCATTTTAATCATTTTAATGCAGGTGCATTGAAAGAATGTGCTTCATCCTTAAATTTATTTCTCAATAATGGTGGGAATTTAATGGTCACACTTTCAGGGGCGATGAGTACTGCTGAAATTGGCAAATCACTTGCACCCCTGATTAGAAATGGAAAAGTTCATGCAATTACTTGTACAGGTGCAAATTTAGAAGAAGAAATTTTCAATCTTGTCGCAAATAGTCATTATGAAAGAATTTCTAATTGGAGAAACCTCACCAAAAAAGACGAAAAATTACTACATGATCGGGGACTTAACAGAGTAACAGATACATGCATTCCTGAAGAAGAAGCTATTCGTCTTGTGGAGGATAAAATTTTACATCAATGGAAAAATAATATAGCTTTCCCACACGAACATCTCATGGCGATTTTAGATGAATTAGAGCCGGATATTCCAAAATCTGATTCTTGGATTTGGGCTGCTAAAAATATGGGAATTCCTATTTTTGTCCCTGGTTGGGAAGACTCTACTTTAGGTAATATTTTTGCTTCCTATTGCATCAAAGGAGATGTTGAGACCACAGCTGTTAAATCTGGAATACAATATATGATACAACTAGCTAAGTGGTACAAATCAAAAACTGAGAGAATTGGATTCTTACAAATTGGAGGCGGTATTGCGGGAGATTTTGGAATCTGCGTTGTGCCGATGATTAATCAAGATATGGAAGAAAATGTTCCATTGTGGGCTTGGTACGGACAAATTTCTGAATCTACCGCTTCTTATGGCGGATATTCTGGTGCGCCACCGAGTGAAAAAATAACTTGGGGAAAATTATCTCCTGACACACCAATGCATATTATAGAATCTGATGCTACAATCGTAGCGCCAATATTATTCTCATATTTATTAGATTAATCTTAATTTATACCAAAGATTCAATTGAATAAAGGCTATCTCAGTCTATGCTCTGGTGGCATTGGCTGTTAATTTTAACGGGATTTTTTCTACTGAGTTTCCCTATCTCAATGTGGTATATCAAAGTGGCACCTAGAAAACCAACTAATGAAGGCGATTGGGTATCTGATAATTCAAAAATTGCTTCAGCAACCATTAGTGGACGAACATTAAAATTGAAAAACATAAGGGATTTTACTTGGAGAACATCAAAAGATCATGACATAAAATGGATTGAAGAAGAATACCATCTTGATGATTTAATCGGACTCTACTACATTGTAGAGTATATTCATAAATTCAAGGCCTTAGCGCACACTATGGTTACTTTTGAATTTAAAAATGATAGATTTTTAACCTGTTCTTTCGAGGTAAGAAGGAAGAAAGGTCAAAAATTTCACCCTTGGACGGGATTATGGAGAAGTTTTACCCTAATTCAAATTTGGGCGACTGAACATGATTTATTATGGCTTAGAACAAATCTTAGAAAAAATGAGACTTATCTTTTCCCTTGTGCAACCTTGCCTGAAAAGAGAGAAGCAATGTTATTACAACTTTGTAATAGAACCAATCAATTAGCGAATAAGCCTGAATTTTATCACACTTTGGCTAAATCATGTACTACATCTTTAATTAGAGAAGCTAATATTGTAACTCCTGGAAAAATTCCATTTAGTTTAGGTGAAATTATGCCGGGTTATAGCATTAAACCAGCAATTAAGTTTGGAGTTGTTCAAGATTTAGGTGGATATGAAAAGACAAAGAAGCTTTCTAGAGTTGATATATTGGCTTCGAATTTAGATTCTCAGAAGGGTTACTCCAAAGCAATTAGAAAAAATTTACAAGGTAATTTTTCCCATCCTAAGTAGTTCATTAGTCTTCAAATTCATTCATATAAGTTGCAGTAATTGATTCTTCTTTAGATAATCCTATTAACAATTTTTTATTCTTAACTGAATTCCAATTTTCAATGAATTTTCTATTTTCCCAATCCTCCAAAATCATTGGTCTAATGTAAGATGAACGACAAACGGATCTAGTATTCCCTAAATCTCCAGCAACTGTATCAATAACTGCTAGCATCGATGCTAAACGCTCTTTGTCGGTAGAACCAGGTAGTTTTTCCAATTTAGCTAATTTAGCAAGACCTTGCGCTCTTCTCAAATGCACGCCTTTCCAAAAAATAATAGGATACTCTTCCCAATCTGTTCCTTCTACATTTTTGACTGCATTATCCAATAATTTTGGAATCTGACTAATTTCTTCTAATGTTGCTTCAGAAATCATAACTAACCGAGCAGCTGTTTTCCATGAAGCAGCCCATGTTCTAAAATCTTTAGCAGTATATTTTGTTTTAGCATCAGTACATCCATCTAGATATTCATTAATATGTTCTGCTTTTAGATCTTTAGGCTCATCATTTTCATCTAAAAACATAAACAAATCTTGAGTATCATCAAATTTATTTTCTTTTTTATCATCGCCGATCAATCTAGATTCTTGAATCATTTTTGCAAGGTCGTCATCTTCAATTAATAAGCGCCAGTGTTTTCCAGATTTACCTGTAAAATCAAAAATCTGATCTATTTCTCCTTCTGCTTCATCTCCAGTTACAGGAATACAATGACCTTCTGTTAAAGTTGTAAGACCATATGATTCATTTTCTTTTGCATATTGATCTGAACCGACTCTAATATGAAATAAATCCATTAGTCTAATTACTAATGCTGTGGATTTGAATTTATTCATTTTTTTTAATTTCAGATCATCTGAAACTCTGTCTCTTATACTAACTAGTCCATATTTTGCAAACTCATCTATGTTTGAGAATTTTAAATCTGATTTCTTTTTAATCCATTCAGGATGATATCTATATTGAGTTCTACCTTTAACGTCTTTTCCAGTTGCTTGGATATGTCCTCTTTCATCTGGACAAAACCAAACATCTGACCACGCAGGAGGGACTACTAATGAGTTGAAAAATGAAATTCTTTTTTCATTTGTTAACTTTTTACCATTGACTCCAAAATAATCCCAATAAAAAGTGTCTTTTTCTTCATCATTTTTAGCTTTAACTTCAACCATTTTTCTTGTAATTCCTTTTACAGTTCTATCACTTAATACTAATCCTGCATCCTTAGCAGCAGCACCAGAGTCCATCTTCATGGACCCCTGTTGTTAATTTAAGTTGAAATAATTAGTTATTAAAATGACAGTTGTCTCCAGACCAAGAATAATTCTCTAAAAAATTAATTAATTCAGATAAACGTTCGAAATTTACACCCATGTCACCATTACCTAATCTACTTTGACTTTGAAGAGTAACTACGGTTGAATTAGAAAATTCTAAACAATTTGTCTTAACATAAATGTCATCAGGGAAATAGAAAAATTTTGTATTTTCTTTGATGTGCAAGAAACTAGTGTTAGATTTAGCATCGGTTACTGTATGAAGAATCTTACCTCTTCTGTCATCAGAAAACCAATCAGAAATTACAGAATTCACTTCAGAAATGGATGCTTGAATTACAGGGGGATCTAGATTATTATATCTATATGAAGATCCATCATAAGCGATTCTGACGCAATTACCACTTTTTTCTGGACAATTCGCTGGCATAACGTATACTGAAGGGCTAGGCGCAATTATTTGGATTGTTAAAACAACCATACCCCACATAATAAATAATCTAATTAAAGGTTTAGAGATATTTTTAACAATTTTTCTTGATTTGCTCATCAACAGCACCAATTAAATTACGAACCTAATTCTTCAGGGCGAATTCTTAACCACGTTTGTGCTAAAAAAATAAGTAAATAGATAGAACCTAACCATAATGCTGGTTTTACAATAACATCCAAACCGTAGGAATCTAGACCTAATGGAAGATACCCTAGAGCATCTTCTAAAGTTGTAACAGATGAACCTGTTGTAATAATTACGATCATCATAAAGAAAAGTAGACTTGAGAAATCTAAAACCCAACGAATTCCTTCCATTACAGAGCGACTTGTGGCCTTCATTTGGTTGATTTCAGAATTCGTAACAAGGCTTGTTAGACCACTGACACTTGATTGCATTAAGGTTATTAAATCACGACCTCCTTTCCATTCCATTTTTCCTAATCTAAAACGATTGACAAACTCTATCAAAACAAATAATAGAACCCAAATTACAGCCATTTCAAGTAAGGGCTCTGCTCCTCTTAAATCAGGACCATTATCCCCCGAAACCCAAATAAATAATCCTAACAACCAACCAGTCATAAAGTATTGAGTCCATCTAGAAAACCTCGATAACTTTTGTTTTAACTCTCTATCATGGCCTAAAAACGCTTCGAGGATTACAACTAATAATACACAAACACCTAGCACTAAAGCAATTAAAACCCACCATCCATTATTTGCGGGTTCACTATTTTTCCAACCCAATAGCAATGAAATCATTGTCCAAGCAATTACCACTGTTGATGCAAGATTTGTAATTGCTTGCATGACATACAAAGGATCGTGACTATCACGTAATACAGACAATCCTCCAACCAACCTTACTTCAAATGCTTCCTCAGTTACTTCCTCAGTTGCTTCCTCAGTTGCTTCCTCAGTTGCTTCCTCTGTTGCTTCCTCAGTTGCTTCCTCTGTTGCTTCCTCAGTTGCTTCCTCTGTTGCTTCGTCTATTGCTTCGTCAGTTGCTTCCTCAGTT
>PBGP02000004.1 GCA_002720095.2 Methanobacteriota archaeon
CAATTAGTAATGCCGAAAGGAAATTAGAACTAAACAAGAAAAAATATCCTATTAACCAGTTTAAAGGCATAAGTAAGAAATATAATTCATAATAAGTTAAATACAGAATGTGTTTTGGGTTATTTATGAATACTATCAAAAGAAGGAGTATATATTTTTCATTAATTACAATATTATTGATAATTCTCTTTGCAGGTTCATCAGTAGAAGCCAAAGAAGATGGGATGTTTGATAGTTCTAACAGTTGTTCGTGTCATGGAGGCGCATCGAGTTCAATAACTCCTACTTATTCTGGATTTCCTACAGAATATGTTCCAGGACAAACATATTCTGTAACAATTGGAATGAGTCCATCAGGTTCATTCGGAGGTTTTTCTTTTACTATTGACAAAGGAGTATTATCTAACCCTGACCCAGCTACTGATATTGATGAATTAGGATTAAGTGCCACTCATTCAACTTGGTTCAGCACTAGTTGGAGTTTTGATTGGACAGCTCCTGCAAGTGGAAGTGGTCAAGTATCTCCTCAGGTAGCTGTGAATCTCGTCAATAATAATGGTGCAACCTCAGGAGATATTTGGAATACCTTAAGTTGGAATATTGATGAAGAAATCGATACTGATGGTGATGGGTTTAGTGATAATGAAGATGAATTTCCTAATGATCCAAACGAATGGGTAGATTCTGATGGAGATGGGGTCGGAGATAATTCGGATGTATTTCCGAATGATCCCAATGAGTCTTCCGATTCAGATGATGATGGGGTCGGAGATAATTCGGATGAATTCCCTAATGATCCAAACGAATGGGTAGATTCTGATGGAGATGGAATCGGAGATAACTCTGATCTGGATGATGATGGTGACGGGATCAATGATGTCGATGATGAATACCCTCTCGATCCCAATGAGTGGTCTGATTCTGATGGAGATGGAGTCGGTGATAATGCAGATTTAGACGATGATAACGATGGAATTTCGGATATTGAAGATGTTTTCCCCAATAATCCCAACGAATGGTCAGATTCTGATGGAGATGGAGTCGGTGACAATGCAGACTTAGACGATGATAATGACGGTTATGATGATGCTGTAGATGCTTTTCCTAAAGATCCTAGTGAATGGTCAGATTCTGATGCAGACGGGGTTGGAGATAATACGGACAAGTGTGAAGGTTTTGATGATACAATAGACGTAGATGGAGATGGAATTCCAGATGATTGTGATGATCTAATCGATTCTGATGGAGATGGAGTTTCAAACACAGAAGACCAATGTGAAGGTTTTGATGACTCAATAGATGTCGATTCTGATGGAATTGTGGATGGATGCGATGATTTAATAGATTCAGATGGAGATTTAGTTTCAGATGATTTGGATGTTTTCCCGAATAATCCAGATGAGTCTTCAGATTCAGATGGAGATGGTGTTGGAGATAATTCCGATCAATGTTTAGGTTTCGATGACTCAATAGACGTTGATGGTGATGGAATTATTGATGGTTGTGATGATTTGATAGATTCAGATGGTGATCTATTTGAGGATAATTTAGATGATTGTCCGACTATTGAGGGTTACTCATTTGAAGATCGTATTGGATGTGTGGACTCTGACGGAGATGGGTGGTCAAATGAGGATGAAATATGGAAAATCTCTGATGGTGCCGATGCATTTCCAGAAATTTCTTATGAATGGTTAGATGCTGATGGTGATGGATTTGGTGACAATGTTACTGATTCGTTCCCTGATGACATAAACGAATCTGAAGATTCTGATGGTGATGGAGTTGGAGATAATTCGGATAAATTTCCCAACAACGGTAATGAAACATCTGACTCAGACGAGGATGGGGTAGGAGATAATTCTGATCAATGTGAAGGTTTTGATGATTCAGTAGACGTAGATGGTGATGGAATTATTGATGGTTGCGATGAATTGATAGATTCAGACGGAGATGGAGTTGGAGACGATGTAGACGCCTTTCCCAATGATTCCAAGGAATGGTCGGATTCTGACGGAAATGGAATTGGGGATAATCAACAATCAGCAGCTGAGTTACAAGCAGAAGAGGATGCAAATCAACAAATGATGATTATAGTTTCCAGTGGAATATTTTTTGCTATTCTAGTAGGAATAGGCTTATTCTTTACTTTAAAAAATAGAAAGGAAAATAGTCATGTTACTGAGAAAATTAATCAAATTAATTATCATGAGCAACACATAGAACATAATTTATTAGAAAGACCCACTATAACAAACCAATGGACAGATGAGTCAGGCTACACATGGAGAAAGTTCAGTGATGACACTACTGAGTGGTGGGATGGTACAGAATGGCAAAAAATATAATTGTAACTTTAATTAATGATATTACTAACAGGTATATATGCGAAAACGGGCTATATTCATAATTTTAATTGTTTTTGCACAAATATGTTTTCCAGTTCAAGCAACAAAAAAAGAAAGTCCACAACTTTCAATAATTATCCCAAAACATGATTGGTTATCCAATCAGACAATTCCAATTTCAATATCGGCTAACAATTTAGTTGTTGGAGAGAATATTACTGCTAAGTGGGAATTATACGATGGAAGTGATATTGAAATACTAAATGGTAGCTATAAGTTTGAAGCTTTAACACAAAATAAAAATTTTGTTGTACTTCTAAAGAATTTCTACAATGAAAATTTATTCTATAAATTCGAGGTTAGATTAATTGATTTTTCAGGTAATCGTCTTGGAAATACAACAGAATATTTGACAGTTTTTAAAAATTCATATTCCAATCAAATTTCTAATTTACTAATTTTTGGTGATTCATTAAGTGACATGGGTAATGCAAAGAATTCTATTCTAGATGTACCAGATGTGCCTCCTTATTGGAATAATAGATTTTCTAACGGTAAAGTTTGGATAGATTACATTTCTGAGTTTTATGGTGTTTCTACGACTATTGGTTCTGGGAGTCAACCAGGTGACAATAGAGCATTTGGAGGTTCTCAAACAGGACAAGGTTATTCGTACATAGTTTTACCGAACGTTGGAACTCAAATTAATAATTATTTAACAGATGTTCAATCAAATATTCCTTCAGATACAATAGTCTCACTTTGGGCTGGGGGGAATGATTTTCTTTATGGTACTGCTAATTCTGAAATAATAATAGCAAATATTGAGTCCCATATACGCCAAATTGTTGCTGCAGGAGTAAATGAATTAATAATTCCAAATTTGCCACCTTTAGAAAAAACTCCTGAAGGACTAAGTAGAAGTCAAAATCAGCAAAACGAGATGAATTCTGAAATAATTTTATACAACTCAAACTTACAAGATCTAGTCAATGAATTAGAAAATGAATTAGGTATAAAGATACACCATATTGATGCTTGGACAGCCTTCAATCAAGTGGTTAGAAATAAACAATCACTGGGTATCAGTAATACTCATGAAGCAGCGTGTTCGGATTCAAGTGGAATAATAATTTCTATTTTTTTACCAATATGTGACGATTCTTCATCTCTTGTATCCAATGTTGATGAATATTTATTTTTCGATAAAGCCCATCCTACTAGAGTCATGCACAAATTCATTTCTCAACTGGTAATTGAAGCAATCGGAATTGCTGATACTGATGGAGATGGGGTTGAAGACTCATCAGATAATTGTTCATGGACTGAGGATTTATCTACAACAGACGAGAATGGATGTTCTTGGTCACAAAAAGATGATGATAATGATTCTGTAAGAAATAATCTAGACTTATGTCCAAATACTAAAATGAATTCCGAAGTCGATGATGATGGGTGCTCTCCAGAACAAAAAGACTCGGATTATGACGGTTTAAATGACTTGATTGACCCCTGTCCATTCAGTGAGAACTTATTTGATCATGATAAAGATGGTTGTTCGAATTATGAAGATGATGATGATGATGATGATTCAATAATCGATGAATACGATAATTGTCCAATGGGATTAATTGGTAATCATTCAAATGACCTAGATAATGATGGATGCGATGATGAAGAAGATGATGATATTGATGGTGATGGAGTTGATGACGAATTTGACAAATTTCCTAGAAATTCATCGGAATGGAAGGATTCAGATTTAGATGGAATTGGAGATAATTCTGATGAATGCCCCAATGAATTTAGTTCCAGTAATTCTGCTGGGTTAGGTTGTCCAGATCTAGACGGTGATGGAATCAAAGATTCTGAAGATGCATTTAGAAATAATTCTTCGGAATGGTACGACACAGATGTTGATGGAGTAGGTGACAATTCTGATAATTGCCCTTTTACTTATGGTACATCACTGTACCCATTGGGATGTATAGATTTTGACGGAGACGGGTTTTCAGATGTTATAGATTTATTTCCAAATGATCCTAATGAATGGTCAGACGCAGATAATGATACATATGGAGACAATAGTGATGAATTCCCAAACGATTCATTTGAATGGTTAGATAGCGATAACGATTCTTATGGGGACAATAAGGACTTGTTTCCATTTAACTCCAGTGAATGGAATGATACTGATGGAGATGGAGTAGGTGATAATACTGACATGTTTCCGGAAAATTTTAGTGAATGGATAGATTCAGATGGAGATGGAATAGGAGATAATGAGGAACAAATAATCAATTCTGCGATAGAGCAAAAATCTGAAGATAATAAAAATAAAGATTTTTTACTTGTAATATCGCTTTTAATTTTTTCATTTATTATTATTATTAATTTTTTGAAAAAGAATAAATATGAAACTAAAAATTTAACAAACCAAGTAAACGATTCTAAAATAAAAAATATAGAACCTCAACGCGAAATTCTACAAAGTATTGTAATTAATCAATGGACTGATAAAATGGGATATACATGGCGATTAATGAGCGATGAAAGTACACTATGGTGGGATGGAACTGAATGGCAGAAATATAATTCATGACTTGATTAGACCATAATTTTCTTTTATCTCGCAGGGGCCAGGAAGTATTGGTAAAATATCATCAGTAACTAGACCTGTGTCTTTTGAAATCTTGTTCGCTAATATTTCCTTTTTTTGCAAACTTGGTTGAATTTCTGCCCAACGCTTACACAAATAACTAACAATTTCTTTAGTACCTCCAAAAAGAAGTGGTATTCCATTTATACAGATTAATCCAATGGCCATTTTCATTTCCAAGTCTTTAATCCAGTTTCTATTCCCTCTTACAATAAATGCTCCTTTTGCCACAAATTCTCCAGTTTCCGCAGTTTTGGATACTTGGCCTGGTTTAACCCAAAATGACGTTCCAGCACCTCCTCCACCAGTCCAACCACGTGACCAGATTAATGCCATGTTTGCAGCCTGCTTTTTTGCTTTATCACTAAATTCTAAATTTTCCATAGAATCACTAATTCTGAACGCATTTACGCCTTTTGGTAAATATGGTGGAGGGTTAAGATCTGATTCAAATCCAATTTTTAATTTTGAAACACATGAAGCAGCACCATGTAAATCTGCATGGAAATATAAATCACCATTTTTTAAGTGTTTCTTGATTAATGTATCATTTGATTTAGCATCTCTGCCACCCACAAATAAGTGCATACCATCAATTATTGTCCATCTGTGCCTTTCAAACCAAAATCTCTTAGCCCTTTTAATTACCGTAATTTGATCTTTTTCTTTTCTTTTAACCTCAGTTTTTTTGGCTTTTTTTAGTAATTTCTCGGTTTCAGATACTGCTTTTCTAGCACCCTCGGATTTATCTTTAACCTTTTTTGCTTTAGAAAAATATACTTGTGCATTCAATTGAGCAGAAATTTCAATATTTATCCATACATCTGCATTATTGTTTGGCAATTTAATTAAGATTTTTTTTCCTTTAGCATCTACCTGAGAAATATATTCTAATTCTATCGCCTTTTTAGAGAAATCCTTCCAGCCTATTTTATTTATCATTATTTTTGATTCTTGGATTAGATAATCAATTTCTAGTGAATTTTCTTGAATTGTCAACCCTTTATCTCTATTTTGCTCGATTTCTAAATCGAATTTAGTTAGTGATTTTTGTTGGCTTTTTAATCTTCTTGATAATTTATCTGATTCAGATTCCAAGCCTCTCGGTTGCTCAGATAAAAATTTTTCATGAATTCTTCTTGCGGTTGCGCCAGAATCATGTTTTCCATACCAGGTATCGATTGCGTCATTATAATTTTCAAAATTAATTTGTAATACTCCATCTTTTTCATAATTTTTGATCGGACTTGATTCAAAAGTTAAATTAGTAAAAATTTCATCTCTTGCTGATAAATTTTCAGCATTTTTTATTTCATCAAGTGTCCTTTCTTTATTATCGGTTTTCAATGATAAATATCCACCCGCTTGTCCCTTCAAATCTTGAATTACATTTCTTAATTTTTTAAGAAGCTCCATCAGATCTTGTTCAGACTCTGAAACTTCACTAGCCAATCTATTGAAATCAATATTTGAGTTATTACAAATTAATTCGGCCTGTTGACCCCCGAGATTAAAATGAATTGCTAGTGTTTTTACCAAATTTAATTCACTTTTTGACAAGATTTCCTTAAACTGATTTTTGTCTAAACTAGTTGGATTTATTGCTTCATGAGGTGGTTCATATTGAATTCCTTTTTTGATTATTCTTCCACTAATTCTTGAATGGGTTAATGGTGCTATAATTATTTTATTTTCATCGAGCAGGATTAAGTTACCATTTCTAAAACATTCTATAATCAATTCTCTTTTTCCCATTTTTGCATCAAAAATAATACTTATTACTCTATCAAACCCAATTTGTGAAATTTTTTCAATTCTTGCGTTTGTCAGGTGTTTTCTCAATAACATTGCAAAGGGGGTTGGTTGTGATGGCATTGGTCTATCTCTTGAAGAAAGATATAGTCTACTTCCACGAATGATTACTAGGTCCTTTTGCGATGAATTTTTTGGTTTTAACCTAAGAACTAATTGCTCATGATGTGGTTGATATGTTTTCTTACATCTACCATTAATCAAGAGTTGTAATTCATCAACCATTCTGTGTATATCGAAGCTTGACATCTGCTCTCTCATGTATACCCAGACTGTGCCTAGAGGGACTAGTTCAAGAGTCAATCGCTTAATTTTAAACCTAATTCTACTTTCTAAGTATTAAATCTGCAATTACTAATTCACATACTGATTTAACCACGGGTGCGGCTCGAGGTCCAATTACAGGATCATGTCTGCCTTTTACGGAGAGTTCTTCTTGTTTCCCAGATTCTAAATTTAACGTTTTTTGAGTTTTAGAAATACTGCTTGGTGGCTTAAAATGAACTTTAAGTCTTAGTGGTGAACCAGTGGAAAAACCACCTAGTGCGCCATCACCTTCTTCTGAAATTTTAATTACTCCTTCATCATCTAGCCATGAATCATTATGCTCACTTCCATGCATTTTTACAGCATTGACACCTTCTCCAAATTCAATTGCTCGAGCAGCAGGAATGGCCATGAGTGCTCTGGATAATGTGGGTTCTAATCCATCGAACCATGGTTCTCCAACTCCAATTGGTAGACCCATAATTATCACCTCAACAGTGCTACCGATACTGTCTCCCATTTCGGAGGTTGATTTAATTAATGTGTACATTTTTTCAGCAGCTTTTTCATCTTTACAATTTGTTATTTTCATTGCATCTGTAATGTTGCTACTGGGTTTTAATCTAATTGGCTTTGCATTTATTTTTCCTATTGTAGATACTTGTGAAAAAACTTCGAACCCTAATTTTTTTTTCAGGTTGTGAATCAATCCTGCCGATGCTACAAGTGGTGCGGTTAAGCGACCACTATGTATCCCTCCACCTCTTAGGTCTGCATGGCCTTCACTTCTGATGTGTGATGGTAAATCAGCGTGTCCAGGTCTTGGTATTTTAGGTAAAAATGAATAATCATTACTTCTAACGTCATTATTCTCTATCCACAACAATATTGGATTGCCTGTTGTTTTTGAATTTAAAATTCCAGATTTAATTTCACATGAATCTGATTCCTTTCTTGGTGAAGCTAGTTTTCCTCCTGGTTTGCGTTCAAATAACCTTTTTGAGATTACTTTTTCGTCGATAATTATTCCCGCAGGTATTCCCTGAACGAGTGCACCTACACCTTTACCATGACTTTCTCCGAATAAAGTAACACGTAAACGCTTACCAATACTCATTTCCATACTAAAACCTCGAAATGATTAGGAACCTTCAAAATTCTCTTTTTCATTTTTAATTACTTTTGGCTTGGTAACGATAGTTTCTAACCCTTTAGATTGATACCACCTGATAACCCTATTTAGAGTTGGCTTGCTAGCAGAGGGTGAAAAAATTACTATTGAATTTCCAGATCCTGAAATTCCAGAACCTCGTGCACCATTTACTATTGCGTCATTGGTTAACCGCTTGTTTGAATTGTCAGACAACACTCCACACATAGCTCTACCATTCCATGTCATTGCCATTATAGGATTTCCGTTCTGTAAAGCATCAAATGATTTTGAAAAAGCTTCCTGATGGGATTCAAAGTCCTCTTTTTTCGGTAATTTTTTTCTTTCACCACGTAATACTATTATGATATCCCATTCATCTGGTGAAGGACCTTGTCCAGTTAATAAAATACCTTCCTTGGCAGGAAGATTAGGATTTACAATTTTCCATCCCGGTTCGCAGACAGCCCAATTATCATCTTTTGAACCTGTTAAGGTAATGCCAGCTTTTAAATGAGCTTCTGATGCTAAGTCAACTAGTTCAGAACTTTCTAATATTGAATTTACTGAATTAGATAAAGCTCTCAATGCAGCAATTGCTACAGATGAGGAGGACTTAAGTCCTTGTTTGGGAGGAATTTCGGATTTTACAGCCCAAAAAATTTCATCAGCAGGTAATTCATAACCTGCTTCTAACCATGTTTTCACAATACAGTCTAGTAGTCCATCAGGATCAACTGTTTTGTTCTTTGGTGGACTATCACGAATTGCTACTTTCGTGTTGAGGTCGATAGCCAAGCTTGAACCATATCCTATTCCTGCTGCATGAAGTAGACTGCAAGCACCGTGTGCTTCTCCAACGCCTAGAACTCCCATATCTCCACCTTGTAACGCGATAACTAGGTAACACTTCAATATTCTTGGCTAAATGCTTGAATTGGAGTACCTAGGTGTCTTGTTTTGGAAGAATTACAAATTAATATTTCGTCATTAACTTTTAATTCTGTAACCGAAATAGGTTTATGATTAAATTTAATTAATCTAACAGTTTCAGCTTGTTGAAGAATCATTTCACCTTCGACTCCATCTTCTGAAATCCATTTAATTCTAATTAATGGTCTTCTTTCAAGTTTAATTCTTCCGATATTGACAATTCTTGTGCTTCCTTTTTCATTAACAATCATTATCTCATCTCCTGATTTTAACTCGCTCAGATATTTACTGTTCATGTCACTTAAAATAGTGTATGAATGGAGACTTCCTGCATTAATCCTAAAGGGTCTGGTTGGAACAAATTTTGAATTAATTGTTTCTGCATGAATTAATGCAAGACTTTTAGAAAATGAACCACAGAGAATACCTTCTCCCTCATCTAGAAAACTCGTAGTGTCAATACAGACTCGATCGCCTATTCCCTGAGGAGATATTTCAGAAATTTTGCCAGTTTTTATCATTAAATTAGATGAAACTGTGGTTGTTAAATTTTTTTCAATTGGCTCAAGCCTCTGAGATTTAGTTATTATGGCTAATTCTACAAGTTCAGGCTTTGTAACCAATGCGTCAACACCGATTTCTAGTGCAAATGCAATTGCCGTTAAATCGATTTCATTATCAACAATAGCGGCTATTTTAGTGCCAGAATTTTGAGCAGCAGCTATTAAATTTTCACAAGGAATCATTTTCCAATTCTTACAATTAATTAATATCCATTCAACAGTGCCAATCAGAGAAACAGCCTCATTTTGATCATTACCATCTGAAATCTCTACCATTTTTCCAATTTTTTTTTTATTCCTACTTATGATATTATCTTTATCTAGAAAAATATCTGATGCCTCATTTTCGTTTAATTTATTAGTTAATACGTAATCAAATCCTGAATTAATTTGAATCCTTGTCTCATCAATGCAATTAAGCCATATTTCCATGCAATCACTCTTTGTGTATCAATTCTGAGATTTTCAGACACCGTTCCTCAACATCTTCTGAGGCAAATATTTGTCTGCCCATACAAACACCACTTGCCCCAGAATTAATTGCATCTTCGATTAAATTCAGTAAAGAATCGAAATCTCCTTTCAATTCACCTCCAGCAATTAAAACAGGAATTGGAACAGATCTACATACTTCGGAAAACGACTCTTTATCTCCAGTCCAAGGAACTTTGACAATATCGCATCCTAATTCAAATGCTAACCTAACTGCGTGACTTACACCTTTTGTAATGTCTTTGTCATCGATTTTAAGATTAACACCTCTTGGATAAACCATCCCTAGTAGTGGCATTTCTTGTTCATGTGCTTGTCTAGAAATTTCTCCCATTCTTTCTATCATTTCAGATTCGTAATTAGAACCCAAATTTATCTGAGCACTAACTCCAATTGCTCCACGCATTTTTGCCTCGATAACTGAACCTGTTAATACTTTATTATCTGCTTTTTTTCCACCATGTATGGTTGAAGCACTGACGTGCATTATGAAATTATTTTTTTGTTTATAATGACTAACTACGCCCTTGTGTGCAATAATAGCATCTGCAATAGATAATTGTGGGATAAGTTCTGAAAGATTTTCTAATCCTTTTTCTGGAAATTTGGAAAGAGCATGATCGATAGGGACGAAAAGTCCTTTTCCATTCGGTAATAATTTTTTCAATCTTTGACTTTTCCCCATAAATAGTCCGAGATATCGCTTTATTATTTATGCACCGCATATAGAATTATTCTAGTCAACTTTTATGATGTTAATCTTCTCGGGTATTATGTGTCACAAACAAATCTTGCTAAAGGTTTAATCGTTCTTGGGATATTTCTGCTCGTTTTCACAATCCCTCTATCAGTTATGGCGACTTTTTTAGTACAAGGAACTATTGATTCTGCTAGTGTCAGGACTGCTGAAAATACATGGGAGTCTGAATCTTGGTTAATTTCTGTAGATTATCGAGACTACTATGCATATGATGTTACCAATGTAGACGAAATAAACGAATTCCCAAGTGGTTGGTCAATTTCTCCCAATTTTGAACTAAAAGGTCCTTTCACCTATAAGGTAACAACTGAGAGAGTATTTGTGTCTCATAATTCATCTCAAGGAACTTATGAATACACAGAATCTACATCATTTGAAAGTTGTTTCGAGGTAGATTGTGATGGGAGAGAACGAGGTGAAAATCCTGAGCAATTAATCTCAAACCTAAATGTTCCATACGCTACTCTCAGGGTTGCTACTTTACCTAAAGCATTTGAATTAATCAGGGAAGCTATGGAATCAAGTTTCGCAGTGAAAATGCTAAAAGATTATGATTACGATACAGAATTTAAATCGTGGTTTTCAACAGAAGAAGATTTTGATAATTTTTTAAACGGAGGAGATGGTACTAGAAATCCAACAGGAATTCTGGCTGAAGGACCTACGAATGAACCAATTTATTTCGGAGTAAGAAATTTTGTTGAATCTGCAACATCAGACAAACAAAAAACGATGTCAGATTATGCAATAATAAATTCTACTGGAATGGATAGTATCATAGAATTAACTGGAAATTGGCTAAATGACGTATACTCGATTGAAGTTGATGGAACATATTTGGTCGACGATTCAGGAACAGCATATCCAGAAAATGCAACTGAAAACATTACTGCGTCTGATTATGCTAACCTATCTTTTGGAGGAGTTGACCCAATTGATGGTTCATTACATCTACTAGGATTAAATAACGGTGGTTTTCTAGACATTGATCGAACTATAAATCTTGGTAACAATTTATCAGGTCATGTTTTGGACCTTATGTCTACAACTACAGGTTCAGCAGGATTTGTTTACATGTCTCTTTCTGGATTTACTCCTCCAATGACTGATGTCAGTGGACCTACATATGGCCCTGGAGGGTTAGAAATTCCAAAATATACAGGTTTCTCAGCATATGTGGATGATGCTTGGCAGGGTTACGCATTGGAATATTTAACAATGAACGTAATCTTCAACGATTTAGTACCGCGATATTTAGAAGGAATTGGTTCTGAACGTTGGTCAACTCTTTCTATGAATGAATGGCTTTTTGGCTGGCATGATCCCGCAACTGCCTTCACATTAGGTGGTTCTTCTGATAACTACTCTACAGGGTGGTTTTCTTTAGATGCAAATTCAAGTTTTTATGTCAATCCTGAATTAGCAGAATTAGGGGTGCTCGGGCCTGAAAACCCATCATCATGGATTGTTAGAGATACGGGGGAATATAATCTTGAAAAGTTAGACAAATTATATACTATAAATAATCTTTCAGAATTAGACTGGCATTCTAAAGAGATGTACGAAGGAACATACGGCATTGTTGAATGGGAACCTAATGGTTTGAGGTATGCTAGTGGCGGGTGGGTTGATGGAACAAACATTAATTGTGAAGATAATGATGTTTTGAAATATAACTTAGCAGGATTCCTAGTTCCTGACATTCCCTGTGTAGGATATTCCGATGTTAAAGGAATTGAAGCACTACATTACAGTATTGAAACTAATGCTACAGAAAGACCAATTCAAGCAAAATTACTCAACACAAAAACACTTCTTGATGCATTACCAGGGTCAATCCCTCTTTATTTTGACGCTAAGGCAGACATTTATGCGGAACCTAAATCTGGGTATATCATTAAAGGTGATGTTGTGAGTACATTTTACATTGATGTTGAAGCTTTAAACGACCCAAGTAAAGAAAGTCCTGTTAATACAGATGAACTCCAACCAGTTTTCATAATTGAAGTACACCCTGAATTAAACGATGATCAAGCAGATACCATCAAAAGTCAGATTTACACTAATCAGAACTTAATTACTTGGTGGACAAATTTTGATACACCCTTTGATTTTATACTACCACTACTGGTAATTACAAGTTCTACTAGTTTCTTCTTCGCTAGTAGGAATTTGATTGAAAACGTTAAAGAGGAGGAATAATATGACTTTAATTGAGTTGAAAAACCTAAAAAGACATTATGAAATGTCTTCAGAGACTGTAAAAGCACTTGACGGTATAGACTTGAAAATTGAAGAGGGTGAACGAGTAATTTTACTTGGTCCTTCTGGATCTGGAAAAACAACACTTTTGAATTGTATCTCTGCATTGGACATACCTACAGATGGGAGTTATATTTTCGGAGGTAAAACTGTACCAAGGGATAAGTCAGAGCAGATGACAACATTTAGAAGAGAAAATATTGGTTACGTTTTTCAATTTTTTAATCTACTTCAAGACTTGACAGTTCTTGAAAATATTTTACTGATTCAAGAATTATCTGGTGAAAAAGATCAAGATAGAGCTATTAATCTGCTCAAACTTGTAGGCCTAGAAGACGAAATTGATAGATTCCCTGCTGAAATTAGCGGAGGACAGCAACAACGTGTTGCAATAGCCCGAAGTATTGCTAAAAAACCTAAATTACTACTTGGTGACGAACTCACAGGAAATTTAGATTCTGAAACATCTACAAAAGTAATGAATACTTTGGTAAGTGCATGTGAATCAGAAAAGATTACTGCTATTTTTGTAACACATGATGAATCTTTAATACAATTTGCCACACGTGTGATTAGAATTGATAGTGGCAAAATAATCTCAGATGAAAAAGTATCTTGATGAGGAATACATATGTCAATGCTTCTAACAAAAAGACTTATGAGAAGTCTATGGAGAACGAAATTAAGACTTTTTGCTGTGGTGATGATGGTTACTATTGGAGTATTTGCTGGAATTTCCTTTGGTATGTATGCTAATGTTATTACAGACATGTATGATGAAACATATCTAGATGACGAAGACGGTGTAAATCTTCCAGACATTTGGATTAAAAACCCTGTTGGAAACTGGAATCAAACAACCTCAGATAGTTTATGTAAACTAATTGAAGAAGAATGGTCTAGCAATACTTTAAAGCTAGAAAATTGTGAATCAAGGTTAATTTTATCAGGTCTAATGTATCATGCTAATGAAAGTATGTCAGCAATATGGCATGGTATTGACGAAGGAAATATTGACCGTGTTTGGTTTCCAAAACATGATTGTTGTTCTGGAAGGTTAGCTGAGAGTGCAGATGAAATTGTGATTGATTATCATGTTGCAAAAGGATTGGAAATACAATTAAATGACACTGTTTCGCTAATAGCAGGACATGGTAAAGTTGATTACAATGTAGTGGGTATTGGACTTCATTCTAATCATTTTTACTTTGCTGAACCAGGATCGATAATTCCTGCTGAAGCGGGAACATTTGCAACAGGTTATTTGTCTGCCGAAGGTTTAGAAAAATTAGCGAATGTATCTAGTGGGACTAGTAATACTATTTTGGTTGATATAAAAGGAACACCATCTTATAATCTTCTTTCAACAGATAAAAATGAAGGGCCGGAATTAGAGTCCATTATTCAAAACCTTACTCTCAGTCTTGGTAATCTGGAGGATATATCTGTAATAATCCATGATCGATCAGGTCAAGAATCTGTCGAATTCCTAAGGGCAGATGTTGAAGGTGCCAAAAAAACATATCCATACGTTACAGGAATGATAGTAGTAATCGCAGGTGTTACTATTTTCCTCAGTCTACAAAGATTAATTCAATCACAAGCCAAAGAAATCGCAGTACTAAGAACTCTAGGTATCCCTAGAGCCTCAATAATGCAAGGATATATCATTGCTCCGTTGGTAATTGGTGGTTTCGGATCTCTAATTGGTGTCTTATTGGGATGGTATGTGGGTGGTCCAGGAATGTTGGGATTCTATGAAGAAATCATCGGTCTTCCAATTCTTCTAGACACAGCTTCTAGTTCAATTATTTTTGAGAATGTAATTATTGCAATGATTATTGTGTTTTTCTCTGGAATTAGACCTGCCTGGCAGGCTTCTAGATTACAACCATTAGAAGTCTTTAGAGGAAAAAATGAGATAAGAATTTCTTCAAGATCTATTCAGAAGTTAACTGCAAAACTTCCAGCAACGTTAGGACTAACAATACGCTCAAGTATACGAAAACCAATCCGTCTGGCATTTACATTTTTTGCATTGGGATTATCAATGGTTTTATTTGGAACCATGTTGATGATGATGGGATCAATGGAGGATATTTTTAGTCCTAATGATGGTTATGATGCCCAAATATTTATCCCTCCCGATGGTGAAGAAGAAATAATTAATTGGGCTAATACGAATAATGTTGAATATGAATTATTACTTCAATATCCTGGAACACCACAAGGAGATAATAGGCAATTTTTGATTTATGGATTAGACAAAATAGAAACTAAAGAATCTCAACTTAGTATGATGGGAATTGATTTGAAGGATGGAGAATTACCAATAATTTCTTCCGAAGTTTTTCAGGTTTTAATTGATGAAGGAACAGTTGAATTTTTAGATTGGAATATAGGTGACCAAGAAACAATTATGCTGGGTTCAACCCAACTAAAAGTAGAAATTTCTGGAATCACTAAAGGTGAAATGCAAAGAACAATATATTTTCATAGGGCTGATTTATCTCAGATAGTTGGTATTAATACTACGTCAGTATTACTTAGTTCTAGTGAGGATATTACGATTGATTCTGAATTAGAGGAATTATCCATTGGGATTACTACTACAGAAGATTTAAGAAAATCTATGGACACTATTATGGAACAACAACAAGGGATTCTGTATTCAATGAATGCATTGGGATTATTGATGGCTTTCGCAGTTTTATTCAATACATTAGTGATGAATATTGCAGAAAGAGATTTTGAATTATCAACGCTGAGGGTTTTAGGGGCACCAATTAATAAATTGGGAGTAATGCTCCTCGGTGAGCATTTATTTATTGGATTTATTGGTGGCATTATTGCTTGTTTTGCTTCCTTATTTATGGCAAATTTAATGATAGAATCATTCGTTCAATGGGCGTTTTACTTCACGATTGAACCTACTTTTTCTCAAATCATTACAATTGGCGGAATTGTTGTTGGGATGGCCATTGCCCTCACTCCATTGGGGATGTGGAGAATTTACAAAATGAATTTAATAGAAAAAATCAAAGATATATCTCAATGATTATTCAATTATTGGGGAAAGTTAACAGTGATGAGCCTCTTCGCCGCAACATATGTGGATAGATTGGGTGGTAACCACAGTTGCAGTTGCTGCTTTAAGTTACGGAATGATTAAAATAATCCTTAAGAGAAATATTAGACTTTCAATGGTTGATAATGAAGATTTTAGGTCTAGTGCTGCATTGCTACATACTCAATTTGGCAGGGCTAGGTTACGCTTGGATAGAAAATTAATCGAAGCAAAAAGGCTAGATGTATTCTCAAGATTAGAAAGAAGGAATAGAATCTTAGCGGAGTTAGAGGCCGAAAAAGAGTCTAATAAAACAGTCTCTGAAGACGGTACGCCTCTTACCACAATTGAAATTTTACGTCAGCGTAGACAAAAGAGAGAGGAATCCTTAGCAGCATCAGAGAGATATTAAAAATTATTTAAAATCATATAATTCACTGTTTGAAATTGCAGGCAGAGCACTTTTCTTAATCAAGATTGTTCTTACACCCCATAAATCCTTAAAAATTCTATATTTTGTGGTCTCATCAAGATAGTCTACTCCAGATGAACCACCAGTTCCAACCCTTCTTCCGATTATTCTTTCTACCATTCTAGCATGGTAGGTTCTAAAAATGACCATTGATTCCTCTAATTCTACAAATGAATCAATTAATTTTCTTGGCCAAGCTAGTAGTGGTAAGTCACGATAAGCTTCAATAAACAAAAGTCCGGCCCTACCTCTGTTAGTTTTTCCTTCAGGACGTAAATATTCTCTTGCAGAAAGAATATTTGATTCAAATCTTGCTTCTAATGTCTCTATATCTACACTAGAATATTCTCCCATATTCTCTAATGTTTTTTTATTTTGATCAATCATAGAATCAAGATAATTATCTATAAATTCTTCGACAAATTTTTCATCATTTTTATCACTAATAAATGAACCTTGAATCGGAGTTCTTTCCAACCATTTCTTCAAAACATCGTCTAGACTAGGTTCTTTAATTGTTTTTTCTAGTATTTTTAAACCTTTGAGGTATGTAGGATTTTCGTTAGCTAATTTTTTATAATGTTTCAGAGGATCCATCCCTTTGCTTCGATTATCATTTTTAAGACCCATCAAAAACTCTAATTCTCTCATTTGCCAAGACTCAAATCCAGATGCTGTACCTAATTTATCTCTAAATACTAGAAAATCTTGTGGACTTAGAGTCTCCATTACTTTCCATTGATTTGCCATTAGTCTACAAATTTCTGTGACTCTGTTTAGATGACCAACTACTTTAGGGATTTCTGCTTCTTCAACGTGAGAACTCATCAACAAATTACGTGCACATCTTAATTCACTTAATATCAATTTAAACCATAGTTCAAAGATTTGATGAATTATAATGAAATGTGTTTCATCATTATTTATTTCTCTTTCACAACCGATTTCTCCTGATTGTAATTCTAATAATTCATTCAACCTGAGATATTCAGAATATGTGAGTCTACTACCACCAGTGTAAGATGACATGACTCTAAGAATAGGTCTTATCTCTTAGTCGTATTGTTTTTTTAATTTTTATTAATCATTAATAATATATCTCGGATTAATCTCCCCAAATTAATGCGGATACGAGGAATAGTAACGAAAGCTATGATTTTGATATTTTTAATGGCTTTGATGTCAATATCTCCTCTTGTAATTAATTCATTGATTGAATCTAAGAATGATATGCCTACTTCAATTGGGAATATGCCGAAAAATATCGCAGTTGTTGGAGATACTGGTCAATACACCTCTATCAAAGTCGATGGAATGAATAACCCACACATAGCATATTATGATGTTGAAAACGGCGATTTAATTTACACTAAATACGATGGTTGGAATTGGAATATAACTACTGTTGATTCAAACGGTAATGTTGGTGAACATGCCTCTCTTATCCTTGACATATTCGATAATCCACATATAGCATATTACGATACGACAAATCAAGACTTGAAGTACGCATATTTCGATGGTACCAATTGGACAAATATGACTGTAGATTCATCTGGTGATGTTGGAAAATTTGCATCGATTGATGTTAGCAATAATATCAATCCACACATATCTTACAGAGATGAAACCAATACTAACTTAAAATACGCTTACTTCAATGGTAGTACTTGGATAAACATGACACTAGATGGGAATTGGGGGGTGGACAATGTGGGGGAGTATTCTTCTCTTGAGCTTGATTCGGTAAATATGCCACATATTGCATACTACAACAATACTGCGGGTGATTTGATGTACATGTACAATGATGGTTCAATGTGGCATAAACATACTGCACACTCAACTAACAATGTAGGCATGCATGCAAGTATTGCTCTTGATTCTAACGATCTTCCACAATTTGTACACTACAATATGCAATTTCAGAATTTAATGTACACAATATTCGATGGAACAAATTGGATGACGGAGTCTGTAGACTCTGTCGGTAGGGTAGGAGAATATTGTGCTATTGTAATTGATTCTAATGATTTACCACATGTTGCATATGTCGACAGAGATAATGGGGGGGTAATCAAATACGGACATAAAAATCAATCATGGGATCTTTCAGAAATCGATGAAGAAGGAGAGTTCATATCAATAGATGTTGATACGCAAAATAGAGCTCATTTCTCTTATTATGATTTATCGGATCAGGATTTAAGATACCTTTCACACTCAGGTGCTAATGTAGATCAAATTACTCAAAGTATCACATTTAATCAACAATGGGCGGGCTTAGGATTGGCCATAGATAGTCAAGATGTGCCCCATGTGGCCTTCCAGAATTTAACTGGTGGTGTTAAGACAATTTCATACGCTACTTTAGATGTAACAGCTACTCAAATTTTCGGCTACAATGTCTGGATTATCGAAACCGTGGATACTAATCTTGGCGATACTGCAGGTAGTTGGTTATCGATCGATTTGGATAGCCAAGACCGACCCCATATCTCCTACTATTCAGGAGATGGAGTTAATAGCATCAAGTATGCATTCAAGAACAGTACAGGTTGGCATAATCAAACAGTTGACTCTGGATACCGATTGGGATGGTTTTCTGCAATAAAGATTGATTCCACAGATAATCCTCAAATCGCATACTCTAAATTAGAGGGAAATACACTAAAATACGCTATGTACGATGGTTCCAGTTGGCACATAGAGAATGTAGGCACACAGGTTGGAGGCGATAAAAAAGGCCTACAATTGGCTTTGAGTGCCGCAGATGTGCCACATCTTTGCTACTTTGACCAAAATCTGTTACAGCTAGGGTATGCAACATACAGCGGTTCATCTTGGGTAAAGGAGACAAACGTAATAAGCGATGATTTAGATATAAACTCATCTCTTGCCAGAGGACGATATTGTGACATAGAAGTTGACCAGTATGGAGACCCCCACATTACTTTTGATTACAATCTTCAAACAGAAATAGGATACCTAAAGAAAAATGGCACATCATGGGACGGTTGGAATCTATCGATATTACATGAAAATAGCTTTATTGGATATACGCAACTAGAACTTGATAGTTTAGAGAATCCTTGTTTTTCCTATTCAGATAGAGACAGAGTTGCGACGAGTAAACGTGATGCTACCTTTGGTTGTTTAGATACTGATTCAGGCGAGATCGTTCTAAGAGAATTGGGTCTGCTACATACAGATCATTATTTCTCTCACAGCGACTGGGGGAGGTTCCTTAGCATGAAATTAGACTCTAACGATAGTGCTCACATTGCATTTTTCAACAAGCAAAATACAAATTTTGGAAGCGTAATGTATTACACGGACAATTATTATCCTATATTCGATTCAGATGGAGACGGGATTCCAGATTATGAAGACAGTTTCCCATCTAACCCCTCAGAGACCACTGACTATGACGGTGACGGTTCCGGTGATAATGCCGATAATGATGATGATAATGACGGCGTTATTGATCTCTTAGATGATTGCCCGTTTGGAATAATTGGCCAAGGCGCTGACTTCGACGGAGACGGGTGTAAAGATTCTGAAGACCATGACGATGATAATGATGGCTTTGCTGACGAAATTGACGATTGTCTACAAGGAATGACAGGTATTGGAAATGACTTGGATTCCGATGGATGCCATGATGCTGAAGATTTGGATATTGATGGCGACGGTATACTGAATGAAAATGATGCATTCCCAGAAGATTCAACAGAATCAGTTGATAGTGATGGAGATGGAGTTGGAGATAATTCAGATACATTCCCTAATGATGCTAATGAGACAGATGATAGTGATGGGGATGGAGTTGGAGATAATTCAGATGTATCCCCTAACGATCCCGATGTTTGGGAATACCCTGATACAGATGGGGATGGAGTTGGAGATAATTCAGATGCATTCCCTAATGATGCTAATGAGACAGATGATAGTGATGGGGATGGAGTTGGAGATAATTCAGATGCATTTCCTAATAATCCTGATAAATCTATTATTGACGAAGATGATTCAATTACAAATGAAACTGTGGATGAAATCGTGAATGATACGGTGGAAGAAACTTTGAATGAAACTGTAAATGAAACGTTGAATGGAACTACAAACGATACAGTGAATGAAATGACATCTAACCAAGAAAATAATCTTAATGGAGATTTAAATAATGAACAGGAAAATATAGTTGAAAACTATGATGATGTGGAAAATTCAAATTCTGAGGTAGATACATTTTATGGATTAAACCCAGAAATATTATCTTTTGTCACAGGTATCTTAATGACTTTAGTGATAATATCATTTATTTTTATGCAATTAAAAGTCAGATCACTAAAAAGACAATTGAAAGAATCAAAAGAAATTAGTGAGAGATGGTTAAGTTTAGATTTTGATGGAGATGGAGAAATATCAGAAAAAGAATTTGAAGCATATAAGTTAATTGTGAAAGATTTTCAGAAAAAATAAATTAAGAAAACTAATTATTTTTGTAAAATAACACATGTTGCCTTATAGTTCCGAAATAGCCAAGGGAATTGTCTAGGGAAAAATAACCATTCCTTTGGCTTGTAAAATGGCATAAAAATCCTAGCAACGTTTTTTATTAATTCTGTCGGAGACCTGTGATCATTACTAGTAATAATAGAGCTTTCAATAATTTTTATTTTGGGGAATAGTCTGGCCATTTCTTCGATATTTGGACGAAACATCGTATCAATAGGGTCTGGATGGTATGGGAATCTATATGGCCCCGAGACAAAGAAGTAACCATTTTTTGGAATTAATTCTATTAATGAATTACATATTTCTTTTCTGCTTTTATCAGGTACATGTTCTAATAGATTAGAACATATTACAGATTTAAAACCCATTTTCTTTAACTTATTCATAAATTTTAAATCTGTCACATCACCCACTAAATCTACACCTTCATGCTCTTTGATATCTACATTTACCACTTTGTATCCTTTTTCTCTAGCAGGCCTAAAAATAAATTCATCAATCCAGGGTTGTCTTTTTTTTGCTAATTCCTCGTCAGAGCTTCCTAGATTACATAACGGAAAAACATCTTCATGATGTAATTTATACATCATTTTTCCAATGAATTTTGCTTCTTCAAATAACATAAATAGACCTAGACATACTAGCCGACATAGTAGTAATTTTTATTTTTTTGTTGTAAATTCGCTTTTTTACACTATAGTTTTCCGTAACTGTCATAGAGTGCCTTTTGTCGAGACTCAGTATGGGAATTACTGAGGCCGATTTGCGCTGGTGGCTCTCTGGATACAATCCCAACAATATCATGATTGGCGTAGTGGCATCGCATTCCGCGTTACAAATATTACATGGTGCCAAAAAAGAAGGTTTCAAAACTCTAGGAATTGCAGTAGGTGCAGATAAAAGAAGACTTTATTCTGCATTTCCTGGCTCAGAACCAGACGAATGGCTAATGTTAGACGATTACCAAGATTTGAAAAATCAAGAAGATTGGTTAAAGAAGAAGAATGTTGTAATAATTCCTCATGGTTCATTAGTTGAATATTTGGGTGCTGATACATTCAGTAAATTGGAAGTACCAACCTTCGGAAATAGAGAAATACTCAGATGGGAATCTAGTAGAGAAAAGCAAAGAATTTGGTTAGAGGATGCAGGTTGTACAACTCCAAAAGTTATTCGTGACCCCAGAGATATCGACAGTCCTGTAATAGTTAAGTATGCAGGTGCGAAAGGTGGAAGAGGATACTTTATTGCCAGAGATTATAGAGACTTTAGGAGGAATGTAAACCTAGATCATGAATTTACAATTCAAGAATATGTTTTAGGATGTAGATACTATTTACACTTTTTTTTCGACCCATTAGCCGAGGATGGTTATCAAGTCCATGGAATTAAATCACATGCAGGGAGAAATTTAGGTAGATTGGAATTAATGTCAATGGATAGAAGAGACGAATCAAACGTTGATGAATTTTACAAACTAGGTTCTTTACGTGACTTACGTGAAATGTCTTTAGAACCTTCCTTTGTTGTAACTGGTAATATGCCAGTAGTTTTACGCGAAAGCTTACTCCCAGAAGCTTTCAGATTAGCAGAAGGAGTAGTCGCTCATTCTTTCGAATTAGAGGAAGGTGCCAGAGGGATGATCGGGGCATTCTGTTTAGAGACTATTGTTACTGATAAGTTAGAGTTTAGAGTCTTTGAAATTTCTGCTAGAATTGTGGCAGGGTCTAATCCGTTTGTTTCAGGTTCTTCATATTCAGATATAAATGAATCTGGAATGTCAACGGGTAGAAGGATAGCACGTTGTATCAAAAAAGCGATTGAAACTAGTGAATTAGATAGGATTTTATCTTGATTAATCCTCATGAGGATCAATATCTATTGGTATTAAATCATTGTCATACTCATACATTGCAATTTTTAGAGGATCTAAAACAAATCTAATATTTGCTTCATCGATACCATAAATAGATACTAATTCATCTTTAAATTCTTCTCTTAAGGTACTTTCATCTACAAAAATGGGTGCACCCATTCCTATCTGTAAAGCCCTAGCCCCAATAATCCTTGCTCTTTCAAAACGTGTATGTGTTCTTATTGGTTTAACCAACTTAGTCACCTGCCCTTCGGACATAGAGTGCCACTTACAAGCCATTATTAACAGTGACGAGTGAATGCAAGATGTTATGCGTAACTTTTTATTGGGTCTAGCATGGGTGAAGTCAGTAATACAAGTTACGGACATTTGTTACCTTTGTTTATTGCTTTAATCGCTATTTTAGTTGTTTTGACTGGAGGATTTATCCGAATTCATGATGCTGGAGAAAGTTGTCCCGATTGGCCGAAATGTTTCGATAGTTGGTCTTTTGATATTTCAGAGAGTGAGCAGGAAGAATATTGGGATGAACATCCCGAACAAGCAGATTCTAGAGGAATTAATCATAGATATACTACATTTGAGATATTTACAGAATGGTTTCACAGAGTTTTAGTAGGAGTAGTTCTATTCCCAATTTGCTTATTTAACGTGTATAAAGTAAACAAGTCACAAATTGAACTAAGTCCAAAAGTACATTTGATGAGTATAGTTGTATTTATTCTGTTAATAATGCAGGCAATTGCAGGTGCAATAACTGTTTTCTATGACAATGCTGATTGGTCTGTCTCTGTTCACCTTACTTTGGCATTATTCTTTATTTCGTCTTTAATTTATCAATCATTACTATGGGCGAAAGATACCAATAAATTGCCCAGAAGTTTCCTTATAGATTCTAATACTTCAAATAAGATTAGTAAATATTTGAACACAATAATTATTTCTTTGTTCACGCTATTGTTTATCGGTGCTTGGCTAGCTACCTCAGAATGGGGTAATTTTGCTTCGGCATGTTCAATCGGTTGGATTGAAGGATGGCCATTATGTCAAGGAAAATTTTTTCCGGATTTTGGAATTAAAGGGACTAATATACAAATGCTACACAGGACTGTAGCGCTACTGGTGGGAATTTATCTAGTATTTGCAGTTTTCAAGATAAATAATATTTGCAAAAAAGAGGCTCAAATCATATCAACTTTATCAATTGGTGGAGTTTTATTAGTTTTTATAAATGGTTTGATCGGTGGAAGTTACGTTGTTTTTGCAGGTTCGGATGGATTTCCTGAATATCTGTCTTTATTACATTTAATCTGTGGATCACTCTCACTTTTATTTTTTATTCTTGCTGGTTTAATTACTCGATTGCCCGAGGAAAATCATTTTCATAGTGAATAAATTCAGGTGATATAATGGAAAATAATAATCCAGCACCGAACCTATTTTCTATTTTAATTAAATTAATGAAATTAAGAGTAATAATTTTACTTCAAATAACTGCAATTTGTGCAATTTTAGTTCATGATACAATATCTAGACATGGATTACTTGAAATCGAAAGGACTTGGAATGATACTATATTTTCCATGGTGATTACAATATTAGGAGGTACACTTTCAGCAGGCGGATCTAATGCAATTAATATGTGGTATGATTCTGACATTGATGAGAAAATGAGTAGGACTAAGAATAGACCAATTCCTATGGGGCATATTTCTCCTAAAATGTCTTTGATCTTTGGAATTTCAATTTCAATTATAGGGTCTTCATTTTTCTTTATTTTAAACTGGAAAGCAGCATTTTGGTCATTTTTTTCTGTTTTTTTTTATGTATTCATTTACACAATTTGGTTGAAGAGAAGAACAACTCAAAATATCGTAATTGGAGGAATTGCTGGAGCGACACCACCATTGATTGGTTGGGCTTCAGCGGCAACCGATACAATGGGTAATCTAAACCCTTTAGATTTAGGGTCACCAATTCCTTGGATGCTATTTGCATTAATTTTTCTATGGACCCCTCCCCACTTTTGGTCTTTAGCTCTTTATCGCTCTGGTGAGTATGCAATAGTTGAAGTACCGATGATGAATGAAGTCAAGGGTTCAGAACATACTTTGCTACAATCAAAGCTGTATTGTTTTTCATTATTTTTCCTTGGCTCAGTTCCATGTTTTTGGCCCCAATCTGGACTACCTCTCTTATGGGCATTCTCCGCTGGAATTCTTACTTTATGGTATTCTAAATCAGTCTGGGATATTGACCCATCCGAACCATTTGATGCTCATGGAAGATTGCCTAAAGCGGCAAAATCATTCTATCGATCACTGTATTATCTGGGATTTATGTTTCTAACATTGGTTATTATTGTTTTCATTCCTCCAGAAGAGTTAGGTTTCTTTGGGCCATTAGATTTTTGAAACAACCGTCATATTCATGACCGAATTATAATTCGGGGGTTTACTGCGACAGTCGCATAGCCTGGTATTGCGCAGGATTGCTAATCCTGTGGGTTTCACCCGCGCGAGTTCAAATCTCGTCTGTCGCGCCAATTAATTCAGTAATCTTCGTCATCATCATAAGATCCCCATACTCCAGTTTTGATCATATAATCTATTTTTTTACTGGTTCTTTTTCTAAGTTGTAGTGAGTATGGAATTAATATTAAGTTTAAGCAAATTATGATTATTGTAACAATTCCAGCTAGCTGAAAAGATGATTCATCAAGAAACTCCAGTAATTCTATTTCAAAATCTGTTCCAGTGATAGTTTCTGGTGGAGTAGGTTCGGGGGGAATCCATTCAGGGTGATATTCAGCAACATCAACTTCGTCTACTTTAACTTCAAGCCAATTACCTTGAATAGGGACTGTTCTTTCATTTCCTAAAGCGTCTATTGGAGATAGATAATAGTAATAAACTCTATTTGGCCTAATTCCAATATCGATTTCTAAATTTTCGAATTCTCCGTCTGAATAATTCATAATTATATTTTTGCCAGTATCTATGTATTCAATATTCTCTCCAGGAATAATATTCTCATAAGTCATCAAAGGAATCGCGAATTGTAAATTTGTGACATATTGTTCTGTTCTGTACAATTTAAAATCGACAGATTCTGAAATAATCATCGGCCAATTCCATTTTAACTTAACAGAATAACATCTTGAATAATCTAAATTTTCTTCCAAACACGATGAAGAATTATCATAAATTATTTCTTCTTGTAGGTTACCAAGTTGAATCAGCGGTGCTTTGTTATCACCGCAAACGATTGATCCTTTACCTAATTCATCAATACCTGAGACAGCTCCGTTATTCCAAAGTAATCTACCTTCCCTATCAGAAGCAACAATTAGATACGAAGCACACATGTCTGCTTCTAAAGGGTTAGGGTCATACCATCTTTGGTCAAAACCTAAATTATTACATTCTTCAAAATCTGAATTATAATTTGGATTGTCCTCATCTAATTTATTTACACACTGTAATGATATTTCTAACTCACTTGATGTGAGGGACAAGGATTTATCTACCCTAAATGAATCTGATAACTTACCTTTCGTTATCTCAGCCCAATCTTCATTAGAATTACTATCCAGTGAATCAAATGGGATTAGTAATTCCTCAGAATTTGAAATTCTAAAAATATTCCATTCGTATATGAATGGATTAGTGATTTCACCTGAAACGTTCCACGTTAGTATCATTCCTCCTGATTTATATGGTGTAACATGTAGTCCTTCAATTGAAATATTAACTGATTCAATTTCAGCGGCAATTAAGAATAAACCTGCTGAGTCAGAGTAAATTTTGTAGAGTTCATCTTGTGAATCAAAATATGCATTATCTGTCTCTAATTTGGTAAAAGTATCATTATTCACAGTGTAAATATTCAATGATTCTGATAAATTCATTCCTGGCGGTAATAATTTTTCTAAGTCAATATTCATCTCTAATCTTTCTAATCCTGGAGATTTATTGGGGTAAAGCGTGTTAACTACTTCAATATCAAGTAGGTATAATGGACTTAACATTTCATCAATAGGGTATGATTTGAGTTCTGGCACCAATTCAAGCGAAACATCTACTCTAGCAGAACTTCTGGTAGGAGCAACACCGTGTATCATATTATTTGCATACGAAAAAAATGTAGTGTTGACAATTACAATTTCAAAATCAATAAAAATAGTTCTGTCCAAAGCATCAGTAAGTATTAATGACATATTATGTGTACCAATGCCTAGATTTTTTGCAGATAAATTAACATTATCACCATTTGCTAAAGTCCATCCATTTTTTGACCATTCAAATGATAAAGGACTAGGAGCTAATGAGTTCGCAACTCCTATTAAATTGATAGTATCGTCAAAAGTGAAGATTGCATCTTCTCTTTCGATAATTACTGAAGCGTTTAATTCACCAGCTATTATTTGAACAGGTATACTCAGTTGATTGTCACTGGTGTCTTCGTCATTAAAATTTGCATACGCAGTGTTTATGTTGAGAATTAAATTAGTATTTCCTGGATTTAAGAGGTCGAAATAACAATTAATTTTTTCTCCAGGGTGTAGATCTATTTCCTTACAAGATTGAAGAATATCTGTATACTGTCCTTCATAAATTTGTTCTAGAGTGAGAATGAAATTTTCTACAGATAAATTGCCTTTATTTTCAACTTCAACTTTCACAGTATTCTGGCCTGCATACCACATATTTTCCTCAGGATTAATCGTAGACTCGGGTGGAGATATCGATATGTCTAAAGAGTCATCGAAGTAAACAGGAATAGATTTTAAGTTATTCATTGGATTCATATCTACTCCAAGAACAAATAATCCATACTTTAGAGTAAAATCTCCTTCTAGAGGTGAATTTAGTGGTCCGATATTTACACTTATTGTAGTTTTACCGATTATATCGCTAGGAAATTCTGATGTGAGCTTCATTTCTTCAGCGAAAACAATTCCGTTATTAATTAGCTGCCATCCTATTTGAGAATCTTGATTTTGTTTCCAATTCTCTACAGTACCGTTAAGAAACACATCATAATTTTTATTTGAATTTAGAATTTTTACCCCGTTGTATGTGTTTATGGTTATATCATTTTGTGGAATAATTTTGTAATTTAGGTCGATTTCAAAATCTGTAAACTCATCTACAACGGTGATAACAATTTTTATTTGATCATTTGTTGGGTTAACGTCATTTTCTCTAAATTGAGCATCTAATGTGTAATTGCCATAAGCCGTTGCTTGAAAACTACCTAGTGAAATTAGTTTTGCTGAATTTGAACCAATATTAGTCGTAGCTTTTGATCCACTATCAATTAGATTATTTTCATCACATCCAGAAACTGACATATTCCCTTCACAAAATTTCCAATCAATCCACTTGATTGAGGTTAAACCAATATTCTGATCAAGGTTTTTTACATAAATTTCTAGACTTAAAGAATCCTCTATTGGGTAACTTACACCTTGTTGAAACCCACTTGACTGTTCAAGTGTTAAATCAATCTCGTTATCTGCATAGACAGTGGTTAGCGGAATTGTAGAAATAAACAAAAGCATACATGCAAAAACACCTGATTTTATTGGTTTCTTGTCCGCAAAAAATTTGGACAACACATTTTTAGTATAACCCACGAATGTACAGGACCAATTAATATCGTAAATATCACACGGTTAGATGTTAGTAAAAAACATCTTTTTTCATAGTAATTTATTTTTAGAAAAATGAAATTTATCCAAAATCAAGTAATTTCTATAATTGTAAACATCACTCTTATTTGGTATATGTTTCCTCTTAGTTTTGTGAAGAGTTCTCGTCTCGATATGAAATGCGACGAAAGTGCAATGACAGCTGTTATTGAATTTTTATCTGCTTTCGTTTTATTTCTAATGTTGGTTACTGCGTTTTTGTCTTTAGCGCAGCTTCAGTTAGGTCCTAATACTCCTGACATTGACCGTTTAGAAAGATCTGCCGTTGAAGCAATAGAAAGACTAACAGGAAGTTCTGGTTACCATATTCCATTTGAAAATGGAACCAAAGATATAGGCAATGCCACAGAAGATTGGCACTTATTATCTCCAGAAGAACTTAATTCGGGAGCTTTAATACCAGGATTACTAAGTGAAAGAGGACGTTTATCAGTCTTAAAAGTTAATTCTTTGAATTCTTTAACTGAGGATACATTTAGCAAGGGTTTAGGATTGAATGAGGAATACGATTTAAGATTATTAGTAAGAATTGAAAAGTCCCCTAATCAAGATAGAATAGGACAATTATTATTTGATGATGGAACTCACAGAAATGATTCATTTTCGAGCGTTTCAATTAGTCGGACTCTACATATGGATGATGAAATTGTCTTGGTCAGTCTCGAAGTACACCTAGGTGCTGGTTACAACGATAGGTTATATATGACTGAAATAATGATTGAACCTAATGATGGAGGACCTGAATGGATTGAATTACACAACTTAGATCAATTTGCCATTAACTTGTCAGGGTGGAGTATTTCTAGACTTTCAAATGGAATAATAGAAGCACGTGAATTAATAACTACTGGAGTAGTTCCTGGAGGAAGTTATCTAATTCTTTCAGGGAATCCTGCTATACAGGTAGACACAGGTTCATCAGTAATTTTTGATTTAGGTACTTCTGGAGTTTTAGGGAGTGGGCAAATCAATCTATTAAATCCACAAGAAGGTCAGATTTTATTTCAGTATGCAGAATTTAATTCTGCACTTAGTTATGATATGATAAATTTTCGTTGGGATAGTAATTGGAATATTAATGAAGGATATTCACTTGTTTGGAACGAAAATGATATCTTTAATTCCTCATCTTGGATACCTCTAGAATTCGGCACTCCAGGCTCAATGTAACCCATGATTTCATGAACCATGTTAGTTTACGATGTATGAATCACATGAAGTCGAGTGCGAGTTATGTTAGGGACCGTTGCGTAACAGGTATTCATGGGCTCGATGAAATTCTGAGGGGTGGTATCCCATATGGTTCAACCGTCCTAGCAGCCGGTTCCTGTGGGTGTGGTAAAACTACCCTAGGACTGGAATTTTTAGTTAGAGGAGCTGAAAATGGTGAGGCATGTGCTCATTTTACTGCAACAGAACCTTCTGTAAAACTGTTAGATAATGTTCGTCAATTTGACTTTTTTGATATGAAAATGGTCGACAAGGGGCTCATAAATGTATTCGATATGGATGTACTTTACTCATGGCTGGGTTTAACAAAAGCTACTTTTGATTTAAGTGATATTCATGCATTAATTAAAGCTATTACAGACATAGTTAACACAATTGGTGTTACTCGTCTTGTAATTGATTCTGTAACAACACTTTGTTACAAGATTCAAAGTGAGCAATTAATCAGAGATTTTTTATTTACGCTGGGTAAGAAATTATCAACCCTCGGCTGTACAACCATTTTAATATCTGAAATTACTTCTGAAAAATCCAGAGTCAATATGTGGTCCTCTTTTGGAGTTGAAGAAGCAATTAGTGATGGGATAATAGTATTAGGAGACGTGGAAAGAATGGGTCATTTACTGAGATTTTTACAGGTAGTCAAAATGAGAGGGACATCTCATAGTAGAGCAAAATACGCAGTTGAATTAACTTCAATTGGCGTAATGTTGACTCCTATGCTTAAATGGGGTTCATCAAACTAAGGAGTGATTTAGATGATTGAGTTAGACCAAAAAATTGCGGAGCAACTAAGTGATGTTGGATTAAATAGTTCAATTCAGGTTCGTTGTGGCACCTCTAATTCGTTTACAGTATCTGCTAGTGTAATTCATCCGTTGATTAATGTATTCGAAATGGGAGGAGTTTACATTTCTGCTTCAAGAGGTGCGAATGAAATTATTGAAGGTTTAGAATCGGTAGGAATTCCAACGACAAATATTCAGTTTTTAGACATGGTGTCATCTGGAATTTTAGGTGGCACTAATACAACACATTCGAACATTACGTATATCGATTCACCTATAATGCTAGAAAGTGCTCTTCTAAGGACAATGTATCAGTTTAGAAAAAATAATAACGAAAGAAACTTTGTAATTCTAGACAGTGTAAACGCACTTGCCATATATAATGAGGAACGAATGTTAGCAGAATACTTACATACATTTGTAAACACATTTAGACAAAGAGAAGTTCTATCAGTAATCATCAATGTTCCTGATCAAACTCCTGCAGGGGTTTTAGCAAATTTAGATCTTTATTGTACGGATTTAATTGATCGAGGACAAATTGTAATTAATTGAGGTTAAAACATGGAAAATAAAAAATTTATTATTTCATCTGAAGATGAACAATATTTTGGGAAAATGGGGAGCTTTGGGATTCCAAAATTTGACAAAATTATGAATGGGGGTGTTCCTAGAGGATTTACTATCCTTGCACTTACCGACCCTGGTTCAGGTGCTGAACTATTTGCTAAACAATTCCTTTCTCCCTGTGAAGAACCTGAAAATACAGTGTATATTTCCACAAACGAGACTTCACAAGAAATAATGCAGGTGTATGATAAATATAATTGGTTGAATGAATTACAAATTATTAGTATTGGTTCCGAGTATAATACCCGTGTTCTAGGAAAAGAATTACAAGCTAGCAAATTTCGCTTGGAAGGATTTAACATGAATGATATTCAAAGATTGTCTCAAACGAGATTTGTTGACGACGAGACTGAGGATTTCCTTACAGAGATGGCTAATAGTGTTATAGAAAGGGGACCTTTTTTCCGTTGTGCTGTAGAAAATTTAGATTTCTTTTTTCAAAGGTATGAAGAAAGTAGGGTTATCTCTATGTTGCGAATGATGCAAGCACATACTCAGATGGCTAGAGGAATTTTATTATTATGTGTGAGTACCGATTCTTTAGACACTTCTATAGAAAAAGAAATGTCTTCTTTAGCAGATATGGTACTGACCTTTGGTGTCCACATGATAGGCAGTGAATTCGAAACTAGAATGATTGTTAGGAAATTTAGAAATGCACCTGAAAATTTGTCTGTAATGAGTTACCGAGTTACTCCTGAGGAGGGGATAACTCCTGAAACAGTGCAAAGAATTGCTTAACGAAGGTTTTAGAATGGTTAATCTATGTGGTTTTGAACAAGAGGCAATTGACATGCGATACAAAAGAAGCTTGAAGAATGATAGTTCTGCAGTAAGTCCAGTTATTGCAACTGTCTTATTGTTAGCTATTACAGTATTATTAACATCTATAGTTATTATAACGATTTCAGGTAGTATTAACACCCCAGAAAAAGCCCCTCCGATAGCAGAAGTAAGTGTAACTGGGCTCGAAAATGGATTTCAAATTGTCAAATTCACCAGTTTAAATAAACACTTAGACCCAGACTCTGTAGAATTTACAATCTTCCATTCTGAAGATATTAATAAAACCACAATTAAAGGTAATGCTGGTGATAGTGATGTTTATGGGAGAATTGGTTCAGTAATTGCTTTTTACGATAAAGATGCGATGTACACGGTTAACGAGGGAGATTATTTTATCATTAATTCTTCGTCGGCTGGAACTGATGATGGTATGTGGATTATGAGGCTATACTACCAAAGGTCGAATTCAGAATTATCTCAAATTAGTCTTCCTGCAATTTAATTATCCTCCGATATAAGACATTTCGATTTTTCTTGGGCCGTTAAGATGTTCAGTCCTTAGTTCTGAAAATCTATCATCTCTTCCATTCCAAATGAATTTAATTTCATTAACTAAATTTCCACCCTCTCTTAAAATCCGCTTTAGATCAAATCCTTGAAAACCAAAAAGACAGGTGTATAACTTTCCTTCAGATGAAAGTCTTGCTCTAGTGCAATTTGAACAGAATGGTTTAGAAATTGAAGAAATAATTTCAATTTTTTGATTTCTTTTTGTATCAAAAAATTGCTCAGCAACATCAGAAATTTTTTCTCTTCCCAATTCTGAAAAATTATATTTTTCATTAATTATTCTCAGTATTTCATCTCTGGTTAGAACATGATTTAAATCCCAATTATTAGAATTTCCTACATCCATAAATTCTATGAATCTTAGTGTGACATTTTTGTCTTTAAAATATTCAATTAACGGTATAATTTGATTTTCATTAACTCCTTTTTTAACTACACAGTTAATCTTAATTTGACTAATTTTGGATTTAATTGCGTGATTGATACCTTCTAAAATCTGTGCGAGAGGAATTTTAGTATCATTCATAATTTGAAATAGTAATGGATCTAAAGAATCTAATGAAATAGTAATTCTGTCTAAACCAGAATTTTTTAGTTTTAGTGATTTTAACTTCAGTAAAGATCCATTCGTAGTCAATGCGATTTTTAATTTCGGATACTTAGACTTAATCATATGAATTAAGACCTCTAAATCTTTCCTCAATAGTGGCTCTCCTCCAGTTAATCTAATTTTTTTTAATCCAAAGATTACAAACGAATCAACTACTTCTAAAATCTCTTCAAATGACAGCATTGCATTTTTTTCGAGAAATTGCCAATTTTTATCAAAGATTTCCCTCGGCATACAATATTTACATCTGAAATTACATCTGTCTGTAACAGAAATCCGTAAATCTTGTAATTTTCTACCAAGTTTATCTGTTAAAATGCTACTCCCCGATACAAGCGACAATTTAGGATATAAATTTTAATTACGCTTAATGACTATAATTCTTGAACGTTTCCACTAAAATACATGAAGACTAAATCAGGTTCAAAACACGTTAAATCTAATTCTTTAGAAATTTCTGAGGGTAATTTTGAAAAATTAAAATTTGAATCAATTAAAAAAACCCAAGAAAAGATTTTTTGGACCTTACCATCTTCAAAAAGTCATTTCATTCGATGGTTGTTTCTTTCCGCTCAAACACCTACTGAAACCTTGATTGGAATTAAACACAGCGTAGGTAAAGATATACTTTCGAGTGCAGATGTCCTCGAAAAATTAGGTGTTAAAATTAAAAAATACGAGGATTTTTGGGTAGTTAAAGGGTGTAATAAAGAAGAGTTCATCGAATATCCAGAACTTCTAGACTGTGGAAATAGTGCAACAGCTTTTCGTTTCCTGTGTTTTTTAGTATCTAGGAATGGAATTAAAGCAAGAATAACAGGAGATAAAAGTTTAATAAAACGAAATTATACAGAATTGTTTGAAATTTTAGAAAAAGGAGGTGTACTAATCGAAAGAGAATCAGAATCTATTTTTCCCGTAACCTTTTCAGGATTTTATAGTTCCAGTAAAATTAATGTTTTAACAACTAAAACCTCTCAGATTATTTCTGGTTTAGTGTTAACTATGCCTAGTTCTATAGAAAAATGCATATTTTTATTCAAGGATAAAATTATTTCTAGGTCATATTTCCAGTTAACACTTGATATTGCAATGATTTCTGGAGCCAAAATTACGTTTAATGATAAGAATTTGATAATTTTTCCATGGGTGCCAACTATTAATGATAAAATTGAGATACCATTAGACGAGTCATTATTAATTATGCCCATGTTGTTATCAAAATTACATAGTGTAGATGTTATCATCACGAATTGGAACAATAAAAAAGATATCTTAAACAATCATTTTTTATTAAATTCTTCATCAAATTTCGGTTTAAAGTTAAATAAAATAACCGAAGGCTTACTAATATCCAACTCTGGTAAAGGTGACTTTCTTGAGATTAACATTGAAAATAAAATAGATTTACTGACTCCATTATTAGTATTGATGTCTCTTTCTAAAGGTGGTATTATTTCTGGCTTTAATCATGCTGTTAACAAGGAGTCTAATAGAGTCGAATCTACACTTTATTTATCAAATCAATTTGGTTTAGATGTAGATTTAGATATTAATTTTAAAATTTCTGAATCAATTATTTCCGTACCAAAAAATGATTTAATATCATTTAATGATCATCGTCTACAAATGACTGCAATGATTATGTTAAGTTATACTGGCGGAGCCATTGACTCGGAAAAATGGTATGAAGTAACAGATCCATTGTTTCTACAGAAATTAATTGATTCAAAAGTATGTGTTTGCTAACCATGTCTCCCGAAATGTTTATCCAGTTCATTAATTGAAATTTTTAGGGCTGTAGGTCTGCCGTGTACGCATGCCCATGGGTTTTCTATTGTCCTCATGTCTGATAATAATCTTCGCATTTCAGCTAAACTGAGTATTTGATTGGCTTTTACAGCACCTCTACAAGATTGCATAAATGCGATGTGGTCTTTCATTTTTTCTAATGTATTTAAATTTCTATTTTCATCACCTAAGTCCTGAATTAAATCATTTAAAAATTCAATAATTTTTTCAGGTGGGATTGCGGATGGTTGAGAAATTAAATTCCATTTATTATCTTTCAATTCTTGTAATTTAAATCCTAATTGCTCAACTAAATTTTTCCTTGCTCTCAACCTTTCCGATTCGATAGGGTTTAATTCTAATTCAAGCGGTAGCAATCTTTTTTGTGGATTCCAATAAATATTCGAGTATCTCAGTTTTTCAAATCTAATTCTTTCATGTAGTGCATGTTGATCGATTAAAAGTAATTCTTTTCCTTTTTGAACAACAATATATGTATTAGCAAATTGACATAATGGCTCCATTTCTCCTAATTCATTTTTGACATTTGAAGTATTCAATGGTTCATCTAAAGGACTTGTAGAATTTATTGATCCAGAATATCTATGCAAATTCCTTTCCTCTATAGAAAGAGGATTTGAAATAGGTTTCGGATCTAAACCTGGAAGTGTTTTTTGATTACTTACAGATGAACTAATATGTATTTTCTCTTTTTTTATGCTATCTTCTCCAATTAATTTATTTTCTAAGGTTAATTGATTACTTGCAGATTCTGCCCACTTTGGTTTTTGTATAGTTTTAGGTAAATCTGAAAAATAATTTTTTTCAGATTTAATTCCACTGAATTTACTATTGCCTTCTGGTGAAGTATGAACACTGGATAACGTGTAATTAATACATCTTTCAAGTCTTTGTAGTACTCTCCAGGAATTTTTTAACCTTATTTCTCTTTTGGTGGGGTGAACATTTACATCTAAATCATTAGCAGGAATTTTTAGATTCAATATCGCAATTGGGTGTCTTCCAACCATTAATCTAGTATGGTAACCTCTCTTAATTGCCTCAGAAAAAGGTTGGTTAGTTACAACTCTGTTATTTACTAAAATATGTATGTCGTCATTTCTGCCCCGAGTTATTCCAGGAGGAGAAATCCAACCAGACCAAGATTCGTCACCAGGAACATTTAGATCGTTTGGAGGTTCTTTAAGCGGAATTAGTTTTGTCGCTGAAATACCTAATAAATCGAACAGCCTATCTCTTAAATCGTTTACCGCAGGCACATTAATTATCATTCTATCTTCATTTTTTAGCTTGAAAGAAATATTTGGGTGTGCCATAGCATGCTGCACGGTTAATTCAACAATTTTTGCAGACTCTGTTGCAGGCCTTCTCTGAAATGCAAGTCTAGCTGGAACATTAAAAAAAATGTCTTCAACTGTAATAATAGTACCTTTATTCATGGGATAGGGTTCAATTTTTCCGATGTCTCCTCCAGTGACGTTTAATCGAAACCCATCAGATTTATTTGCTCTACTAGCTACTGATAATTTTGATACTGCTGCAATTGAAGATAGAGCCTCTCCTCTAAATCCAAGAGTGTAAATAATGTTTAGGTCTTCAATTTGCGATAATTTACTTGTAGCATGTCTTTCTATAGAAAGAATCAAATCATTTTTTATAATTCCGTTTCCATTATCTGCGATTTTAATTAAATCGAAACCTCCATTTTCGATATCTATGATTATTTCTGTTGATTTTGCATCAATACTATTTTCAATCAGCTCCTTGATTACCTGTGCAGGTCTTTCGACTACTTCGCCAGCAGCAATCTTAGAAATTGTTTTTTCATCTAATTTTTTAATTCTATTCTCCAATTTCCTTCCTCCTAATCTTTTTCATAATTAATAATATTCTTCAAAGTGTAAATATTTTCAAGGGCTTCTTTTGGAGATAATGTATCAGGGTCAATATTTTTTAGTAGTTGAATAATCTTTTTGCCGATTTCATCCGTATTATCTGTATTTGAAATACTGTTTGATTCCATCTCATTTGCAATCACATATCTAAGAATACTTGCTTGATTAGAATCTCTTTTGATTGGTTGTCCACTACCTGCTTTAGCTTGAGAAGCTTTATTTTCAAGGAATGACAAAAGTTCAATTGCTCTTTCGATAACATTTGACGGTAAACCTGCCAAAGCAGCAACTTGTACCCCGTAGGATTCATCACATGAACCGTCTTTTACATTGTAGAGAAATTTCAATCCGCTCTCTAGTTCTGCAATATTCACATGTACATTCTTAAATCCGTCTAATTTTTCTTCTAAACCCACTAACTGATGATAGTGAGTCGCAAATAAGGTCCTAGCTTTTACTCTTGAGTCTAAATCCTCACACACCGCCCAAGCTATAGATAAACCATCAAATGTAGAAGTTCCTCTACCAACTTCATCTAGAAGAATTAAGCTTTTTGAGGTAGCCCTTTTGAGTATGTGAGCTACTTCTATCATTTCTAGCATGAATGTTGATCTTCCTCTTCGTAAATCATCATTAGCTCCTACTCTAGTGAAAATTCTGTCAACAATACCAATTCTTGCTCTTTTAGCAGGAATAAAAGAACCCATTTGGGCTAGAATAACTATCAATGCATTCTGTCTAAGGTAAGTAGATTTGCCACCCATGTTCGGCCCAGTAATTAGTAATAATCTTCTCTTTTCATTCATTTTTAAATCATTACTTACATATTCTGGTATACTTTCTAATACAGGGTGTCTTCCCTGGACTATGTTAATTTCATTGTTTTGGCTTAATTCTGGTTTACACCAATTCCTACTTCTGGCAGTGTGTGCTAAACTTGAAATGACATCTAACGATGAAATGGAATCTGCGATGTTAATTAGTTGTTCTGAATAAAGGGTAAGTTCATCTCTTAAATCACAGAATAATTCATATTCTAAATTTTTACTTTTTTCATCAGCATTGAACAATATTTGTTCCATTTGTTTTAATTCATCAGTAATATACCTTTCAGCATTTGTCATTGTTTGCTTTCTTCTATAGTTAACAGGGACCTTATTTTTATGTGTGTTTGTAACTTCGATAAACCATCCAAATTGTCTATTATGTCTTACTTTTAGAGATGGAATTTCTAGTCGTTCTCTTTCATTTTTCTCTAAATTATTTAACCAACTGATTCCTTGGGTAACTTTTTTCCTAAAATCATCTAATTCATCAGAATAATTGTCCCTAAAAATATTTCCATCTTTTATTCCAATCGGTTGTTCTTCAAGCAAAGCAGAATTAATTTTTAATTTCATATGCTCTAGAACATCTAAATTTTCAGAGAGGTCTATTAAATAATCGTTATTTGATTCTTTTAGGATAGATTTAATAATTGGCATTTTAACTAAAGTTGAAGAAATAGCAATCATATCCCTACTAGTTATTCTGCCATAAGATAATTTAGTCGCTAAACGTTCTAAGTCTCTCATTCCCTTCAAAGATTCTCTGATTTGGTGTAGTCTCCTGTTTGAAACCATTAAGTCATTGATTGCAGATTGTCTTTTGATGATGATTTGCATATCTTTTAAAGGTCTCATTATCCAGTTTTTTAATCTCCTTTTGCCCATCCAAGTTCGTGTATTATCTATAGAGTGTAGTAATGAACCTTCTTTTTCATTATAAATAGTTTGAATTAACTCTAGGTTTTTTAAAGTTGTATTATCTAGAGTTACAATCTTCTCTTCATCTTGTAATGTAGGATTTCTTAGTTTTATTTTTTCTTTTTGATATAATTTACTTAGGTATGAGGTAGCAATTCCGAGCGCATCAATACAAATTTCTGAGTTGTCTAGACCCAAGGAACCTAAATCATTTAACTGGAAATGTTCTTTAACATATTTCAATGACTTTTTTGTACTAATTTCATGCTGTGAAATACTTACTGAGTCTATAGAAGCTGTTATTAGTTTGAAACTTTCATTTTTAGCGGTTCTACCACGCATTACTATTTCGCTAAGTTCCCATCTCAATAATTCATTGATGCATTGGTTAGTTGAATCTTTTCCTTTGAATTCCATAGACCAGACTTCACTAGTAGAAACGTCTACTATTGAAATTCCAATTAAATCTTTCTTGATTATGATAGATGCTAGACGTGATGCTTTATCTTGGTCTAACAAATTCTCTTCAAACAGGCTTCCAGGTGTATAAACTCGTGTAACAATTCTTTCGAGTAATTTTGCACCAGGCCTCAGTTCATTTTCTTGTTCACAAAGAGTTACTTTGTATCCCTTTGAAACCATTTTCCTAAGATTTTCTTCTAGGGCATGCCAAGGAAATCCAGCCATTGGTATTGGATTATCTGATTTTTTGTCTCTGCTTGTTAATGTAAGCCCAAGTTCTTTNGAAACTATTTTCGCGTCATCATGAAACATTTCATAAAAATCTCCCATTCTAAAGAATAAGATTGTATCTAGATTGGCATTCTTAATTTCAAAATATTGGTCCATCATATTCCGACTCAAACTGAAAAACCTCCTTCTTAGGATTAACACAGACTACAGGAGGTTTTTGACATTGCCGATTGAAAAATTAATTTACCAAGAACTTCTTCCTCTATTCTCATAAAATTGCCAAGCGGTGGCTCCAAATACTGAAATTGCGATAACAAAAACAATTAGTTGTCCTAGCATGTCNAAACTTCTCAAAACAGACTGACTTGCAGNAGGATCTAAAGTAGCTTTGACTTCATTACCTTCATCGTTAATCCCATAAAATTGAATGTTTTCTCCCGTAGTCTTTGCTAACCTAGAATTTATTTCATATTTTTCAGGCAGAAGTAATGATTCACTTACATGCGTTTTTTGATTATCTTTTGATGTAATTTTATTGATCTCTAGTGAATTCGTAGCAGATGTAATCCAAATAGTCCCGCTTGAATCTACTGCGCCAGAAGAGCCACCTCCTTCGCATAATTCGTCAACAATTCCTTCTAAATTGATTATCAAGCAATCAGTTGGGCCAATTACTGCTGCANTATATTTGTCACCCCAGGATTCATCTAGGGGGATGATTTGGGATAATTCAACACCCGCTTTGGAGTGTATTAATTGTATATTCGGGTTATCGTTGTCTGAAGCCCAAACATCGTATAGTGTACTTATTGTTAGTGCATTCGTAGGGTTTATTCCAAATACTGAAGAGGAACCTATAACCAATGCTCGCTTACTGTCAACCATTTCAATACTANTAAGTTGAACATGNCCTTCATTTTTGACGATATTAGTNCTAATCTGTTGTAATTCATTATCATCCGAATCATTAANTACATTTTGTTCAACATCATCTTTTTCATTTCCTGTGGCTGGTGGGCTGGTACCTAATGAAACCTCTGTATCACTGAAATAGTGTATTTTTGACCCTTCAGTAGATTGTGTAATTATAAATCCAGAAACACCTCCAATACTGCTAATGTCAATGATTCTGTGGCTAGATAAATTATCAGACCAATTCATCACAATTTGATTAGAAGTATCTCCTACTNCAGGCCATACTTCAATACCATCATTTGTACCAACCAGCCAGTGGTCCTGATCAGCCCAGTCGACTGCATTAGGTTCGGAGTCATATTGGATTTCTTCCCATCCGTTTTTAGAATCCCAACTCATTAAATTTTTATCTCCTTTNTCTGAAAATATTGCTAATGCCTTGGTCCCATTTTCATTCCAGTCGATGTCAATAAGTGTCCCCTGATCAGAAGAATCAGCTCTGACCCATCCAGGTAAAACTTTGGTATGTTCAAAAAAGAAAGCACCGATTATTATTACNGTAAAAAATACCGCAATCGAAACCCATTGTAGATCACTTTCCTCCCTGAGCCAATATTGCATTTTTTCGAAAAAAGATTTATTGCTAGCCGCCTTATCGTTCATCGCCTTCATTACTCGAGTATGGGTATACTTGAAGTATCTTGCCGAAAGTATGAACTTTTTCAAACCCAATTAGCGTTATATACGCCTCGCTAGTCGGGTAGTTCCGAGTTGGTTAAAAATGGCACGTAAACCGGCAAAAATGTATCGTAGAATTTCAGGTCCAGCTTATACTAGAAGAAAATATATGGGTGGTGTGCCGAATAATCGTATTCTACAATACCACACGGGTAATCGAAGATTAGCTGAGTTGGGTGGATTTGAATTAGAATTGCATTTGACAGCCAAGGAATCTTGCCAAATAAGACATACAGCTCTGGAAGCAGCTAGAGTGATTGCTAATTCAACAATTAGGAANTCTGCTGGTGTAGATGGCTATTCATTGAAAATTCATACATACCCTCATCATGTACTGCGCGAAAACAAACAAGCTACTGGGGCAGGCGCAGATCGTGTTTCAATGGGTATGAGGCAATCTTTTGGCAAAAATGTTGGTACNGCTGCAAGAGTTAAAAAAGGCCAAATAATTGTTTCAATTAAGTGTACTCCTAAAGATTTCTTGAATGCTAAATCAGCATTAAGAAAAGCTAGTATGAAATTCCCAACGCCTTGTAAGATATCGCTAGTAAGTGGACATCACCATGTCAAAGGGTTGGCATAGTTCTCCAACCTGTAGGGGTTGACTAAATGAACGATTTACAGGATGTACTAAAACAGAGTCTTGAGAACTCACCTGTTGTTAGGAAAGGGGGTTATGCATACTTTGTTAATCCGTTATCTGATGGGGTTCCAAGATTAAATTTTGAGTTGATTAAAGTCGTTACAGACTCTATAGTTGAGATGGTAGAATGGGATGAGGTAGATTTAATCCTAGGAATTGAGGCTATGGGACTTCCACTTAGTACCGTATTAGCATACAAGACTGGTAAGCCAATGGTTGTTGCCAGAAAAAGAAGCTACGGTTTAGAAGGTGAGATTTGTGTTAATCAGAAAACTGGTTACTCTGAGGGAGACTTATTCATCAATGATATTAAACCAGGTGAAAGGGTATTAGTTGTAGATGATGTAATATCCACTGGAGGGACAATGATTTCAATCATAAACGGAATTAAATCCATAAAGGCAACAATTTCAAAAATTATAATAATTTTTGAGAAGGGTAATGGATTAAATAAATTAAGAGAAAAAACAAAAGAAGATATAGAATCTTTGATAAGGGTTGATATGGATGGTGAAAACATCGTTTTCTTGTAGGTGGTATTTTGGATTTAAGTAGACACGAATTTGAACTGGATGATTTAGTAGAGAGAATTAAAAAGAATGATACTAGATTAGTTGCATTACAAGTTCCAGAGGGTCTTAAAATGCAAGCACTTGAAATGATGGATAAAATTGAATCGGAAACATCCGCTAGAGTGGTCTTATCAGCTGATCCATGCTATGGTGCGTGTGATTTAGTACACGACAAGATGCAAAATATTGGGGTTGAATTGGTTGCACATATGGGCCATTCACAGATGAATATTGATTCAGGAATGCCAACCCAATTTATTCCAGTGACTTATGACGGAGTTCCTGAAATTGAGCATGTTTTGCCTTTTCTCCATGCACACAGAAATATTGCTAAAGAGAGATTAGACAAACCTTCAGGACCAGTACTATCTGAACTTGAAGCATTGGATAAATTTGAGGATATGGTTGGGAGGGTGACACCTCTTAAAGACATAAAACTTGGACTAGTTGGCAGTATTCAGCACTTACATTTACTTCCTACGTATCAAAAATTTTTAGAGGATGCAGGATTTGACGTTACTGTACCAATTGGAGGTGCACGTTTATCATTCCCTGGACAAGTTCTCGGGTGTAATTATTCTGGAGATGACCCCAATATAGGTCATTATATATTCCTAGGTAGCGGAGATTTTCATCCAATCGGTCTAGTTTTGCATACAGGAAAACCTTTGGCAATGCTTGATCCTTACACAGGTGAAGCAAAAGAGATGGGTAGAGAAAGAATTGAAAGAATACTAAGACAGCGTTCTGGATTGATTATGTCTTCTATGGATAAAGAACGATTTGGAATTTTAATTGGTGCAAAACCTGGACAAATGAGGAGAAATTTAGCAATTAGAATGAAAAATAAATTAGAGAAACATGGTAAAAAAGGATATTTATTGGCTATGGAACATGTTGGACCAGAATTAATTGACTTTTATCCTGTTGACGTATTTGTTAACACTGCTTGTCCTAGGATTGCCATAGATGATGCTGTAAAGTATGCCAAACCGATGATTACACCTTACGAGTTAGAAGTTGTTCTCGGTGATAAAAAATGGGAGGATGGCTACAAGTTTGATGAAATCCACTGAACTTCTAATATGCGTTTTTTTTTTGTAATTATTCCGAATCACTATTAACAACATGTTTTAACAAGAATTTGTGGCTGGATATCTTGACCGGATTGGTGCAGGTTTAATACTGAAAGATATCGAGCCTCTAAGTTTTGATTTTATTCCTAATGAATTAGTTGGTAGAGAAGAAAAGTTATCTTCTTTAGCATCAATATTCAGTACTATTTTACACCCTGAAACAAGTTGTAACGCCTTATTAACAGGGCCAGTTGGTTCCGGAAAAACAGCCTTAGCNAGAGTTTTTGCCAAGGATATCGAATTCAACTTTTCTAACAGAAGAAATATATCTCATTTACACATTAACTGTAGGAATCATAATACTACATCTCAGGTGCTTCAAAGAATCATCAATAAATTAGATCCAGGTTATCCAGTTAGGGGCTTGTCTTCGAGTGAAATTCTATTCAGTGTAAGAAAAATTCTAATTAATTTAAATCAGCATTTATTGATTATTTTAGATGAGATTAATCATATACTCATAAAAGAGGGAAATAATTTGTTATATAATCTATTAAGAATTGATGAAGATAAGCAAGGCAAGGGTACTTTATCTTTAATTTTAATTAGTCAGGAAGAAATAATTAATTTATTGGAAGGAGCCGTAATTTCTAGATTTGGTATTGGAAACCATCTCAGACTAAATGGATATGAGTATAGCGAGTTACTTGAAATTGCCAAACAGAGGGCGTCATTATCTTTGTTTGAAGGTACATATTCTAGAGAAATTTTAGAATTAATAGCTAAATCAGCAGCTTCACGGGGAGATGCGCGAAATGTTCTCCATTTAATTGAAGGTGCTGCAAAGAATGCTGAAAAAGAAGGCAGAAAATTTTTGATTCCTAGTGATGTTCAAATGATTTCGAGTAAAGAAGTCAGTTCAGTTGAGCCCCATATTATTGATTCACTCAGGCCTCATTCGCGAATGTTATTACTTGCCATATGTAGAAGGTTAAAGAAAGAATCACAGATTACTAGCGGTGATGCAGAACAGTTATACAAAGTAGTATGTGAAGAATACAATCAATCTCCCAAAGGGCATACAACACTATGGAAATATCTCAAAGATTTAGAGGTTAAGGAATTATTGTCTAGTTCTTATGGTGCTGTCCCTAAAGGGAGAGGTAGAACTCAATTACTCTCGATGCCTAATATTCTGCCTTCAGATTTAATTGAACGATTAGAATCTAATCTAAATAGGCTATATTAAAATGAATGTTGCACCCGATGAGGTAATAAATAAACCTAGAGTGGGCGAGTTGCAAGGAGATATCAAATGTCAAAAGGTGAAGACAATACTTTTGTAGCTGTAATCAATGATACAGATTCAAAAAATGGTGGAAAAAGTTACGCTGCTAGTATTTCAGGTAGTGATTACAATCAATTTATTGGTAAAAAGATAGGAGATGTAGTTGAAGGACAATTTGTTAAAAGCAAAGATTCTCAAACACCACTTGACGGGTATAAGTTAGAGATTACTGGTGGATGCGACAAGGTAGGAACTCCCATGCGCAAAGATTTAGATGGGGGGTCAAAAAAACCTCTCTTAGTTACCTCAGGGACTGGTTTTAAAGGACATAAAATATTTATGAAAAAAGGTCAAAGATATAGAACTAAGCACGAAGGACTAAGAATGCGTAAGAAATTTAGGGGCTCTACAATTACGAATGATACCAGACAAATTAACCTAAAAGTTGTTGGAAAAGGTAAAAAATCTTTGGCTGAAATTTCTGGATCAGTAGATTCTGAAACTGAAAATTGATTGTATCTAACAATAACTACGGGGGATTTAAACTGGATAAAAAATTACCAAAACAACCCGAGGTTAATATTGGATTGGTTGGTCATGTAGATCATGGTAAAACAACTCTAACCAAAGCGCTATCAGGAGTTTGGACAGATACCCACTCTGAAGAATTAAAAAGAGGAATAAGTATTAAATTAGGATATGCAGATACTGCGTTCTATATGTCCAAGGAAGGTAAGTACTATGTTTCTGGTAAGAGCCCNGATGGTGGGAATGATAATCCAGAAGAACTCAAAAGAGTAGTTTCTTTTGTAGATGCCCCTGGTCATGAAACATTGATGGCNATCATGATTAGTGGTGCCAGCATCATGGATGGTGCACTACTGATGGTAGCTGCAAATGAAGAATGTCCTCAACCGCAGACTAGGGAACATTTGATGGCTTTAAGTATTGCAGGAATAAAGAATATAATAGTGGTACAAAACAAGATAGATTTGATTACTAAAGAAAAAGCCTTAAAGAACTATAAACAAATTAAGGAATTTTTGAAGGGTACAATAGCTGAAAATGCTCCAATAATCCCTATTTCGGCACATCATGATGTCAATTTAGACATATTAATTAGTACAATTGAAGAGATTATTCCAACACCAGAAAGAAATTCTGAGGAAGACGCATTGATGTATGTTGCTAGATCTTTTGATGTTAATCGCCCTGGAACTCGGCCAAGCAAAATTAAGGGAGGCATATTAGGAGGGAGTATTGTCTCTGGACAATTTAGAATTGGAGATGAGATTGAAATTGGACCAGGGCGCAGAGTGCAATCTGCGGGTAAAGAAAGCTGGATCCCTATTGAATCAACAATTTCTAGTATCAAGGGTGGAGGAATTAACCTAGATTCTATGAATGCAGGAGGACTTTGTGGAATGGCTACAGAATTAGATCCTAACTTTTCAAAAAGTGATAATTTATCTGGACAGGTAGTCTCTATCAAAGGTAAATTACCTCCTATTAGGTCAAGAGTAGAATTAGAAGTATCTTTACTCAAAGAAATGGTTGGATCTGCAGGAGAATCTAATGAAATATATCCTCTGAGAAATGGTGAAACATTAATGGTTACTGTTGCAACAGCAAAATCCGTTGGTACCATTTCAAATAATCAGAAAGGCAAAACGTTTCTAAATTTGAAATTACCAATCTGCGCAAATATCGGTAGCAGATTGAGTCTTTCCAGGAGAGTTGGTACAAGATGGAGATTAATTGGTCATGCAAGCATAATTGGATGAGGTGTTATCCTGCCAAAAGTTTTGGTTGATTCTTGTGGATGGGTTGCTCTTGTTGATTCTAGAATAAATATCGACACAGCATTTTTACAGATTTTTGGAAAATATGAATTCATTATAATTGATAGGGTTTTATTTGAACTTGAGAAAATAGAAGATAAAAATTCAAAGAGTCTGCTATTGAATATTTTGAAACAAAGATCTTCATTAGTAAATTATTTACACTCAGAAAAATTACATACAGATGATATTTTNTTAAATTTATCTATTGAAAATGATTGGCCTGTATTAACAATTGACAAGAAATTAAAATCTAGGCTTCATGAAAATAACTGCAAGGTTGTGGAAGTAGTAGGTAGTAAAAAAATAAGGTTAGTTGAATAATTATGGTAGTGTAAAGAGTACATCGTCACCGTGTCCATCAAGTAAGCCAATCCTTACTCCAGCATCTATCCATGCATGTGAGTAGTTAATCGCACCGTATGCTCTGAGCAAATCATCATTTTCTAAGAAATACTTTGCGTCATTCATGTAATCTTTTGCCATTCTAAGCATTGATTTTAGATTTTCTTCATCTTTACTATTCTTTTTTGCTAACGGTGTAGCCTTTTCAAATGCTTTAGTGGTTATACCGATGTAGTGCATGACTAATTCTTTACTTAATATCAATTTGTCCATATTATCGCCGTTCTTCTTTATTTTTGGGTTCAATTTCTAANGAATTGTNTAAATTTTTTGCATCTAATTCGTTTTTTGTTAATTCTTCAATTTTTGCCTTTTTGAAAATATGTTGTTTTTCTACAGTATCTAAATTGAATTTAATTCTTTCAAATTCGAAAAGAATTTTTCTATTTCTATCTTTAATTAATTCATCAGATACAATAATTCTTAACAAACCATTTTTATTTGCAATTACAATAATTTTATCATCATCACTTGCGATGATGTCACCAAAATTTGAAAATGTCTGTGAATTATTAATATTCATTAATCTATTCTCCATGTCCAAAATCCACCAACCATCCTTGGTCCATACAGATTCAGAAATCTCGATACTTTTTTCTGAAATACACTCTAAATGATCCCATCCAATTCTGTTTGGTTTCCCTTTCATAATTTGTCCCGATTTAGACTGTAAAATCATTTCTCCATTTTTTAAATCTGAGGCCCAAGACCATAATTTNTCCTCTAATTGTCGTTGAGTTGCTTCTGACAACAGTTTTAGACATCTCATACATCCATCACCGTCATGAACAATCAAGTGTTCTCTGTCTATCCAGCCGAGCATTCTCCTAACTTTCCCAGAAAATAATCTTTTAATTCCAAATCCTTTTTGATTAAAAATGTGAATTTTATCATTTCTATCTGTAAGAATCCATCCTCCTCCTGGACGATTAATTATTTGTGAGAAACCTCCCTGAGTAGATCTACCTTCATGCAATTGTTTTCCAGTTTCAGAATCAATTACTATGAAGCCATTACCCATTAAAACTCCTAATAAATTTTTATTAGATTTTATTTTATAAGGTTTAAAAGGTAGTTTGAGCTCCCAAATTTCTTTACCTTGGAAATTTAAAAACCGAATACTTGTATTGTTAGAAACTGCAATGCCAGTTCTATTAATTTCTATAGAAGTAATTACTCCTAAGAAGTTATGACTGAATAAAACTTTCCATTGATTCATACTATCACTTTATTAATCCCCAAGCTTTAAGTTGTGATTTTGCATTATTTGAGAGATAAAACATACGAGATCTACCTACCTTTTTAACACTTAAAATGCCATTTTTATTTAGTCCATTAAATATTTGTGANAACCTTGTTCTTCCAATACCACCTAAAATTTCTCTCATTTCTATGTCTGAAGGAGAAATTTCTCTTTTTGAACACATTTTAATAATTTTAATTTCATTATCGTCGAGTAGTCGCAATTTGTCTACATTTAAATCAAACATCCTTTCATTTTTTGGAATTTGTGTCGGTTTTTGCATTTCCTTAAGTGATATTTCAAATTGACTACTTGACAATTTCTCTTTTTGTATGTTGATTAAGCCGTCTTTACTTTGATCATTTTTTATATTTGGCATTTCGTTTAAAAAATTATTTCCTAAACTATTTTCGTCAATCCATAAAGTTACATCTTCTCTTTCTATAACTGGTGAATTCAGGGTTCTTGTTTTATCAATTTTGTTAGCTGTTATATTGTCGGATGGAAAGATTACATATCCTTCCTCTCTCATTAACTCATTTGTATTTCTGGTTCTTCCACTCAGTCTACCAAATCCACCGCTTGGAAGTTGAGCTTTTTGATTGACGTTTATTTTATTGCTATTAATTACGGTATTTTTTTCGACTTCTAAGTAATTATCTTCATACCCATCATCTTCAAGATCAGTATTAACGGTTATTTCAGAATAAATATCAGGCTCCTCATATTCTTGAAACTCAATTTGTTGTCTCTGTGGAACCTGAGGTTCCAGTGACTGAGATTCAAATTCATCTTCAAAAGTTTGATTTTTAGTTATATATTCTTCTATAGAATCATCTTCATGATTAGCTATGTCACTAGATTTAATATTTTCAAAAATTTCTATTATTTCATCATCATAATTTTGATTAGATTTAATCGAATGAACAATCTTTCGCATTAATTTAATGGATTCAGACGGATGNCCACCTGTTCTTTCTTCTATTTGATTTATTAATTCTTGAGGTGGAATCCAGTTATTTCTTGTTGAAGAACTAACTCTTTTTTTAATCATTTCAAAGATTTCTTTATTGGTGAAAGACTTAATCTCAATTTCTTCATCGAATTCATCAATTAATTCTTGCGGCCATGTTGCTAATTGAGCTGGAGTCAATGCAATTATAGAGACTGCATCTAAAGATCTGATTATTTGNGTAATTTGTTTGAAAACATCAGCAATTTCACTTCCATGAATGTTTGGGTAATCAAAACTCAATATTGGTAATCGCCCAGTTTTAGGCAATGCTTTAGTAAGATTTTCTTGCAATTGAGGGGTTAGTCGCGGAACCTCGAAATCAGATACTACAGTAATGTATAGCTCTTCAAGTAGTCTTCTCATTGGTTCATTAGTTGGGAAAATATTAAATTGAAAATGCCTAAAGGCTTCATTTCCTAATAAGTTCAACAAAGATGTTCTACCTGTTCCTCTATTTCCGACTAGAAGTACCATACGTGAAGATCTATGTTTACACCAACTGATTANTTTTGAAATAGTATCTTTTCTTCCAACAAGTAAATTTCGCTCATTTTGATTTAGAGGTTTAATGTTAAATGGATTAACTCTCATATTAGGTAGAGTAAAATTAANGACATTTGTATCTACCATNCTGNCCGATAGNAATGAAGGCTTAACAATGTTGCGTTAATAACGTTTGATTAACGCTTAATTAAGAGNAAACTCCTTCTCTCCAAGCTTTTTTAAGGAGTAAACGGAGATTTTCAATCGGAACAAATAAANCNCCTAACGCATTATTAACGCATAGTTAACGCATAGTTAACGCGTTAATTAACGTTAACATAAGTATTTTTGAGCGGAATGATTTAGAAATAGAATGTTTACCGATTGTTGAGCACATGGCAGTAAACAACAGTCGACTTCAAGGTTTTTACAAATTAACCGTTTCTGAGAGAAGAGAACTATTAGCTCAGATAGCAGATTTAAGCGAAGAGCAAATATTAGCTTGGTCAAAAACAGGTGAACTTTCAGAATCAGCTGCAGACAAAATGATAGAAAATGTAGTGGGGACTTATTCTTTACCAATTGGAGTTGCAACTAATTTTGTAATTGATGATGAGCATTATTTGATACCTTTTGTGTTAGAAGAACCGTCTGTAGTTGCAGCAGCAAGTAATATGGCAAAAAGATGTCAAATGAATGGTGGGTTCAAATCTAACAATGACGACCCAGTAATGATTGGACAAATCCAGGTAATTAACTGTCCTGATATTGATTTATCCAAAGAATTAATTTTATCTGAAAAAGACAAATTAATTAATTTGTGCAATGAAGTGGATCCCATTTTAGTTAAATTTGGAGGAGGCTGTAAAGATTTAGAAGCCAGAATTATTGATACAGAGTCTGGAAAGATGTTAATTCTACATTTATTAGTTGATTGTAGAGATGCGATGGGGGCTAATGCAGTCAACACAATGGCAGAATCAATTGCATCTAAGGTTGAAGAAATTAGTGGGGGTACTGTTGTCTTAAGAATAATTTCTAATTTAGCAGTACATAGATTAGCACGAGTAAGCGCTACATTTTCACGTTTAGAAATGTCTGATGGGGGAAAAGATATTCAGCAAGGTGAACAAATAATTGACGGAGTAATACAGGCATATCATTTTGCGGCTTCAGACCCTTTCAGAGCTACAACACACAATAAAGGAATAATGAATGCAATTTCTCCAATTGCTATAGCTTGTGGTCAAGATTGGAGGGCAATCGAATCAGGTGCTCACAGTTATGCATCTTTCAATAAACAATATGGATCAATGACTCACTGGGAGAAAAATAATGATGGAGACTTAGTAGGTTCTATAGAATTACCCATGGCAGTAGGCTTAGTTGGAGGAGCTGTTCGAGTTCATCCAGCCGCACAAACTAATGTAGCACTATTGGGTATTAATTCTGCAAACGATCTTGCAAAGGTCATGGCAGCGGCAGGATTAGCCCAAAATTTAGGTGCACTAAGGGCTTTAGCTACAGTAGGAATTCAGGCAGGTCACATGAAATTACACGCTAGAAACATGGCTGTTACTGCTGGCGCAACTGATCAAGAAGTTGACGCAGTTGTAGATTTAGCGAAATCAAGTGGAAAGAGGATTACTGCTAAATTGATTGAAGATAGTTTGCAAAAATATCGAGACGATTTAAAATAATTAATCATATTTTTTCCATTCATCACCACTATTNACAGCTCTGTACCATTGGAAATTATTGTGTTTAATCCATTCAAATCCATGTTCATCTACNGTCCCTACTGAATAAATCCAAGGTAATTCTGAATTATTTTTATCCGTTCTAATATTATCTGAATTTTTGTTTATTTTTGATTTAGATTTTGTGACAATTTTATGATTTATAGAAGCAGAAAATAAACTAGCTAGAACACAAGGAATAACTCGCCAAATTAAATCGTTGAAATAGTTTCTGTTAATAATATCTTCAAAAATAGTTTCATTTAATAATCCTGCTACAGTTAAGCCTCCTAAGATAATTGACCAGTTTAGGTATAATAATATCAAAAAACCTAAAATGGAACTAATTGCTACTGCAAATGCACTATCTGTTCTTCTCTTAATAATATTAGATTGTCTAGTGCCAACATAAAATGTGAATATTGGAAAAGCAATAGTTAAAATATCTATAGAATGTGTGATATAGTTATAACTATCTTGGAGGTCTCCATTAATATCATTACGTTGTATATTAATAAAGAATGAAATTCCAATAGTTAAAGAAAATAAAAAGTAAAGTTTTAAGCCATAAAAAATTGACTTGGAAAAACTCATTCCTCTCAATATCCCATTAATCATTAACTATAACATCTTTAGTGAATGTATCACAAAAAATTATAATATATTTCATAAATTNTTTTCGCTTTCTAAAGCAATATGTGTAGATTGACTATCAGTCATTCCTAACTGTTCAGATCTTTCCCTAAACCATGCTTTAACTCTTTTATGATCTGTGTAGGGGCATCCAAAAACCTCTGAAAATCTTCTTGTAGTGGTCAATCTTCTAGTATTTCCAGATCTTCTTCTGTCTATTAAACCAGAATCAGACAATTGCTTGACGTAACCATAAGCTTTTTCTCCGAGTAACTTTACTAAACTAGCCTGCTCCATCGGTTGATGGTAAGCTATTAAAGCCGCTGCTTTCAACAACCTTGGAGAAATATCAGTTTTCGCTTCTTTGGGAAGTTTTTCAGCAATTTTAGGTTTAACTTCTAGAGCCCACTTGCCAGATATTTCTACTAATTGTAATGCTCCATTCCTTCTTCGCTTTAATGCAACCTGTAATGTAAGTAAAGAATCACTTACCTCTTTAATATCTCTATTTAAACCCCTAGACAACTGTTCTAAGCTCATAGATCGACCAGCTCCAAAAAGAGTTGCTTCGATTAGTGTCTGTAATTCATCACTCATTGATTTCACCTCTATTATCAATTTCAGATTTACTTTTCATTGCTCTNTGAATNATCGGATGATTTAATTCTACAATATCGTTTTTAATTTTGTCATTAATTGATTCCCAGTCTTCAATTTTTGGCCATAAGTCCTTGATTACGATTTTCCCATTGGGCACACTATCTTGTTTGATATCAGTAAAGCCTCTATGTGTAAGGAATAACATAGATATCAATCCAGTAACTTTTGATTGCGTATTGAGGTCTTGATTATCTCCCAATTCCTTTTTAATTTCTTCTGCGACTCCCTCTGAAAGAGTTCTTAGGTCAATTTCGTCCTCTTGCTTCATTTTCCTCATAATGTTCCAACATAATTCTATATCTCCCTCAAGATTTTCATCATGCATTCTAGCACCTACATTACCTAATGCCTCTTCAACCTCTAATTTGTATTTGATTCTGTTTTCCTCACGAATTTTATTTATTTCAGCGTCATCACAGGCGCCTCTTAATGCACCCAATAAGTCACCTAATGTTACAGGTCTACCCTCATCTCTACGAACTCTTTCCTCAAATAACCCGTTCAAATCTGCTTCTAATTCCCCAGAAATAATATTGTTTGTAAAATTGAACTCGTCATCGTCAAAATCTGTCATCCATCCGTCGTCAATGTAGAAATCATCCTGTAAATCCTCTTCTAAGTCGGCCTTATTCTGTCTCTCTAGCAGGTCTTCGACTTGACCCCTTAAGACTGACCATGCTAGTCTTAATAACCTTCCACAGGATGGTAAATCTATATTTTCAGGATTCTGTTTAATTCTATCGCTAAATAAGGATACGAATGCTGATAAGTCTATATTCCAGGGGTCTAAATCAGCATCTTTAACTAATTCAAAAACTAAAGCCACAGACCTATCGAATGGGTCTATTAATGAAGAGTATTCGGCATTTTCCATTTCTGCGATGTTTACTAATCTATCTGCATAATCAATCGCTTCTTCTCTAGTTTCATCTCTATTTTCTAGCAAATTATTGATTATATCCTCTCTGATAAAATATGAATCTAGTTTTGATTGCATTCTGACACCTCACTAAATATGTTCAGAATTTTTAGGAATTTGAATGGTAATATCTTCATTATCTTCTTTTTCCGCTTTCTTAATTGCGTCTTTTAATTCCTGTAATTCTTCAATATCTTCCTTAACTTCTCCAGCCCTTTCAGAAAGTGCAGATAGTGGTTTGTCGTGATTTAATTTGACTTCACCCTTTATTTCTAAATCTAAACCTCCTAGACTATTTGGTGCCGCCATTGGCTCTGGAACAACTGGCATATCTTCATCACTGGGTAGATGAGATAATTTTTCTTGTTTAGATTTGAGCTCTTTAGCCGCTTTTTCTCTATTTTCTTCCGCTTTTTCTCCAAGTTCAATCGCTCTCTGTCTGTTGAAATCAGCGATTCTTCTACTGCAACCATCTCCAGCGTGAGTTATTCCAATATGGTGATCAGCAAGTTGTAAACTTACTTTTCTTAAGGTTACCATTAGGAATTGTGCACTATTTGCTCTAGCTTTGCAGAGTCTAGCAATTCTTTCTGCGTTAAATGCATCGAGATTTTGATCGACTTCATCAAAGTAATAAAATGGGGAAGGATCGTGATCTTGGATTGCGAAAATGAGTGAAAGAGCAGCCATAGATTTTTCACCGCCTGAAAGTCCATTAAGTCTGCTTCTAGAACTCTTACCTCTTGGTTGGCACCACATTTCTAATCCCCCTTTGAATGGGTTTTCAGAATTTTCTAATTTTAATTCCCCTCTGCCTCCATCAGATAATAGTCTGTAAACAGTTTTAAAATTTTTATTAACTTCTTTAAAAACAGCTAAAAGTCTCTTTTTTCTTTGTTTTTCTAGCTTCTCTGTTATGTCAATTAATGATTTTCTTCTAGATTGGCATAATTTATTGTCATTTTTCAATTCATCTAGCCTTATCTCAGTCTTATCATATTGTTCTATAGAAAGCATATTTACGTTACCTATGAACTCTAATCTTTTTTCTATACCTTTGATTTTATTTTCAGCTTGCGCTACAGTTGGAATAGAGGCACCATTTTCAGGTTTGCTAACTCCAGCAAGTTCCATTTCTTCAATTAATGAATTCAATTGATTTCTTTTATTTTCCAAGGTCATAGTATGCTCTGATGATCTTCTTCTAGCAGATTCAGCCTGCTGAATTAATTGATTTACAGTAGTCCTCAAACTACCTCTTTCTTCAACTAACTTAACTCTTGAGTCTTCTAATTCCCTATTTTCTTCGGTAATCGTTGAATATTTTTCTTCAAGTTCTTTCAATTCGGATTTTAATAAGCTCTGCTCTTTTTTCCAACTAGAGATTTCTGTTTTTTTGTTGATGGATTCATTTTTAATTGATTTAATTTTATTAATTAGTTCATCTAACCTATCATTTAGAATTTTTGAATGCTCTTCTCCTCCAGCCAATTGTGCTTCTGCTTTTGCCTGTATTGCTTGTGCATTAACCCTTAATTGTTGTACATCTCTCAACGTTTTCTGAAGATGTTCTGGACTAGCTTTTTGTAATTCTAGGTTGGCATTTAATCTTTGTTCTTCTGCTTTTTCGCATTCTTCTTTGGCTGATTCTAACTTTTTTTCAATGCGTATTTTTTCAGCAGAAATTAGATTTAATTCATTTTTTGAATTTTTAATTTTAATGATTATTTTTGATAATTTGTCTTCAGCAGCTTTTAATTCAATATTCCATTGTTTAATTTGCGCCATTCCGTCACTAGTCGTTAAACTACTAATTTTTTGATGTACTATTTGTTGTTGTTTTCTAGATTCTGTTAATGCTGAAAGAACAGTGTCTCCAAGTAATTGCAATCTTTTTAACTCACCTTCAAGTCTTTCAACCTCACCACTTCCAGCTATTTGTCCACCAAACATAACACGGTTTCTTCTTTGATTCCCTCCTACCATCGCTCCACCTGGTTCGGTCAAATCACCTTTGAGAGTAACCATTCTAACACCACCCATATGTTTACGAGCAGTTGAAAGATTTGATACTAGTAAGGTGTCTTTAAGTACATATTTAATAGCTAGTTCAATTCTAGGATCATAATCCAAAAGTTCCCAAGCAAATCCTTCAACATTATCTTCTTTAGTCAACATTAATGCTTTTCCACTCGGTCTTCGGACCTGTAATTTGTTTAGGGGCAGAAATGTAGCTCTTCCTGCTTTATTTTCCCTTAAAATCGTGATACACTTTGCAGCCACGTCATCATTTTCAACAATTATACTCTGCATTCCTGCTCCAATTGCAGTGACTAAAGCACTTTCATGAAATGATTCTTTGGGTTTAGCTAATTGACTTAAGGTTCCTAAAACTCCCGAAATTTTTCCTTCATCTCTTAGATTCAAAATCGTTGAAACAGCCATTGCCATTCCGCCTCTAATCCCGCTTTTATTCTCCATTTCAGCTCTGGCTTTAACTAAGTCACGCTCAACTGATATCAACTTTGAGTTTATAATGTCATTTTCTTCTCTTAATTTTTGTTCTTCCCTTTGTTTTTGAGTTAATTCATTTGCTAAGGTTTCTCTATCATCTCCAGAATCCTCTGATTTAAGTTCTTCACCTTGCATCAGTAAATCATCTCTTGATAATCTCGCTTCTTCTTCTTCTTCTTCTAGTGATGCTAAATGTGTTGCAGACAGTTCATAGGATTGGTCAATTCGATCGTATTCGAGTTGTACTTTCGTCAATGCGGCAGTTGAATCACTTACTCTTTGATTTGCCTTTCCTAATTCTCTTGTGAGAGAGTTAGTTTCTTTGTCCCCCGCCATCAAAGCATTTTTAGCCTCATTTTCATCTTTTTCGGCTTTTTCAAAGGTATTTTTTGCGTCTTGAAGAGCACTTTTAGCATCTTTCTGTTTCTTAAGATGTTCATTTAGGTTATTTGACGCATCATCAGCATCTTCAGTATAGTACTCTAGTTTTTCAATATTTTCCTCAATAATTTGCTCAGCCTCTGAAATTTTATCGCTTCTTCGGTCTATGTCCAATCTCAATTGATTTAATCTATCCATTAATGAACTACTTTCATCACCCAAAAGTTCCCTCATTTGTTTTTCTATTGAAATTACCTTTTCTTCTATCCTCATTAACTGTTTTTCACCCTCTTGGGCTTTCTCACTAGCATTTTTTGATTCATTGATACAATTAATTTGCTCTTGAGTAATATAATCTATTTCTGCTTGAGCACTACAAAACTTGGATTGGTGTAATAAGATTCTAGCATTATCTAGCTCATATTTTAATTCTTTATATTTTAAAGCTTGAGTACGTTCCGATTTTAAATCTTTTAGTCTAATTTTTAGCTCATCCTCCAATAGTTCAATGCGTTCTAAATATTCTTCTACTCTTTTTCTTTGTTTCTCAGCTTTACGTATCTCATCGTCATAAGAAGTTACTCCTGCCACTTCTTCTAAGACTTTTCTTCTACTCTTCCCAGTCATTGTAGCAAGTTCAGTTACCATGCCTTGAAGGACAATATTGTATCCATCGGCTCTTGCATTCGCACTTGAAAGTAGAAGTTTAAATTGTCTTTGACTGCTAGGTTCTCCATTTAAGTAGTAATTTGAAGCTGCGGCTCCAGAACGTGTTTTTTTCACAGTTCTAGTAAAATGAACCTCATCAGCATCAATTTTTAACCTCCTAGTGCCATCAGAATCCTCGGGGTTATCAAAGATTAAAGAAACCTTACAAAATTTGGCCGGTTTGTTATTTTTTCCTCCATTAAATAATAAGTCCAATACATTATTTGCACGAACGTCTTTAGCAGATTTATATCCAAGAACGAATTGTATAGCATCCCCACAATTACTTTTTCCAGATCCATTTGGTCCAGTAATTGCCGTAAAACCTCTTTCATAAGGTACTATAACTTCGCCCTTAAATGATTTGAAATTTTCCATTTCAAGGCGTTTTAGATACATGTTTTCCCATCCTAATGTATTAATTGTTAATGCCCAACAAACACATTAACTCTTTAGGATACTTTGTCGACTATAAACAATGCCCCTATTAATTGAAAAAAATAACTAATTTCATGGTTATTTGAAGAATCCAACTAATTTAGCATTCCTGTTTGGTTACATCTTGCACAACCTTGCCCATTGCATAGATGACAAGTTCTTCCAGCAACCATGCCTCCTGGTCCAAAATCATCATATAAATTCCGTTCAAAATCATCTTCGAAGTCTGAAAGTCCTAACTGATTATACAAATCTGATACAGTCGCATTTGATTTTCCCAATGATTCAAGACCACCTTTGAATTTACTTCTACTTCTTTTCCCGCCTTCAAAATAGATATCATCATCATTTTTTCTTTTTCGTTTAGCTTCAGAAAACATCTCGGCTGCTTCACTAGTTTTTGATAGGAATCTCATGGATTTATACATAAAAAATGAACCGTAAAGTATCAAACTTAAATCTATTGAAATTGATGGTGTTGGAACTCCAATTATCGCTGACCAGTCTAATGATCCATTGGGAGTTGTTAGTCCATTTAAATCAGCAAAACCGAATGAGAGTAGCCCCAAACCAAATCCAAATTTTATCCTGGCATTTCTTCGCTTTCTTCTTAATTTCCTTTCAGTCGAACCCCCTCTGGATCGGGGTATATTACTCTTGAACTTTCTTGAAAGAATCAAAAATCCTATTGCAATACCCACACCAATAAAATCAGGAGTTTCCCAAACTCCCGTCGATCTTGCACATTCTGCAGGATTACCTTTAGCAAAACCTGCGGCTACTTTTTTATCTGTACATTCATCAGATGTTATGAATGCTGGGAAATCAAGTTTGTATCTTGGTGTATTTTCAGAATAGATGTCCTTAACAACGCCGACTTGTACATTATAAACTGTAAGAATTAGAATTGATGCCCCAAGCAAGACAAATAAAAGTGAAATCCACCTTCGCATGTTGGATAACAGGAAATAGTTTACAAATAGCAATATCGGAAGATTTTCTCCAATAGACAATAAAATGTTTAATTTATATGAGTCCGCTTAATGGATGTTACATGCCTAAGGCTTTACTTGCTGGGAGCGGAATAGCAGGGTTATTTTCAGCAATTAAATGCGCAGATGCAGGGTGGGATGTCTGTGTCATTACCAAGCAAAATTTAGAAGAATCTAGCACAAATTATGCACAGGGAGGAATAGCAGGAATCTTAGACAAAACTAATCTCGAGGGTAAAGAAATTCATATCATGGATACATTGAATGCTGGAGATGGCTATTGCAACGAAGACGTAGTTCGTACAGTGGTAAATGAAGCAGGTGAAAGAATCAACGACTTGATTAATGTTGGTGTTAATTTCCATACCGATTCAGATGGAAACTTCGATTTTATAAAAGAAGGTGGGCATTCTCAAAAAATTATTTTGCATTCGAAAGATTCAACAGGAAAGGAAATTGAAAATGCATTACTAAAAAGAGCGAAAGAACATCAAAGAATAAAATTACTCTCTAACCACATAGCTTTAGATTTAATTGTAGATAAAGATGATTCAAATAATCAGGAGGTTCTTGGTTTATGGGTGTTAAACATAGATGAGGGAATAGTCGAAACTTTTCATTCCGATTCTGTAATTTTAGCTACTGGAGGTGGTGGTCAATTATTTTCGAGGACAACTAACCCTAGTGTTTCTACTGCTGATGGAATGGCAATAGCTTCAAGGGCTGGAGCCAAATTAAGTGATATGGAATTTGTTCAATTTCATCCAACATCTGCCGCAGTTAATAGTAAGAAGACATTTTTAATAAGCGAGGCTGTTAGAGGTTTTGGAGCAGTATTAATGACTAGTTCTGAATATCAGAATTGGATAAATGTTAAGCAAAAATCGATTGAAAATTACGAACAAACCCCTTCTCCAGATGAGTTTTCATTCACGAATAAATATTCTCAAGACGGATCATTAGCAACTCGAGATGTGGTAGCTAGAGCTATTGATAATGAATTAAACATATCTGGGGAAGATCATGTGTATTTGGTCACTGAGCATCTAGATTCCGAAATTCTCAGAAACAGATTCCCTTTAATTGAAAATTTCTTGAATGAGTTTGATTTATCTTTAGGTAAAAATCCAATTCCAGTAGTCCCAGCAGCACATTACTTTGTTGGCGGGGTTTCAGTTGATAAACATGGGCGAGTGTTAAAAAAATCAGATGATGGAGTTATTAAGAGACTTTTCGCTATTGGCGAGGTGGCGTGCACAGGAATGCATGGAGCTAACAGACTTGCTTCTAACAGTTTGTTGGAAGCAGTTGTTTATTCATATAGAGCTTCTTCAAAAATGATTAAAGACATCAAGCCACTTGAAAAAACGGATTCAATTGAAAATAATATAAATAAATGGGAAACAAATGGGTTAAAGAATTTGATTGAGAATTATTCTCTGATTGATGATTTGAAGTCTCTAAAAAACATTATGACCAGAGATGTTGGAGTAGTTCGTTCTAATTTTAGACTGAACAGAGCCTTAAGAAAAGTAAATTTGATTGATAAAGAAGTAAATTTAGTTTGGAAATCTTCAATTCCTACAATGGAACTAATTGAATTACGAAATATGGTTCATATTGCTTTAAAAATAATTCAATCAGCATTGTCTAGGAAGAATAATTTAGGCTTACATTACAATACGGATAATGTTAAGGAATGAAATTTGAAGATGAAATGCCCTTAACTATTGACATTAGTGTATAATTAACAGGGGTCTGGATTCCTAAATTTTCCGCATTTTTGATCACTTCTCCACAAATTGAATCAATTTCTGTTCTTCTTCCGTTCATTATATCTTGTAACATACTACACCTATTTTCTTTGGTATTTTTAATTATTTGAGTTAGTGAATTAATCATCTCATGATTGCTAGGAACATCAACTCCGATTGCTCTAGCAACTTGTAAAACCTCTTGCATAGCAGAAATGGAACATTCAAATAGATATGGTTCTATAAGTGCTCCGTTATTTACCCCACAAATAGCAGCAATTGGATTGATAGCAGCATTTATTGATAATTTCGACCATAGATTTACTCTAATGTCATGAACCGATGAGGCGTTCAAATTGGCTTCATTAAAAATTGAAATAAAATGTTCTATCAAATCTAAATTTATTTTGGTTAGCGGCATCTTTCCAATAATTATTTCTCCCATACCTGCCCAGTTAATTACCGAAGAATCAACTTTATTAGCTCCATGAGTTATTACTCCACCCAATACAGAATTAAAACCGATTACTGATGAAATAACTTCTTCGTTTCCAATCCCATTTTGAATACTAATGCAGTATCCATTTTTTGAAATTATTTTTTTGGCGAAGTACGATGCTTCATGAGTTGAATGTGATTTAGTACATATCAATACTAAATCACATGAATTAATCCATTTATCATCAAGATCATCAATTCCTGAACACACAGAAAAAATATCATAATCAATGGTTATATTACTATTCGCAGGAGAAACAATAGTCAAACCATTAGTAATTAATTCCAACTTCTGTATATCATTTTTAGTACATAATAGTAAATCATGCTTGTTTAAATTAGCAATTTGTCCTGCAATAAGACCTCCAATTGAGCCAATCCCAACTATCGCAATTTTCATTAATATACCTCAGACCAAGCAGAAAAATGAATTTCTAAATTGTTAGAATCATAGTCCATCCAAATCATTAAAAATAGTTTTTCATCGTAAAAATCAATATCAATATTAATCTCTGTTTCGTTTTCAGCAGTTATCAGTCTTTTCGATTCATCTAAATTAAGTTTCCATGGAATAACATCTCCATGAAATCTTGTTGAAATAGAAACATTTTCATTAATAGCGTATATTGTTATATTAAATTCTTCACTAAAATGATTTTCACAATTCGTGCAATTAATCAGGTCCCAAATAGGGATATGTCCCCAAATTATTTCTGATTCAGTTCCATTTACAAGGATTTGTGGACCTTGCTTAATTATATAATTGTCAGAATTAACAGGGTTTTCTCTGTCACATTTTTTTAGATAACCACTTTTTGGTAATTTTACGACAAGTGTTTTATTATCTAAATTTGGTAGAAATTTTCTTGAGTTGGAAGATGTCGCATTCCAAACAAAATTTTCGGTATTTAGCATTAAAGGGTATGCAGTATTGTTTGAACATAATTCACTTAATGTTTCAGAAATTTCTAATTCACTATTTGAAATAAATGGATAATAATTGGCATTTAAATCTGTAAAATTCCATCCATAATTTGGAGACAATAATAATTTATTTGTTTGAGCAGCTAGAAAATCAATTGAATAGTTGGTTCCATTGACTACGTAACTTATAGAGGGATTACTGATGTTCTTATTTTTAGACAACATGAATCCAGCTCCTCCAACCAAACAAAATCTTTGATTTCCAGTTTTTAAAGCGTTACTCGTCTCTTTATTTTTCCAATAATTGGAGATGTTAATTTGTATTTCATCACCATTATTGGTTAGGTTAGTACATATCTCGGGCTTTATCAAATCTTCATTAAATTCCCACCTAGGGATCAGAGACTGAATTTGAGTATCTGAGAGAAAAGTAATTTGGTGATATTCTTTTAAGCCTAGGTAATCAAAGAGTAAAATTACTTCTACACTCTGATTCGGAGTAATATTATTGATGGATTTAAACATTATTTCAATAGAACTATGTGGATTAATTTCTATAACTTCACAATCTTCTATTAATTCATTTTGCGAACATTGCATGTCAAAATCAATTGTTTGAGCCGTTTCCATCCATGCCCTAATTTTAATTTCCTTAGGTAAAAGTGAAGGATTGCTAATTGAAAATTTTATTTCATTAGTATCGTTGAAAACATATAAATCATCTAATTCAATGTTAATCTCAGAGTCCCAATCTTCTACTGGTTCCAATGGCATTTTCGCTGGCAAAAGTAGTAAAAGGAAAATTATAAATATTGATGTAAAATTCTTTGATACACCATCATTTATAGATTTTGTTTCGTCTAAAATTATCGGTAGTTTTTGATCAGTTCCATAAGTAAATAATAACATTAAACCTCCAATTATGATAAATGTCCAAATAGAGCTTTGTTCTAGAAAACCGTAAGATAAACCAAGTATCAAAATTAGAACCATTAATGAAATCTGAGTGCCAACTTTAGACATTTCATCTAAACCTATTAACCCCGCTAATATTCTACCACCTGCAAGAGTTGGTAAAGGTAAAAGATTAATCCAGCCAATTAATGTCAAAGCTAGACCAGCTAGACCTAATGGATGTAACCAATAAAGTCCCATTCCATCAATGTACTTTTCAGGGACTAAGGAGAATATTAGTTCGATAATCAAAGGTGGGTTTGTCTTGTATGGTTGAGAATTGAGTTGATCAATCATATTTGGAGTAAAAAATATTCCAAGAGATAGAAATAATGCACCAAAAATAAGAATTACAGCAGGACCACTTAAGCAGACACTGATCATTTTTTTTGTACTAGGCCAACATATTGAATCTCTTCTTGGGTGACTTGGAATAGCTATAATTCCAAAAGGCCATATTGCTAATGGAATTGGAAATAATATTGGAATCATACCACCTATTCTGATATCATTTTTCTTGGCAAGGTATATCTGCACAATATTTGAAATGAGTAATGTGCCTATGAGTGGAATAGCATAATATACAAATGATCTATATAGTGTTGTATAGTTTGTTAATGATGTATCGGTTTGATGATTTGAAATCCATTCAATACCCATTCCCCATGCCGAGAAAAATGCTAGAATCCAAAAAAGTAAAAATTGTTTTCTTCCTAGTATAAATAAACCTTTAGGGACTGGAAGAATTTTCAAAACATATGGTTCTTCAGGGAAAATTTTTGCCATCCAATCAAGTTTTTTAAGATGCTTGTTCAGCTCAACTAATGAACCCGAAATGTCTTTATCTTCTAATGAATCAACTACCCAAGACGGCCAAATTCCGCTTAAAGACTCAAAAATATTGAAGTGTCTAGCTACAATTCTCTCTAGTAAATCTTTTTGACTCCATCTCTTTTTATGAGATTTGAGTTGAGAAATTGTAGTTTTATCTTCGACTCCCACTGGCTCACCTAACTATCGCGAAATGTTAGGGTTGTATAAGGTCATTTCTGATTTGTTATTTATTCTTGAAACGCTTTAGTCTGAAAGTTTCTTCGCGCTCCATTTCTTCTAGACGTAATTGAATGAAATCTCTTGCTTCCTCCATTTCAGGAATCACTTTAAATTCTAGAGCATTAACTCTCCTCTTTGTAGATTCGATTTCTGCTAGCAGTCTTTTTAATGTTGCTTCCATTTCGGCTGCATTTACGACTTTTTCGATGAGTTTACCGTATGAGTCTGCAGCTTCATCGATATAAGGGCTAGATCCAATGAGTCCGATTCCTCTTTTCTCAATATCTACCCTTAAGTTGGTACCTTCGACAGATGGCACAACAACACCCATGATATTTCTCCTTTGGACTTCGACTTCAGGATGAGTTGAACTTGCTAAAGCGGCACTTTTTACAGCCAAACCTCCTTCCACAGCACTAGCTAAATTTATCCTCTGAAGAGCGAGTTGATAAGTATTGGATAATTCTTGCTTAGCATTAATCATTTCTGAAAGCAGAGTTCTGAATTCATGAAAAAGTCCGTCTCTTTTCATTTTTAATAATTTATAGCCATTCTGTGTTTGTTTAATTCTTCTTTTCAGATTAATAAGTTCTGAACGGGTTGGTTTAATGTCTAGAGCCATAAAATCACCTAATTCAACTTACTTTTTTTCGGTAGGGTGATATTTATCAATCCATTTTTGATCGAGTCTCACTAAATATTTCGTATTAATCGAGGAAAGTAATTCCCATGCTAAATCTAAAGTTCCCTCAATTGTTCTGTCTTCGTCTCTACTTTGTCTTAGGAATTTATTTTCGAATAAATCAGCGAATTTCAACATTTGTAAATCACGCTCATTGAGAGCATCTTCACCCACAATAGCTACAAGTCCTCTTAATTCTCTTCCTTGGGCATATGCAGCATATAATTGATCAGAAACTGATTTATGGTCTTCTCTAGTTTTACCAGGTCCGATTCCAGCATTCATTAGTCTTGATAATGATGGGAGTACATTAATTGGAGGATAGATACCCTTTTGATGTAATTCACGAGAAATAACAATTTGTCCTTCTGTTATATATCCTGAAAGATCCGGAATTGGATGAGTAATATCGTCACCAGGCATTGTTAAAATCGGGAATTGAGTAATACTTCCTTCTTTTCCTTTTACTATACCAGCTCTCTCATAAAGCATGGCTAAGTCTGTGTACATATATCCTGGATAACCACGTCTACCTGGAACTTCTTCTCTCGCAGCGCCTATTTGCCTTAATGATTCACAGTAATTGGTCATGTCAGTGTAAATTACAAGAACGTGATAATCATGTTCGAATGCTAAATATTCTGCTGCAGTTAGTGCAAGTCTTGGAGTAATTAGTCTTTCAACTGCTGGATCATCCGCAAGATTAACGAATAAAACAGCGTTCTCTAACGCTCCAGTCCTTTCTAAATCATATCTGAAGAAATTATATTCTTCAGCTGTAATCCCCATTGCACAGAAAACTACAACAAAATCTTCATCACTGTCTTTCAATTTAGCTTGTCTAGCGATTTGTAATGCTATGTCATTATGAGGTAATCCTGAAGCACTAAAAATAGGTAATTTTTGACCCCTAACTAATGAAGTACATGAATCAATAGCACTAATTCCAGTTTGAATAAATTCTTCAGGACTTCTTCTACTGTATGGATTAATTGCAGCACCAATTATGTCCGCATTGTGTTCCGCTACAATATCTGGACCCCCATCTCTAGGTTTTCCAGCACCTGTAAGGATTCTTCCAACAAGATCTTTACTTACTGGTAGTTTGAAAACATCACCCATAAATCTGATTCCTGTATCTAGATCAACTCCTGCAGTACCTTCGAAAACTTGTACTACAACCATTTCATCGCTTGTATCAAGTACTTGTCCATTTTTAGTACTCCCATCTGATAACCTTAGTGATACTATTTCACCAAATGATACTGGTTCTGTTTTATTCAAGAACACCAAAGGTCCTTTAACATCTGTAATTGTACGATATTCTTTTTCTGTCATTTTAACACCTCTTAATTTTCAGCCTCCACAGCAGAATTAATTTCTTTTTTCATTTCACCGACTAAATTGTCAATTTTTTCTAGGTAGCCTTGTTCAAATCTTGCCCTCATTAAATTTGTTCGACTTTCTACATTTACCACGTCTTCTAGAGCAGCACCAGCAGCAATTGCCTTCTTGGCTTCAGATTGGAAAGTTAGTATTGCCACAGCCATTTTGTATTGTTGTTCAAGTGCAGAAAAAGTATCGACATCATGGAATGCATTTTGTTGCAAGAAGAATTCTCTTATCATTCTGGCAACCTCTAGGGTTAACTGTTGATCTACAGGTAGAGCATCTGAACCTACAAGCTGAACAATTTCTTGTAATTCAGCCTCAACCTGGAGTAAACTAGAAATTTCAGTTCTAATATCTGGGAAGTCTTGAGCTACATTATCTCTGTACCATTGATCCAAAGATGCAGGGTAGAGACTGTAAGAATTCAACCAATTAATCGAGGGAAAATGTCTTTGTCTAGCTAGCCCCGCATCCAATCCCCAGAAAACTTTTACAATTCTCAGTGTGCCTTGAGATACTGGTTCTGAAATATCACCGCCAGGGGGAGAAACAGCTCCGATTACAGTAACTGAACCGTCATCCCCAGACATTGTTTCGACACGTCCAGCACGTTCATAGAATTCGGCTAATCTACTTGAAAGATATGCAGGGTAACCTTCTTCTCCAGGCATTTCTTCTAATCTGGAAGATATTTCACGCATTGCTTCTGCCCATCTGCTCGTAGAGTCGGCCATTAAAGCTACATCATATCCCATGTCTCTGAAATACTCAGCAATTGTAATTCCTGTGTAAACCGAAGCTTCTCTCGCAGCTACAGGCATATTTGATGTGTTTGCAATCATAACAGTTCGATTCATTAACGGTTTCTCTGTATTAGGATCAATCAAATGAGGGAATTCCGAAAGTACTTCTGTCATCTCATTTCCTCTTTCACCACATCCAATATATACTACGATTTGTGCATCAGACCACTTTGCTAATTGTTGTTGGGTAACTGTTTTTCCAGAGCCAAATGGACCAGGAATTCCAGCAGTTCCTCCTTTGGCTAATGGGAATAAGAAATCTAGAATCCTCTGACCAGTAACTAACGGTGTGTCTGGCGCGTATTTTTGTAAAAATGGTCTAGGAGTTCTGACAGGCCATTTTTGCATCATCTGAAGTTCTGTTCCGTCATCAAGTATACAAACAGTTTCAGTGACATTAAAGTCTCCTTGTTTAATTTCCCTTATTGTTCCTTCTTTATTAGGTGGAACCATAATTTTATGTTCGATTGTTTCGGTTTCTTGTACTATGCCTATAACTGATCCAGGTTCAACTACATCACCAACTTTCACAGTGGGATTAAATGTCCATTTTTTATCCATGACTATACCATCAGCATCTACACCTCTGGTAATAAAAACACCCATCTTTTCTTCTAAAGCTTCAAGAGGTCTTTGGATACCATCATAAATTTGTGTTAATAAACCTGGCCCCAAGGCTACTGACAGCGTTTCTCCAGTATTTATGACTGGTTCACCAGGTCTAATTCCACTTGTTTCCTCATACACTTGAATGACACATTTATCACCATGTAATTCTATTACTTCTCCCATTAAACCTTCATCCCCTACTCTTACAACATCAAACATTGCTGCTTTGATCCCGATTGCAGTTACTACAGGCCCCGATATTCGGTAAATTTGTCCTTTATTACTCATTTTTTTCACTTCCATTTTTTATTATTTCCAGAGATCGACTCCGATTGCTTTTCGTATTGATTCTCTAAGTGTGTTGTCTTCCTCTGTACCAATACCTAATACAGTTGGAGTAATGCTATTACTCAAGCGTATTCTAAGCCTTTCAGGTAATAGCAATAGTAGTTCCGAATTTACTACAACAATACCAACACTTTTATCGTTAAGTAATTCTTTTAAGTACTCTGTACTTTCTTCAATTGAGTTTGTATTATATAATCTGTTGATTCCAGCAAGTTGAAATCCTAGTGTGAATTCTGGTTCACCAACTACAGCAATTTCCATTTTTTCCACCTATGCTCCTATGTGATTGTCAATTAAATCTTTATCTAATCCTACCGAAAGTCCTCTGACAATCATCCTTAGATCCCTAACTTCTTGCCTCATGAGTGCCAAGTAATGCACTACGGGTAGTGCAGAAACAGGAGATAAGTAACTCATTTTTTCTAGAATACGAAATGTTCTTTTGTTGAGAAACATCATAATCGGATCTAATGACTTAATTTCTTTAGATTCTTGAACTACTTTTTCAAACTCGGTGATTTCAAAACTTTTATTTCTCCTTAACACTTCTATAATTCCATCTTCATCCATAGTGGATAAGCTTTTTAGGGTTTTAAAGTTGAATATTTTCCCATCAGCTAAGAATAATTTTTCAATGAGTTCAGATGATAGACCTTGTCTCTTTCCTTCAAAAAACTTCATAATGTTATTGTGATCGATTTCGGTTTGTAAAAATCTCTTCAACAAGATATTTGCAATATTTTGGCCTTTGAGAGACGCAATGGATTCTCTATAGTAATGTCTATCTAGAGAGTCTTCGTAGTCAGCCAATGTCGAATCAGTTCCTAATGATGATATTGCCTTGCCCCAAGGTTTACTTTTGAGTGCGGCAGCGACTTCAGTTAAGTTTTCGGAATTTCTCACAATGTCCAACCAGTTGATATTCCATTCATTTTCTTCTGGAAGAATGTCTTTAGCTAAATCTTCAGCTGAAACATTGTTTTCTACAGCTCTTAGTACTACTTTAGTGTTGAAATATGAAAACCTGTTAGCATACACTTCTACCTGAGTTAGCAAATTTCCCTTACAGAATCCCATTACTTCATTAATTTCCCTAGATAGTCTATGAGTTAGTGCCATTTCTAACAAATCACTTCCCTTAAATTTTGTAGAATACAGATCAATTTCATTTCTGTATCCTCTGTCGGCTACACTAGATGCTAGCTGATCTGGAGATTGTTGAATTAGTTGCCTTAGTTGGGTTCTATCCAACAACTTCCCTCTTCTAGATTTACATCGTGCAGAAGCATTGGGGGCATTAGATTTACTACCTCCCAATTTTGAACTTGCTAAACTCATAAAATCACCTAATCAAATAAAATTTTACTTACATTCTGTATGTTCTCATTCCAGCAAGAGTCTAATCTAGAATCAAACCTGTAATCCAAACTAATTGATCCATCAGGGCTTTCAAGAATGAATCCACCCAATCCTTCAACGTCATCTCCAACTTTGAAACTAGATTCCACTTTGGAAAGAACACTTCTGTCAATATTCACAGGCTTCATGATCATTCCTTTGTTCTCTTTAGTATCAGCTTCTTTCACTATAGATTCTAACAGTGCCTTCCTACCATTTAATTTTCCTGACCCTACAAGTTCTCTGATTGATTTCCAAGTAGAGTCTAATTCACTTCTTTTAGCAATTAGCACTTTCTTTTGATTAGCTTGTTTGGCAGAAGCAACTATTTCGACTGCTAGTTGGGACACCTCTTTGTTAATTCTGTCCATAACATCGTTTTCCATAGTTTTGGCTTCATTTTTTGCTGAATCAATTATCTCCTTAGCTTGGTCTTTAGCATCATTGATGACTATCTCAGCTTCAGCCTTGGCAGCAGAATCAATTTTTTCTGCTAATTTTTCTAATGACATACAGCATAACCTCCTTATTCTCATCTAGAAAAATAATGGTAATAAACCAAGAATAACAATTGATTCAGGTAGTGCAGTAAATATAATTGCAGCACCAAATTTGCTGTCATCTTCAGCTAACATTCCTACTGCTGCTGCACCAATATTTGCTTGAGAGTATCCTGCTCCAAATGCAGCTAATCCTACTGCAATTCCAGCACCAAGGCCTTTCCAAGCATTAACAGTACTTTCGTTGTCGGCAGCTTCGGTTTGCGCAGTTGCAATACCGGCTATTGCACTAGCAATCATTAATACCGCCATTATTCTTATTCCATTTTTCATTACATTCATTTTCATGTTTTTTCCTCCTTTTTGTTCAGATATATTATTCTGGACTGTAATAGTAATTATTTTTCAACCTCCACAAGTTTAGGTTTTGAACCAAATGGTTGGAATGGTTCTCCGCTTCCATCGTAAAATTGTTTCATCCATTCTACAAAATGTAAACGTGCAGCATGAATATTTGGACTAAAAACTCCAAGTACCCATGCGAAAAGTTGAATACTAATCCATAGCACTAAGGCCATTATTCCTGTAAATAAACTTAGAAATTCTCCGTTAGAAAATAGGTTATCAAAAGCAATTACCATGTTATCGTATCCTAGCTTATTTCCCGCTTCTGCAATTTTTACGCCGACTACCCCAATAGCCATTAATCTCAGATAAGATAGTACATTTGATAACAGGGAGATTGATTCTAACGGCCCAACAAAAATTCCTAACGCTCCAAAACCTTCGTATTTTGCTAATCCGTAGCATAAACAGATTATTCCAATCAGAAGTGTGATTCCTCCGTAAAGAACCAAATTACTCATAGCAGAGTAGTAATTATCACTCAATCCTTCTCCATTACCAACTAAGAATCCATAGCATACGAAGAAACCACCAATTAAAACTATCAGCCATGACCCTTTTTCGAAGAAACCTGCTATGATTCCGTGTTCTTTGGAAACATTTATCATTCCTATTATGAATCCCAATGCTAAGTGAATTATTCCTAAATACAATGCTATTACGGTTAGATCCATCAAATTTGAACCTACTCTATGGAATGGGAATGTTAAGGTTATTCCGAATGGTAAATATGCTTTAGGTCCGTATCCATGGTCTAATTCAAATGGATATAGAGCACTTAAAAAAGCTACAGGAGATGAATTTTCATCAGCGTATACATAGACTCCATCAATTTTTGTTTTTTCGTAAATAAAAATTTCCCATCCTGCAAACTCAGCATATATATAGCCGAAAATTAAACAAGAAACGCCTACATAAAGAACTATTTTTGACGCAAGAAGTGCAGTATCATTGTCATTAAATTTGCTTCTTATCCACAGACCGAGAATAATTGTAAAAATTCCGTAAATCATGTCTCCAAGCATCATTCCAAAAAATATTGGATATGTGACTAACATAAACACAGTTGGGTCAATAGTACCATATTTTGGTCTTCCAACCAAATCTGTCAATAATTCAAAAGGTTTGGAAATATTTCTTTCAGTGTATGCAATTGGGGGAAGCTCTTCGACATGTTCATGGTCATGATGATGAGTTTTTTCAAACCTCTCTGTTTCCACAATCGTTGAAACTTCTTCAAGTTCGTTTAAATTCTTGACAGACGAAGTCGGAATCCACCCATCCATTACGAATGCATGTTCACTTACGGCAACTTTTACGGGGGCATTCAAAATTTCTAAATCTGATTCCAGTAGTTCAATACATGCTAATAAATTAGAACCGTGTTTTTCATTCCAAAGTTTTATGTCTTCGTTAAGTGAAGATTCTTCAGATTGAATATTATTTTTCTTATCTGTTAATTCGCTTATTAGTTTTTCAACAGATCCTACTTCATTTGGAGGATTTATGTTTTCAAAGTTAGATTCAGAAATTAAATTTTGCAATTCTTCGTGTAATTTCTTTTCACAAAAAATTGCAATAATGTCTTTCTTGTTATATTTTCCAGTTAATGACATCGCTCCGATATTATTAGTTACTGAAACTAAGTTACTTGAATCACTCAATTCACCAACCCAGTACGATAATGATTCGTAATTTTGTAGCAGTTCTAAGTCTAAATTTAGAACGGACAATTTCGCTAAAATCTCGAGTTCCTGAGAAATTCTTTCTAGGTTAATTTCTGCTTCTTCTTTTTTATTAATTTTTGAAATTAGCTCATCAATCGAATTTGGAAAGTCACCTTCAATTAGATTTTTGACATAACTAAGAGGTTTCTTGCCTTTTTCTGGGTTTAATTCTGCCGCACAGCCCCTCATTTTCACCAGTAAACTGCTCTTTTCATCAGCTACAGAATCTGGACTTCCTAGACTAATGTCCTCGATTTCACCATCATAATCTATTACATGAATGGCTCCTAATTTTGATGCTATCTTGAGTGTTTTTGATAACTCTTCCAGGGTTCCAGCTACTACAATACGGGACATGTCTGCAGTTGAGAACCCACTCATTTTTACACCTCTTTATTTCATGAAAGACGAAATCACCGAATCGATAGCTTTCTTTCTATCTTTCTTGCCTTTATCCATAATATTTTTGATTACAGCATCTCCTTCATTACTGACTTTATCTGCCTCTTTTTGGGCATTATTTCTAGCTTCATTAATCATTTCTCTCGATTTTTTATTAGTCTCTTCTTGAGAAGTTTGGATTATTTCTGTTGCTTTAACTCTTGCTTCTGATAAAATAGCTGATGCTTTAGATTCTGCATCTGATTTAGTTTTTGCAGCATCTTTTTCAGCGTTTTTGATAGCCATTAGGATTTCTTTTTTACTCATTTCAATCCCCGTTATCATAGGCGAATATTAATGGGTTTAAGAGTTTAACATTTTATTGGAGTTTTATTTCCTCTCAAATTTAAATTATTCCAAACCTAGCTCGACAAGTCACTGCTCTCCAGATTAGATTCTTTGTTAATCTGTTAAACGCTAAATTCACAAGAAAATCTGGAGATCTAAACAGTAAATTTCCCATTTTTAAGGATCTTTTAGAATTTCTCATGATTTTCCCCATCTGTTTTTCCCACCTTATGTTGTATTCGGTTAGGTCAGTTCCAAAGAGTAAATGTTCTGCAATTACTTCACCAGCTATTCTACCCCCAATCATAGAAGTTGAAATTCCTGCGCCATTAGATGGAAGCACCATCCCAGCTGCATCTCCAGAAATTAATTTGTTACCTTTAGTAAATGTTTTTACAGAACCCGACATCGGTAATGATCCAGAACCTTCGTAAATAACGTCACCTTCATATTTTGAATAAAACTTTTCAGCGTATTTTTTAAGACTTTTACCTTTGCTAAATTTTTTTTGTATTCCCAAGCCTATATTAGCCCCATTTTTTTTAGGAAAAACCCATGCATATCCTCCAGGTGCGCATGAACCAAAATGTAACTCGACAGTAGAGTTATCGTAATTTCCGTTGATTAACATAAATTTTACTGGAATATTCAGAGATTTTTCAGTCCAAAATCCTTTTCTTACAGGGTCATTCGTGCCTCCGCAACCAATTATCACTTTTGCTGAGAATACATCCCCTTTTCGTGTGAAAATTTTATTATCTTCAACCTTGGAAATGTAAGATTCAGTTAGATAAGTCACGCCTTTAGATTTTGCAAGTTTGATAAGTTCTTTGTCATGTTCAGGGCGATTCAACATAATACCTTCAAAAGGAAAGACTAATCCTTTTCCTGAGGGGGGTACAATCTTTAACTTTGTGGTTATCAGCGATATTGCGTTGTCTGGAGTTTGGAACAAATCTTCCATATCAGGCACGTCAGGACATAGTCGTTTTAACTCATCTACAGTAGGTATTAGTTCACCGCACTGCAGTGGCTCGCCGATTTCTTTTTTTCCATCAATCACTAATACAGATATATCTCCTTGAGATGCATATCTAGCAACCGTACTTCCCGCAGGGCCACCTCCGATAACTATTACATCCCAGTCTTTTTTCATAATATTCACTCAATCATATCTAGAACGTACATAGTGTGCTAATTCTAATACCATCTTCTTAGATGGGTTGTCATTTATGAAATTTATTTGGCGAATTGCTGAGCTTAGGTGTTCATTAACAAGATTCCTGCAGTAATCAATACTTCCAGAAATTTTAAGCAGATGTAAAATCTCTTCTAGGTCCTGTAAATGATATTTTGAAATTAAATCAAGAAGTTTATCTTTATCTTTATTTTTTAGATTTTGTATACCTAGTAACAACGGTAATGTCATTTTCCCTTCCAAGATATCTAACCCTCTAGGTTTTCCTAGACGGTCATCACCAATAAGGTCTAATAAATCATCTACCAATTGAAAAGCGAGACCTAATTGCATTCCAAAATTGAACAAAGCATCTTGAGTTTTTTTATCTTGACCTGTCAAAATAGCTACTGCCTTACAACCAGACGCAAACGGCCCAGCTGTTTTCCCTTCAATAATAGAGTAGTAATCGTCAATTGTTGTCGATGTATCGTGTATGTGTTCAATTTGTTTGAGTTCAGCTGATGCCATCTTAGAACATGTTTCTGACATTATGTCTACGATATCTTTTTCGTATTGTCCCCCAAGTCCGAAACCTACAACAAACAGCCAATCACCAGTTATTTGAGCTTTGGCTTGTCCTTCGAGTTCGTGAATTGTCTTAACTCCTCTTCGGATTTTTGCATTGTCGTTGATGTCATCATGTATCAGGGTTGCAGTGTGAATAATTTCGTATGCAGTAGCTAAAGGAAGAATTTCATCTAAATTTTTACCGCCTAGCATTTCGTAACACAATATAAGGAGCATAGGTCTAATCCGTTTACCTCCTGCTAGTAAAATATGCTCTGATAGATCAACTACTTCTTCATGTCCATCATTTCTTGCTTTGAGCATTAAATCTTTGATGTATGTTTCAATTTTATTCTTGTAATCCCTCAAATGACGCAGACTTCTAATATTCTTAATTATAGGTCCCATTAGACATTCCAGAAGAGGCGTATATATGAACAAGTGTCTTGAGCCATAATATATTCCGAGACGATGAAATGGCTTTAGACGAAATTAAAATTGGGCTACTTAAAGAATTTGACGATGGCTCACAATCACATTTTAGAAGGTTAATGGATACATATGATGTTGATTTTATAGAATTTAACTCACAAGATGAATTAATTGAATCACTAATCGAGGGAGAAATCGATTTAATCGGAACAAGTGGTATCAGAGCCCTGGAGCTTGGTTTTTCTGGAACTCAGAATTTAGAAGGCCTTAAAATTTCCACTTTTTTACCTAGAAGGGACCCTACTTTAGTCCTGGTGTCAAAAGATAATTTGGAATATTTACACAAGAATGCTAAAATTTTTACAAATTCTAATATTACTAAGCTCCAACTTAAAAGATTTAGAACAGATTTTCAAATTCTAGATGAAATTGATTTGAATTTGGATATGTCCTCCAAATCAGAGTTAATTGAAATGTTAGACCAGTTATGTGATGAAAATAATTTAGACGCCTACGTTATTGAACGCTCAGAATGGAATGAATTCAAGAACAAAGGCCGTAGAAGATCATTGGGGATGCAAATAGGTAAAGGTTATTCCAGACCTAGATTTATACCTCCGCCTTTACGTGGATTCAGTATTTTGATTTCTAGATTAGGTTTTCCAAATTCTATTCTAGGAGATTTAGATGATTCTCAAGCAAGAATCTGCTTCAATGTTGAATCTAATCTAACTCAACAATTAGGTAAAATAGATTTTATAGGGCTCAATGCTTCTATACGTAGAATATCCACAATTTCAAAATCTTTGAGCGAAGATGGTGGTTTTAGTTTAGAGATTTTGGATGAAAAACTAACTGATCTTCAAAGATTTGACAACGATTTCAAAGATTTAGAACAGATGGTTGAAGTAATTGTTGAGTCCTTGGATTCTTCAGGAAAAGTTACTTGTGGTCTTGAAAAAAAATTTGTTGTTGGTGATGATGAATTCAGGATACTAAAAATATTTGTCGAGGAATGGAATAAAATAATTGATTTAACTTTTAGGGATTAACTTCTTCATTCGCTGTTTTATCCATTAAATCTTTTAATTGGCCTTCAAAAGACATCATGTCATTCTGTTCTCTTTTACCAGCACTCAGCAAAATAGAAATTGAATATTCTAAAATTATTTTCCTATTTTTTTGAAATTCAGAAGGAATTGATGTATCGGCAATTTCTTGATACGAGATACCCAAGTCTCTAGCATTTTTTTCCCATTCAGAACTTTTTGAGTGTATTAAAGTCAAAATGTCACTTACTGCATCGGTAAATTTTAACCAATCATTCATAGATAACTCTAATTCATTTCTTTTTTGTATGAAATCACCCTTAATCTTTCCATGAGTTGTTGCGATCTCTATCAATTGATCTGCTGCTGCATTAGTGTCGTATTTCTTCTTAGAAATTTGGCGTGCTAATTTGTTTAATTTTTTTTCATTTTGATTTAGTTCTAGTATAATTTGTTCTCTATTCAAGGAGAAATTATTGAGAAACAATTCCGCACTTTTCCTTAATTCGTTCAGCTGATTTCTGAAGATTTCTTTACTCTGCTTTAAGTTCTCTGAAAATAGCCTTATTAATTCATCCAAGTCTTCGGATGCGGTTCTTAGTTTTGCTTTTGCTTCCCTTTCAGTTTCACCCATGCGTGCCGACCAAACATACCAAGAGTCGATACTGCTTGAATATACCTACTCTCGAAAATTTAATTTTTAGATGAAATGGCACTTTTTTGTCAAAATTATTAGTAAGATACTTAGGGGCTAAAATTTGACCGTTTCATTATGATGTCAGATAGTGAGGTTAGAGCCTTACTAATTCAATTATATTCCGCTCGTTTAGAATCACTAAAATCTCTATGTGTTGAGAAAGGAATCCCTAAAAATGGAAGTGTGGAGCAAATTAGAGCGCGTCTGATCAAAGATTTGATCCTAACTGAATGGAAATTTGATTGGTCTTCAATACAATCTTACTCTAAACAAGACCTTTCGAGATTTCTAAGTACATTTGGGATAAAAAGATCAGGTTCAATAAAGGAACAGAGGCAGAGATTATGGTTGCATTTAAATTGTGATTTAAAATATCATTCATTGGATAATTTAGATAATTTAACCAGAGATGAGTTACATGAATTGTGCATTCATCTTGAACTCCCTCGTTCTGGCTCTAAATCTCAATTATTTGGCAGGGTCGCTGGAGTTTTAGCAAGCCAAGATGGAGGTTGGGGGCAAGTTAAAAGAAGTTTAAGGAGACCTAAAGGCGGTAAAAGTAATATTAAAATTCCCAAGCTTACAACAAATTTGACAAGTTCAGAGCCTAAATTAAATCCTATTATAGCCGAAGATGAACATATTGAAGAAGAAGATGTAATTCAGAATGATGCTGTTTTAGACGAAAAAATTTCATCAAATGATTCAGATGAGGTTATTGTTAAGGACGAAATCGAAAATTATACCAATTTAAGGGAAGAAATTGAAAGATTCCTATCCGATACCACAGAAAAATGGAGCGTAGAATTAGAAACTAGATTATACTCTAAATTGACTAATTTAGGGTTTCCTTTATATCTTCCTGAATTATCTTCAGAATTACATAAAATTGTAGACGAGTTGATTGAATTTGAATCCGAACCCGAGATAATTGAAATAAAACAGTCAATCGAAAATGTTGAGGAGGCATACGAGATTGCTAATTTAGATTCTAGGAATGCTGAATTAGACAACTCAATCAGAGACTTTCTTGAGGATGGAGATCTTAATGATCAACAAGATGTTAATGCATTTATAATGTCGCTCGAGAATCTAGGGATAAAGGTTGATATGCCTATTGTAAGAAAACAAATTTCTCAGAGAATCTTAGAAATGAAGGAAATAATTTCACTAGAAAAATCTTCAGCGTTATCTAATCCAAAAAATTGGAGAGAAAGAAATGCTCTAAGAAAATTAGAGCGTTTACGTCCCCATCTTTTGATAAAGTTGGAGGAAATCATCAGGAAAAACTCCGAAAATATTGTTAGAGCTAGAGTTGAATTTGAATCCTTGGCAAGTGAGGAAGGATTAGATTTGAGTATCAGTGGAATCAGTGGGCGTTTACATGGCCTATTTGATTTGCATATTGAATTAAATGCCCACTTGTTAAGAGAAGACCCCACAGTATTAAGGAGGGAAAAAGCACTAGCAATCATAAATCATAACTCTTTGGATTTACCAGAGAGTGGAAGAAATAGTCTACTAAGATTAGAAAGAAATATAGAAGGATTTGAACAAGTTGTTGATGTAATATTGAGGAAAAATTTTGGTGAATTTAATGAAACTCAGCAAACACTTTTGATTAGGTTCCTTGAGCAAAGAGGTTATGAAGCCAATCAAGAAGAAATCAGGCCAAGAATATTAGGAGCAGCAGGAGTATTAGGTGTGGAGATGGGTCATATTTCGCCAGAAAAAATTCCTAACTTAGGGCCAGAAAATTTAGTTGTAGAAGCTCAAATGGATTCAGTTATCTCTGAAATTAAAAAAATTGTCAATGATTTTGAGAGTGAAAAAGGAATTAATATCGACGAAGACAACGATCCAATAATTCCACAACATCATTTAGATAAGATTGACTTAATGAGGATTAAACTAAATTCAGCAGATGAAATATTAGACAAAATAGGTGCTAGAGGCCAAGAAAAATAATTTTGTTTAGGTTGAATTAACATCAATTAATACATGAAATTGACTTACATTGCTTGTGCCAGTAAATTTGATGTGGTTCAAAAGAGATTTACGAATTTCAGATAATGATGCATTAGAAAAAGCAGCCAAACAAAAAAATCCCCTGATTTGCCTGTATAATTTAGATGAAGAGAGACTCGATAGAAAAGATGTCGATGGCATCCATATCAAATGGGAATTAGATTGTTTAGAACAATTAAAATTTGAATTAGAAAAGTTAGGAGGGAAATTAATATTTAATTTTGGCAATATTGTTCACAAACTTGAAGAAATAAATATTTCATATGGTATTGATACCATCTATAGTAATGAAGAGACAGGATTAAAATGGTCTTGGGATAGAGATAAATCCGTGTCAGAGTGGTCTAAAAAATTGAATGTGAAATATATAGAATTTCCTACAAATGGAATTATAAGGAGATTAAAATCTAGAGATAACTGGAAAAAATACAGGGATAAGAGAGTTAATCATGATATTACTCCGACTCCTATTGAAATAAATTCACCTTCTGATTTAAACTCTGATCCGATACCTGAAATAGAGGAATTGGGAATCTTTGCAAGAGAGTTAATTAACAGACCTAAACCAGGAGAAAAATCAGCATTTGAAACTTTATTTTCTTTTCTTGATGAGCGAGGCCGTGGGTATAGAAAAGGAATGTCAAGTCCAATTTCTGCTGAATCAATGTGTTCGCGTTTGTCTCCGTACCTTAGTGTAGGTTGTATTACTATTAAACAAATAATTTATCATACTAAAAGAAAACAAAGAAAGGTGAAACAAGATCCTAGATCCTCAAAAAATCTAGGTTTCTCTACTAGTTTATCATCTTTTCAAAGCAGATTAGCTTGGCATTGCCATTTTATTCAAAGGTTAGAGGCTGAACCGACTTTAAATGATATCGCAATTAACCCAGAATTAGATAAAATTTTGATCAAGGATTTTGATGAGCAAAAGTTTAATGCATGGAAAAATGGTATGACTGGTTGGCCTTTTTTTGATGCATGTATGCGTTATTTGAAATCTAACGGGTGGATAAACTTTAGAATGAGGGCTATGATACAATCTATAGCAAGTTACACTCTATGGTTACCATGGAGAGATACAGGAAATGTCCTTGCAAAATTATTTTTGGATTACGAACCAGGAATTCATTGGTCTCAAGTTCAAATGCAATCGGGGGTAACTGGGATAAACTCTGTTAGAGCATATTCCGTGATTAAACAATCTCAAGACCAAGACCCAAATGGTGTTTTTATTAGAAGATGGGTTCATGAGTTACGACATGTTCCAGATGAATTTATTCATGAACCTTGGAAAATGACAGAAGTCAATCAAAAAAAATACAATTGTGAAATTGGTTTAGACTACCCTTTACCTATAATTAATGAAAATGATTCTCGTAAATTAGGCATTGCGAAAACATATTCAGCTAAACGTGATCCAGCTGTCAAATTACGTTCTAAAATAGTGTATGATATTCATGGAAGTAGAAGAAAATCAAATTTTAAAAAAATTAAGAATTAAGATTATTTCTTCAGTTTTGCGTAGAATCCTTGAATTACACTTGTAACTGTATTAATGTCCCGAATATTTCTTTTTACCATGTCTGCAAGAATTTGCATCCTTTGTTTTACATGGTTTTCAAAATCACCCGGAGTTATTCCCGCTGCAGTACAAATTGTTTCTCTAAATTTACTCGGAATACCCGTTTCTTCGATTTTACATTTCACAGGATCATACTTCCAAATTGCATTTAATCTAGGTTTATTACCTTCCATGCCTGCAACCTCAGCCACTTCAATTATTTTTCTGGCAGTTTTACCATTTTCATGTAACCTCGCTTGAACAATAATTAAATCTAACCCCCCGAGCATGATGCTAGGGACGTTCATGGGTGGATTAATTAAACGTGTAACTGTTTCAGCAGCAGTATTTGCGTGCAATGTTCCAAAAGAGCCATCATGTCCAGTGTTCATTGCAGTGAGTAAAGTTGCGGCCTCAGAAGATCTTACTTCTCCGACAATAATTCTATCTGGTCGCATACGTAGACTAGATTTTAAGCAAGCATTCATGTCAATCTCACTGGTACCATCAGGTCTTTCAGAACGAGTTTCCATCCTTAACCAGTGATCGTGATACACTTGTAATTCAGCAGTATCTTCAACAGTAAGCATTCTTTTATCCCAAGGTATAAACATTCCCATGCAATTAACAGTTGTCGTTTTTCCAGATCCTGTACCTCCCGCTAAAACAAAATTTGCTGGTCTTGAATCTAAACCTTCAATCCATAACCACATCATTGCGGCCAATCTCAAATTGATAGTTCCAAAATTAATCAAATCAATAATTGTAAACGGATCTTCTCTAAATTTTCTTACTGTTAATGTGGGTCCGTCTGGTGAAACAGGTGGAATTGTGCCATTCACACGACTTCCGTCTGGTAGTCTGCCATCAAATATTGGCACTTGGTTAGGGCCATTTCCGAGGGGGACATTGGTAAATGCGGCAATATTTTTTGCGATTGTTAAACCTTCATCATCATCAATCCAAATATTCGTCCTACACATTCCATGATCTCTATGTGCAACTTGAACACATTGTGCACCACCATTATACATCACTTCTTCGAGATTATCGTCCTCGAATAATGCAGCTAGTTTCCCGTAGGGATTAGGTTGCACTCGCCCTTCCACATGATATGTGGGGGCAGGATGTTTTTCATCTCTGTATATTGTTACTACTCCATACTGCTCTAATACTTTTTCTGCCATTTTTAACACCTTTTTTTAACTTAACATTTCAAATCCAAAAATATAAATTAACATTGACATCAATGCAAAACTTGGGACATACCATAACCAACTTTTCATCCTTCCTAGCATTCTGCCACTAATTAGAACTGAAATTGCAGTAGCGAAACCAAAGAAATTTGCCATAATTGAGTTGAGTTCACTAACTACCATACCTGAAGATTTTGGAGCAAAAATTCCTACTAAAAACCCGATAATAGATGGCAACATTAATCCAACGAACAAGATAATTAAAAGTGCGCTACTCTGTAATTCAGTCTCTCTTCTGTTCATTAATTTATTAAGTCTCGAATACTCTTGGCTCATTTCGAACAATACATCTTGCATTGGAGCATCACCTTCAAGAGAGGTCAATATTAAATTTACAACTCTTTGAACCTGTTGACTTCTACTTTTTACAGCCATTTCTGCCATTGCAGCATTAAATGAAGTTGCTTTACTAGCTTGCATTGCATCTCCTATTAATTTTCCAAACAAATCTGATCTGACTTCTGCAACCCTGGCTAATCCCTGCTGAATGCCTTCTCCAGCACCAATGTTGTCTGACAATAACTCTAGAACTTCTGAGATTGAATTTTCAAGGCTCCTCCTTCTTCTACGTTCTAATATTGGTGGAATTCCACCACCCATAGTTGCAATAGATATAATTATTAAAAGTAGAACAAATGGATAATCATTTAAAATTTCTAGAATATCAAGAATCATACTAAACCCCCGGATCTTTAGTGTGCGCTTTCATTCCAATTAGTGCCATGCCTACAAGCGTGAAGGCCAATCCGGCTCTGACAACATTCATCATTGTCGACGTTGAGGGAATCGAACCCATGATAGCTCCTGCATCACCCATTAATTGTGGGGCTAGACCTACCAAGGTTAACATAATGGGTGACAACATCCCTATTGAAAGAAGAGATTCTGGTAGACCACCTAAGTCTTCAATATATTTTTTCATTTTTTCATTTCGTTCTTCCTCTTCTGCCTCAGCTTGCATTTTCAAAGTTTTCAGAACATCTGTATTTGACTTAACGTTGTTGTACATGGTCGTAAGTAATTTATTGTAACCTTTGCTTGAAGCTTTTTTCATCAATTCTCTGATAGAAACCTCCAACGTTTTTCCTTTTTTCTGTTGTTTTATCATTTTTTGGAAATCGTCGCTGATTATTCCATATCCTCCTCCAGCTATTGAGAGAATGGCTGCTTCTAGACCAACTCCAGACGACATCATTATTTCCAGAGCTCTGATTGCATACAGCAAATCTTTAGATTCTTGTTGATCTCTCATTTGTTTTCCTCCTAGACAATATCTTCGATAAACTCAAATTCAAATTCTTTTGACTCTCCATCGAATTCAAATCTTCCAAAAACAACCTTTTTTTCTACTTCTTCGTAAGGTTCGTGGATATATGGCTGTCCACCACGAAATATAGCTAGAACTTCTTTGTACTGATCTAAATCTAAACTTCCTTTAACAGTGTAAACAGCACTTTCAGCTCCTTCATCTATTAAATCATCACCTTCTCCACCATGAATTATAGTTCTGGTAAGCCGTCTAGATATTTTGACATTTACACTACAGTTTCTGAACTCAATCCACTTTCCATTAGCCGGCCGCAAGTGAAAAACTTGATCTCCCATGGTCATCCTCAGCAAGGCACATAAGAACTGGGACTTGAATGTAGTGGGGATTTTTAATGAAAATATTGATCAATTGACTAGTTTGTACCATCCAAATTTGATTTCAAATAGTTCACCGTCATCAACCATATTTTCGATTGAGATTTCTGAGGCTTCTCTTTCTCCATTATTTTTTATACAATAGTCTACAATTGATTCAAAGTCAACACCATTACCTTTATCATTATGTTTTACAAATTCTTCAATTAATAATTTATATTTTAAATCTTTAGAATCTGAATTGCTATCTGTTTTGTCATCGTAAGTTTCTAAATCAGTTAACTCGGCTTGAGATGAATCTCCTTCTGCAATAGCTAATGACCTTAAAACATTTAATTTGTGAAATTCAGAATCTATTTCACCGTAGTGTTCTTTGGAAAGAATTATGCCTTCAATTAAATCAGATGGTATACCCTTTTTTTTGTATTCAGAAGAAATTGGTTCTAATTGACTTGAGTTAAGGTATGCCTCAATTCTTCTCATTGTTGCGTCACATGCTTCAACTAGTAAATTAGCATACTTTTTGGTATCTATTATCACAATCTCTTCAGGTCTCAAGCCAGTGAAAATTGAACCTTCTTCTGATTGCCTCATTGATGATTTAGCTACCATCATAATTAATACGGGTTCACCTTGCTGAAATTTTGCTAACAATTCATCAGCTTGGATTTGTAATTCTTCTGGTTGAAATGTCCCTATACTAAAAAAATGTAAACCTGAGGGATCTCTAATTCTGCCAGTCCAGAAGAGTCCGGAACTTGTTTCTCTTCTCTCCATTAATTCCAGTAGTCCCATCGCAATAAGTCTGTTTACTTTAGCACCTAATTTGGTGATAATGAATGCTGGGTCAAATTCACCGGTACCTTGTTGTTTGAGAGTAGACTCAGAGTATTCCTGTGCTAGAATTCTTACGGCAGGCTGTCTTTTTGCTCTATTAAAGTTTGATTGCATCCTAAATACCCCATTTAGTTTTAATTTCTGATGAAAATTCCTTTGGTTCAATATCCTCAATTTCTAGCTCTTCAGTCAAAAACATCGCACCTTGTTGATCTACGATACTTCTTCCTCTAATAGTAATCAAATTACCTAGTAGTCTCGATCTTAAATTTTTAATAAACTCATACTGCCCAATCTTGTTTAAATATTCACTGAATTCTTCCATTGATTTTTCTAAATATCTTTCGCTTGCTTGCCGATTCAATATTACAGACAGACAGTTTTCTCCATCATCCATTACCATTCTCAGTCTCAAATCTTTAGTCGCTCCAGATGTATCATCATCATTTTTTAATACCCTTCTATCAGAATTCCTCCAGATAATTCCCGAATCATTACGAATAGAAACTACAATACCCTTAGTTTGTAAATTTGCTCTAGAACCACTATTTACGAGCTCATTAATACTGATTGATTTAAATTCGTTTGAATCTTCAATAGTTTCCCAAATTGCATCATCATGTTTTTCTACTTGTTCTGAATTATCAATCGTAATGTCTGGAATTCCTTGCCAAGACCTAACTCTAACTCCCTTTAAGGTAACCCAGACAGGCAATTGATCATTATCAATTTCCAAATTCTGCCAACTGGTCATTTTACATTTTCCAGAAGGGTCAATTACTTCTCCAGACCATACAATTTTTTCATCACCACTATCATTTGTAAATTCTCTTTTTAACCAATTTTTAATTTCAACTGTTATATCAATTTCTCTCATTCCGTCTCTTAATCCAGAAATATTTTGTTTTGATGAAGATAATAATTCATTCAATTCTGGAAATTTTGAATCTCTGTAATTTTCTACTTTAGTGTACTGGCCTATACTTAATTCAGCAGTTTCTCTGAATCTTTTAATTTGTGCTTTTTCAATTTTAATCAAGTCCCCTATTTTATGATTCAATTCAACCCAACTTACATAACCTACTTTCCCAGAACTATCAGCAATTTGACCTTTGATCATATCTAATGTTCCACTTCCATCTTTTTTCTCAATAGTCATTTCATTTCTGCTGACTATCCTTCCAATGACAGTAACGATTCCATCTTGATTATTGACTTCAGAGATATTGATTGGTTCATCTAATGATGGAATTATTTCATCTCCTTCTTGTAGGACAACAATTCTTGAATTTTGATTAATATTTAGAGACAAATTCCCTTCATATTCATTGACAGAACCACCTTCAATTCGAACAATCGAACCAGGAATTAGATTGTTGACATGATTACCCCAATCTGTGTACTTCATTCTATTTTTCATTCCCGACTTTCCCCATGGATCATCTTCGATTAAACCAAATCCCATTTGTCTTTCTTGACCACGAATTTCTCTATTCCAAGGGTTAAATGTAATCACTTTCACCTCTATTTCAATATTTTTATCATCAGAAGATAGTGAATTAAAGTTTTCAACCTTTTTAATTTCTCTAACTGAACTACTAGTTTGAATTTTCACGTCTCCAGCAGAAAATTTCCTTAAAACAGACCTTAAAGCATCCTTTGGAGGAATCAGAAAATCTTTTTGATATCTCTCAAATTCTTTCTTGATATCTGATTCAAGTGCATCAGGACATTGTTCCATTACTGATTTAATAGCATCATCCAGCTCATCATTCAAAATTTATTCCTCCATTACCATGTGCACTTGTATTCCATGGCCCAGAGGTCTTGGCGACGGCATTACGTGCTTGTTGCGTTAGTATTTTCACTTGCTCACCATGACCTCCTAAACTCGAAGGTTATTGAATTAATTGATTAAGTCGATAGAGAGGATTTAGCCAAATGACTGATAAATAAGTCTTCACTAATTAATTCTAAATTTCCTTCATAAGGAATACCCAATCTATCTGCTCCTAATTTGGTTGGTTTTGGTCTTTCTGGCAATAAACTAGCATCAAGTTTATACATTATTGTCTGTACTTCTTTAATCAAATTATCATAATCCAATATAGGTAATTTGTTTAAATTTTTTCCTCTAGAGGGTAAAAAAATCAACCATGATTCTCTATCTGTCTCATTAATCCCTCCTCTCTTAAATGCAGTTTTTAATTGATTTGTACCTGAAATGACACGTATAAATTCAGCATCAGGGTTGTTTGATAAAGATGATTTTTGCCTAAAGTTTTCTTCTATGAGATGCCAAGCACTCCATAGGTGTCTTTCACTTGCAGCAGCAAACTTTGAGAGAAGTAGCCATCTAGAGCTGGGCCTAATCTTTAAAAATTTTTTAATTAATTCAGAAATTTCCTGATTATTATTATTCAATCTAACTCCCCAACAGGGAAACCAAGGAACCTCTGCCTTCATGATTACCCCATTGAGTATTCATTTTGATGGTTTCTATTTTTCATGTGGTAAAGGTTCATCATCTGGTCTCATTTTAGTTCTAGGAAAGTTTGTGTTTTTATTATTAATTCTAATTAAAATTTTTTCTAATAATTTTGGTCCCCACCCAGGTAAAGCAAGTAAACGACTTTTGTCCCTATCTGTTAATTTACGAATCTCATGAGGTTTTTGAATTCCCATATTCACTAAATCTCTGGCCCTTTTCCGACCGATATTCTGTATTGAGATTAAACCCAACAATTCTTTTTTACAACCGTATGTAATTCTTTTTGTTAGTTCTTCAATCATATTGATTACATTCTTCTTAGCAATTTTGTGTTCTTCAATTTCGTTAAACTTGTCGTCATTTAATAAAATTTGTTTGGAAGAAAATAGTAACCATTCAGCAAGTTCAATTCTTCCCCTTAGATCTCCTGGCATCACTTTGTGTATCTTTTCAATGTCTCTTAATTCAAATTCTTCAATCCAATCCATAAATATACACACTGATTTAATTCTACTCAGATGAATGTCTTGTAGAGATATTTCGTTTAGTAATTCCATTTCTATCAAGGTTGATTTTTCGTTTAATTTTTCATATTCGGAATCTTTCCACCAAAAATTCAAGAAATCATCAGTTGATACAATCAAGTATAACAGACTTTCAATGGTTAACGGTAAATCTCTTGAATTTTTATAGTATCTTCTAACTGCTCTTCTTAATCCGTCTCGTAGTAATAGTCCGCTCGTAGGATCTAAGTACATCCTCGTAATTAATTTTCCAAATGAACTAGCTTCGTAGGTCATTGTGATAGGCTCAGAAACGTTGGGTGAAATAATTTCATCCTCCCAATCACTAGCTAAATTAAATCCTAGATTAGTTGGTGGTCTTGACTTGATTTCAGATTTTTTTTCTATTTGAATTCCTTCCGAATCTTTGGCAAAATTAACCCATGAGGGTACTTCGTCATTCCATGATTCACTGCTTTCTAAATTTTTTGTTTTATCTAAGTATTCGTAAATATTATTATCACAACCTAATCTTTTAATAAATTCATTTTCAGTAAGCCATAAAACCCATTGTTCAATCCTTTCTTCAAGTATTTTATGTGGTTGAGTATGTCCCAAAAATGTATTTTTAAAGAAATTACTTATGGCATATCTTGAGTTAATTTCATTTGTTGCAATCAAGGAAAGTATATGTGTTCTAAGTGAATTTTCAGCAGCTAATTTCGAAGAAATTTCTTCTGGAGTTCCGTGAATGTATTTTTCGGAAATTGAATCTGCATTTTCGAGAGCCCTTTCGCCTTTACAATGTAACCATGCTTCTCCCAGAGAGTCATATCGCGGCCTTCCAGCTCTTCCTAACATCTGTTGCACTTCCATTACAGAAAGCCATCTAGACATCCCAAGTTCGAATCTTTTCAGATCTCTTATTATCACTCTTCTTGCTGGTAAATTTACTCCTGATGCTAGAGTCGGCGTAGCAACAATACACATTATTTTTTTCTCTCTAAATGCATCTTCAATGTATTTTCTTTGATTACTGCTCAATCCTGCATGATGGAATGCAACACCTCCAGAAATGACATTTTGTAAATTATCTGAAATTGAAGAATCATCGCTAATATTTTTTAATCCTTTTTTCAGAGATTGAAATTTAGATAATCTTTTATTACCTTTTTTCAAAAAAATCTTGGTTATTCTTTCCGATAATTTTCTAGCAAGGCTCTGAGCAGATCTTCTTGTAGATACAAAAATCAATGACTGAATATCTTTGTTTAATGAATCTTCTAGAGCGGCAATCATCGGTCTTGATGCTGGACCTTCTAATGTCCTTGGCGGTGGCAATCGTGAAATTTCCTGTTTTGAAGACGAAATTCTTTTCCTTGGTTCAAGATCTACATTTGCTAGGGTAGATTGTTCCAAAGTAACCGGTCTCCATGAAGATACGATCAATTTTGCTTTTAACCACTTTGCCAGTGTTTCGGAATTGCCTATTGTGGCAGATAGAGCAATAATTTGAACAGCGCTATTGGAATTGAGAAATCTAGTTAAATTTATTTCCATAGTCGGTCCTCTCGAAGAATCATTAATCAGGTGCACCTCATCAGCGATTATAACACTCAAACCTTCCATGATATGTGGTCTGTTTCTCATTAAAGAATCAAATTTTTCACTAGTACAAACTATAATGTCTGCGTTTTCAATATTAGTATTCTCTCCCTCTCTATCTCCTAAAGATAGACCTACATTCAAATTTGTTGCCTTAGCAAGTTGTGACAACTCTGTATATTTTTCACCTGCTAAAGCTTTCAATGGAACAATATAAACAGCTTTACTACCTTTTTTATTAATTAATAATTTATGTATAATTCCAATATATGCTACTAATGATTTTCCGCTTGCAGTTGGAATTGAAATTAATGTATTATCACCTTCAAGAATTGGGGTCAAAGCTTCTTTTTGGGGTGGATATAGTTCTGATATTTTCCAGGAATCCATGAAAAATCTAATAGCGGAATTAGGAATTTTCAATGTTGAAATTGACAACCTGTTACTCGCCATGATGTACCACTACAGTCTGAGGCTCAAAAGTACTTGGTTTACTCCTTATGGAGTATTTTTTTGCGGTTAAAAGTACATATTCGAATATTTAATTTAAGGGGAAGGGTAATGAGCGGGGACATATTCGTATTGCTTGGGCTGACTATGGACGAAGACTTTGAAGCCATGATATTAGAACGATTATCTGTATTCGACGATGAGCCGGATATTAACGACTGGGCAGAAATTTTCTCTGGTGCACTAATGGCATGTATTGGTATTGTTTACATGACACATCCTGGAGACTTTATTGATCAAACGGTAATGTTATGGTTGTCAGCAGCAATTACAGCGGTAGGATTAATTTGGGCTGGACATGGATTAAAAGATATGTCAGTAAAGGAAGTAAGAAGAAGCATTGTAATGCTTGAATTATCCAAGGAGCGCGACAAGGGCGTTGATTATGGATTAATAAGGGATGTACTATTACATCCCAGTCAATATACTGGTTTTTTAATGGAAATTTATGAATCTGCTTTTGAAGATGGGGTCCTTGACAAATCTGAATTAGACGAGTTAGAAGCTATCCGTTCCGTTTTGGATTTATCGGATGAACAAGCAGCATCAATCGCTCTTAAAGCAGCTATTACTGTGGCTTTGAGGGATGGTAAAGTTGAAGAAAGAGAGATTGAACTGATTGAAAATGCTGCAAAAGATGCAGGAATCAACGATGAAGGACTTAAGAAGATACATGATGCTCTTGAAGATGGTCATCTTGATGAAGAAGAAAAAAAGATGCTTGAAGGATTAATCCACAACTCTTTCTCTGAAGAAGAATAAAATTTATCTCAAGAATTCGTCAACTAGTTTGAAATTACATTTTCTACATATGTATCTCCCTGATGATTTTTTCTGGCGTAATACGTAGATATTACACTTAGGACACTTCCATTTCCACTTTGAATTCTTTAATTTTAAATAATTCATGAATTTTTGGCCAAGTAGTTTCTTCTGAGATATAGTTGGCCACATAGCCTCAATAGAATAAAATATTTTGTCATGGCGAATATAACCTAAACAGTGAATAAATTCATGATAAATGATAATCTCTCTATATATCTCCCACTCATTTTTTAGTAGCACTGGATGAATATCAACAACTCTAACACACGATGGATTAGCTTTACTTGAATTCCACTTATTTGTTGGTAAAAATCTAGTAACTCCATGACGATAAACAGAATTTTTTCTCAAAAAACCTACTTTTAAACCTTTTAATTCTTCAATGTCATTTTCGGTGAAAAACTCTATTGTTGCCATAACCTTCAGAACTTTGCTAATTGATTTATTCAAAATTTCGAAATTATTTGTTTCCAAATTAAAACCTCAAAATTAATGCCATCTATGATAGGCTGGATGACCTTCTTTTACAGATACAAACAAACCCTTTCCCTTAGCACAAAGTTTGTCTCCAGCATGTAATTCCATAGAAATTGTCGCTCTGTCATCAAGTAATTCAACAACCTTTGAAGTAATTATAAGTGTTTCATCAAGTGGTGTTGGACGAATTAACTTCACAGAGTAATTTGCGGTAACAGTACACGATGGTTTTTCTTCACCTCTGTTATCCATGATTGCTATTGCAGCAGTCCAATTTCCGTGACAATCAAGAAGAGTACCAATAATTCCCCCATTAATGATGCCTGGAAATGCTTGATGCTCTAAATCCGTTTTAAATTCTGTTTTTAAACCACCTTCAATTCTGTGAGAGTCAATTCTCAATCCTTTATCATTTGCAGGTCCGCATCCAAAGCAAATTGAATTCGGAGCATATTTTTTTTGTACCCCTGTTAATTCTGACATGTACATACGGTATTTTGAGAGGTTTATCAATGAATTGTTGAACGTTAATGGTTGAAAAGAGAAATAGGTTGATTAGTCTCCTCCATTTGTGTGTCTTTGAGGCAATATGAGTGATAAAAAACCCAAGTCTCGAAAAAGTGTTAACAAGCACGAAAAAGTTCGAATCAGTCATGAAATGTCAGCTGAAAGAAAAAAAGCTGTAAAAGATGCAATGAAGGATCAAGAAATTTCTAAACCGGAATGGGATAGAATCAATGTCTCCTCAGAATATAAATTCAATAGGAAAAAAGTAAAACCAGGAGAAATTAGGACTATTAAATTAAATCTTCTAAAGGTTTCAATTGGTGATTCTTGGCCAACGTCTGTATGTATTCTGCATGGTAAACGACCAGGTCCAGTGGTAACAATTATCGGAGCGATACATGGCGACGAACTGACAGGCCCCAGTGCTTGTTCTCATCTTTTATCAGAAGCTTTGACCTCTAATGGGGGGCCTTTAGATCCAAGCAAAATTGCTGGGACTGTTAGAATTGTTCCTGTCGTTAACACACCAGGTTTTAAGTCAAATTCTAGATACTTTCCAGATGGTAGAGACTTAAATAGAGAGTTTCCAGGGCGTAGAACCAGTAACACTACTCAAAGAGTAGCTCACAGAATTTATCATTCCTTGATAAAAGATTCAGACTACATAATTGATTTACATTCTGCTGCTAAAGGCCGTTCAAATATGCCTCAAATCCGAGCTGATTTGACTCACTCTTCCTCTCAAAGATTGGCGAAATCATTCGGAATTGAAGTAATTTTAGATAGTAAACCCCCTAAAGGATCATTAAGAAGAGTAACAAATAATCTAGATATCGGCGCCATTACTTACGAAGGTGGTGGTGCCAGTACTCTAGATCATGAATCTGTACAGGTTGCAGTAAATGGGGTACTAAATTCTCTTAAGACACTTCATATTATACCTGGATCGCCAAATAGGCCTAGATTTCGTCTTCTAGCATCTGGTTCAACATGGCTTAGGGCTCATGGAGGTGGATTGTTAGATATGTTAGTTGGAGCAGGATCGTTCGTGGAAGAAGGAGATGTAGTAGCTACAATCAGTGATCCGCAAACACCTGGAAAATCTATTGATCTAAAAACTCCAATTACTGGTTTATTCATTTGTTCTGCAACTCACCCTTTTGTAACAGCAGGAACTCCAGTCGGTCATATCTTACCGATTACCAAATCCAAGAATTTAATCTTAAACCAATGTGATGATGAATCAAAATTAATTGTTAACGGGTCTTTGGGTACTCCAGTTTGGAGGGAAGAATCAGATATTGATGAAATTTCAATTGAAGGTGAATGGATAGACGGGAATGTAGACTCAGAATGGCAAAAAGAATGGTCCTTATCTAATACATCTAATCCGAACTTACAAAGTTTTGAGTTAGCAGCCGAGGAAGAAGATGATTAATTTTTGATATAATTCTCTACTACAGAAACGACCTCTTCATCGGTCATTAATTTCCTTTTTGATTTTGCTATATCGAATAAATGTGCTACAAGATCTTCATTGGGTTTGTAATTATTCTTCTCCAGCCACCAAATAATATTTGATTTTCCACTCATGTGTCCGATTCTAATAATTTGTTTTAATCCAAAATCTTGCGCTGGTACCCCAGAATATACCCTGTCAGCTAACCAATGGTCTCCTTTTTTCATCGCTTTAATAACAGCTGAAGCATGAACTCCAGTGCCCGTTTCAAAAGCATCTTCACCGAAAACAGGATAATTTCGTGGTAGTGCAACCTCGATATATTCATGTGCTTTATTCATATATTCATTTAGTAATGTTAAATCATTTTCTATAATTCCCATCAAACTGAGATTTACAAGTGTTTGATCTAGAGGTGCATTTCCGGCTCTTTCACCAACTCCAAGTGCAGTTCCATGGATTACATCGGCACCAGCTTCAACAGCTGCGAGATTATTTGCAATACCCAAACCTCTATCTTGATGACCATGCCAGTTAATTTCAATTTGATTTCTCCTAAAACCTGCATCTGGAATAACTTCATTTTGTATAAAATTTAATAATTGTTTTGTACCATTTGGCGTAACATGACCACAAGTGTCACATACGCATAACCTGTCTGCACCTAACTCCATTGCCCGAGTGTATATTTGTTTAATATCTTCAGGTCTACTTCTAGTAGTGTCTTCAGTGACGAACATTACAGGAATGTCATTATCAATTGCAAAACCTACTGCTTTTTCCATTGTTGAAATTAATTTTTCAATAGTCCAAGCTTCAGAATATTGACGAATTGGACTAGTTCCAAGAAATGCACTTGCCTGTATAGGGATTTCATATTTCGCTTGTAAATCTATCAATGGTTCGATGTCTGAAATCAGGGTTCTAACTGCTGTTCCTGGTCGAATTTTATAGTCATTGTCAACAATGTGTTTCAGCATTGCATCTATATGTTCAACATGAAACTTTCCTGCACCAGGTAGACCAAGATCTACTTTTTGAACTCCTAGCTTCTCCATGTATGTTAATAATTCAATTTTTTGCTCGATAGTCGGATTTCTAGCTGAAGGGGATTGAAGTCCGTCCCTTAATGTTTCATCATCAAACCATATCTCATGAGGATGTTTTGTTTCATCACGTTTTAATTCCCAATTGATTGAATTCCAATCGTAAATCAAATCTTTTTCATTCATCAAAACACCTCATGATGTTACCAGAGTAAGTTCTACTGTTTGAACTTCTCTATTCTTCTTCTTCTGATGAAACAGTAGAATTTGATAATTCTTCGTTAATCAATTCTGCAGGTATCCTCGCAGCGAAGATTATTTCATCTTCAAATTTAGTTTTATTTCTATCTCTTAATTCCATAATCTTATTTCCTTTGGTAGATCGGTTTTTAGTAAATTTAGTGTCTTCTGCTTTGACTCTGATCATCATACCTTTGGCTGTTAGTAAAAACAAGTTATCTCGCGTATTAGGAATCTGTCTAACAGCAACAATTTCATCACGATTATTTTCATCTAGCTTCATTGTAGTAATTCCTTTTGCCCCATTTTTAGTTCTTCTGTAACCGTCATTAATGAATTTTAGAGATTTATCTTCATTTAATTTTTGTATTCCATTTGCATCTAAATCAGGTATTTTTTCTGCCGTCCCAACTCTTGTTCTTTTAGCTTGTCCATTCTTAGTAATTGTAATTATTTGAGTTTCATAATTTGAAGTTACAATCATTCCGACAACGTGTCCACCATCACCACGTTTTCCAGTTCTAATTCCCCACACTCCAGATGTATTTCGACTAGTTGATGAAATTTGTTTACAGGAGAACCTTGAAGCAAAACCTTTGTTAGAAATCAGTATGATGTCTGACTCGTTTGTACCTGGGCGAACGCTGACTAGTTCGTCATCTTCAATTTTAAATTTGATGGCATATTTACCATTTCTATTTATCTTGACATACTCTCTTAAGTCAGTTTTCTTAATCAATCCACATTTCGTTGAAAATAGCAAATAATAACCTGAGGGTGGTTTTTTTTCTCCATCTTTGACCTTGACATTTAATGACTTTTCTACGACCTCTTCAATTAATTCTTTTGAGATTGGTAAGATACTAACAACATTTTCATCATCTCTAATTCCTTCTAATAAATTTCTAACATGACTCCCTTTGGCCTGTCTACTTGCGGAGGGTGTTTCCCAAGCTTTAAGCCCGTAGACCCGTCCTTTATCAGTAAAAATCAATAATCTGTCCTTACTGAAACAGGTGATTATAGCCTGAGGTCTATCTTCTTCTTTTGTTGTAACTCCTTTAAGCCCTTTTCCACCAGTATTCTGAGTTCTAAATGCTTCGGTGGGTAGGTGTCTAATGTAGTTATTTTCAGATAGAGTAATTACAATTGCTCTTTCTTCAACCAAATCTTCTCTATCCATAGATAGTGGCATAGGATCGATGTGTGAACGCCTTTCATCACCATGTTTTTCAAGCATTTCATTTAGTTCATCAAGTAAAATATTAAGTCTTCTCAGACGTGAAGAGATTATTTCTTTTAAGTCTAAGATTGTAATTTGAAGTTCCTCAAATTCTTTTTGAACTTTATTCACATCGAGTTTACTAAGTTGGTATAATCTCCTTTCTGCAATTGCTTTAGCTTGTTGTTCTGTAAAGTTGAATGGTGCAATATCTGCGATGATACTTTCGTTTCCTTTTAGTACAGATTCAAACTGTTCTCTACTTTCACTTGATTTTCCAACTGCAATTACATCATCAATTCTATCTTGTGCTTTGACTAACCCTTCAAGGATATGTGCCCTTGCTTCAGCTTTATCTAACTCGAATTTTGCACGTCTTTCAATTACTGATTCTCGATGTTCAACATAGGTATGTAACATTTTGGGTAATGTTAGCAGAACTGGTCTTCCATCTAAAATTCCCATCATATTTGCCGAATAAGATTCTTGCAAACGACTCTTTTTGAATAATTGATTTAACACTGCGTGCGGGTCGGCATTATTTTTTACTTCAATAACGACTCTGATTCCTTCTTTTGATGATTCATCACGTATGTCTCTGATGCCGATAATTGTTCCCTTACTCACTAAATCAGCGATATGAACTAACATATCAGCTTTCTTAACTTGATATGGAATTTCATGAATAATAATTCTCTTTCCTTTTTTGTCATCTAAGACATCACATTTAGATCGGACATGAAATCTTCCCTTTCCTGTGGAGTACATGTCAAAGATTCCATCAATTCCATGTATTGATGCACCTGTTGGGAAATCTGGACCAGAGATATGTTGCATGTAATTTTCTATTGAAATGTCTGGCATCTGAAGATTATCAATTCCTTGCTCGATAATTTGATTAATATGTAGCGTAATAGCTCCAGAAACTTCAGTTAAATTATGAGGTGGTATTCTAGTCGCCATTCCAACTGCAATTCCGTCACTTCCGTTAAGTAATAAGTTTGGAAGCCTTGCTGGCAAAACAGTGGGTTCACTTTCTGAATCATCAAAGTTGGGTTGAAAATCTACGGTTCTCTTTTCAATATCTCCTAACATATGTTTCGCTATTCTATCTAATCTGCTTTCTGTGTAACGCATAGCCGCAGGAGGATCTCCATCAATTGATCCAAAGTTTCCTTGTCCATCGACAAGTGGGTACCTCAATGAGAAATCTTGTGCCATGCGAACCATAGTGTCATATATTGATTGATCACCGTGAGGATGATATTTTCCCATTACCTCTCCTACAGATCTTGCAGATTTGCTGAATTTTTTATCTGAGGTATGTCCTCCTTCATACATTCCAAAAAGAACTCTCCTGTGCACAGGTTTTAAACCGTCTCTTGCATCAGGCAAAGCCCTGCCTATAATCACGGACATTGCATAATTAATATAGGAAGTTTTCATTTCTTTATTTAAAGGATGATTAAGAATATTTTCATTCGATGTAAATTTTTCTTCTTCAGATGTCAAGATTGGTCACCTCCTTAGCGTGAGTTTCAATAAATTTCCTTCTATCAGGAACATCTTCACCCATCAGAATTTCAAACATTCTATCCGACTCTTCGGCATCCTGTACAGTAACTTTTAGCATTGTTCTAGTGTCTGGATTCATTGTTGTATTCCAAAGCTGTTCAGGATTCATTTCACCAAGTCCCTTGTATCTTTGTACACCAATTTTAGAATTTGGTGAATTTTCTTTCAATTGTTCAACAATTTGATCTCTTTCTTCGTCAGAAAATGCATATTTACTGACTCTGCCTTTAGTTAACTGGTACAACGGAGGTTGGGCGATGTAAACGTGACCTTCTGTAATTGCAGGACGCATAAATCTCCAGAGGAACGTAAGCATTAGTGTTCTGATGTGAGCCCCGTCAATATCAGCATCAGTCATTATAATAATTTTTGAATACCTTAATTTGCTAGTTTTAAATGTACCTTCATCTTGTATTTCTTCTCCAGTTGGGTTTCCAACTCCAGCACCCAGAGCTCTAATCATTGTTTGAATTTCATTATTTTGAAATACTTTTACAATATTTCTTCTCTGTCTTTCAACATTCAAAATCTTACCTCTTAGCGGTAATATTGCTTGAATTCTTCTATCCCTCCCCGTTTTTGCAGAACCCCCCGCTGAGTCACCTTCAACTAGGTATATTTCACATTCAGATGGATCTCTAGATTGACAATCTGCCAGCTTCCCTGGTAATCCGCCTCCTTCTAGAACTCCTTTCCGCCGTGTTAAATCTCTAGCTTTCCTAGCAGCTTCTCTTGCTTTAGAAGCTAGAAGGGCTTTATCCACAACTAGTTTTCCAACCGATGGGTTTTCTTCAAAAAATTCGCCTAGTTTCTCATAAACTACTGTTTCTACAATACTTGTGACTTCACTACTGACTAATTTATCCTTAGTTTGAGATGAAAACGAGGGATCTGGGTGTTTAACACTAACTATTGCAGATAAACCCTCACGAACATCATCTCCAGATAATGAATTTCCTTTGAGTAGTTTTCGTTTTTTTGCATAATTATTAATCGATTTAGTCAATGCACCTCTAAGTCCTGACATATGAGTCCCTCCATCTTTATTTCTGATGATGTTGGTATAACATAGAATAGTTTCACTGAAAGCATCGGACCATTGCAAGGCTAATTCAATGCTTACTGGGCCCTTGGCAGTATCCCTCTCACCACTAATTTGAATTACTTCTTGATGCATTACTTCTCGATTAGAGTTTAATTGCCTTACAAACTCGCTTAGACCACCTTCGTAGTGATGTGTGCTTACATTGACATCAGTATCTCTTTCGTCGGTAATGATGATTTTCAATCCAGCATTTAGGAACGAAGTTTCTTTTAATCTTGTATCGACTTGTTCAAACTCAAATTGAGTTATGTGTGTAAAGATACTTAAATCTGGTTTAAACCTAATCAATGTACCTGTATCGTTGCATTTCCCAATTTCTTTAATTGAATCTGTTGGAACACCTGCTTCATATTTTTGAAAGTAAATGACTCCTTCTCTGTGGATTGTCATTTCCATCCATTCGGATACAGCATTTACAGCAGAAACACCTACTCCATGTAACCCACCTGAAACTTTGTATGAACTGTTATCAAATTTCCCACCAGCATGCAATTTAGTCATAATTACTTCTGCGGCTGAGATTCCAAATTCCTCGTGAATGCCTACAGGAATCCCTCTTCCAAAATCACGCACGGATAGCGAACCGTCTGGGTGTAATTTCACCTCTATTGATTCAGTGTGTCCGGCTAGGTGTTCATCAACGGAATTATCAACAACTTCCCAAATACAATGATGAAGCGCAGTTCCATCATGAGGGTCACCTAGGTACATACCGGGTCTTTTTCTAACAGCTTCCAGTCCTTCTAAAACCTGGATACTCTCTGCATCATATTCTTCTGTCATTTAATCACCATTTCAATAATTTAAAAATAAAATTTTCGCTTACCCATCACTCGAACCTTACGGGACCTTCGAACATTGATAGAGTACTAAATACGGTTTGTAAACCCATCGCTTACATAGTAAATTTCTGCATATTAATTTAGGCGATTAAAATTCGACAGGATTAAAAAAAAATGCAAAGTGCGAGTGTTGTGAAGCGTCCGCTAGTATGTGTTTCTATTGAAGGGCACACGGTCAAAGAATGCGTTAAATCTGCAGGTTTGGCTACATTAGCAGGAGCAGATATTTTAGAAATTAGATTTGATTTTTTTTATTTAACAAAGATACCTCAAGAAAATCAAGAATCACAGGAGAAAGTTTCCAAGAAAAAATTTGAGTTAATATCAAAGGAAGTATCTGAAGTTGATGTGGCTAAAATAATTTCAGAACTAAAAGAATCAATTGAAAAGCCTGTAGTCTTTACTTGTAGGAGTAAAACAGAAGGAGGGCATTTCCCAGGTAATGAAACCCAGAGAATTGAAATACTTTCTAAAGCAATAGAGAGTGAGGTTAGTTGGATAGATTTAGAAATTAACATAGATTCAGAAGATCGTAAAAAGTTACATGAGAGCGCTAATAATTCTAACACTCAGGTAATCGCATCATATCACGACGTGTTAGAGACACCTAATTCAGAGAAGATAATTTCGTTAGTTGAAGAAAATATTGATTCTGGTGAAATTATCAAACTTTGTTTCAAAACAAATGATCATCATGACGGAATAGAAATTGTTAATGCGTGCTGGTCTTTAATAGACAATCCAAAAAAAGTGAGCATTATGGGTTTGGGTCCGAGTGGAGATTGGACAAGATTACACGCCCCGCTACTCGGTCAATCGATGGTATATGCTACATTGGAGACTGATTTTCATTTAGGTAAAAAAGGTTTAATCAATGTGAGAGATTTAACAGATGCTTGGGATATGTTAGAATACTAACTTGACTATTCTTCAGACATCGAACCAAACTTCTTCGAGTCAGTTCCAGAAACTTTCGGTATTAATTGCTTTTTGTCAGCAGTTAACCCAGCTTTTTGGTACCTGATGTGTAATATTCCAGGAATTGCTGCTGTAGCAAGAAATAAACCGCAACAAGTAACACTTACAGTCCAATTAGGCAATGCAGTTCTTTCTTCAATCATTACTTGAATATCTATTTGAATTTCGTGTCCCGGGGGCTGTGCGTCATCGTAAATATTGTCCCAACTGTCGATAACGAGGTAAAACTCCTCCCATGACGGTCCTGAATCTTTCCAAATAGTGTTCGTTACTAATGGTTGATCTAATGCAACTGCAAATTCGACGTCTGATTTATCAGTATATTCGTGGATATCTCTGAATGGTTTCCAATAAAAGCTGCTCATGTAGGAGCGCCATTCAATAGGAACTTCTTCTTGGAAATCTCGCCACTCAGAATATCTTTCATTGTAATCACGTTCATAGATTTCCCAATCATACTCAGTTAGAAGATACACATCAACGTTAGAATTACCAACAATAGTTTGATTGTTTAAATGCTGAGCTGTGATGCAGAATGTATATTTTTGACCAGTAGTCAAATTTAGTCTTAATCCTGCGACAGAATCATTTTCTAAAACTTGACTCGTGCTGAAATCATCGTTTTCTGTTAATATTCCTAATGAACGTGTGGTAGGCCTGTAATACATAAGGTCATCATCAAATTCTTGACTATTGGATGTTTGCTTTCCATTTGAACTGATTTCGGGCACCCCATCGTAATAATTATTGAAATAATTACTAACTGATATGTTCGCTACTTCCATATCCCATAATGGCTCTCTGTTAGATGAATTACACGAAGCTGCACTTACTGGAGAGATGATATGATTAGGACCAGCCAAAATTAATGCTATTGACGGAATCAAATAAATTAACAAAAGAGCAGTGGCAACTCTCTTGATAATGTTCATATTTTCACTTTCCTTTAACAGGTCTAACGTAACCTGAGCTGGAGTTTCTGCGTTCCTCTTTGTCTAGTAAATTTGGTTTTGGAGGAGGTTTGTGGTTATCCATTCCCATAACACCACCTTTTACATCTACAGTTTCCACGTTGTATGCCTCAGCAGCATTTTCAGCGTCTTCTTCTATTTCGTTAGGTTGCCTCATAGCAAAATATCCAAGAATCAGTACAGCTAGAATAGTTCCAATAAAAATTGCACTATTACTTCCTAATTCTGAATTGAAATAACTATTTGGGTCTGCCCAATTAAATTCTTCAGCTTCTTCTTCAGTTTGTTTTGTTAACACCTTAATCGGAAAGTATTCTGTGTTACAATAATTAATTCCATCACAGATTTTCAGAGTAATCACAGTATTTCCAGTTTTATTCCATGTGTAACTTATGGCCTGTCCAATAATATAATCGTTTGAATAGTCACCATCTTGAGTTCCTTCAACTTCTTCAAATCTGGAATCAAAATCCCAATAGTAGGTAATCTCTGAGTTAACATCTTCATCACAATCATTATTTGAAATCCCATCCTCATTTTGGTCAATATTTGGGTCAATGTCCCTACAAATTTTCATCCCATTAGTCAGTTCGAAATCGTCAGCTTCTCCCTCAATTACAAGCTCGAATCCTTCCACAATTTGCTCAATCCCACTTGAGAATCTAATATCTTTAAATTCAGGGGCTTCATCAATTCTCAGTTTAAATTGGATTTGAGTGGTATCTCCTGTTCCGTACCCATCTCTTACTGTTAGTGTAACGGTGTAGGTTCCAGGTGAATTATAAGAATACCATGGGCTAGGTTCGTTACTCACAGGTCCTGCATCTCCAAAATCCCAAGAATATTTTACAATCCCATTCCAGTCTATTTGAGATTGGTCAGGATTAGTAAGTCCTATGTATTTGAGATCTCCATCTCTCGTACCGCTTGAATCAAAGAACAGTAAAGTTCCTGGGGCTGCAAAAATTTCTCCATTTTCGGTAAATGTAGAAGTATAAGAGTACACTGTATCATTCAGTCTAGGAGTGTCTTCTGTTACAATCTCTCCATCTATCCACGCATCTAAAATCTTGGCATTAATTATCGGAACTGGATTTGAAACTCTGATTACTCTTTCTAACTCCAAAGAATTTAGTCCAAGTAAATCTCTAATGACTAAGCTAATTGTGTAATCTCCAGGTTCATCGAATTGAAATCCTACTGTTTGTTCGGTTGTGATATTTACTGTATAACCATTGGGAAAATTCCAAAATGCAATTAGTTCATCAGTGCTATCGGGGTCGAAACTAGAACTTGAATCAAACGAATAATTTACTCCAGCTGTAGCTTCTTCTGTTACGGGGTTAAATTGATTATCAAAATCATCATAAATTTTCATCACTGGTACAGCCCTTTGATTATTTACAGTCACTCGAAAAGATGCAACTGACTGATTCCCATCGTTATCCGTTGCGTAAACTGTAATGTTGAAGATCCCAGGATTTTTCCATGCAGGAGTTGGATTTACGTCATTTGAATTTGTTGGTTCGGTAAAAAGGCTTTCAAATGTAATATCCGATCCATCTAGATTTACTTCACCTTCAAATTCCCAGAGTATTTCTGTGATAGTACCATCATCATCGACAAATATGTCAGGCAAAGTAATAGGTACTAGGGTTTCAGTAACAAACTCACTATTAAAAATTTGTCTGGGAACTCGGTTCATGACTAATATCTCTAACTCCAAAGAAGCTAGATTAGTTCCATCATTTACGCTTAGATTCATAATATTGGCTTTCCCATCAGCTTCGCCTTCAGACCATGAGTGGATTACTTCATACATACCAGTATTTTCTTTAACAGTTCCATCTCCAAAATCCCATGAAAACTCAAGTAACTCAATTGGTACATTGTCTTGAACTCTGTAGGCACTGAAAACGGTAGTTTGGTCTGTTTCTAAACACCAATCTGAAGGACACCATGATGGTTTTTGTTCTAGTGTCTGACCATTAATTCTTAATTCAATATCAGGGGTTGATTCATCTGTAATATTCATACTCCAATTTAACTTTTCACTCCATCCTCCGCCGATGTCTTTGACCATTAGTGTTACTGGAAATTCACCTACGGATGTGTAAGCTCTTCTGGGGTTTTTTAAGGTTGAAACACTCCCATCACCGAAAGACCACTCGTAAGCGATTGGGAGATCAGAATTAGGCAAAGTTTCATTATCTGTGGATAGCCCCCATTTGTCTTCTCCAGAAGCAGAGAATTGGACCTGATCCCACGTTTCTGCATTGTATGTGTTAATGGACCCAATTGCATATGGAATCATATTTTCTAGAAAGATATTAGGTGAAATTTGAGTATCAATAACAACTCCAGTAAGTTCTACTAATCTAGTAACAATAGTGTAAGAATCGGTTAATTTGGGTGTAAACCATGAACTAAAGGTTACTGGTTGACCTCCACCAGCATTTACTCTGGAAGTCGTAGAGTCTACTAATGTGTTAGATGAGTCGTATACTTCTAATAGCACGTCAACTTTTTCTGAGTAAGCTTGAGATGTAACATATGTGTCAATTTGAATTGTGTCAAAACCTCCTTCCTCATCTTTATCAGTGTAGTTCAGTTGAGGAGCGGGGGTAAGTGTTGGTGGCCCAGTAATTACGTTAGCCTCGATGTTTACTGAGGCAGTTGGATAGTCTGTAAATCCAGAAGGTAGTGAAGAGAAACAGTCGTCATAGTTGCAATCACTGGGGGTAGATTCAAACCAAGTTATAGCGTACACCTCCTCTGTTCCATTTCCAAATCCTTGGACAAGGCCTGTTGCCTGTCCATAGTCTGAAACACCGTCACCATCATCATCAGGTCCAGGCAAAAAATTAAGGGGTGCCGTTGTAATAATGCCGTTGTTATCAATCTTGGCTAAAACACCATCAAAGTTTGCTAATTCAGAAGTTAAACGCAAATTGAGTTTCCCAGAATTACCATCTGCTACCATTTTGAAAACAGCCAAACCCCAACCTTCAATTAAAACACTAGGACTTGTCCATGGTTGAGACCAAGTAGTATGAGTTTCTGAAGGTTGAACTCTACATACTGAACTAAAACCTCCACACAGAGGAGTCATGTCGATACTATCAAATCCAAATGGCGATTGATCTGAATCGAGTGTTGCAGCAATAGAAAAATTAGCCATAGCGTCTGAAAATGTAGTTCCAATAGGTGAACTTATTCCTCCTGGAGGACTATTCAACAAAGTTGTTATTGATGTCCCCCCACTGGCAGTATCTGAAACTAATTGTGCCATAGCATCTGCACCGCCCAACATGTCATGCAGATACAGCATGAATAACATTCCAGCACCATAATCTGATGTATCTTCTTTTTGATCCCACCAACGAATGCTTACGTCTGATCTACTAGTCCAAGCATTTATGTGTCCAGTTAATGAACTGTCAATTCCAAAACAAAAAAATGCTGCCATGTCGGCATTTCCTTCATCTATCCACAAATATTCGCTTGGGTCTGCATGGTTGTGGAGCAGATGTTGAAATTCATGAGCAAGTATTACTCTACCAAATGAGCCTCCTGTATCAGAAGCATCTACAAAAATAGATTCTCCAGTTCGAGCTATTCCTGGCGAGAAATATCCTCCAGTCCCTCCACCTCCGTCGATGTTATAAATCACAATTTCAACTTGGCAGTTACCATCTTTATCTGGCATTGAACCAGATAAGAACAAATTAGTCACAGTTGGGAATATAGTGGTTTCCCAATCTGTAGCAAAACTATTCAGTGTTGCGATATTAACATTACTTCCTGATCCTACAAGGAAGGCTGCATTACTTGTGACTTTTTCTGCAATCACATCAATTGAACCTCCAGAGATAGCTACATTCCCTGATTCTCCTTCAGTCCATTCATCGGAAGGTGTGCAATTTGGATGAGCTCTTCCTGATGTTTTTGAGGGTTCAGAAGATGTTGATATGGTATCAGATTTGAAATTCTCTCCCGCATCAATAAATTTCCCCTTCATCCATCTTGATGCTGAATAAACCGGTTCTTCATCAGAAAACAAATATTGCCTACCATCAAATTCAGGTATAAAATAATTTAAATCACCAATGACAGTTGGCTCAAATAATATATTTTGGTGATTTTCGAGTGTTTCTTGCTCTTCACTGTTAGCAGAAACTAGAGGAGAAAAAATTGCAGTTAAAAACATTAGCAACATGCCGATTATTATTTTGCAAGAGTATTGATTTTCGCGCTTCGGCATCTGTAACACCCACATCTTCTATTTGAGATGTACTTCTGTTATCGAGGACGTATATAAGCCGCGTTGGAACATGTATCAGACATGCAGAGGTGTATTATCCAAGTCTGGACTTATACAATTATGTTTTTAGTTCTCTTTTCAGGATTATATTCTGCTGAAGCCACTACTGAGGAATCACCAATACAGAACTTAGATGTTAAGGTATTGAACGAAATTAAACATAATCGTTCATCATGGACTCAAGGATTATTGATTTATGAGGATTATATCTATGAAAGTACGGGTTTGTATAACTTTTCCACTCTTCAAAAAATAAACATGACAAATGGAGAAACTGAAAAAATTTTATATCATAACGAATCAATATTTGCTGAGGGATTAACTTCTTACGATCATAAGTTAATTCAGTTGACATACAAATCTAATATCGCCTTCGTTTTTGATATTGAAACCTTTGAGTTAATTGATTCATATCAATATTCTGGTGAAGGGTGGGGGTTATGTACAATGTCTGATTTTTTCGTTATGTCCAACGGATCAAGTCAATTGGCATTAAGAGACTTAGAAACTTTTGAAATTATTGAAGAAATTAATGTGACTCGCAATGGAAAACCTGTAAATAATCTTAACGAGCTAGAATGTGTTGGCGATTTAATATTTTCAAATATTTGGTTGACAGATGAAATTGTCGCCATTGATAGTAAATCAGGAAATGTGACTAAATCAGTAAATGTTGATAATTTAATTGATAGATCTGTATATAAAGATTCAAATGTTTTGAACGGAATTGCTTATGATAATAATGATTCAAGTTTTTGGATTACTGGTAAGTATTGGCCCTATTTGTTTGAGGTTAATTTTGTAGAAAATAACAACACCAACTCTGAGATTAATGAAAATATTGTTGATGAACGCAATATTTCTCAATTAGACTCAGAGTTGCAATTTTTTGATTCTAAGAGTTTTATTTTCATTTCATATACGTTTCTGTTCATTATGGTAATATTCTGGTTAATTGATGTTAAAATAAGAAGGAATTAGAAAAAACTCAAGTCAAAGATAGTAGTGGCGAGTATATGGATGATGAACGAAAACGTAAATTAGCTTCATTAAGAAGTAGAGTTCGTTCACAAATTAGGTCAGGAGTTGATACATCTAGTTCACCTAGTAAAGAGAATGGGTTACTTCAAAAAGCATCATCCAAATTAAAAGAGCAAATTATAGATGAGACTGAAGACGAATCTTTGACAATTTCATTAAGTAGGTTTGAAACGGAATTCAAACGTTTCGCATCAACTAACGAAGATAACGAAACGTTAAGATCAGTCGCAGCATTATGTATTTTGATTGGTGCTGTTCTGGGAATAGTCAGTGGGATGATGCAATTAACGGGCAATCCTGCGGAATTAATGGAAAATTCACAATTTTTTGCAATTGATGATGATGTTTCAATTTCAGGAATAGTTCTTTACGAGGATGGAAATGAATTTGGTGGAGTTTCAATAAAGATTTATGATTTAAATACTGGGAAATCATATGGTGAGGAAATAACGGGGAGTAATGGAATCTTTCTTTTACCAGACGTACCCCAAAGACCAATGAGAATGGAGTTTAAAATAGATGGTTATGAAACAGTTAATATTGTATTTATTCCAGATCAAGCTACGTATCATTACATTACTATGCATGAAGGTGAAGCCACAAGGGAAATAGGAGAAATTACTGACAGTAACCTGAACCAAGTAGTTGTGGTTGGAACTATCGTTGGAATATTTTCCATTCTATTTGCACTTCTAGGAGTTCATGCGTATTTGGAGGTTAAAAGAGCGAAATATTACAGACGTACTATGTATATCGCGGGTCTATCAATGTTTAGTAGAGGATTAATTTTTGTTGGACCTACATTTACTTTGATTGGAATGGCTTTTTTAACCTTAACCAAAAAACAATTTAGAGACCAAAATTCGGATAATGATGTATAGTAGGTTGTAAAATGTATCTAGTTACCGTTGAGGGAGGAGATGGGTCTGGAAAAGGTGAGGCTGTAAGAATATTAAGAAAAATTGCATCTGAAGAATTTGCATTTAGTGGCGTTCATCTAACCCATGAACCACGTAGAAATTCTAGACTTGGAATGTTGGCAATAAATGCGGTAAGGAAAGGTGATCATACACCAATGGAGGAGGCAGGTTTATTCGCTGCAGATCGGATAGATCATTCAAGAAGTTGGATAGAACCTATTTTAGAGGAAGGAGGGTTGGTAATCAGCGACAGAAATATCCACTCATCTTTGGTGTATCAAGGAGTTGTAGGTAATTTAGGCCTCGAGAGAGTGGCTCAAATGAATTCTGCAGCTTTAATTCCTGATTTAGTAATTTGGATTGATTGTGATCCAGAACAGGCTATGAGAAGAATTAATTCTGGAACTTTAAGGGCAATTTCATTGAGTAAGAAGGAATATTTCGAAACGACTGAAATACAAAAGAAAATCAGGAAAGGATTTAGTGATCTTTTATCTGGAGAAATCAAAGTACCTCCTCCATTTAATTCCAGTTTGATTGTTGGGCCGATTAAGAATGAAAAATCCTTAGATGAACTTGAACAGGCTCTCAAAAGTGAGTTAAGATCTTTTGTACAATCAAGACCTCATCCTCTAAATTCAGATCCATCTTCTGTTGATTTAGAATTGGTTAAGAGATTAATTGATGGGGTAGAATCACAGAGTACCTTGCCAGGACTCGAACAACCAACTCATGTCACCTCTGAAAGTTTTTTAGATGGTCTAAGTCCATCACAATGGTTTGATAAAGCTGAGATGAGTTGGGATTCTAAATTGGCTAGAAAACAGAATGTTTCTTCGACTCCTGTTAATTTCTCTGTGTCTTCTATTGTTGGAACTCTTTCATTTATTGGAACTACTGATGTGGCTAGAATGAGAAGGAGATTAGGCCCTGTTCGGTTTGTAACAGCTCGACATTCACGAAGAATACTAAAGTGGTTGGAAGAAAGTAGATGGGTGAATAGACAACAGTTACACGTACCTTTTCATGATGGAGCCAGTTTCAGGTTGAGGGCAGAGTGGATAGGTTTTGGGAAAATTATTTTGGCTTTATTACCTTTAATTCAATCACTGAATAGTTGGCGGAAAAAAAATAAAACTTCTGATTGGTCCACAGCAATGGCAGATATTGTAACACATGCAAAGAAAAATGAAGAACTTTCATCAGCGGTGGATACTGTAATTTCCAGACTAGAATTGATAGGTTCAGGTCACCCCAACAATGGAACTCCTGACACTCACTCTTCGTTAGTTTCTTGGTGGAATTTATCAGGTTGAACAAATCTTGCATTCGCAGGAAGTAATACCTGAGATTCATCTTGAAAATGAGATGGCTTTGCGCAAAGTGAAGAGCAAAAAAACCACATGAATCCAATTCCAAAAAGACTTCCGGTAAACAATCTTTTTATTGTATTAGACTCATAATCAGTTACTGCTTGTAACCCTCCGTCTAACACTATAGGTAATACACACAACAACCCTAATCCGTAAAAAGCAGTTCCTCTTCTATTAATTTCATAAATTGGATTAAGTTTTCTATCTGGGAAGATGCTCAGAAAAGTATCCTTGATTGTCCACCGGTTATGGCCTAGTCTCATCCATGCTAATCCTAAAATAAATGCACCGAAAAATATTCCAACGTCTCTAGTACAAACAGGCATTTGATTACCATTTATTTCCCAACTTCGTTCGTGTTTTTGATGACAATTGAGATCTCCGAAAGCATAAATGGCAGCAGCATAAAAATTTAGTTCACTCCAAGCGAAATATCCGTATTCTGCTTGATTATGCCCAATTTCATTAAAATCTGATGTTTGTTTATTACCCCAAGAAAATGAATCATTTACAGTCATGTAATCTAATGAATTAGCTCTCCCTGACAATTTGGGTATTTTTCCATTTTCTACGGTCAATGGTGCAATAAAAAAAGAAAGTAGTAGAAAACCGCTAACAGCAGCTATCCAGAAACCTACTTTTTTTTCTCTTATTCTATTATCAAGACCGTTTTTATTCACAACTAAGCCACTGTAGTTTACAGTATAGTAGTTTCTATTGTCTGATTTTTCACGAGTCATTATATGTACAATATCATGGGTTACAACCGTGAGAGAGAATCTTTCCCAGTATCTAGATGACGACCCTGACGAGGAATTTAGAGGATGGGTTAGAAGAAAAATGGGATGGAAAGAAGCATTTCAAACAGGTTTTGTTTTGGGTGTTGTTGGATTTGTTTTTACATTTATTTTGCATCTATATTATATCGCCTTGAATCCAGACTTAATTGTACGCGGATTCAAAGTAGCCTTCGCATCATCTATATTCCTTACATTTTTTGGATGCATTTCATTTAAGGTGGTTGGTAAAAAGGTTTGGGAAGGACATCAAGGTTTAGATCCGTTAGATTTTCTAAAAAAAATATTATTTCCAATTGAAGAAAAAGCAGCAAAATTACTTTGGAGTCCTGTTAGAACATGGAAATTAAACACACATATTCGTAGTGAAGGTATTGGTACTACGGTAGATTTACATGATTTAGATGTAAAGACTGGAAAAGAGGTTTTAGAAATTTTAATTGCAGTTAGGAAAAAAATTGGTAGAATCAGATTAGTGACTGGTAGAGGAAAACACTCTTCAGGTGAACCAAAAATGAGGCCTGCAATTTTAGAAATACTCAGGAAAAAACAGTTAGAACACAATTGGAATTTACAGATTGGACAAGGTTCAGTGACCTTAAGACCAAGAAAAAATAGAATATCCAATGGTATGATGTTCTTTAAATTTATATTATTTTCTATCCCTCTTTGTTTAGGCGGTTTTTACGGTTTTTCTGCAATTGGAAATGGAGATGAGATATCCCAGATTGTTGGTTTAGTTTCGGGTATTTTTTTAGCAGCAATTTTAGCGTCTTACAATAACTGAATTAATCCATAAATGAATATGTCCAACTCTGAGGTATATCGTTAGCTCTTTTTACCGATCTAGGTGAAATCCATCTCAGTAAATTAAGTGGTCCTCCCGCTTTGTCATTTGTTCCACTTGCTCTAGCACCACCAAATGGTTGCTGGGCAACTGCTGCGCCAGTCGGTTTATCATTAATGTAGAAATTTCCAGCTGAAAACCTCAGAGCGTTAAAAGCTGTGTTGATGTCATGTTCATTAGTTGCAAAAATTGAACCTGTTAGTGCATAAGGTGAAGATTTATCACATAATTCTAGTATGTCCACAAATTTATCATCATCATATATGTAAATTGTTAAAACAGGTCCGAATATTTCTTCAACCATAGTTTCAGATTTGGGATTTGAAGTCAGAATAATTGTTGGCTCAATAAACCATCCTGTTTCATTGTTATAATTCCCACCTGAGATGATTTGACAGTTAGGATCATCTCTAGCCCTTTCTATATAACCTGTAATTTTTTCAAAGGCTCTTTTGTCAATTACCGCAGTCATGAAATTTGAAAAATCAACAACGTCTCCGATTTTAATTTTAGATAATTCAGCACACAACTCATCCGAAATTGAGTTCCATACCGAGTTTGGAATGTATGCACGACTTGCAGCAGAGCATTTTTGGCCTTGGAATTCAAAAGCACCCCTAATGAGTGCAACGATTAATCCTCTTTCATCACAATTTGGATGTGCTACGATAAAATCTTTCCCGCCAGTTTCACCAACAATTCGAGGATAACCCTTCATAATAGGTAGTTTTTCTCCAATACGTTGCCATAACCCTTGGAAAACTGAGGTCGAACCCGTAAAGTGAACTCCTGCGAAATCAGGGTTCGATAAAGCAACATCTGTTATTAATTCGCCTGAACCTGGAACAAAATTAATCACTCCTTTGGGCAAACCAGCATCCATCATCAATCGCATTAATAGGTAATTCGAATAGTATGAATTCCTACTTGGTTTCCAAACTGCGGTGCAACCAACTATTGCAGGAGCACTCGGAAGATTGGCGGCAATACTGGAAAAATTAAATGGAGTGATTGCCAAAATAAAACCTTCAAGAGGTCTAATTTCAGTAGAATTTTCAACTCCTTTTGGAGATACTAACGGTTGCAAATAGTCATGGAAACCTCGAGCATAATGACAATTAAACCTCCAAAAGTCTATTAATTCGCATGCCGAATCAATTTCTGCCTGGAAACAAGTTTTACTTTGGTTGAGCATCGTTGAAGCATTAATTTTCATCCTCCATTCACCAGATAACATGTCGGCGCATTTTTCAAAAATTGCGCATCTTTCTTCTAGGCCAATTTCAATCCAATTTTTTTGTGCATTTACTGCTGAGATACATGCGGCTTCCATTTCATCTTTCCCAGCTAAATGTACGTTTGCCAGTATATGTCCATGATTATGTGGTAGAACTTGTTGAACTGTATTTCCAGTGTATATTTCCTCGCCATTAATGATGCAAGGGATTTCAATAATCGTTTCCATTTGATTTCTTAGCTCCATTTGCAATTTTTCTCTTTCTTCAGAACCTGGTGCGTATGATAAAACAGGCTCATTTGCGGGATGATTAGACGTCATGGTATCGCTAATTCAACGCATCCTTTGATTGTTACGTGCCATATTGTTGAAGAACTAGATGTATTCGGTATTGTTGATGGCAATAGCAGTAATCACAGGAGCAAATAGGGGTATTGGGTTTGAATGGGTAAGTCAACTTCTAGATAATGGTTGGACAGTTTATGCAGGGTACAGAAAAGATTTAGGTAAATTGGAACAGGTTTCAAGTTCAAATTTATTCGTTCATCAATTAGATGTCCAGTCAAATCAGTCGGTATTAGATTTTTGTGAGAGTATTGAAGGAAATGTGGATTTATTGGTAAATAATGCCGGAGTTGGTGACGGAAGATGGCAAAAATTAGTAGATATTGATGACAAATGGTCTCTTGATGTTCTAGATATTAATGCCATAGGTCCAGTTAGAATGGTTAAAGCATTATACGAAAAAATGTCTCATGAAACACTGACCAAAGTCGCTATGATTAGTAGTCTAATGGGGTCAATTGATGATTGTAAATCCGGGCGTTCATATGCCTACAGAGCTTCCAAGTCTGCACTGAATATGTTTACAATGGCAATGAAAAATGAGGCTATAGAAAATAACATTTCGTTTATTATACTGCACCCTGGTTGGGTCAAAACTGATATGGGCGGATCTATGGCTCCAGTATCATTATTCGAAAGTGTAAATGGGATGATTAACGTTTTAGAAACTCAAACCTTAGAGAATTCAGGACGCTTTATTCAATTTGATGGAGAATTATTACCCTGGTAATATTGTTTATTAATTACACTGGTTTAAATGATACTATGTAGTTGGAACATTAATTCCTTGTTGAGGGGTTGGATTTAGTCGCCCTATTTTTTTCTCGCATTGTCGCCCCTCAACACCTAACAATTTATTGATACTTGATATATGTCTAAGTCATTTCAATCTAATAATTTCATAATGAATCTTTCTTCTTGAAGACGTTTCTCTAACCAAATTGGACCACCCGGAAATAAAGACAATATAAATCCATAAATTAATGCTCTACGATTCCAGTTATTATTCCACCAGCCGAAGCCTAATAATCCAATGTAAAGAGTCCATAGCAATCCATGTATCGGTCCTATAACAGTAACTAAAATTTCATTTCCACCAATGTACTTGTAAGGCATTGCAATGAAGTATAGAATTGCAGTTGAACATGTTTCTACGATACCAACTGAATTGAAGTATCGCATATGTAACTCTAAAAAGTGATTATTTTTGAAAATTTTTAAATTAATTAATTATATAGATAAAATTACTAATGATGAAAGCATAATCCAAACTATACAGCTGTAGAATGTAATAGAGATTACAAAAGTTGTCTTTTGATGATTATCTTTAACTTTTTCAATTTCATCATAATTACAGGATTTGCAATGCCACATTAATACCCATGTTTGAAATCTGAAACCTTTAGAAATACTGAGAAATTTAATTGTTTTTCCAATTAAAATTGAATATTTCTTTCCACAATTATAACAGTACTTCCTTTCATTTACTTCTGGAAAAGTTACATTTTTATCAAAAATAAAAATTTTACTTAATATAAGTGCTCCAGAGTATAGTATAAACAAAGTCCCCAAAATTCTTATCAATTCAGGAATTGTTTTATTATCTGTGTCAGAATACACGATGAAACCTAGTATAGATAGAAATATCCACATAAAGATGATTGCGTTAACTCTCATCCATAGCGGTGCGACGCTACTGTGAAACCATTCTCTATTTGAATTAGTCATATGCCTAATTAAAAATCTTAGTAGATAAAATTGACTACATCAGAAATATTAGAATTCATATTAAAGGTGCTCAATCCGGGGTATATGCGCATTAGTGCATAGAACTGGTCTTGAACCTGTAACTTTAATTATGAAATGAATTTATAATCGATAAAATAGGTATTAAATCAAAAGTATTACAATTTAGTTCATTTGAAAGTTTTTCTAATGCTGATTCTTGAATAAAATCAAACCATTCTGGTAATATATTCCCTTTAATGCCTATTTCACATTCCGCAAAAGAAAGTATTTTCTCGGTAGGTTCACTAAAACTCGAAATATAATTTCCATTTCTTTCTTGCCATACAACATATTTTCTATTTTCTCTATCTTTACACAACATGAATAAACCTTCTTTAAATCTAGATTTAATTTCTATATCTCTAACTGCAATGACGCCTGTTGATAATTCCAATGCTAGATTAATCTCTTCTTGTGTTGCCCTTGCAAGTCTTCTTAAATGATTTGAAGAAGGGATATAATTTTCTAATAATTCAACAATATCTAAAGTATCTGATTCATAAATTCTTCTTACATGTTCAACATCCTTTTCTGAAAGATTATCTAAATCCCTTAAATGCTCTTCTACAACCTCTATTCCAGACATTTTTTGATAATTTTTT
>PBGP02000016.1 GCA_002720095.2 Methanobacteriota archaeon
CCATCCAGTTCTCCCTCAACGAAACCACCATCAGGTCCACCACCAAGTCCTCCCTCAGGCCCTACTTCAGGTCCACCACCAGGCCCTCCATCCAGTCCTCCCTCAGGCCCTAGTTCAGGTCCACCACCAAGTCCTCCCTCAGTGCCATCCTCAGGTCCTCCTTCAGGTCCTCCTTCAGGTCCTCCTACAGGTCCTCCTACAGGTCAGCCATCCAATCTTCCACCGAAATCAGCATTTAAGAAACCGAATTCTGGGCCACCGAGTTAATACTATGTGGGTAATATTATGAACATCAACGATTCAATCGAAGAACTATTAGAATATCTCGCAAATAGTCTACCAATTGTTTATCCAACCTCAACCTTGCCTGCATTAGGATGTTTACCAACTAAGGAGGCTCTAGATAATTTATTTAAAATCAAAAAAAGGCCTTCAAATATGCCAGTAAGTCTTGGAGTGATAGATCTAAATCATGTAGAAGAAATAGTTAATTTTGATGATTATTCAGTCGAATTACTGAATAATTTCCCAAAAGGTAGCTTAACTTTATTACTTCCAGCTAAAAAAAAAATGGATTTACGTTTGGGCGGAGATTGGATTGCCGTAAGGCCCGTAATTAATGACCTTGCAATAAAATTAATTTCTAAAAGCGGCCCACTTACTGCAACTAGTGCTAATTTAAGTGGTAAAGATCCTCAATTAGAATGTCGCTTTGCGGCAGAAGAATTAAAATTAAATCATAATCAATTTGTCTGCGGCAGTTCTATTGGAGGGTTACCAAGTACGCTTGTAAAAGTAGATTCAGAGGTAACGGTTATGAGAGAGGGTATAATCTCGAGGGAAGACGTGATAACGTGGTCAACGAAGATGAGTTGAAACTTTGGAAAGATGCTGGCCACGTTGCTAGACGAACGCTAGAGAATATTAAAGGTGAAATCAAGCCAGGAGTATCTTGGCATGAAGTAATTGAAAAAGCTGAAAGATATATAATTAGACATGGAGGTAAACCTGCATTTCCAGCCACGATTGCTGTAAACGATGTAGCTGCACACTTTACTACTGATCACAACGAAAATGCATTATTTGGTTGGGAAGAAAATATGATTTTTGAAAAGGGACAATTAGTTAAATTAGATGTGGGAGTTCAAATTCAGGGTAGAATTGGAGATAATGCATTAACTCTAGAAGTCGGAAATGGTGGAAACCATACTGAACAAATTAGAGCTGCCAAAGAATCCAGAGATTCAGCTATTGAACAGATGGTGCCAGGAAACTCTTGGCATAACGTTGGTGCAGCTGCTGAACAGCCAGTTATAGACGCTGGTTTTACATCAATAAGAAATCTTTGTGGGCACAAGTTAGAAGTTGGTGCTTTACATGCTGGAGTCAGCGTTCCATCATTTAGATGTGGAAAAGATCATATTGGCTTCCAAGGCAAAGTAGAACTTGGAGGCATTTATGCAGTTGAGCCATTTAATACAACGGGGAGCTCAGGCCTTATTGAGAATATTCAACCTAGTAATTCCAGTAATATCTACAGGGTTACTGGAGATCTTGATATTAGGAAAGCATTGGCTAAAAAGAAGCTCAAACCATTAGGTGCGCAATTAGCAAGAAATCTTGAGACACGTTACAGTAATTTACCATTTGCAGAAAGGTGGGCATTCCCAATTCTAGAAAAACCATTTCCTGAAGCTAACGAAGAGAGCCGGCAAAGTAAGTGGAACGCTTTAGTTAAAAAATTAATCAGTATACGTTTCTTAGAGACATATCACGCTTTAAGATGTACAGATGGCGGACTCATTGGGCAATTCGAGCATACAGTTTATGTGACAGATGGAGGCCCTGAGATTTTAACTGTTGAATGATGCGAATCATTATAATATGATAAACGAACTGTCCATACTGAACAGGGGGCGAGTTTCTCGTCGAGTGCATCCCATCCCCTCTACGGGCTTCCTCCTGTTCACCTTCTCAAAATGTTATTTTTTAATTAGCTTCATCTATTTATTTGGAATTCCTATCCTCATAAATTTTCAAAACTAATCGACTAAACCTACCTCAGTAATATGATTTACGCGCGAAACTATGATAAGTAAGTGCACAATAGGACGAAGTGCCCCTCGTAACTGATGGGCAGGTGAAAAAATATGAAAAACGATATGAAAAACGAAGAAGCAGTGAGCCCAGTTATTGCTACAATCCTAATGGTTGCAATTACTGTAGTTCTAGCAGGTGTTTTGTACGTATGGGCAAGTGAACTAGCAGGTAACCAAACTGATGCAGGTTCATTAAACCAGTACAAAGCTGAAGACCACCCAACCACAGCATCCGCAGGAACCGAAGATAATTTACTAAGATTATCATTCACAAACGGTCCAGATGATCTAGCATGGTCATTCTTGACAATNACCCTGTTTGACGAAGAAGANGGAAAAACATACAAATGTACTCCTNACGGAGNAGATTGTACTGTTGTCGAAGAATCCCCTAACGGAGAATGGGGAGGAAGCGAAGTCATTTCTATCGCTGAAAACGGAGAANACATTTGTGGTGCACCAGCTNNTGAATCAGGCTGTACATTGAAAGTTNNNATGCAATACAAAGGTAAACCTGTTGCTGGAACATCTGGCGATATAACTGTAAACTAATTAGTTTGAGTTTATCCTAGATTACAAGCTTATTGCTTGATANAGGCCTTCGAGAAACCGAGGTTTCTCGGAGGCCCTTTTTTTATTTAAAATGTTATTTTTTATTTATTTAATCAACTTTTTCTAATAATCTATATTATTAAACATTCAATTTATCNTTCTAAGAATTATTAGGTATCTCAGAATACACTAGATACCATTATAACCACTGAGAATGTGGCAGGGTGCATGAAGAAAGATACTTCATATGAATTAAAGAAAGAAGAAGAAGCAGTTAGCCCAGTTATTGCTACAATCTTAATGGTTGCAATTACTGTGGTTTTAGCTGGTGTGTTGTATGTTTGGGCTAGTGAATTAGCTGGTAACCAAGCAGATTTTGGAACCTTTAACAACTATGTTGCTGAAGATATCAAACCAACCACTAGTGCTGCGGTGAACGACCCCCTACTAAGAATGCGTTTCTCAAACGGTCCAGATGATTTATCTTGGTCATTCTTGAAAGTAAGTCTTAGTGGCGAAGATGGAACATTGTCTGAATGTAAGGTTGGGCAAGTCTCTGCTTTAGGTGACGAAGTTAATGTGTTTAACCTAATTAGTGATAATAATGCTCATGANCTATCATCAGATGCAGATAGAAACGGNGAATTACCTAACGGAGATGTTGCAAATTTTGCATCAAGGTTACCTAATAATGCTGGATACTTCGCTACTGCTTATGCAACAAACCCACCAGGCGGTGCAGGATTAGCTACAGGCGAAGCTTACTTTTTATCCTATGACTTTGATGCAATGAACACTGGTTCAGTCGAGGGTGCAGGAAATGCTCCAACAGATTTATACACATATTATCTGTATGAAGTTGTACCTAACGAAGATTCAGCCAGAAACGGACATGAATTTGAATTAGTAACATCATTCACATCATACGAACAATATGCATACTTTGCTAATCAGTATGTTGCGGATTATGTAAGACAAGTGCCTGGTGACGAAGTACTAATCACAGGAAACTTTGGAGATGACGAAGACAACACCGAATACNCATTAATGGCAATTAATTTACAATCAGGAAATTTAATTCCTATTGCAGAGACTGGAGATAGCCATACTCAAGCAGCATATGCTCTGNATACTTTAGTTTACTTCTTCCAAAGTGATGGAGAATCTATACTAATGTCCGTTGGAGACGATTATGCATTATGGTCAGGTACTGCAGCAATTCAGAAGAACAATATGATGATTGGAACGCCTAATTCATTGACATTTATGTCTACTGATGGAGTAGTTTCATTCNTACTAAATCAGGAAGGAGAAATCNATGAGCATTCACAATATTTCCCAGACTCGATTTCTGGTTACCTAATCGGGTACACCAGTGATTTCAATTGGATGATAATTGGCTCTGATGCAGCTCCAGGTGGAGCAGCTGGTGGATTTACTATGGTTTACATTGGCAGCGATTATGGAATGCATGGTTCAATATGGACTGCAAACACTGCAGGATATGCAGTTTACGGTACATATGCTACAGTATTAAACACACAAGCTGGAAATACAGTGCTTTACTATAATGCAATGAATTTGGCTACTGGCTCAATTGATGTTATGGCTTACACTGTCGCTGGTGTAGATGCAGATGACGATGATGTTGATGATGGAAGTGCAGAAGCACAAGGATTTGAGACCAGATCTGGCATTACTATGGAAGAAGACTCGGTTAACTTTGGAGCTTACTCTGGAGTAGTTGGGGTATTCAGACAAGGAACTAATACCGACGGAACACCAGTATTCCAACTGATAATAATGGAGCCAGAATCAGGAATTAATCTTGCATTTTGGTCTGACCAAGTCGGATTGCTAAGTAATCTTGCGGCTGTTCTAGGCGCAGACTACGAAGATCCTAACTTTAACCAAGGTTTCTACACTCAATATGTGCATGATCTTGGACTGGGTACTGGAAAGGTTATGACTACCTACGTTGATGATAATTCTAACTTGGATCCAGGATTGATAGATCTGGTTGCTATGGTACAATCATTGAATTCAGGTGATGCGGCTGGAGAAGCTACCACCGATGCTAAATGTATTATCTTCCAAGAAGAAAGTACTGATGACGGACTATGGCAAGGTACAGAAGTTCTAACTATCTACGAAAATGGTGCAGATATCTGTGGACCTCAAATCACAACTACTTGTGAACTTGAAGTAACAGTGTACTACCAAGGTAAGATTTTAGCTGGAACTGGTACTGTAGATGTTCTTTAGTTAGAATAATTTGTGTTAACTAACCAAAATACGGACCCTTCGAAGACCGAGGTCTTCGAGGGGTCTTTTTTTATTTAATAAAGCGAAGAGGACTTGCTAATGTTGGGACCTCTCCAATCATTTTAATCACACCTCTTGATATTGATTGAGGATCGTTTAAGGCCTCTTCAATATTGTTAACTGGAGCGCAAGGTATTCCAGTGAGAATTTTTTCTAAATCTAGACGATTATAATTTTTAACAATTTTAGAAATTAAAAGTTCAATCTCATCTCTATTTTTTATTCTACCAGTATTTGTCTTCCAATCCGCTTTACTTTCTATTTCAAGAATGTTGCAAAATTTAATCCACTGGTTATCAGAACCTATGGCAATAACAAACCAACCATCTTTACTTTCAAATGCACGGTACGGAACAAGGTTAGGGTGTGCAGTACCCATTCTCTTAGGGTTCTTTCCAGAAGCTAGAAAGTTTTGTGCTTGATTTACTAATGCAGAAATCGCACAATCCCACAAACTAATATCAATTTGTCTAATTTTTCCTGTTTTTTCTTTATCGTATAATGCGGCTAGAATAGCATTTCCAGCATTTAATCCTGTAATCACGTCAATCCAAGCAACTCCGACTTTGCACGGATTATTCCCAGACTCTCCAGTAATACTCATTATCCCAGATCTAGCCTGTAATGATAAATCATATCCAGGCTCATCCATTCTAGGTCCAGTAGCACCAAATCCTGAAATCGAACATACAATTATATCTTCAGGAATTGGTCCAATCAGTCTTTCTAATGTCCCTGGTTTGAAGTTTTCTATGATGACATCAGTATTTTTCATCAAATCTACAATCATTTCTTTATTATTTTTCAAATTAGACTTGATAATTCTTTTACCGCGATTACAACATAAAAAATATGCTGCAACCTTCTCTTGATCAAAACCAGTCGTATAAGGTGGTCCCCAACCGCGTGTATCGTCTCCCCATGGGGCTTCTATCTTAGTTACATTTGCACCTAAATCTGCTAACATTTGACCCGCATACGGTCCTGCGAGAATTCTTGATAAATCTAGTACATTTACTCCATTTAATATCTTCTCCATGCCCTTGCGAGTTGCGGGAGTATGATAATTATACAGTTAAGATTAAAATTGATTATGCTTCTTGTCTTCCTGCATCATACATTTCTTTTAATTCACCAGATTCATACATTTGAAGTACAATATCAGAGCCACCAATTAATTCTCCGTGGACATAAATTTGTGGCATAGTTGGGAAGTCTGCCCATTCACATATGGATGGAATAGCCTTACGATCGGCTAGCACATTTATAGCTGCATAAGGAACTTGGAATTGATTCAAAACTTGAGCAGCCCTGTTTGAAAAACCACATTGTGGTTGATCAGGGGTGCCTTTCATAAATAATACTAAATCATGTTCTCTAACAATATTGTCTAACCATTCATTACTCCATACTTCCATATAATCACCTTTTTTTATTCATTCGTTCGATTGATTTAGAGTGTATACCCTGTCCACCACCATGTGGATGAAAAATGTTTTCAGAAATTTTTGAAGCTTGTTCGGGAGTTAATGCCTGAATGTCAAGAGCATGTACCCTAGAAGGAATATATTGCTTAAAATGATTAAGAATAATTTTCTGTCTTGCTAATGGTCTCTTATTTACAAACTCTTCATCAACCACGCGTAAATGAAAGTGATCTCCTCCTCCAGTCAAATCTGTAACTTTTACAATGCAATCAGGCAGGACTTTGCGAATTTCTTCTTCCATCCACTGAAGTGTTGGCATTAAACTACCCTGTTGATACATCTCTTTAATTTATTTGATATAATGTAATTAATTTTTCTAACACATAATTTTTATTATATATCTTTGGGACCTTCCAAGTATTCGAGTTTAATTGTAATATATTTTCTACACAATTAGCCAATGAGATAGAAGTATGTTGGGATGATATTGATTCTGGGGGCAACCATTCACTGGAATCTCCAACATCTGTAGAAACCACCATGGCACCACAAAAAATAGCTTCTTTTGTAACAATGGGGCCGCCTTCTCTTTTACTTGTCACGATAATTAAATCAGCCCATGTGAATTTATTTATGGCATCTTCTCTCGAAATATTTTCTAAATATTTATGTTTGATTTCCCATCCTCTTTTGGTTAATTCTTTTATTGTAGAAATAAACAATTTGTAATTTTTTTCCTTCCTATTAGGGTTAGCTGGAAATAGAATTTTTAATTTACCAGCACGGATACTATTTCCCTCCCTCATTTTTTTTTGGAACTTATTATCAATGTCTAAATGGCATGGAATTAGGTGAACTTTATCAATATTGAAAAAATCTTCTGCTTTTAAAAAATGTAATTTATTCACCACACAAATTCCGTTAATGTTTTTAACATTATCACTTAATATCTTTTTAATTATTTTATTCTTAATTCCCACATCGAAATCCCAACCATGAACTGTAGCATATAATTTTGAATTAAATTTTTTTGAAAGATTCACAGCCGTTTTAATTAAAGGATAAATACCATGCAAATGAATAATATCAGGATTCCACGAATCTAACCATTCATATGTCTTTTTATTAATTGAATTTTGAAAATAATAATTTAATTTTGGGAACATTATTCCTGGAAAACGGAAATATTTAGGATGATATGTCTTAAAACCCTCAACCGTTCTTTTTGAATTTACTCTATTCACCCCAATAAAGCGTTGGTCGAATAAGGTATACGCCTTTGTCACTATGGGAAGGGGATTTAAAACTCTTATATCATAGCCTGCAGATCTTAAAAGTTTTATTTGAGAAAGAACGTAACATCCTCTAGAAGTATTACTATCTAAAGGAAAAACATTTGAAATAACTAGTACCTTTTTCATGTTTTAGCCTCAATTAGCTAATGCATCATTAATTTTATCAAGATTTTCTAAAAGACTTCCTTCGCTGTTAATCAGACCCGAGCCAATTACCGATACATCAACTCCCCATTCGTTAACTAAAGAAATATTATTGGCCTTAATCCCCCCATCTATCATAATTTGGGTTTTATTGCCATTTGTACTATTTTGAGCGTCTATTCTTTTCCTGAGAACCCTCACTTTATTCTCAACCTCGGGCATAAATGATTGCCCACCTTTTCCAGGTACTACCGACATTACCAGTACTAAGTCAATCTTTTCTAAGTAGGGCAATACATCACTTACTGGAGTACTTGGGTTAAAAACAATTCCACATTTCTTACCTGATTGTTTAATATTATCTATTAAAAGGTGCATATTCTGCACAGCTTCAATATGAACGATAATTAAGTCGACCCCAGCATCAGCAAACTGTTTCCATGTTTCTTCAGCATTTGTAATCATTAGATGGCAATCAATTCTAATGTCATCCCCTACTCTTTTTCTAATTGATTTAATCATTGAGGGCCCGAAAGTAATGGTCTTGTTAATTACCCAATTTCCATCCATAATATCAAGATGGATCCATTTTATTCCCGCTTCGACAGCTTCATCAATTATTTTTCCAATCTCACAGAAGTCGGCCGTCAGGATACTGGGCGCAATTATCATTCGTATTCACAACTCGGTAATCTTGAAATCTTATAGTGATTAATGAGATGGTGATAAGCAAATACTCTTATTTGAGTTAGAGTAGGGTATGTTATGGGCCAGGTAATTAATGCATCCGATGAAACATTTGATGAAGTAACAAGAACAGGTTGGGTGCTAGTAGATTTCTGGGCACCTTGGTGTGGTCCATGTAAGATGATTGCACCTATTTTAGAACAAATTGCAAGTGAGAGGGAAATTACCGTTGCTAAAGTAAACACTGACGAAAATAGAAATACTCCTGGCAGATTTGGAGTTAGAGGTATCCCAACTTTAGTTTTGTTTAATGAAGGTCAAGTGGTTGACCAGAGAACAGGAGCGTCATCTAAATCGAATTTGGATGAGTGGCTGGGAAAAAATATGACATAACTCATCAAATCATTCAATTGACGATATTATTGACATTCATAAGCAACCTTTCTCTTAATGCTTCATGTAACCAAAACCCATCTTTGAATTCTAGCAGTAATCCGTGTTCAATTAATCGATGTGGAGGTCTACCATCATATTTTGCCGCTAACGCTAACTTTTCCCATTTCACAGGTCTTTTCGAAGTCGCTAGTATAGCTAACAATTTATATTCGCTTCTAGGTAGAACATTAAGAATTTCTTCGTCTAAAAACCTCAACCAATCACCATGAATTTTTTGTCCATATATTTCTAAAAGTTCTATTGCTAATGGGTGTCCACCAGTGATAGAATGAACCTCTTTTGCAGAAATACTTTTTTTTGAAAATTTATTTAACCACAAATCTAATTCTGCAATAGTCAATCCGGTAAGTGATAACTCAGTGACAAGCCCTCTGGTATGAACATCTCTGCGGTCATAAAAACTCAGATTTTTTCTTGAGATTAGTAGTAAACGCAAATTAGTTTTCTGACAAATTTGTAATAAAGCACCAATAAATTTCATGGCAGAGTCGGGGAGGTTATGCACATCATCTAATACAAATAATAACTTCTTCTTCTCAATGTTTAAGAACTCAACCAGCCTTCTTCTTAGCATTTCAATATCTAGACTCTGTCCAGGTGAGAGGGGTAATGTTTCAATTAATTTCAAATCATCATAATTTTCTCTGATTCCCAATGAGTGAAGTAGACTTATTGCCACTCCCAATTCAGTATCCCACAGTTGACAAGGGTACCATATACAACTATCATTGATATTTTTTAACCATTCTGCGCAAAGCGTAGATTTTCCAATTCCAGCGATTCCAGTAACAACCATACAACTGGAAGAGGATTTGAACCATTTATCCAACTCATTTGTTTCATTAATTCTTCCATGAATTTTTCTAATTTCTGGTGGTTTAGTTAGATAAGTAGATGTAGCTCCACTCATTATGACAGATTTGTCTTTAATCTTTTTTTCTTTTTTATGTATTGGACCAAATCTGATATCTCCATATGTCAGTACTCCTTCATGTAGTGCATGCATTAAGATTTGTAGTAAAGATAACTCTGACTCTAATTTTTGTGATACCTCTGATGCTAAAATTTCCAAGAGATTGTTATTTTTATCTCTTATTAACACTTTAAGCTCACCTAATTTTTTTATCAATTTTTTCCCAACTAATACACCTTCATCGGTTAATTGCCATGTTTTTTGTTTTCTTGTATCTCCTTTTACTGAACGCATATGTTCTTCAACAATAGAATCTGAAACTAATTTCCTCATACTTCTACTAACGTTAGGTGCATGAAGAGCGCAAGCTTCAGCAATACCCCTACGAGTAACAGAGTAGCTCACTAGAAATTTATTTTTTTCCTTTTTCTCTTCGTATAAATGTAAAATCAACCTTTCTTCAACAGAGATACTAATCTTTGGTAATTTTCCCATTTTTACAACCTATTTTCTTCTTTAAGTATTCTAGATTTTTTTGCCAATGCATCATCAAATTCTAGATAGTCCAATTTACAAAAATCGTCATATGATTGTTTTTTAATTGCTAAATTATTTTCAAAAACATGTTCTAAATTTAGGTAATCTGGATTAGTATTATCATCTAGAGGATATTTATGACCAGGAAAAACTAGCCAATCCTTGGGTAATTTCTTTAATTTTTTATTTAAGTACATTAGTGATTTCCACATTGAATATTTATCTCCCCCGAACAGATCCGTTCTTCCGCATCTTCCAAGAAATAAACAGTCTCCAGAAATAATTATTCCATGCCCAATTAAAGTAATATGTCCTGGTGTATGTCCTGGTGTACAGTGAATTTCAAAATTTAGGTTGCCATAGTTTAAATCTATAAAAGAATATGGTTGATGATTCCATCTATGTGTGTCTGGACCCGACCATCCTCTTTTATATTCCAATTCGTGAATATAAATTTCGGTATTCGGATTAGATTCTAAGAATTTTTCAACCCCTCTAGTATGGTCCCAATGACTATGAGTTAAAATTATAATAATTTTATTCAGATTTCTGTCCATTAGAACATTAGACCAAAATTCACCTGAAAAAGGATCTATCAGTATCGCTTCATTTGTGGAATTACAAATTATAACATGATTTAAATTGTCCCATTCTCCTAATTGTGTTTGTAGTATAGTTAATTCTGGTACAGGGTTTAATTCTGTAATTTTATTCCCCAGCATATGGTTCCACTATATTGATGTTCAAGGAATTGTTTTTATTAGTTTGTTGACAATTGCGATTTATAGATTATAGATATTATTTAATTAATCTATCCGAAGGATTGATGTTTAGTTCTTAGTGGCAAAAGCATGGAGTCTGGTGATTACCAACCGAGTGTTAGTGAACCCAAGTGGCAGAAAAAGTGGAATGATGCTGGAATATTTATTACAGATGTTAATAATTCAAAAGCTAAATTTTACTGTTTAGAAATGTATCCATACCCATCTGGAAAGATGCACATGGGCCACGTAAGAAATTATTCTATCGGAGATGCAGTTGCTAGATATAAGAGAGTACAGGGTTTTAATGTGATTTATCCAATGGGCTTTGATTCCTTTGGAATGCCTGCAGAGAATGCAGCAATTGCAGAAAATAAACATCCGAGAGATATCACTGAAAGAAATATTCAATCAATTACAAAACAAATTAAAAGAATGGGTTTTTCTTATGATTGGAATCGCCAAGTAAAAAGTCATGATGAAAATTATTACAAATGGAATCAATTATTTTTCTTAAAATTTTTAGAACAAGGTTTAGCATATCGTGATTTTGCTCCAGTAAATTGGTGTAATGATTGTTCAACAGTATTGGCAAATGAGCAAGTTAAAAATGGAAGATGTTGGAGATGCAGTGCAGAAGTAGAGCAAAAGGACATGAGTCAATGGTTTCTTAAAATTACAGATTATGCACAGGATTTATTAGATGATTTGGAGATAATTGATTTTCCAGAAAAAGTGAAATTATTACAGCAAGATTGGTTGGGTAGATCAGAAGGAGCATTAATAAATTTTTCAATTGAAAAATCAAAATCTTCAATTGATGCATTTACCACTAGACCAGACACTATTTTTGGTGTTACATTCGTTACTTTGGCCCCCGAACATCCTCTTTGTGAAGAATTGGTTCTTGGCACAGAATTTGAAGAAGAATGGAGAATCTTACGAGATGAAGTATTAACTATGTCAGACTTTGATCGTGAAAAAGTATTAAAAGATAAAAAAGGGGTATTTTTAGGAAGATATGCAATTAATCCTATCAGTGGGGAAAGAGTGCCAATTTATGCGGGAAATTTTGTTCTTTACGGTTACGGTACTGGAGCAGTAATGGCAGTACCTGCACACGATCAAAGAGATTTTGAATTTGCAAAAAGATATGGGATTCAGATAAAACAAGTTCTAGCTAAGAATAAAGGTGACAAGGAATCAGAAAAATTAACAGGCGCATTTACAGGATTAGGTTGGATGATAAATTCTACAGAACCGGGGTATGATGGTAAATTTGGAGAGGATGCAAAAAGTACTGTAATTAATGCATTAGAAAAATTAAATAAAGGCAAAGGCATGATTCAATGGAAAATTAGGCCTTGGCTAATCAGTAGACAAAGATATTGGGGTACTCCAATTCCAATAATTCACTGTAAATCTTGTGGGGTTGTTCCTGTGCCTATATCAGAATTGCCAGTATTGTTACCAGATGATGTAGAGTTTACAGGCCACGGCAACCCTCTCGAGACATCTTTGACATTTACTAATGTTAAATGTCCAGATTGTGGAGGAGATGCAAAGAGAGAAACAGATACAATGGATACCTTTGTAGATTCTTCATGGTATTTTTTAAGGTTTTCAGACGCACAAAATTATGAAAAAGCATTTGAAAAAGATATTGCAAATTATTGGATGAATGTAGATTTTTATTGTGGAGGAATTGAGCATGCTCAAATGCATTTAATTTATGCACGTTTTTGGACTAAAGCATTAAGAGATGCTGGTATGCACGATATAGACGAACCTTTTCAAAGATTATTATGTCAAGGCATGGTGAATAAGCCAGCACCTTATTGTGCTCCTTGTAATGTAACTTATAACATAAAATATTCAGGATCAAATTGTCCAACTTGCAATCAAAAGCTTGGTGAAAGAAGCGCAAAAATGTCAAAAAGTTTAGGAAATACTGTATCCCCTGAAGAAATGATTGAGAGGTTTGGTGCAGATACTGTAAGATTATTCATATTATTTGCAGCACAACCAGAAGCAGAAATGGAGTGGACAGATCAAGGGATACACGCTGCATGGAAACAAATCAATCAATTGTATAAAATCCCAGAAATGATATTTTCTTGGAGTGAAGAATCTAACCGTATTGATGATTGGTTGCTAGCTATTGCAAAAAAGCGTTACAATCAATGGAAAGAATCTATGGAAAACGTCAATTTACGTTCAGCAGTACAAATTGCTCACTATGATATGATTGCAGATTTAAATTGGTATTCTAGAAGAGGAGGTCGAAATACTAAAACAGGGCATAGATTTTTGAAAATATGGGCACCAATGTTACAAATTGCAACACCCCACCTAGCAGAAGAATGGTGGAGCATGTTAGGTAATCAACAATTACTCGCAGAGTATGAAATTAGTGATTTAAATACAGAATTAAATTTGGATGAAAAGTTAATTATTGCTGAGGAAACATATCTCAAAGGTTTTCTTGAACAATCACGAAATGTTAAGCAAATGGCGCTTAAACATATGGATAAAAGACCTACAGAGATTGTAATTGAAACCTCACAAACATGGAAACATAGAATGGCAAAAATAGGTTTAGAAGTGCAGTTTTCTGGAGATTCAATAAAAGACGCATTTAATTTAATTCAAAAAGAAGTTTTTTGGAACGATCAAGCCATTCGCGAAGAGGCAAGTCGTTTGTGGAAAAAGAAAATGCTGCCACAATTATTCAAATGGAAACCATCACAAAAAGAAATGATTCTTCTTGATTTAGATGAAAACAAGGTGTTGCAAAACGCAGCATTATTTATTTCAGAGGAATTAGAATTACAGAAAATTCATATTTTGAAAGCAGGAGAAGAAGAAGGCGTTGATAGCAAGTCTAAATTTGCATTCCCTCTAGAGCCAGGTGTAGTTTTCCGTTAAATTAGATTGAGTCATTACACTGCCTACCTCTGAAACTATGGAGTTAGAAACTACAATAATCTCCTCGGTAGAGCACATCGCATGAGCAATCAACAAACCTCAACTCTTGGAGTTTCGGTCATTGGTCTTGGAGCCATGGGTTCTGGTATCACTCGCACACTCATCGAAGGGGGGTGCATGGTATCCGTATGGAATCGAAGCCGCGCCAAGGTCGATGCCCTTGTAGCAACTGGAGCCATTGGCTGCAATGAACCCAGTGATGCACTGAATGCCAATTCCCATGTGATCGTATGTGTCTCCGACTACGCGGTATGGCAGCAGATAATCAAAGAGCACAGTCTGGCAAGCCACTTCGAAGATACCTGCATCATTCAGCTGACCACGGGTACAATCGATGATGTACAGACCCATGCGTCTCTAATCCATGACAACGGCGGTCGCCTAGTTGAGGGAGCAGTCATGTGCTACCCTCGCAACCTCGGCACGGATGAAGCAGCACTCTTACTGTCTGGTGCACCTGATGTTTTGGAGGAGTGTGCTCACATTTTGAGTGCTCTGGACGCGAATTGGACGAGCCTGGGAGAAGATATCAACCAGCCTTCGGTTCTGAGTCGATCATTAATGTCAGGGCTTACGGGAGCCTTGATGGGTCTAGTCAACGGTGCGGCTATCTGTCGGGCTGGTGGTGTGCCTCTGGACGTATTCATGAAGTTCAACGAAGGTACCAATAGCATACTCCTCGCTGAGCAGAGGCGCCTCATAGAGGCTATTCGCGATGGACGCACCGAAGAGAACGAGGCCTCTATCAAGGCCTGGCGAGAGGGAAACCAGGCGCTGAACTCTGTCGCTGCCTCGCTGGGGACTGACCTCACACTGCAGAATGCAATTCAAGCGGTATTTCAAGAAGGTGGGCGAAGAGGGCTCGACGAGCATGATTTATCTGCTTTGGTTAATGTGTTTGATCCAGCCAGTGACCGATAACGATTCAAGGGTTCATCCGAATAACCATGCGAATGTAATTGCTTTTGGAACGGACTTTACGTGGGTCATTTTAGACGCTACCCATGTGGCTGTATGCGACTACAACGGGACCCCTTGGGCACATTGATGTTTGATCGACTTCATTTCATGGAATTGTGATTTTCTATCGGGAAATTGTTTATGTTGACCCTCTTTAGGGGCCAAATGTGGAACCCTATTGGGAAGACCTTGAATTGGAGGCGAAATTAATAGATGCTTTAATTTCACAAAGTAAGCCTGGACGAATGTACAGAATATTCCTCGGTGTTTCCGGAACCTTGTTGTTCATTACAGGGTTATTGATTTGGAATATTCCACTCAATTCCCCTGATGACCCGAGGTTATTGGGTTCCCTGAATGCGGCGATTGGTGCTGAATGGGATTGGTTTCTTTTTTCCTTAGGTCTCTTTCTAAATCTAATTGTTGGCCCGTATTTTGCGTTAATATCACTATCTCAAAGGGGACGACTCATTCCTCTACACCCAAAAGAGGTACGAGAATACTATGGACTAAAAAATTCGATCAAAAACAAAGAGATTCACGATCATTACTGGGCAGCCCTCAAGGATCCCACTCATGAGCATCACAACGATGTTATCAGATACAAATGGATGGACAAAATTCAATGGAAACATCGCCCCAATGACTTCTTTGGAAGAATGATATATACGAAATTGTCAGGTGAGGAATTAGAGGGCCCTATTGTTCCAAAAACTTCTCCAGGATATCTTAATACTAATGTTATTTATGATGAAAATAATAATCCCATAGGCACTGATTCTCCTTTCACACACCCAACTAGGTACCTGTTTACAATACCGAATTTATTGGCCGCTATTTCATTGGCCTCTCTTTCGTATTTATCCACCTTGGCTATTCTTTCGGGAGACCTCTATGCTTTTCTGGATGTGTTCAAACAACTCGCCACTGCTATAGTTTTTGGAGCAGTTTATACTCTTTGGCGCAACACCCACTTATTTGATAGTGTCCTAGGAAAAGAAAACTATGAGCTCATGAGTGTCGAAGTGCTGGAGGGAAGGTTGATCCTTTTGCAAAAGAAATATGTCATCGGTCTGGAGATTGAAAGGGACAATGCCCCGAATTGAATTGAGGTGGGGAAGTGGATAAATGAACATTATATGTTCACGAGGGTTATGTTAAACACCCTTGGACATAACAAGTCTTTTGACTAGGGTTCTCAGTCCGCCCTATTCGTTCCTAGCGTTCCGAAGGACGCACTGAAAGCCCTTTGCATTTTATTTTCCGATACAAAGGGGATTCAGTGGGCCGATACAGACGCTACCCTTGTTATCGCATAAGATGTAAAGGGACCCCTCTGTAACAGGGGCGTTACATAGGGTATCCCACTAACCATCTATCACTTATGCAGGCACAAGGGCCCCTCATGATATCGACAGAATTCTTTAGGATGGATGATAAATGAATTAAAAAAAGTCCCCCTCATCTACATACATGGACTCAGGCCTGGGAGACGACGACGAAGCCATTCCTTCGAAACTCGACAAGGATTTCACAGCGGAACCCCCCTCAGTAATAGGCGTCATTGCTTTTTCCTTTTTTGTAGTACCAGGAGCAATTATTTTCGGAGGGGTGGGGGTCTGGTTACTGTTCTTCTCGATAATGAATCCATATCACGAAGACGGGGGACTAGTGGGGTTTGTATGTATGGGGATTCCCCTTACATTAGTTGGATTGTTTTGCTTCTTATTATGGTGGGCCGGCGTAATCAAAGAACGCCTGCGCGTGCAGCACAGCAGGGATCGACTGGTCTACCAGGCTACGTTGCTCGGGCTCGGACTCCCTCCGCTTAGGGGGCTCGGGCTCCTCTCCGAGAAGAGGCGCCTCTCAGAAGCAGTTTACCTCGAGACCGACAAAGATGGGGACGATGCAATGATCCACGGCCGCTCAAGCGAGGGGGCGGAGTGGGAACTTAATATCGAAGTCTTGGTTTGCGAATTGGCGGAATCCGAGAATCCATACAACCCACCCTACCAAAAAAAGGCGAGAGATATAGCGGAAGCAATTGGCATTGAGTTCCGAATAGAGTGACGTAATACCCTAATGCGTCCGTAGCGTCTAAAATGACCCACTGCAACCGCTTTGTATCATAAAATAAAATGCAGAGGGTTGTTCGAAACCCCTTTGCATTTTATTTTCCGATACAAAGAGGATTCAGTGGACTGATACAGACACTAGCGTTGCGACCGGCCCACTCAACACTTTTGAAAGAATGCTGGCTCAAACCTTATTCCTAAGAAGATTCTAGAATTACCATGGTCGAGATCCTTTGTCCACATTGTGGTGAGGAAATCGAATTAGATGACGGCGCAATTGGTGAATTCAGCTGCGCTTATTGTAATGAAAATTTCACCTGGGATGGATTGTTAGATGATGGCGAATCAGCATATCTTTTCGATTGGAAGAGTTTCTGGATTGGTTTTGGAATTCCTAATCTTTTCATTATTTTGGCATGGGGCTCAGGGATATTGTTTGATCCATATAGAATTCGTTCTGATTCAGGTGATGTTCTTTTTCATTCAGGTGATGCTATTGGGTTATTGCACATAGTGTCATTTTTATCTTGGATCACAATTTTGATTTATGGTATTCGTATCAAAAACAAA
>PBGP02000019.1 GCA_002720095.2 Methanobacteriota archaeon
TCTATCATGGTGAAAAACTTCGAAATTGTTAATGAAATGGGTCTGAAATTTAGATTCTAAATTTCTGGCAGTTTATGTTGAGTTCCTGTGGTTTTTTGTAATTTATTCATTTTATCCACATACCCCTGAGCACCTTCTTTCCCTACCTTAGCACTCTCCTCCCAAAGATCTGAAAGCGAGCTAGTCCAGTCTCCACCTAAATCTCTTGCTGAGGGGTTAAATTTCCAATCTTTTCCAGAATTTTTCTTATGGATTAGTAACCAACACCATGCTAGTGCCTCCTCTTCTAAAGATCCTCTTATTTTTGTCGCATATGTACAAGAAACTCCGACGCTTTCGGAACGAGCAAGCATAACTAACGCATGTGCTACGCCGCAAGGACCTTCAAATTCAATATTCTGCCATGGAAACTTTTCTAGTGTTTTTTGAATGTCTGTAATCTTATCTATTCTTCTGAGGAAATTGCCAAATGCTTCTTTTTTCTTCAATTGTTTTAGATATATATCATTAGCTTTTTCTCCAGTAATTCCAAACAGTTCATCTAATAATTCTAGCCCAAATTCCTCCCACATTGAGATTAATAAAACATGAATAGAATTAGATTTAAGATTAATTACTTGCGAAGTTTCTTTCCAATCTACTTCGCCCTCTAAATTTATGGAGAAGCCACGATTTGGTATTATTTCAAATAATTTCGTTACTGCTTTTTTTTCTAAATCGTTCCCAGATAACTGTTCAATAAATTGTTTTTTATAATCTACAGGATACCATTTTTCTTGTAAAATAAAACCCTCTTCTATTCCCTCTAAAATAGCTTTTCTACAGAATCGGACTAATGTTTTTTCTGACACCATTAGGTTTAACCACCCTTGAAGAATTTTATCTAACTCTTCTAAAGATTTTTCAGGTAGTTCACCTTCCCAACCCTCAGGAGCCCATTTATATTCTATCTTGGTAAACTCCGTCAACTTGGGAGGTAGAACTCCTAAAGCAAAATGCATTACAAGTGGTTCTTTCTCGTCTCCTTTCAGAAACTTTTCATCAATAGCAAATACTGTGCCGTTTGAAAAATTTAATCTGAAATAACCATTACCTGAAACTTCATTAGATAATATATATTCAGAATTTAGTCCAGAAGAAATTATTAAATCATCAGAAATCAATTCATATTTAATTTTACAACGATCTATAATTCCCATTATCCATTCATTGTTGACACTAGGTGACTGCCCTGAACAAACAAATTCATTAACAGAACTGAAAAACCACCATCCTTTCTTTGCATGTTCTTCCCAAGGTAATAATCTTAATCTAGGATTATGTTGATTTTGTATACCAGCTAAAAAGCCTGCTCTGGAATCTCCCTTCCTTATGTAACTGGCTGAACCGTACAGCGGATGTTGGAAAACTGAGACCGTGGAATAATCTTCTTCTTGGGCTGCTAACATAGCGCCAGACCACGCTTTAGCTACGAAATCCCCTCTTTTTGACATCATTCTTTTAGATAACCATTTACGATCATACCTATTATCAATTACCTTGTTAATTTCTTGTAATGTTGAATAAACTGGGCTTTTTCGCCCCCATTTTACTCTAATAGGAGCATTATATTTTGGTAATAATAATTCAGGAGTCTCGATTAATGTTGCTAAATTTTTTTTCAAACGTTGCTTTACATCTCTTGATGCCTGCTTAGTACCTCTCATTCTAATTTTTTGTTTTTGCCCAGGAAAATTCACTTTAGAAGGTGCTGGCATTTTAGTCAACCTCCCATCTTCTTAATGCTAAAGACTCAATTTCATGTAGTTTAGAAGGAATAATTAAACAATGCATACCATCTAATTTAACTTCAGACAAGTCCCTTAAAGTGGCATATCTAATTTGATTATTGCTAGTACCCAAATTAGAGCAAAGGACCGCGTTCCAAGACATCATATCACTATCCATCTGCTCACCGTTAATTTTTAATTTTTTACTCATACTATTCAACGTATCGATTGCAATAAATGGAGTCATAGGTTGAGGTTTGTCCTCTCCCATTCCTGTTGGATCTAAATCTAATAATACTAATGTGTGTAAATTGTTTTTTTTATTCGTCAAAATTACTTCTAATGGAGAAGTGGGTAAATATGATTTGTAAATGTAAGGAATTGTTGTTTGACGGCCAAATCTATATGCTTGAAGGCCAACTTCACCTATTAATGTTGTAATTGAAATTCCAGGTATTAAGTTGATTGGTATGTTCAATTTTTGGCATCTTAATATTAAATCTATGTGAGTAGTTGCTTGTAGTACATCACCAATTATCAACAAAGCAACTGATTCATGGCTCGCCAGAGTTAATAATTTGTCTGGCTTTTCTATTTCATTTCTCATTAATGTTTTCCATTTTCCAAAACGTTTCTCCAACTCTTGCAAATCAATATTTTGTAAATTAGCCGTATATCCTTCAATAAAAACATGTTTACAGTTCTTGATTGCTTCTACTCCCCCAATTGTAAATAAATCTGGGTTTCCCGGTCCAAGTCCAATTAACCAAAGTCCATTTGAAAATTTTTTATTTTCCGCAGACATCAAACACAAGTCTCCTCTAGACGTACCGAATCGGATGCGTTATTTGGTAGTTCCCAGCAAAGATACTCAAGCTTGGAAAGAGTTCTTGGATTCTTATGATTGGTTAGAGAAGGGTTTATCAATAGAAAAAGAAGGAGATGAAAGAGGTATCCCCCTCTCAAGTAGCTTCCCTCAAGAAATACCTGAATCGCTTAGACAATTCAAGATTGTCCGTAAAGAGGNCGTAAAGAAAAAAATCAAGAATTATTTGAGTTATTTAGAAGAGCTAATAGGTGTAGAAAAATTTAGAACTTTTTCTAGTTTATGGCCTNATTCATACGANCAAATTGGCGATATAATTATCATTAAAATTCCCGAAGAAATAGAGAAATTTAGTGAACAAATTGGAGATGCATTGTTGTTATATCACTTAAGTTTTACAAGAGTTTTTCAAGATTTAGGAGTTCATGGAAAGTTCAGAGTTCGTAGTGTTAAATTAATCAGGGGGNCAAATAATTTGGGAGGTGAGACTAAGGTTAAAGAAAATGGTGTAGAGTTCTTAGTAGATCCAACTAAAGGATATTATTCTCCGAGATTAGCAAATGAAAGAATGGAAACNTTGAAATCCGCTATTTTACTCAAAGAAAAATTGGGAAGNTCCTTGAATATTTGTGATGCTTATGCTGGCTTTGGGCCTGCTTTACTACCCTTGTTAAAAGAAAATAATTTGGCAAAATTTGTTCTCGCTAATGATTTAAATTTAAGNATTAACAAGATCTTAGAAGATAATTTAATTCATTGTAACAAGCATAATTGTACAATTAAAATTGAATGTTTGGATGCACTGAATCTGTTTAGATATGATGAATATATTGGGTTTTTTGATATATTATTGGTTAATCTTCCACACTCTACAGTTGAACATTTGCCATTTTTAATACGACTATTAAATAAAAATTCCACTTCTCTACTTAGAGCATGGTGTATCATTGAAAATAATAAGCTTGATGAGTTGGAAAACCACATTTGTGAGATTTTTAATACACAAGAATATTCAGTTTCAAAAATAAATATTAAATCTACAAGAACATANAGTCCTACACAAAATTACGTTAATATTGAGGTGTGGTTGTAGTAAATAAAAAATTATAAGGTTTTTATGAGCGTTCAATCTGGATATTAACAGGGGAGTATATGGTAGCAAATTGTATATGTTCTGTTTGNGGTCAAAAACTAGACATCAGTGGCATNGCACCTCGTATAGAAGGNGTCAAAGTATTATGCAGAATATGTGGTGCTGTAACTCATCATAAATTCTAATCAGAATTTTGATTTGGCTGTGGTGTAATTAAAACATTACTTCCATCCCTTTGAATAATTGGTAATTCTAGTGTAGACATTGAACTGAGTACGTGAACAGTACATGATGGCCCGCATGCAGGAGCCAAGTAATCCTCTCCAGTTTCAGACAAAATAAATCGAAGGCCATGTCCTGCGGGCAAAACTGCATCTATAGCTTGAAATTCCATCATCATCGTAAGTGTTTGNCCTGGTGTAACGGTNTGTGCTTCATAGCCTCCNGCATGATAACGTATATCCATTGTTGCATGTCCTAGTCNAAGACCTGTTTCAAGATCCTGCATTTCTACAAATACTTGTCCTCCATCGAAAGTGGGTACTGCAGCTAAATGAAAGGTAACTAGCCCAGATATATGAAGTTCGGATTCACTGATTGAAGGACATAATACAGTTACTACTCGGCCACCTCCAACTACGGGTGCACCTCCACCTGTAAATGCTCCATCATTATTACAATTATTCATGTCTAACCTTAATTTCTCAACATCTTCTGGAGGCCAGGTTTTTTCAATTCTCCATTCTCCATCATTTCTTTGAACCTGAGTGTGTAATAATGGTTTAGGGCCTACTCCCTTGAGATAATATTCCATCCACTCAAATAAATCTTGGGCCCAATCCCATCTTGTCATGTTGTGGATTGCTTCGCCACCATATCCGCTTTCTTGTTCATTATGCTTGGTCCACTGGTCCGGGTAATTGTGCTCCCATTGTCCAATCATTCCACTGACTTCGTATCCGTTGTTAATGTATTCTTGATACCAATTTACACCAGGAGGGCCTCCAAACACTTGGTGTGGATCCACATTCCAATCCTGTAACCCTTGAACCCAATATATACTCCCGTTATACTTCCCCAAAGCCTTATCTATGTGACTTCTTTCATCATAATAACTATCCATATATGGATCATATTCTCCCAGAAGATATCTTGTTGGACCCGCTAGAAAGCCTTCTAAAACATCTCCACACATATTGTCAATATCGTCCAGATCATAATCTAAAATACTACCCCCATAATTGGAATGCATAACTTGACTTCTNGCCTCAGCACTACCATTTTTATAGAGTAAAGGTCCTAAGGCTGTAGTGCCTGATATAGGAACTATAGTTTTCAAATATTGACTTCCTTGGGCAGCTGCTTCCCAAGCTGTAGCTCCCTCATACGATTTACCATAAATAGCAACATGGCCATTGCTCCAATTTTGTGTTCCCAGCCATTCAACAGCTGTGTGTATGCTCAACCCTTCTCCATCACCACGATAATCAAAGCAGCCCGTGCTCTCTTCAGTTGCGAAAACTGCTACTTGAGCGAGAGCATATCCGTGAGGTATGAAATTATCGAAAATGAATTCTCCTCTTCCTGCTCCAACAACATTAGTTGGTGAAGATTCTGAGCCTGGTTGACCATAAGAAAAATATGGGCTAATTATTGCAATCACAGGTACTTTATCACCAAGCTCTGTGTTGGAAGGCAACCAATATGAGAGGTGTACTTCTGCTGATGTAGGACCTCCCTCCCATACTCCTGTGGTGTCTACCTCAATTGTTGCTTCTTGAACATCTAAAGCTGAAAATGGCCCCTTTTCAAGTACAAATGTATGAGTATGAGTCGTGTTCCATTCAAGATTATGTCTATCCCAAATTTCAGGATAAGTTGGCTGTTCCTCAACGGAAACTACGTCTTCANTACCAAAACAACCTGATAGCGGTGCTGAACAAATCAGTAAGATAATTAATGTCGCTGCTANCTGTTTCATTCCACTCATGCATGCTAAAAATAACTTAGATAAAGCCCTAACGTAGTCTTGATTTATGCCAATAAATTTACTCTGAAATTATTTAGAATTTAAAACATTGGAAGTAAAATCTCATTAAATGAAAATAATGCACCCATTATCAATGCATATAGTAATAAAACAATGGCGAATTTACCCTTATCTTCTTGAAGTACTCCGCCAAACGTCATATCATCTTCAACGCCTTCTTCCTTCAGTGTAAAATAACTTATCAAGACAAGAAGCATTACCAATGCTCCTGTCATTATATCCAGTTGGTTTTGATCACTAGCATTTCTGGCATTTCCAGCAATTAATCCTACAAAAACAGAAATTACGACTGTCATAAATGCAAATGCTGAGGGATGTAATACTGTCCACTTTCCAGATGCTCCGTCAAATAAGACCAATGCTGCAAAGAGTGTATAAATTAAAATTAGAGATCCACTTACAGATACCGTAGTTGGGAAAGGCACTCCTAATCCATTATCTAAGTCTAAAGATCCTGAGTAATCCGAAGGGAATCCTTCTGAGATTACATTGTCTGGAGTGAATATCATCCTTAGTGAATAAAATAATCCAGATATAACTAATAAAAATAATGAGACCATGGCAATTTTATCATTAATTTTTAGACCTGGTTTAAAATCTGATAGGCCATCATTAATCCCTTCTTCTCTAAGTAAAATATATGCCCCCGTATACACTAANGTGACTAATAATGAGACATATTTTGGTAAATCCCCTGCTGAACTTTCTGCATTCCAATACACCCAAATGCAAATTGACATTATTGCTGATCCAATAATAACTGGTAACATTATGACCCATTTTCCTCTCGCTCCTTCATTAAGAATTAGCATAGTCGAAATGAAAATTCCGAAGAAAAGCGCTCCATTAAATGCTGTTTCTGGTCCACCACGCCCATATGCAACATCCTCAACAGGTACTCCATTATTTAGAAGAGAAAAACAGCCATTTCCCCCCATTACATAACAGTCTCCAAAGAACATGAAACTAATCCCATAAAGGAAAAACATTAATGCTGAGAAACCTAAACATATTTTGGCTGGTAAAGAATCAATTTTAAACATANTATCAATAGTTCCTAGTCAAGAGGATATATAATAATTACTAAAAAATAACATTATGAAAGTTTTTTTCGAATTGTTTTTATTTCACTGGTTTAATTAACAAGTAACATTTGTATCACTAAATAGGGANCAGTATGGCAATACCTAATTGGGAAACTATTGAAGCTTCGGGAATTATGATTGGAGCTGTTTCATTAATAATCATGGGTGTAATTTTACTATTTTTTGGAAATAAATACCTTGTTGCGGTTTTCGGTGCTACTGGATTCATGTTTGGAATAATGTTGGTAAATTTTGTAGAAGATTTAGTTCCAATATTCGCACCTGAATATGCTCCTAGCGAGCACCCTATGTTATTCCTTAGTATCAAAATTTTAGCAGGTATTCTTTTTGGTGGTATGAGCGCTTTAGGCTGGAGATCATCAATTAGAACCTCGGCCTCAATTCTTGTTTACCTTCTGATGCTATGGCTAAGAGAAACTGGAGAAAGCATGGGCGTAGTCATTAAAGAAGATCAAACCTTCACTATAGTAGCAATTGTAGTTGTCGCATTTACTTTCCTAATCACTATTAAGGCAAGAGAATTAATTGCAGCTCTCGCTGGTGCTGCAGCAGGCACTGCTTGCCTAGCTCTAGGATTACAATTTGTCACTAATGGTGCAGTCTCTTTCCCAGACGTCTCTTCAACTCAGCCCAACACACTCTTATGTGCTGGATTATTTGTTGGTGGATTAATAATACAACTTAGAAATTCTGAAGAAAGAAAGAAATTATCTAAAGTGAGAAAAATCGTAGATAAAATGCATAAAAATGATAAGAAGGCTGTTCAAAAAATGGAAGATTTGACTTGGTCCAATAGAACAGANGATTACAAAAAATGGTTAGTAATGGGTGCAACATCAGTCGAAAATATGAGGCGCCCTGAATTTAGAAACCGTGTTACAATCCCAAATCCTCCTCCGTTAACGAACAGAACTTAACGACCCCAATGTTGATTGCTAGGACCTCCTCGAGTAGTCAATGGACCCTGCATCAATATGGGGAAAACGTTGGTTAAATTGTAATCAGCCTATTGCTAAAAAATATATGGAAGTGGTATGCAAAAAACAAAGTTTAGTTGTTCTTGCCGCTGACAAAAGTACTATGGACGAATTAAATCAGTTAGTTGAGGATGTTGGAGATTATATTTCTGCTCTGAAAACACATGTTGATTTAATCGAGGATTGGACAGAAGAAAAATGGTTGAAATTTATTTCTCACACCAAAAAGAAAAATTTGATAATATTCGAAGACAGAAAGCACGGAGATATTGGAAAAATAGCTAAAAAACAAATGGGCGGGATTTACAATATCAAAGCTTGGGCAGATCTTGTAACAGCACATCTAATCTCAGGACCATCTATACTAGATGGTTTGGAAGAGTCTTGGAAATCGATTAATAGAAATGGTGGCGTTTTAGTACTAGCTCAAATGAGTAGTGAAGGTAATTTATTAAAATTACCAGAATATACAAATTCAGCGGTAGAACTCAGTAAAAAACACGCNATTTGTTTTGGTTACATTGGAAATGGTAGCAGACCCTCTGAATTAATCGAATTAAGAAATATCGTAGGAGATGAAAAAATGATTTGGACGCCAGGAGTTAACCTAAAAGTCGAAGATGGTGAATTAGGACAANGTTATGGAAATCCAACTAATGCCATTAAAGCCGGTTCTGATGGAATAATAGTAGGTAGTGGAATATATAATACTAAAAATCCAAAAGAGATGGCTAAAGAGTACGCTGAAATAAGTTGGAGAGCTTTACTAGAAAGGAAGTAATAATTTGATTGAAATAATCATAATAATAATTGGAGTTCTATGCCTATTTTTCATTACTTGGTGGGCACATATTCGCAAACATTTATTGCTAGAAAAAAGACTCATGTCTGCTGATGAAACACTATTGGAAGAAGTTGGGTTGAAAGTCGACTCAGTATTACAGGCACCTATTGGAAGTTTAACTCATCCGTATATTATCATTAATGAAGATACTACTAACAATAAGTAAATCTAGTTCATATGTACGGAATATCTCCAAAAATACTCCATAAATATCCTCCAACTAATCCGCTGAATAATACAATTGTCAATATGATTACTTTTTTCAGTAAACCCTTTTTAGTTTTCTCAAATGATTTTGTTGCTGAAGATTTCACTAACGATTGATCGATTGGAGGCAAGGTTTCTAATGGAGGAAGTTCATCCAAAGACGGTAACCCTAATAANGGAGGTAACTCGGGTAAATCTGTTTCATCAGAATCTAAATTTTTAGGATATAATTCATCTAAATCTTGTAGACCNGGTGCTTCTGGAATTTCTCCTAGTACCTTATCCCACACCTCACCGAATAAGGCTGCTGAAACGGGTTTTTGGATCCAAGCCACAGCGCCTGCTGAATATGCTGCATCTTCAGCAAGTTTTGCTAGTCTTTTTGGTGCTAAAAATATAATTCTTGCTTCTGGATCTGCCTCTCTAATTTCAAGTGCTGCAACATGGCCGTCCATACTAGGGATGTCTAAAGCCATAATGACTAAATCTGGCATTCTATCAGAATANATGTCAACTGCATNATCTCCATCATCACAATATACAAAAATGAATTCTTTAGTCTTCAATGATTGCTCAATCCTTCTTCTGGACATTGGATTGTTATCTACAATCAACACAATTGGAGCATTTTCATCCTCAACATCGGTGACTAAGCCCATTGTAATCGTGCTTGGGGAGCCGTGAGTGATTATCAAATGTCCGCTTCTTATTCTTCCTCGATAATAGTTTCAGAGAGACCTTCCTTGGGGTTAGTAAAGGTTTGTTTAATCTTATCTTCTGCTTCTTTATTCTTATTGTATTCAGCTTCTCTTTCAGGCGCACTTACAAAAGCCATTTGAACTTCAGAAATTACCCCTGAAAGAATGCTAGTTTCTTTATCATCCAGGTTACCATTAGTTTTTTTCTGTAACATTCTTAATAACTCAATACCTTCTTTAGCTTCATTTAAGTCATAAAACCTCTCACCCTCATATTCCATTAAACCAAGATTCATCATTACTGTTCTTTGAAACATGTGAATCAACTGGAAAAAACGATATGAATCTTCATTCGTAAAAAACTCTTCATCAGACATAATACCTACCCTTAAATAAATCCAAATATCTGTCATTCATAATTTTTTATATTATTCAATGATAATTTACTTCTCCTGTAAACCGCCTTAGCCTTAGAAATTAGATTAGTATTATCATCATAAAGTTCTGAAGATATAATATAATTGCCCATGGACTTTTCCAAAAACTTTGCCTTTGCGACATAATTTATGCTTCTTGAATTCTTTAAATATATCACTTCAAAGGATTTGGAAAATATACTTACATCTTCTATTAATGAATTAGCGGCAAAAAAAGCAGCTGATTCTAAGGCCATAAAATTATATGCGGGATGAATATGATATGTTTCATTATGCATAAAATCTTTTCTAGTAAACTTTATTTCTGCAAAACCTTCATCAATTTTTATCTCGCTTTCTAGTGTTTTGTTTAATGGGGATTCTAGAAATAAATTTTCTAATTTCTGAAAATGCTTACTCATAATATCACTCAAACAATTGTTTTAAAAGCCATTCGGGTTGAAATTGTTGTAAATCTGTATATTCCTGCCCTGTTCCAACCAACACTATTGGTTTGCCTGTAGCGTGGGCAATTGATAGTCCTGCGCCCCCCTTTGCATCGGTATCCATTTTTGATAAGACTGCTCCATCAAAAGTTAAGATCCTCGAAAATTCAGCTGCCTGCTCTACAGCGTCATTGCCTGCCAGTGCATCGCCAACAAAAAGCACTAAATGCGGTTTTGTAACTCTATGCACCTTCTGTAATTCATTCATAAGATTTGTTTTATTCTGCATTCTTCCAGCAGTATCAACAAGTACTATGTCTATATTTTTGGCTTTGGCGTGAGAAATAGCATCTCTAGCTATAGCTGCTGAATCTCCTCCTCTCTGGCTTGAAATACATTTTACATCCAAATTCTTCATGTGGGCTTCTAACTGCTCAATCGCTCCAGCTCTAAAAGTATCAGATGCCGCCGCAACAATAGAGTAGCCTTTATTTTTCAGCATATATGCAATTTTAGCTGTAGTAGTTGTTTTCCCTGTTCCATTTACACCGACCAACATAATTACTACAGGTTTATCTCCTTTTGAAAGGTTTTCTTCGACAGTTGCTTCAAAATCCCAATAATCCGCTTTCAATATGGATTGTAATGCTCTCTTAATTGTGGCTTCGACTACTTTGGATAATTCTGCTCCTTTTCTTAATCTGCTCCCTATTAAATTATTTTTCATTAAATCTAGAATCTCTGATACTGCTGCACTACTAATGTCCGATTCTAGCATTGCCCATTCAATTTCTTCCAATAAAATATTCAAGGCTTTCCCATCTTTTATTACTCTGCCACCTGATTCGACTACTCCGCCTCCTAGATCGATTTCGATATTTAGGCCATCATCTAATCTAACCTCTTTAATTCCAGCAGAACCTCTTGGTGCCTGCTCAACTTTAATTAATTGTCTGCCTGTTGTAGACCTCATCATTTGTAAATCTACTTTGGAGCCCTTGGGTTTTTTTGGAATCTTGGGTTTTTTTGCTTCTTTTTTTAATTTCTTTCTTTCTTTTTTAGATAGTTTTTTCCATGGTTCATCTAGAGACGTGTCTAGTTCTTGATCCCATTCATCCCATTCTTTTTGAAGTGGGGGTATATCTTCCTCAGGGGGTTTTTCTTTATGCATATTATTTAATGCAGTATGCATATTAAGGTTTTCTGTATTTTTTTTAATTGAACTAACTTCTGTGAGATCCTCGGTATTTGTATCTTCTGAAATTTTTTTGAGTCTCTTTCTAAATTTGTCAAAAATACCCATAATATCACTCATTAATCATCTAAAGTTAATTCGCCACCATATCTTCTCCTTTGCTTTCTTTTCGACTTAGATTTCTCGGGGATTGGTGCTTGCTTGGACTCTAAACTTTTAACCTCATTACTGATGTTAATATCAATTTCTTTAATTGTTCTAGATGTTGTATCGTGTTCTTTTACCAGTTGTTCTATCAACGTTCTTAACTCAGTGATTCTCTTATCCAAAATATTTATTGTGTCTGATAATGACCTTTCTGCATGTATCCCACTTCCTAAATCTACAATCGTTTCTTTAATATCGCGATAGTCAATTAAGATTTGGACACCCGCTCCTATTGGAATCATTCCATTGTTTTCGTCATCTGAATTTGATAAATGTGAAAGGCTACGAAAAACTGTTTCGTGTTCTTGTACAATTTGATCTAATTTGCCTATCTGCTCTTCGAGTTGAATAACCTTTTGCTGATTTAATTCTCGGATTTGTGACATTCTCTTTATCTCATCTCGATTCATAAGATCACCCATCTAAGTTAGGAATTAACTTATTCTTCTTCTAGAGATGTGTCCATTTTGCCCCTGAAATGATGGATGACATGATAGTCATTCGAATCTGAGGGCTTGATTTCGTCTATTGATTCTATTAGAATTTGTCTTCGATTTACCTTATGTCTTCCGCCTAATGTGGAAAAAAGTTTATGTTCTGCATCATTTTTGGTTTTTGCGACTACGTCTTGTGAAAACTTTTGAGTCATACTACCTAAAGGTAGTTTTCCAGTAATTCGGTAGGCCTTCATATCCCCTCCGAATGCCCAAACTGTATTAAACGCGTTGGCGCGAAAAAATTGAAAAATAGTCCCGTTAATTACATAATTCTAACAACTCTGAAATGAGGTTAGGTTTTGCACACATTATGGGCAAAGGTATTTCCATCTCTATTACCTTGCTACTATTGTTGATTTTGCTACCTATTTCAGTGTTTACAAGTAGTGATTCGTCTCTAAATGATGATGCGTTTATTGGAAGAGAATATGAAGTAATATTTATGCAAAATGTCACATATGAGGACTGGCTTAATATTGAGGAACAAAATCTAGTGCCCTTGAGACAGACTGATCGAAATAAAATTTTAGTTTGGAGTGAGTTGGAACATTTTGGTTTGAATACTGGAAAAAATAAATTATCGGTGATTAAGAGTCTTGATTCCCCCCTATTTACTGAAAATATTCTACATGTAAATGAAGTTAGGCCGTCAGAGTATCGTGTTCTGTTGGAGCCCCATTTACCTAAATCAGGAGTTGTTCAAGTCATTAATTGGTTAATTAACACCAACTATAATATCTTGAGCTACCCTATAATAGAGAATGTTGGGAGTATGCCTTCTTCATTCGAAATAAGAGGCGCATATCCACCAAGCTTGGATATTCCCGGCGTGTGGAAAATTGAAGAAATTAAAAAAACGTCTGCCAGAAATGATGTTGCGGCTTCAATAATTGAATCGGGTAGTCTATTCAAACATGAATTATGGGAGAGAGGACTAGATGGTCAAGGAATTCTCGTTGGAATAGCTGATACTGGAATTGATAGAGACCATTCTTGTTTCAGAGAAAATGAGTCGTTTGTTGGAGTTCCAAGTGAAGTCCATCGGAAAATTAAATTAATTAATACTACAATTGATTCGGGTGACTATGAAAATAATTCTGATTTTGGTCACGGAACTCACATTGCAGGTAGTATAGCATGTAATTGGGCAGATGGGGAATTGAAGGAGGGGACTTCTCTATCTTATAATGCTAAATTGTTGATTCAAGATATTGTAAGTGAAGAAGGATGGCTGCCCCCAGTTCATGCTGAATTACTATTTTTAGAGGCGGCACAAAACGGTGCAATCATACATTCTAACTCTTGGGGGGATAATGAAGTAAACTATACACAGCGTTCTGGCAGATTTGATGGGTGGGGGCGTGAGGTCCCCTGGAGTTTGATATTTGTAGCCCCCGGAAATTCTGGTGGACAGTTAATGGAGCCAGCTAATGCAAGAAATGTCATTGCTGTTGGTTCAACAACTAAAGAAGAAAATTTAGAATTTGTAAGTTATTCAAGTACGGGGCCAACAAATTTAGGTACAAGAGGTATTTTCTTACTTGCTCCAGGAAAAAATATTATTTCTGCAAAAAGTGATGGTGTGCCGGATTCAATGAATAATGATACGAAATCATTGAGTGGGACCTCTATGTCTACTCCCATTGCTGCATCTGGAGCTGTAATATTACAGCAAATGGTAGAAGAAGGATATTTTAAATCTGGAATGAATGACAACAGTAGACTCGGTTTTAATCCAAGTGGTCCTTTAATGAAGGCGTTATTAGCTCTCGCAACGAGCAATATCTCCAATTCAGCTAATCCAAATCCTATTCATGGATGGGGAGTACTTAACATATCTGAGTTGGTAGGAGTTGATTTCCTAGAAAATAAAAATTCGACGATAGATGACGTTTGGATATGGGATAGTTATCAGTTGGAAGATAATTGGAGTTCCTTCACAAATTCAAGGATGATTCCTGGAAAAAATCCCATCGAGTCATTGACCTTAAATTCGTGGGACGGTGCTAATGCCAAAGGCCCATTTTTATCTACAGGAGAACAAATAAGATGGAATTTTACTATAGAGAAAGGTAAAGATTTGGAAGCCAGTTTGTCATGGTTAGCTAAACCTGAGCCATATCTTGTTGACGATTTACAGCTTTCAATTTTAACTTCAGATGGTCGTATTGCTAATAGTAATGATTATGATAATGATGGTTATTCAAATTTAAATAATTATGAATTTGAAGTTTCATCAGAAAATGAAACAACAGTTGGAGTTAACATAAGAAAACAAGACTTGGAGGGGGTTGATTGGATCCATCTAATTGTTGACGCAAATTACGTAGGAGTTGGAAATACACCAAATTCAGTGGGGATAGAAGGAAATAGAGTGGGTTTTGGATTGGCTGTGAAGGGAATTCAAAATGAAGAGGAAATTAGGTTAGACGGAGGTGAAATGATGCGATTCGAGGTTGATAATGTACTTGGGTATACCTTTATTGGTGCAGGGGGGGATTTTGAACAACAAAATTTTGATTATAACTCAGAATTGGCATGGAATTTTAGTGATCGCCCTGGTGTATTAAATTTAGATATAGCAATCGATGTACCTCATAACATTTCAATGAGTTTATCTAAAAATCCATTCGGATTTCAAAATATTCAGGGACTCGATGAATATGCCGTATTACCAATTTGTTCAGAGGTGGAAGACGGTAACTCCCCTACAAATCCTACTCCTAGGAAATGGTTACTTGAAGGAATTTGGTGGCCGCCTGATTTTGAGGATTGTAAGGAAAATAAGATTTATTTTAATTTAAAAAATAATATTAATGAATCACTAAATCCTATAAACCATCTTAATAATTGGATTGAGAGCAATGAAGACTATTTCGTATTCGAAGCAGAAATTAATCTATCCTACCTTTTAGAACTGTGGGATGCTGGTGGTTTGTCCCCAGATGGGCTGGTATGTAGTTATTATTTTGTAGAAAATGACTGGAGAGATTGTAATATTAATTATTCCAATAATGTGTTAATTCCCGAAGGGGCTTCTGTTTTGACTGTTAAATGGGAATGGATTGAACGGGGCGGGTTAAAAAGAGAATATTTAACTGAATACAACATTCTAAAGCAAAACAATATTGATAATATAATATTAAGTGTAGATTATTTGAATGATAATAGAAATGAATTGGTTTTGATTGGACAGCAAAGTACTGAAATCCCTATAATTTTAATCAATGAAAATAATAGTGATGCATATGTAAAACTAGTAAATTACAGCTGGAATTTGAATGAAATATCTTTAGGATGTGAATCAAGCAAATTTAAGGTGATGACACTAGATTTTGATAAGAGAAAAAGTTTCAAAATCGGAAAAAATGCAGAAATACTTAACCGGACCGATCTTGTAATTTCCGCATTTAGATTAAATTATTCCTGGGAAGAAAAAATAATTGTCGGTGAAGATTTTTACCTAGAATTTGAAAATAGTAATTTGGAACATGTTATCACAATTCCCTTAAGAAACATTACATCTCTTGAATTGCATGATTACTGTGATACAAATAGCAATAAAAGTTTGAATTTACCTCATGAAGGGGTATTTTTAATGTGGTTATTATTATCGTTAATTATACTAATTTCGGGTTTGGCAGCTCTTAGAAAACAACGATTAGATGAATCTTCAACTAATGATGAGGAATCTTAACCTTCAAGGATAAGAAGTGTTTCGGAGTATATAACCGAGTGAGGAATTAACATGAGTGATAGATTATACATAGGTATTGATTTAGGTACATTTCAATCGACAATAGCCACAAGTAAGGGAGACCTTCATACAGTTGAAACTGTTGTTGGAACTCCTAAAGATCCCGTTGCTAGAAATATGCTTGGAAGAGATACACTATTTGGAAAAGAGGCGCTGAAAAATAGGTTGGCGTGCAATATTTACAGGCCGTTAGCAGCAGGTGTTGCTCAAGATGATTCTGAACATCTTAACGCAGCAAAAGACTTTGTCACTCACTTAATTGATTCTGTAGGTTGTGATGAATATGATGAAGTTTACGGGGTAATATGTTCTCCTAGTCATATTTCATTTACAGACAAGACAAATCTAGTAAGTATTCTCAGAGGGAAATTAACTGCAATAATGGTGGTATCGGAGCCATTTGCGGTCGCATATGCAATTGAAAAATTGATGGGGTCAATTATAGTTGATAGTGGAGCTGGCACTACTGATGTAGCCCGTATAGTCGGTAGATTTCCTGAAGATGACGACCAACTGACAATTCCCGAAGCTGGGGATTGGGTTGATTTAGCAATCATGAGTGCAATTCAAAAGAAATATACAGGTGCACAGATTACTAAAGATATGGTAAGAAGATGGAAGGAAAAGAATTCTTACGTTGGTGGAAAAGAAAAACAAGTTCTAGTCGATTTGTCTGTAGAAGGGAAAAGTCAAACTGTGGATATTGGTGACCTAATCGAATCTTCATGCGATAATTTAGCCCAACACCTTGGTGGAGCTATAAAAAATATAATTTCTAGTGGAGACCCTGAATATCAACCTTTATTCAGAAAAAATATATATTTAGCCGGAGGTTCTTCACAAATCAAAGGTTTAGCTAAGAAAGTTACTGAATATATTTCCGACATAGGGGACGTTTCTGTTTCTGCGGTCAAAAAGCCTGAACACAAAGTCGCTGAAGGTGCTTTAGCATTAGCTGAATCTATGCCTGACGAAGAATACACTTCAATTGTATGAATTATGTTGCATAGTGTCTTAGGTACGAATATTTTGGGCCCTTTCCCAAAAAATAACGAAACAGTACTTTTTGGAATGGGTTGTTTTTGGGGAGCTGAAAGATTATTCTGGCAGTTGGATGGTGTATTTACGACAGCAGTTGGTTATGCGGGTGGAAACACTGAAAAACCCACATATCGTGAAGTTTGTGGAGGTAAAACAAATCATTCAGAGGTTGTTTTAATTTCATTTGATCCCAATATTATTCAATTTGATGAACTACTAAAAATATTTTTAGAAAATCATGATCCTACTCAAGGAAATCGACAGGGTAATGATATAGGTACTCAGTACCGGTCTTGCATTTACATTACAAAACATGACCATAGAGATATAGTAGATTCGCAAATAGACTCTTACCAAATCTCACTAAATGAGATGGGGTTTGGTCAAATAACCACTGAAATTAAACTAAATGTCAAATTTAACTACGCTGAGGAGTACCATCAACAATATCTTGCAAAAAATCCAAACGGATATTGTGGAATAAAAGGTACGGGAGTTAAATGTTAAAGAGATTAGAGGTAATGCAATGGGTAAAGCAATTTTTAGTTTAGGAATAATTGTGCTTTTGATAGCGGTTGGTGGATCCATAGAATATAATGTATACAACAAAACTGAAGATATCCCCTTGCCCCCGATGGGATCGGCCACAGGATGGCAAGCTCTACCTATTCCCGACCTCATGGGAATCTTAGAAATAGATGCTAAAGCAAGTTGGGAAAACGAAGCTTATTGGTTAGGGATAGCATCAGTAGATGAGGCAGAAAGATGTGAACCAGATAAAGAGACAAAAGTATCTATTACATGCTCCGGAAATAATATTAATTTTGAGGTTGGCGGTCCCAGCTCTAAAGATTCAATAATTAACTGGGATGTTGAAGCAGGTGAATGGTATGCATGTGTGGGACAAAACTCAGGAACATTTGGCCAAATGTCTAGTTTAAATGTTGATGTTCAGGTTGATGCAAAATTAAAAACATCCGTAACTTACATATTATTAGGTGTCAGTGGATTATTAATGATGTTGGGTATAATTATTAGAAAACGCTAATTCAACAACATTCTAACTTCTTCTACACTTCTCAATTCAGCAAAATATATTGATTCCACTGCATCATACAATTCATCATCATCATGACTTTTTAATGTTTCAAGAATCTCGCCATACACCTTACTAGCCTTAATTTCTGTGTCATATGATTGTTTTAACATCTCAATATAATCTGTTGTATGAATTATGGGCATATTATTTCTTTCGGTGGTAGCTTCTCCACCTAATTTAACTATTGCAGATCTAACAATATTTGCATGGCCAATAGATTCTGTAACCTCAGCAGTAAAATGTTTTGCCAAATGCAATCTTTGAATTCCCTGTACGTATGCTGAATAATGTGCATACATATTTATAGCTCTTAATTCCCAACTTAATGCATTGTTTAATTTTTCAATTAATTCTAATTGTGCCATATATTTCAACATATCCTGAAGGTTGTTTTATTTAATAACTAGTGATTAAGTAGGAGGGTTAGCATTTTGTTAAATTAGTATTCATTATTAATTCTCCAATTTACTAAGTAAATATAATTTAGCAAAAAATAGCTGCCAATTCCTAATTAAAAGTCTAACTAAGACTGGCGAGTTGTAGATTATCCTTCAATTAAGGGAGTTTTTGAATCATATGTAGATTCTATGATGTATTTTGCCCAAATAAACCCTGTTCTATTTTTATATTCTAGTCTAGACATTTGCTTTCTCATTGAAATGTGATTGTATTGTACCATAATAAAAGAATCGATAATAATTATTTTAGAAATTTTAAAATATATTAGTGAACAATTAAACGTACAATCTTCTAGGGGTTATATGGACCCGTTAATAATTGCAGGTATTGTGTTATTAGTTTTAACACTATTATGGTATGTAATGACTTATAATAGATTGGTTAAAATGAGAGTCGAAGTTGATAGATCGTGGTCTAACATTGATGTATTATTACAACAAAGATATGAAATGATTCCAAATCTTGTGAATATGGTTAAAGCTTATGCTGCACATGAAAAAGATCTTTTTATGGAATTTGCAAAAGCTCGGCAAACGGCAGCTGGAGCTCTTGCAAATGGAGATGTTAAAGGGATTGGTGCTGCTGAAAGCACTTTTGCTGGATTGATGCCAAGATTAAATTTTGTCGCTGAACAGTATCCTGAATTAAAAGCTGATACTCAATTTACAAGTTTACAAAAAGAATTAGTTTCTATTGAAAATCAGGTTTCAGATCGAAGGGAGTTCTATAATTCTACAGTGGGAAATTGGAACGCTTCGATCCATATGATACCAACCAATATTGTTGCTAATACCATGGGTGCTAAAGACCGAGACATGTTCACGGTTACCGTTGAAGCAGCACGTGAGGGTGTTAAAGTTGAATTCTAGGTGGTTAAAATGAGTGGGCCAATTTATAGTGATGATGGATATTGGATGTGGAATGGAACCGAATGGATCCCTGCAACACAGGCACAGAATATTATTCCTGCTCAGCAGATTGATCAGACTTCTGTCAATAATGTAGCTGCAGAAGTGGGTGTACATGCTAACGAGGTTGCAGCTGTAGCTACACATTTTGATTTGAATAAGGATGGAGTAATTGATCAAAATGAAATGATGCAGGCCGCTCAATCAATTGCTAATCCAGTAAATATCCCTGCGCCTGGGATGGGTAATGTTCCTAATAATCTAGCTGTTCCCAACGCAAACGTTTTTACTGCAAGCCATAAAAAAGGTTTCAACTGGAAAGAACAAAAAAAGTTGTTAATTGGAGGGATTACCACCACTATTGTAGCAATAGGTGTTTTACTATTCTTTTTACTTTCTGGTAATGCTATTGTTGGAACTTGGGTAAATGATACTGGAGAAATTACTTTTAACAAAGATGGTACGTTTCAAAGTGAAGAAGAGGGCGTAAAAACTTGGGAAACTACTGACGACAATAAGTTGATTCAAACTATTACAAATACTTTACCAAATGGTAGCAAAATGACTACTATAATAACGTCACAATATGAATTAAGTGATGGAAATAACGTGTTATGGATGAATATAACTTCGATGGTGAATCAAGATGGAGAAAATATGTTAATTTTTACAGACCTTCAGGGTAATGAAATAGAAATAACAATGCCTTGTACTGTGGCATTGAGGGATTCAATCGCTATAAATAGCGCAGAGTATAATTCCACAATTGCTTCTTATCAAAGTAGTAAACCTAGTTGGTGTTAATTTTTAAACACCCAACATAATTATTGATGCCAATAATGCAATTGTTGGAATAATTAGATACTCTAATTCACTCTTTACACTACCAAGTGCTGTTAATTCGGTTCCTTTTTCTAATCTTGGCCTAAAACCTGGTGCTTTCTCTCCCACAGCTTCTAATAACGAATTTTGTAAGGTTCTATCTATGTTTTCAGCTTGAAGAGCTTGTTCTTCTCTGTTTTTTAATGTGGCTAACAAATAACAAGGATCTCCTATTTTTAATCCCCATAATGTCCACCTATGTCTTCTAATATCTCCAGAGAGCATTATGTTTGTAAAAAGTCCTTTCATTCTAAAATCATGTTTACATTCCCATTGGATTAAATGTGTTCCATATTCTTTAGAACTAAATGTATTGGGTAATACTGCAACACCCCCAGTTCCATCATGGATTGTAAATGTTGTTCCACCAGCATCTGATCTAATTTCGTGCCAATTACATTCTTCTCTAGTTGTAGTTTTACCATTAGAATCTGTTGTAGTAACTTTACGACATTTGTAAACCTCATAATTCCATCTCCAGGCAACAAGATCGTCTACTGATTTTGAATTATCGCCATCCACGACAACAGTAGAAGGGTATTGGGGACCATCTCTAACCTGCCCAACTATTTCCGCTCCGCCTACAGCAACCGATCTAATAGTTGATGTGGGAGTATCCATCATTGATTGGGCTCTTCTCCACATAAAGAATGACGCTAGAAGCCAAAGAGTAGCTATCCCGATTAATATATAGATTAACATTTGTTCTTCTTCTACCATTGATATAGTTAGTTGGTAAGCAAGAAGGCCGAACGCTATAGGTGTTGCTACAGCATAATTGGAAATTGTAGGAGGTCTTGGTGTACCAATTTTGTTTGGATGTTCCTGAATTAATTCCTCTGGTTCATCAGCAGCATATCTATTTTCTAGGTGCCATTTTTCTCTTTTAGGTGCTGGGAAAACCCAAGACCTGTCGTTCACTTTGGGCCTATTTATTGTTGCTGAGTTCCAAAAAGAAGTTAATTCTGTTCCGCCCTTCTGTTGTTGCCAATTAACATCTAATGGAAGAGTTTTAGCTCTTAATTCCCTTAATGTTTTTTGTAATTTTGTGGGGGATGAAAAAGCAATAAGTAAAACACCAACTGCTGTTAAAATTGGTAACGGAGGATCATCATGGAGGAAACCTAATAATGTCAATATTCCTATAACTGATAAAATAAAGCCTAATACAAACATTATCCACCCTCCCCATCCAACAGGAGTTGTTAAACCAAACATCCCTCCATCGAGATCACTGCTAATATTGATATCTTCCATAAATCATGGTTGAACACATTACGTTTGAATTTGTCCCCTTAAATACCAGATTCAGGGTTAGTTTTAATTAAATTAAGGAAGAGAGGGTGTTGATTTGATGACAGAAAATAAAGTAAAACCTGTACGTCCATCTAGACAAAATATACCACCATTGCAAGGTAATTCAATTTTTGAGAAGCCTTCTAAAAATAATGTTAAACTAAAAATTGCTCACGGTGGGACCCAAGAAATTGATGCTTTGGCTAAATTTGCTCAACTTATAATGTACGGAATCGCATTATTGGCTATTTGGGGAGGAATTTTATCAATTGCATTTGCTGAAAATGCAACCAATCAGAACTTTTTAGTTTTAGGAATCGGAGGGGTTATTTCATCTCTAATGGCTATAGGTTTAGTTGAAGTACAAAGAAGAAAAGGTGGTAAAGAATTACAATCTGTTCATGATTATTTGCTAGGTATTGGTTTCTTTTTCGCTGCAGTAGGAATTCTCTGGGGTACTAGATATCTTATTGGATTAATGGCATCTCAAGGGTTTGATTTACTTCTAGTGGAAGACGTGCCGTATTCTGATGAAAATTGGGTTCCTTCTGCTAATGGTATTTATTTTCAATTAGTTGCTTGTATAATATTAATTTTCTCCGAATATTTTTATGTTAAACAACTAGAAGGTGAGACTGCATTTGGATGGTCAGTGATTACATTCACTCCACTAGCACTCGTTATAGCGGGTGTAGGCCCTTGGCTTACATGGTCTGAAAATATTGTATCTTGGGAATTAGGTATCTCAATAGTGGGAATGAGTTTGCTATCAATGTGGCTTGCTTTGGAATCAAATAAAAGTCTAATATTCTCAATAACCGCTGTTGTTTCAGGATTAATTCCAATTTTATATGAGTTGCTAAATGATGCTGGAGATATCAATGGTAAAGGGGGAGCTCTTTCTTTACTTGTTTTTATCGTAATCGGCCAAGGTATACTAGCTGCAGATGAAAGAGTTAGAAAAGATTTGATGCAGTTAACTTCTTTCTTCTTAATAGGTGAGGTTCTGATTGCCATATTACTTGTTAGGGAGGGAGAATTAAACCTAATTCTAGGGCCGATAAGAGAATCTATGCTAAATGAGGCCGCAGCATATATTAATCTTCAAAGTGTGCTTTGGATTACAGTATTATTAGCTTATTTCCCTGCAGTTCACAAACAAAGAATTCCGTGGATGCCAATTGGTTTAGCAGGTAGTATTTGGCTGCTTACCCCAGAAGCAAGCATAATTATTTGGGTAATTACTCTAATTATACTACCATATATGTTGATATTTGCAAAAGCAACAAGAAGCTGGGTTGCAAATGCTACATTTATTGCTACGGCAGCCTCTTTCTTTTTACAAGATAGTGTCAATTTTTGGGGAGACACTAACTGGCTAGATACCTATGTAGTTATTACCATAGCAATTGCCTTAGTAGTAATTGGAGAGCTTGGAAGAAACTTTGGACCATTGAATAATTGGTCACACTTCTTGGGTGTCGGATTAATCGTTTTATCTGAATCTATCTTATTCAATGGTGGACCATTAATCTCGTGGTTAATGGTAACTTATATCCTAGGAACAGCCTGGAAAATGTTGTATCATGCATCTTTAACTAATAATGAAAAAGATAGATTGGAAGCAAGTTTACTGTTGCTAGTTTCACTAATATTTACTATCTCAATGGCGATTTCAAATAGACTAATTCTTCCAATTCCCGATAATATTATTACATTTTTTGATGGTTCTGATCCAAGTATTGGTGTTTTAGCAATTGTGATTTGGGTGGTTTTTAGAAAGTTCAGATTCGTTGAGTTCGACCTCAAAGTTATTTTTCATTGGTTACTTGATAATGGTCAAAAAAATATCCCTGCATATGACATGAAAGACGGTACATGGATAACTTCTACAGGTGGAGAAATTGACGAAAATTATTGGAGTCAAAGAGGGATAGGGATAATAGGTCGCTCATCATTAATTGGACCTTTGTTATTACTCTCAATCTCTATTACTAATGCAATCATAACAGGAGATTCTGGCAAAGAAGCATTTTGGGTATGCTTTATGATTATACCGATTAGCATTTTAATTTGGGAATTAGTATCTCAAGAAAATGTTTCTTCAAATGATAGAGTATTATCAAGTTGGATATTAGTTTTAATAGCTTTCCCAATCTCAATGGAATTGAATTGGCTAAATTCAAAATATCTTGAACTTTATGAAGATACGGACAAACTCGTTAATCCTCCTAAATTTATTGATATTTATTTGAGTAATTTAATTTTTGATATTTTACTTATTTTAGGACCAATAATACTGACGGTAATTTTAATGAATAGGGGGTTAGATAAAGAGAATAAATCTTATGAGGCGGATAAATGGGCTTTTCTAGGTCTTCTAGGTCTTGCACTTTTAGATTCAACTGGAGGACTAGCTTTACTAGTTCTATATGGTATTGTTATTTTTAACTCAATAAATTATAGACATTTTCTTATTCTATGTATAGCTCCAATTATTTTCTTCATAGCTGAGGATAATATGATTGGTGACGGACGTTTTATAGGTATTATTCTAGAAAAAATAGATCTAAATAACTATAGTTTGGCTGAAATAACTATCTTTGGATTACCAAGATTTTCTTGTCTCATTATAGCGCTAACAGGTGGTGCAATATTAATTCGCTCAATGATTGACAATTATTACAAACATGTAGATGTGAGGGAAATGCCTAATATCGCTGGAGGATTATGGCTCGCGATAGGAATATGGGGGATTCTACCTGAAGCTTCATGGTTATTGTGTATTGTGACTTTAGCTCTAACCCTACAAAATTGGTTCTCTGGCAAACTAAACTTTATTCCATGGGCTCCTGTTTCTATGACATTTTCGCTTTTGGTAGCTTTAACATTAGATGATAATTACTCACAATTAAGTGGTACTGAAATATTATCATACACTAGTTTGGGTGTTGGATTATTCAGCTTAGGGCTACATTATCTTGCTAGGTCTGGTTTACTATACAAATGGTCAGAATTAATCGTGAATGATAATGAAGATACTAATGAAAGTAACATAAGCTCCTTTTCGGAAAATGTCAAAAAAAGAACGAATCTAATAGTAAATTTGCAATATTGGACAATAATTGGTCTACTATTAAGCTGGGATTCAATATATGGAATAGGAGCTATTTTAGGTTCAGTTTGGGTAACTTGGGAAATTATGAAAAATGGACAATATAATCTCATTTTACTGATGCCTGCTTTACATGCATTTGCTTTATGGAATTTAATTGAACAAATTGACGATGTCAGATGGGAAACATTACAAAATGTTCTAGTGGGCATTATTTTAATATTTGAAGGGGTTATATTTACATATATTTCAAGTAAGTCCGAAATTGTTTGGAATTGGGAAGGTTTTAATTTTGATGATGAAAAAACCTATTTTGACTGGTTAGACAGAATTGGAATTATGTCGATTTTATACATAATTATTGGTATAGTGTGGATAATGGAAACTGCAGAAATGGATTCACTGATGTGGATAATAATCTCGATATATCTTTCCACTGTTGCAATTCAAGGGTTCCAAGAAGAAACTGATTCGGGGTGGAGACGAAGTATCGGAGGATTTGGGTCACTACTTAGTCTATTTTTCCTGTCCAGTACTATTGAAGATAGTTTGTATCAGTCATTAACATGGCTCGCACTAGGTATAGTTGCATTCGGTTTTGGTGTATTATACATGCAAAGATTTGGTGATCAAACGGAAGTATTCGAGAATACAACAGTGGAACAACGTCATGAAGAAATAGAGAATGACGATGAGAATTCAAATTTACCTTACACAGAAAATACCCAAATGGAAAATACGGAGGATGAATTACCTGAAATCATAACTAAAGTAAGTGATTGGAAGGAAGATGATTATGAGTCTACCGACATGAAAAAAGATGATGTTGAATTCAATGACGATATGGAATATAATGACAAATCGGAACCGAGTGAAAATCTGGAAAAAGAAGATATTATTGATCAAAATAACCTTATTCAAACTGATGAAGAGTTCTACTTTAAGTTGTCTCCAGATATTTTGAAGAATATAAGAAAAGCTATTCAAGATACTGATTATGGAGATTTTAAACCCGTTCTAGAGTTTAAATCTGATGGTCAAATTGTACTTAATTTTGAATGATTTAAGCAAATCTAATAACAATACCAACTAAAAGTCCAATAGGTGAAACACAGCACCCTACGCAAGCACCAAAAAATATTGTTATTGTAGGACCTGCGAAATATTCTTCATCGATAAGAGCTGCAGAATCAAAAACACTTTCAAAGAATTCATCATCTAAATTGTTGATTGTTACGTTTCCAGTAGCATTGATGTTTATTGTCCCATTGATTGATTGTTTATATTGCGAGCCTTCAGATAAAGCTACGTCGATACTCCCAATGTCAAATGTGGAATAATCTTTACAATCATCTATACCATCTTCTGGATTAGAATCTTTACATTTTTCCTCAAAAAGCAAAGTATTATTATTTTCATCTAGAATTGAAATTGAATTAATTGTTGCCCCATGTTCTACTCTAATCTGATACCATAAATCAGTATCAAATTCAAAGGATTCATTAGTAGTACTACCGTCGCTTGAGAAAACTACTGTATCATCTAGAAGTGGTTGTATCCTTAATACTTTTTTTGCTCCTATTTCATCCATTTTTCCAAGTGTATCCCCAAATTGAATTACTCCTAATCCCATGACTCCTAAACCAATTACTAACACAACAGCACCAATTATAAGAAATACATTTGATACAGTATTGCCTTTTTCTGGCTGATTTAGCATAATTGTTTGTGCCGCTGGATTAACAGTACTAATTGTTGGATTAGTTACGTTATAATCTACAGAAGGAGGATTAATAGTGTTACTCGCTGCACCTACATTAATACTACTTGGTGGCGAAATTGTTGAAGTAGGAGCTTCCTGCGCATTTTGTAGTGGAGGCTCTTGTGTATTTTGAGTTGGGGCAGAAAATGGTTTTTCTTCCATACGACACCCAAAATAACGTATTATTTCAACTAGTTGGTGAAATAACTGCAATAGCTAAAATCCATAATATTGCTCCAAAATAGAGATTCGTACATTTAATTCATGCACAAATTCATAGTCGTTCACTAGAAGTTTTTTTGCAATTCTCTTTTATATTCCTCATATACTTCACTAAATATTTGTATATCTGATTCAAATGTCTCTGGTAATAACGGTCCAAATGAGAATCTAAAAAATCTTGAATATGGTGTCACGTAATTCGGGTCTTTAGAATGTGGCCTAGCCATATCACAATCAGAAGCACACAATATTGCCGCCCCTTTTTTGAAAAGTCGTTCATTGAAATCTTTGCTATTCAGTCCCTCGGGCAACTCTAGCCAATGATAAAAGCCTCCATTTCCTGTGTAAACTTTTAATCCCATTTTTTCAAATGCTTCACCGTAACGTTTTCTTTGCCAATCATAATGTTTTTCAACTGCTTCTCTGGCTCTCTTAATTCGTTTTGGTTCAAATAATTTTACTGCGTACAATTGTGATGGGTGTGAAACACCACCCATTCCGAAACTAGAATAATTCGCCATAGTTTCAATATTTTTCTTACTGGCAATGACCCACCCAACCCGTATCCCAGGACACTGAAGTCCTTTTGTACAAGCGCCAGTAATGAAGACATTACTATTTTCTAAGTCTGTAACATATTTCATACCACTTACCGCGGGCGAGTGGAACATTTCATACGCTTCATCTAAAAGAATGCCATTATTTGTTCGCTCTGCCATTTGTATTAATTCTTCTAATTCTTCATCTGCTCTTGTATGACCTGTGGGGTTGCTAGGATTGGAAATTATTGGCATTATCTTAATATTTTCGCTAATCCCTGACCTATCAAAATAATCTGAGTTGGGGGGGTGGAAATTATTTTCTTTGGTAAATGGCACTACTTTGTAATCAATTTCATTTGCTGCCATAATATCTAGATATGCTGGCCATTCTACATTACCAATTCTAATTTGTACATTTTTTTTCAAAAACGCTAGTACAGAAAAAATTCCTTGTCTACCTCCTGCAAAGATCATTACATTTTCAGGTGTAATACTACAATCGTAATATGTATTGTAATAGTTTGTAATTGCCTCACGTAATAGTGGATGACCCCATGCTTTTGGATAGAATCTATCCTCCCAAGTTACATCAACTGACGGGGGTAATGAAGGGCCATCAAATTTCTCAAGCGGCGTTGTCAAAGGAAATCCTTGAGACCAAGGGTGTGTTCCTTCTGTTCCCATAAACTTTCCAAAACTATCTCTAAATGCGTATAATGTTTCATAAATGCTCATTGGAGGGCAATTATCAGAAAGGAAAGATTCCACTTCATTAGTTTCTACCATAAGTCTCTCACAATCCATAAGGTTCCTAAATTTAATCATTAATAGAAAACAGGGCTTTTACATAATTGACAGCATTATAGAACATACTCATACCTTCTCCTTCTCCGTGAATTAAATTTTCTCTAGTCCATGTCGCACCCAACCATGTTGAATGATTTGCTTCTGGATGAGGCATTAGACCGAATACTAATCCAGTTGGGTCGCAAACTCCTGCTATATTTCTCCAACTAGAATTCGGTGAAAGTGGGTATGGTAGTATTTCGTCTGATTTCGAAGGATATTGTTGATTTGGATCTACATATCTTACGACTAATTGTCCATTTTTTTGCCATTTATCTAATAATTTCTTATCATTAGTAACAAATTTTCCTTCTCCGTGTCTGACAGGTACCCTCATTCTTTTCAAGCCCTTAGTCCAAATACAATGGCTACTATCATCGAATTCCAATGTTACCCATCTATCTTCATAATGCCCACTATCATTTAGTGTTAAAGATGCTGTTTGTCCAAATGAAATGTCTTCATCTCCTGGTAAAAGGCCCATTTTTACTAAGACTTGGAAACCATTACAAATTCCGATAATCGGTTTTTTATCATTTACAAATTGTCTAATTTGTTCCCTTAATCCAAATCTAAGTCTATTTCCCATCAATCTTCCACTACCAAGATGATCACCAAATGAAAATCCACCTGGCACTGCCATAATGTGATAATCTTGAAGATTAATTTCTCCATTTACCAATCTATTTACGTGAATACGTTCAGATTTTGCCCCCGCCATTTCGAAAACTGCTGCTGTCTCCCTATCACAATTTATCCCAAATCCTGTAAGAACAGCAACTTTAACACTCATTTTGCTGACCTCCGTCTAATGTTCCTTTCCAAGCTTCACGTAATTTCATTATAGATGCTGTCAATATTTTTGTTTCATTTTTCATAATCACTAGATCGTCACTATTTCCTACTACGCCAATCTTCTGATGAGCAACAGCAGTCATAATTTCTTCAAATGCTTGAATATTTTTAGGATTAATACTTACAACAATACGACCGAGACTTTCTCCAAAAAGAGCCCCCCATGAATCTAATTTATCATCAAAACTATCTAAAAATGAAATATCTATTTTAGCTCCTGCATCTATACCAAAACATGATTCCGCAATAGCTACAGATAGTCCTCCGTCAGAACAATCATGAGCGCTTTCTACTAAACCAGCATGCATTGCTCTTGTGAGTACTTTGTATGTGGAAAGATTCCTTTCAGGATCTATGCTGGGTACATTTCCTCCAATTCCACTAACTCCCTCAGATTCTTCTTGTAGCATATATGCTAATTCACTTGCACCAAGTTCTTGCTTTGTTTCCCCAACTAAGTATATTACATCTCCAGTATTTTTGAAATCTGAAGATATTGCCTTTCTAACATCTTCATGATTACCCATCAAACTAAACAATAATGTTGGGGGTACGCTTATTTTTTCACCATCTAATGTAGCATCATTCTTCATAGAGTCTTTGCCTGAAATACAGGGTAAAGAATAAGCTCTGCAAACATCTTCTAATGCTCTATTCGCTCTAACGAGTTGTGCTAGTTTAAATCGCCCATCTGGAGTTTTCTTACTTTGAACTGGGTCGGGCCAACAGAAATTATCTAAGCCTGCAATTCTAGATAAATCTACTCCCACACAAACCGCATTTCTTACTGCCTCATCTACACTTGCTGCAGCCATAGCATAAGCGTCAATGTCTGAATATCTTGGTACAATTCCGCAAGAAATTACAGTTCCTTTAGTTTCTCCAGGAATTGGGGCTATTACTGCTGCATCCCCAGGAGCATCATGGTTTACACCACCGAATGGTTTGATTACAGATTGTCCTATAACCTCATGATCATATGATCTTACCCACCATTCTTTACTAGCAATATTTGGTCTTGCAATTAATCTTTGGAGAATATTTCCCATTTCTTCTGGTGAAGTTTTTTCCTTGAAAATAATTGATTTATGAATTGGAGGTGTCCATTCTGATTCTAGATTTAATTGAGGGCAACCGTCATGAAGATATTCTATAGGTAAATCCGCCACTACATCATTTCCATAATTGACTAAAAAGGTACCTGAATTTGTAAATTCGCCCACTATTGTAGCTTCAACTTCGTGTAGTTTTGCTAACTCTTCGAATGCTTGCTTATTTTTTTCGTCAACCCCAACTGTCATTCTTTCTTGAGATTCTGATACTAAGATCTCCCATGGACTTAATCCTAATTGCTTAAGAGGGACTTTTGATAAATCTAAATTGGCCCCTCCTGTTAATTCTGCCATTTCTCCAATACTAGATGATAGTCCTCCTGCACCATTATCTGTAATCACTTCGATGTAGCCTAAATCTCGTGCTTCTAATAGCATATCAACCATTTTTTTCTGAGTAATTGGATCTCCAATTTGAACTGCACTACTTGGGCTCTCGTCTGTTAATTCTAAACTTGAAAATGTAGCACCATGAATCCCATCTGAGCCAACTCTACCTCCGACCATGTAAATCAGATTTCCAGGTTCAGGAGTTTTGATGTGACTTTCACGACCATCTGGGAGATGCCTTGGTAAAATACCTACAGTTCCACAATAAACCAAAGGCTTTCCAATATATCTTTCATCGAAGACTATTGCTCCATTTACTGTAGGTATACCACTTTCATTGCCTCCTGCTCTAACTCCTGCATGTACGCCCCTCATTACACGAGATGGGTGAAAAAGACCCTCTGGTAAATAATCATTGTAATCAGGAGGTCCAAAACAAAAAACATCTGTATTTGCTATAGGTCTAGCGCCTAAACCTGTACCTAAAATATCTCTATTGACTCCTACGATTCCAGTCATTGCACCTCCAAATGGATCTAAAGCGCTTGGAGAATTATGTGTCTCTGCCTTCATACATAAACTCCATTCGGGAGTCCATTCAATAACTCCGGAATTGTCATGAAATAGGGAAAGTAACCAATTTACTTCTTGCTGCATATCTAAAGCAGGTTGCATAATATATGTTTTGAAAAGTGAGTCTATTACGCTATTTTCTCCTGTTTCAGTATCAATGTGATTTATTTTTGCTGCGAATATTTTGTGTTTACAATGCTCAGACCAAGACTGTGCAAGACATTCTAATTCCACATCTGTAGGTTTGTCAGGCGGTAAACCTAATTTCTTACGTCTGGCTTGGACATCCGTATCCAAGTAATTTTGTTGAATCGCTTTCATTTCTTCTAAATTTAAAGCTAATAATCCTTTTTCACTAATTTCGATTAGTTGTTCATCACTAACATTCAAATCTATTGTTGATGGTGCAGCATATTCGATATCTTTTAATTCTGGAAATTGTATTTCTGGCCAGTCGCCAATTGCACAATCATTTGAATCTGCAATTAATGCTATTTCAATTAATGAATTATGTAATTGGTCTGATAACCAATTTAAATCTACATCACCTAACCCAAAAAATACGTAACTAATAGATGTTGAGATTTTAACATTTTTACCTAAATCCGGAAATATCGTTGTAAAACCATCCAATGCAGCAGATGCCCGATTGTCTGTAACTCCTGGCTTAAATCCGACTGTAATGACGGCTTCTGGAGTTTCGGTAAATGCATTCTTATTATCTAAAATTGATGAATTAAAACAACCTATTTCGATTACTGGATCAGTAAATAATTCGTCCACTACTTTAGTCAACTGATCTTTAGATAATTCTTGATTTATTTGATAGCCTAAAATACTTCTAACATCTGTAATTTCTAAATTATGATCTGTTTTTAATTGGGACTTAATTGTATCTCCACGAACATCCCTTAGCCCTCCGCCAACTCTCGGCGTTACCTCTATTCGCTGGATATTGGATTGCAAAAGACCCTCTCGTAGTATCCTCGTAATACGGGCCGTCCATGAATGAATCGCTAAATTATATTTTTCAAAACTAATATCTATTGTTAAAATATGATTAATTTAAGACCTCTCTTAATGATGCTCCTGTATGACTATTAAGATTTTTAGCTACATCTTCTGGAGTGCCTTCAGCAACAATTTCTCCCCCATCCATTCCCCCTTCTGGACCCAAATCAATTATCCAATCTGATGTTTTAATAATATCTAAATGGTGTTCAATAATAATTACTGTATGTCCTTGATCTCTTAATTTATGTAATACTTCAATCAGTTGTCTAACATCTGAAATACTCAGCCCTGTTGTGGGCTCATCTAGGATATAGACTGTATGAGAATTAGGTGGCTTTCTTAGTTCACTTGCAAGTTTTACTCTTTGAGCTTCTCCTCCAGACAGAGTTGTAGCTGCTTGGCCTAATCGAATATAACCTAAACCTACATCATTTAACGTTTTTAGAATAATATGTAGTTTTTTATGATTCTCGAAGAAATTTGTTGCTTCATTTACAGTCATTTCTAAAATATCAAAAATATTTTTGCCTTTCCATTCTACTTCTAAAGTCTCTCTTGTGTATTTTTTCCCCTTACAACTATCACATGTTACCCAAACATCTGGTAAGAAGTTCATCTCTAATTTACTTGAGCCTGCGCCTTTACAAGCCTCACAACGCCCACCTCGTACATTAAAAGAAAAATGTCCTGGAGTATATCCTCGTTCCTTTGAAAGTTTAGTCTCAGAAAAGATTTTACGAATAATATCAAAAGATTTTGTATAAGTTGCAGGATTAGATCTCGGTGTCCTTCCAATAGGTGATTGATCTATGACTATTGCCTTATCAACATGTTCAATCCCTTGTATCGCAGTATGATTACCAGGAGATGTGTCTGCTTTTTGGACATCTCTCAGCAGTACTGGGGCAAGGATTCTGGAAATTAAACTTGATTTGCCACTTCCAGAGACCCCTGTAATTGATATCATACATCCTAAAGGAATGCACACGTTAATATCTTTTAGATTATTTTCACTTGCTCCTAAAATAAGTAAATATTTTTCTTTAGGTGAAGTTCTAAATGAAGGAATAGGAATATGTTTTACCTGAGATAGATATTGACCTGTGACACTTTTTTTACACTTCATCACTTGTTTAGGCGTTCCTGCGATAACAACTTCGCCTCCTTTTCTTCCTGCCCCAGGTCCTAAATCAATGAGATAGTCAGCCTGTAACAAAGTTTCTTCGTCATGCTCAACAACGATTAATGTGTTCCCTAAATCTACTAACTCTCTTAAAGTTGATATTAGTTTAGCATTATCACGTTGATGTAAGCCAATTGAAGGTTCATCCAGTACATACATTACACCAGTCAACCTACTTCCAATTTGTGTTGCTAATCTTATTCTTTGACTTTCTCCTCCAGAAAGTGTATTCGCCTTACGATTTAATGTTAAATAACCCAAACCAACATCACTTAAAAATTTCAATCTACTATGAATTTCTAACAGTGCATCATTAGCGATGTGTAACTCTCTTTCAGATAAGACTCCTGAGTCTAGCCAAGAAGATACAATCTTAATCGCATCTAAAACAGTTGAAGTAGAGAGTTGAGGTAATGTAATATTTCCGATGGTTACTAATCTAGCAGCGTTGTTTAATTGTTCACCATTGCAAGCATCACATGGAAAATCAACCATAAAAGATGATATTCTATTCCTAGTTCCATCATATTCAGTTTCCCTGTACTGTCTCTCAATACGAGAGACTACTCCTTCCCATGGTTTTCTCATAGTATAATTTGATTTTCCTTTTCTGCCCTTAATATTGAAGTCTATGTTTACAGAACCCGTTCCATACAAAATTATGTTTTTTCCTTGCTCGTCAAATTCTTTGAATGGAATTGTAGGATCATACCCATAATGAATAGCAGTTTGTGCCATGACTGCCCTATACCAACTAGCTGACATAGACCGCTGAAAAGGCCTAATACAACCATCAACAATACTCAAATTTTCATCTACCACTAATTCTAGTGACAGTTTTTTCTGAACTCCAAGTCCTTGACAATCTGGACAAGCGCCTAATGGAGAATTAAATGAGAAAATTCGAGGGCTCATTTCAGGTAAAAATGCTCCATGATCTGGACAAGCAAATTCTTCGCTGTAAGTACTAATGTTATTTTTCCCTAATTCTAGGTCTTCAATTCCCACACTACCACCGCCGAATTTCAACCCTGTTTCAATTGCCTCGGTCAATCTTTGTCTGTTCTTAGTTGTCAATTTAATTCTATCAATTCTAATGTCAATATCGTGACGGAGATTTTTTTCCAACAAGGGAGGATTATCAAAGGAAGCTTCTCTGCCGTTAACTTTACCTACCAAGAATCCATTTTCTACCATTTGACGAAATAAATCTGCGTGTGTACCTTTTCTATTTCTTATGGTTGGACTCCACACTGCAATAGCCTTATCATTGAATTTCCATAAAATATCATCTACAATTTCTTGTATTGTTTGTATGGAGACTTTTTTTCCACATTCTGGACAATGAGGTTTGCCAATTCTGGCCCAAATCAGTCTTAAGTAATCCATAATTTCTGTAACTGTTGAAACTGTAGAACGTGGATTATGAGAACCTTGCTTTTGATCAATACTAATTGCTGGAGATAAGCCCTCAATACTATCACAATCAGCCTTCTTCATTTGTCCTAGAAATTGCCTAGCATAAGAGCTCAGAGATTCTACATATCTTCGTTGACCCTCTGCATATAACGTATCGAAAGCCAAACTTGATTTCCCACTTCCAGATACTCCTGAAACTACTACAAATTTTCCTCGGGGAATTTCAACATCAATATTCTTTAAATTATGTGTACGTGCACCTTTGATGACTATTACTCTTTCATCTGACTTTGGCTTAGGTGACATACTAATAGAATGCTGTGAAAGGCAGTGGTTCTTGAAGTCATGTTTTTTTAATTAAAACTTAATTATTTCTTTTATCAAAAACAATACAATCATAAGTAAGGATATTGAGTAAAATTTCCCCAAAGTCTCGCGTATATGCACACAAACGGCGGATTGATTCTGAGATATGGTCCTCAAACAAAAGTTTATTCGCATCTTTTCTACCAGTCCAGAGGCTTCTCTCGTGTAGTTTTAGGATTTTCTGTGCTGATTTCAATGAGTTTCTGGCAGCTTCTATTTCTTCTGCATTATTAGTTCTGATGTTTATCATTAAAGCTCGTAATGCTCCTTGCCAAATTGGTATTTGATTGAGGGGAGGAATATCAAAAGATAATTTAGTTTTGCCATTATCTTCAAGCACAAGATGTGCAATCTGGTTTGTATGATCTGCCATCCTTTCCAATGATCGTGCTAAGTTTGAATATTCTACAGCTTGTCTACGCCCAATATTTAGTCGCTCAGCAACCTTGTATGAATCTAATATAATTCCTGCCTGTCTTTCAATAAAAAACCTCAGGCTGTCAATTTCTCTTTCTCTTTCCTCATAATCTTCGATAAGTGATTTGTCTTCACCAGAAATTACATCTAATATATCACGCATAAGTGAATTTAATTGCATGTACATTTGATTAAGGCTGCTCCTCATTGGTAATTCGCCTGCATTGATTAAAGTGATTAATGTAATACTTTCATCTAATTCTTCTTCAATTTCAAATCCACGCGTCGACCTTTGAAAGGTTCGAATAATTCTCTTTATTTTTGAATTTTCTTTTGATGTAAAACTAATTTTTATCCGATCAGTTCCACTAAGGTATGCCCCCATTAAATGATCTAAAAGGGCCCCTTCAGGAATTTTTCTAGTGCTTAATGTGATTTTTTTAATCTGCTCTATGGTGTTGAAGGGAGTCAATCTTAGAGCTCCTGAAGGGCGCCAATCAACCTGAATTCCATCTCGTGATCTAAGATCGTGATGCTCAACCCAAACTTTTGGTAAACTGAGGGTATAAGTTGCCCCTCCTGTAAATTGCAATTTTCTGACGTCTTTATCTCCACTTTGTTTCGCCATGTATGCCCTATAATGATTCTAAATATAACTATATAGATTATAGTAGTTCTATATGATATACTGGATAAGTTAACGAAAAATTATGGAGCCAGTTATGATGTTAGTTCTAGCTCTATCGATATTAGTTTGTGCTTATATGGCATGGAATATCGGTGCGAATGATGTTGCAAATGCAATGGGCACTTCTGTTGGAAGTCGTGCTTTAACTCTCAAACAGGCTGTAATAATTGCAGCAATCTTCGAATTTAGCGGTGCATTTTTCGCCGGTGATGCTGTTACAGATACTGTTCGAAAAGGTATTTTATCGGTAGATTTTGATAAAATTCTCCCAGAAGGGTTTGCTAATGATTTGATGTATGCCTTTATTGCTGCTATGATGGCTGCAGCAGTTTGGCTTACAGTTGCAACAAGGTTTGGACTACCAGTATCCACCACCCATTCTATTATTGGTGGCATTCTAGGGGTCGGACTTATTCTTGAAGTCCAACATCCAACAATGGATGGGCTCATTGATTGGGCAGTTGTTAGAAAAGTTGTGATGTCATGGATTGCAAGTCCTTTAATGGGGGGAATAATTGCTTTTCTTTCATTTACTGTTGTAAGAATGGCGATTCTTGATGCAAAAAACCCGGTTGAAAGATCTAAATGGTTAGCACCTATTTTGGCTTTACCAACATTTTTTGTTTTAGGGCTTGCTTTACAATTCAAAGCATTGAAAGGGTTCTTTGCAAAGGCAGCAGATAATGGTTGGATTAAAAATAAATATGATTGGTTGCCTGTAAAAGAAAATGGTGTTTTTAATCCTTGGGCTGAAAATGCCTGGTTTCCAATTAATAGTCTGATTCTAGCATTTTCAATTGGAGCGATTGCAAGTATAATTTTATGGTGGGTTCTTCGTAAATATGATTTCAATAGTGAAAAAGGTGGATTCACAGGAGTTGAAAGGATTTTTGTTTGGTTACAAATAATTACTGCGGCCTATGTAGCATTTGCGCATGGTGCAAATGACCGTTCGAATGCAATTGGGCCGATGGCTGCTGTCTATGATATATTGTCTAGTGGTGGTGAATTAACAGCTAAAGTTGATATTCCATTATGGTTGGTACTATTGGGTTCTGCGGGTATAGCCATAGGTGTAATGACTTGGGGATATCGTGTTATGGAAACTATTGGGAAGAAAATTACAGATATTACTCCAACCAGGGGTTTTGCTGCAGAATTTGGAGCTGCAACGGTGATCTTAATGTTTTCAATGCCGTTTTTAGCTGTGCCTGTTTCAACTACCCATACACTAGTTGGTGCTGTAGTTGGTGTTGGTCTTGCTGGTGGAGCTAAAGCAGTTGATTTCCGTGTATTTGGGAAGATTGCTGCTTCCTGGGTAGCTAGTTTACCTGCTGCCGGTCTCGGGGCGGTCGCCATATATGTTGCCAGTGGATCAGATCCTGCAAAAATTAGTTTAATTATTCCTCTTGCTTTTATTGCAGTTATTTGGGTCTTATGGAAAACAAAAGATGATGAAATATATGTGGAAGATGCCTTAGCAGATGTTGGTGGCACTATTTCAAAAAATAATATATCACCAACTGTATTTGAGTTGTTCCACAAACACGCTCAAGCAGTTGAAGTCACTGTTAATCATATGTTAAAAGCAGTCAATAAGGCAGCAGAAGGGAAAGATGCTACAGAAGAAATAAAGGCAACTGTTGAAGCAGAATTATCTGCTGATAATTTAAAATCAGCATTACGTGAAAAGGTAGGTTCTCGTGAATGGAAACTATTAATTGGTAGTGATGCTTTCTTACATATGTTGACGCGCCAGGATAGGATTGCTGATTATGCACAAAATGTTGCTGAACAACTTTCCTTCAGAGAGTTATACAACAATAGTGAAGCTCGTGAATTACTCAAGAAAATGGCAGAATCTGTATCTGAAACGGTTGCTGCATATGAAGATACTGTTGAAGTCCTTCGAGATGTTACATTATCTGGATATACTAAAATGGGAAGAGAAGAGCTTTTGGAAATGATTAGGAAAGTCAATCTAAAAGAGCATGAGGCGGATCTATCTGAAGCCATTGCTGCTGCTTATGTGTTTAGTAATGGTGATGATCAACCCTTAGCTGCGATACATATGTATAGAGTTTTACAAAGAATGGATGATGTCGCTAACGCTTGTGAAGCAGCCGCAAATGCTTTCTTACCAATTGTTTACAACTAATGATGTTTGGAATTGTAATAATGGATGATTTGATATTGGTGTCTATTGGGGCTTTTTTAGTAGCGGTATTGACAGTGCCAGCGGGATTTGGTTTGTCAACTATGTTGACTCCTTTGGTTCTATTATTGATGGGCCCGCATGAAGCAGTAGCCGTTGTTGCCATCGTTCATGGGGCCCATAATGGGGGTAAATATTTGGCTCTCAAAAAGTATGTAAATTTTGATGCGTGTCGTAAATATGGTATATGGCTTGTCTTTGGTTCTATTATAGGGGCCCTTTTACAAAATCAGGTCCCTGAAACACCCCTATTGGCTATTATTGGCATATTTCTTATCATACTACCATTACTTACTATGAGTGAAAGATGGATGGGTTATAAAATTCCGGAAGCTAATGATAGGATTGGTGGGTTTAGTTCTGGGTTTATGGGGGGCCTTTCGGGACACCAAGGTGCTCTTCGTGCCATGTTTTTGAGTAGAAGGTTGCCTGATAAAATGGCATATGCGGCAACTGCAAGCATCCTTGCATTGTGTGTAGATTTATCTCGTATTCCAGTGTACCTTATTTATCGTAATGAAGAGATTCTACAACAACTAACATTAACTTGTATCTTGATTATTTCGGCCTTACTTGGTGTTAATATTGGTAAACTTTGGTTAAAAAATCTCAAAGTAGAGTGGATTCAAAGGGGAGTAATGTTGGGCATTATTGGAAGTGGTTTTTTCTACCTGTATGAAGCTATAATCATATAATATTCAACCCTTCTAAAATTAAAAGTAGGCCTAATACTCCAAATAATAATACCATTATTATGTAAAAATAGGTCCATCTTCACGAGACACCCATTGGCCTCCATTATTGGTCCTTTGTTTCCAAAATGCACCGCGAATCAGGCAAGTAACTAAATATGTTAAACAACCAATTCCTGCGATTAGTGTTTCATAATTTATTTCCATGTGTAATCTTCGCACAAGATACACATTATTCTTTCTTATATTTTGAAAACAAAAATTCCGGAATGAAAACCCCTTTCCAACTTGCCCGTTTTAGATTTTCTTTTTCAGTGAAAAATGATCTTGCATAAATAGATATTAAATCGATAATTACTACTGTAATAAATATAATTATGAGATAGGCAATTACTTTATCATATTGTAAAAATTTCAAGTATAAATTAATGTAATAACCAATTCCACCAGCTCCGACAATACCAATTACAGTGCCATGTCTGACATTATATTCAAACATAAATATCAGGTGAGATATTAAATTGTTTGCAGATTCAGGAATAACTACACCTATAGATTTTTCAATCTTATTCAGGCGCATCGCATCAGCTGCATCTAATGGATCTCTGGAAATACCTTCAAATGCTTCATATTGTAATTTTCCTAAATACCCAATTGTGTAAAAAGTCATTGCCAGAGTTCCAGAGACAGGTCCAAGTCCAATTAGGATTACGAATAATATAGCCCAAATAATGCTAGGTAATGTTCTGAATGAAGCCAATAAAATACGTGCGGGATAAGATATCCAAAAAGGATTTAAATTTGTAGCTGCTAATAGAGAAATTGGTAAAGACAAAAACATACCAAAAATAGTAGCAACAAATGCTATTTTTAGTGTCTCGGTCATCCCAATCCAAGCCGTAGAACATTTAAATTCAAAAAAAGATGATTCGGTGCAAATAGGGTATGCTTGTGGTTCAATAACTTTCCAGTTAGGTGGCCAGAGTGATTCGTAAAAAAAGATCGATAAGTTATCAAGTGAGTTTTCCAAAGAGCCCCAATCCCCATCAACTAGATTCGAAAAAACAGACCAAGTAATAATAATAACTAACAATAAAATTGATAAATTTCTGAATATTCTAAAATAATAATTATCTAACAATTTCACTATTTATCTCCCCCCTTAAGAAACATAGAATCATTATCTGGCGGAAGTTCTAACAATTTTCCATCTGATATTACAAACAATCTATCACTCATTTGCTTGGCTCTTTCTAAATCATGTTCGACTATAATTATTGAAGCTTTTGAATTAGAAATATAATTTAGTACTTGGTTTTGGACTACAGATTTTGTTGTTTCATCCAATTCACTAAGAAATTCATCGGCTAGAATTAATTTTGGTTTTTGAGCTAATGTTCTGGCAGTTGCCACTCTTCTTCTTTCTCCACCAGATAGTTTTCTAACAATCTTGTACTTATATTCTGAGATTCCTAGTCCTTCGATTGCAGTAAATGCAGATTCTTTTGCATCATTGGAAAAAAATGGATGCCAAAACGATTTATATCTTGCGTTTGCTCCAAGCATAACATTATGCATTACTGTAGCGTGTCTGACCAATCCTAAATTTTGTGGGATATATCCTAATTCGCCCCGTTTAATATTTGATATATCTGTACCTAATTTTGTATAATTTAGAACTTGTAAATGTCCAGAAATTGGTTTTATAAGCCCTGCTACCGTCTTTAAAAATGTAGTCTTTCCTATTCCTGATTTCCCAGTCAAAACTATTATCTCACCAGGATAAACTGAAAAATCCTCTAATTCAAATAAAGGTTTTTTTGAATCGTATCCTATGACTACGTTTTTAGCGGAGATTATTGGTAAAATAATCTTATTTGACTCGTCTTCAATAATCATTCCCCCCAAAAATATGTAAGTAGATTATTATGAAGACAATTCTATATATCGTATTTATCATTCCAGTATGCTGTTATTCCAGGTACGTTAGATATTGAATCTGAATAACTTCCCATATGCTCTTGAGTATTAACTGCTATTAATCCGCCGGTATTCAATACCTCCTCTAGAATTGAGTCACCACACATATTCTGAGATATTGTATCGTCTACTTCATTGTTATATTGATCCCAGCAATATCCACCAGCTTCATCCAACCACATCTCTCCATTTAAGTCCATTAATGCATTTAAGATAGCGGCTCTAGTGTACATATCCATTTTATCAGGATTATACATTACTGGATGGCTTGGAGCTTTGCCGAACAAGGGTAAAGCTACATATCCAGATTCTCCATTTTCGTCTTTGAGACACCAATTTCGGTTTCTGTCTTCACAATAAAAATCATGAGTGCTGTCTGCTATGAAAGCAACATCACCTCTGCCTTCCGAGAGGCAGCGCAATGCCCCCTCATAGCTGTAGTAAAGGTCTCCAGATTCTGGAATCGAGGCGTCTTCGTTAAAGAAATTAAAAATTGTAGCCCTTAATGAATCTACATCATTAGGATCTCCAATTACTTCTGCGTATCCATTACCTATCAAATATCCCATTGGAAGTAGCATTCCAGCAGACTTTAACCACCCAGTATGACAAGATGTTTTTCCCCTCATTAATTCAAAAGGATCTGTGGATTCGTCATCATCCAAATAAGCTTGAGCAATATCACTATCTGCATTAACATATGCTTGAGCGCCGTACCAAGACCTACCATCTGGCTTCAAATCAGCGGCTAATGCGGATAAACCATATTCTTTCCATCCAACCCATGCTGCACCTCCATCCATGAAACCGATGTCTGCATTTCCAAATCTTAGTGCTTCGATTATTGCACCTTCAGACGAAACATCATATAATTCAACTGTAACGTTAAGCATCATAGAAAGCCTGTCTGCTAATAGTTGAGGGTTAGCATCAATATTCTCATAAGTATCTTTAACCTCATATGCGATTACAATTGGATCTTTTAATGGGGTCACGGATGTATTTACAGCATACTTACCACCGTAATATGCTTGAATTCCAGGTACGTTACGGATAGCTAATGAATATGTGCCAAGATGATCTTGTGCACCTCCAACATCCCTAATTCCCATCGGTGAATTAATAATATCATCAAGTATTTCTTCGCCTACAGGATCATCTACCATTTCGACTAAGATTTTTCTTACCATGTCTGCTTTGTTAGAATCCATAAATTCTGGGTTGTACATTATGGGGTGGCCTGGTGCTTGGCCAAACAAAGGTAATTCAACATAATCACTTTCTTCAAGGCACCAATCAGCAGCATTGTCGCCGTGTCTTAAACATTCATAATTTAGTGTAGTGTCTGCAACAAATGCTATGTCACCAGCACCTTCGGATAAACAACGTAATGCGCCTTTGTAACTATAATATCGATCTCCAACGTCAGGGATAGATGCGCCTTCATTGAAATATGATGTAATGGTGTTACGCATTGACTCTACTGTATTAGGATCGCCAATTACATTAGCGTAACCCTCACCGATTAGATATCCCATAGGTATCAACATTCCAGCTGACTTTAACCATCCAGTATGACAAGATGTTTTTCCTTGGAAAAGCGTGAATGGGTCTGTTGACTCATCTCCATCTAAATGAGCCGCGGCCATATCGCTATCTGCATGAACTATGGCCCTTGCTCCATAAAAAGTTCGATTGTCCCATTTTGTCTCTGATGCTAATACGTCTAAATCATATTGTTGCCAACCAATCCAGGCTGCGCCACCATCTAGAAAAGCGATATCGGCGTTTCCAAATCTCAATGCTTCAATTGCTGAGCCTTCAGAACTAATTGGGTAAAGTGTAACTGTTGCATTGAGTTTTTCTTCAAGATAGTCTGCTAACTTTTGTGGATTGTCGTCAATATTCTCATAAGTATCTCTAACTGAGTAAGCCACTACTAAACTATCTATTTGATAAAAATCAGATGTTGTGGTATTTTCTTGTGTTTGTGTGTTTGTTTCAGTATTATTATCGGTGTTATTCTCATTACTATCGTCACCATCTCCTAAGCACCCAGATAATGATGCAAGCATCATAAATCCTACCATAAATACTGCTTTCATAGATTTGTTCCATTGTCTACCCATATGTTTCACTTAATTAGGCCAATCACTAGGCTGATATAAAGATTAGGCGTGCCTAAAAAAACAAAAATAGTCTTGTGGTGTCAGATACCCTGTCGGAGATGCTATTTTCAAAGATATTGGATTGGAAAACACAATTAATGCTTATTATTCCAATTTGTGCTTTAGTATCGTTAATTATTATATCAGATCTAGAAAAAATTCGAATATTGGCTAGGGAATTAAGTTTTGAAATTATTGGTATGATAATTTTGATTTCTTTTATCAGGCCTTTTCTCGGAGGATTGCGTTCGTCATATGCATATTCACCAATAAACTACCTTAGTGTAAATGATGCCACGAAAGGATATGTTCTCTCTTCGTTTGGCTCAATATTTCTACCTTCTGCAATAGGTGGGGATATATTCAGGATTGAGCATATGAAAAATTGTACTCAAAGTACTCGGAAAGAAGCTTTATTAGTGGCAGCATTAGAAAGATTTGTGGGTTTTCTTTGTCTTTTTATTCTAGTATTAATGATTTCTTTTCTTGATCTACCTTACTCAGTTTCGACAAGTTTTATTATTTATTCTATGGTGGTTGTTATAGTTATTATTACGTTAATAATTGTTGTTTTTGTTATGAATAACAAGGAATCAATCTTTGTTAAAGCAATTGAATATTTAAAGAAATACTCTACAAAAAAACTATTGGTTGGTATTTTTTTATATTCATTATTATTTCAATTTATATCTTTATCAGTACCTGTAATTGTAGGATATTCGATAGGTGGAAAAAGTGTTGCAGCCAATATCGCATTAATGACTCCTTTTATAGCTCTATTCTCTACCCTCCCAATATCTATAGGAGGATTAGGGTTGAGAGAAGCAAGTTATGTAGGTCTTGGTACATTAGTTGGAATAGATAGTGAAATTAGCCTTTTAGTAGGGCTTTCACTATCAATATCTATTATAATCTCAGGGCTACCTGGTTTTTTTATACAAAAAGAATTATTTTCTATTAAAGAGAACCTATCCTTCAAAGAAAGAAATTATGAAGAAGTTTAATGGGGAACTATCAATAAGGGGAAATTGGAATGCGATTTGAAAAAATGAATCTAGATATTATTATTCCAATTTATAATGATGAAGAAATAATTAACGTACTATGTGAAACAATATTCTTAGAATTAGAAAAATTATTTCAATCAGTTAGATTGATTCTTGTTGATGATGGTTCAAATGATGATAGCTACGTTAAAGCTATGGAAATAAGAAAAAACCTGTCAAAAATAGAGGTGATAAGACTAGCGGGAAATTTTGGTCAACATAGAGCAATTCTAGCGGGTATTAGAGCAAGTAGTGCAGAATTTGTCGCTGTAATGGATTCCGACCTTCAAGATCGGCCCGAACACATTCCTATATTAATTGAAAAAATGTTAGAAGAGGATACTCCTATGGTCATCGCAAGAAGAAAGAATCGTATAGATTCAAAATGGAAAAAGTTCTCTAGTAAAACATTCGGATATATCTCTAATAAACTTGTTCCATTCAAAGTTGACCCTAATTTAGGGGCTTTTAGAGTGATGAGGAAAAGTGTTGTAAAGCAAGTATGTGATGTTCGAGAAAATACGGGTACTCCATTTTCCCTGTTATATTCCTTAGGGGTCCCATATAGTGTAGTTGATTTAGATAGAGATGCAAGAATTGGGGGTATGTCTGGATATACATTCCGAAAATCAATCAAATTGGCCAGTGATAGAATTCTAACATATTCAAAACAGCCAATAAGATTGGCAATTTTCCTAGGAATATTATTCGGAATATTCTCAATAGGAATTGCAATTTATTCGATTATTAATTTTGGTTTACAAGATCGTGTGTATCCTGGTTGGACATCAATTGTTTTTGTAACCTCATTTTTTGGTGGTTTAAATTTACTATTTCTTGGAATTATTGGCGAATACATAGGACGAATATATGTTGAAACAAGAGGAGTTCCAAATTACATGATTCAAGATTCAACAATAGAGGATGATTTTTAAAATCTCCCAAATATGTGATCTATTGTAGATTTACCTAAAGTGGCTATTGTATCAATTATTGACACATGGTGTGTAAACTCATACTCCGATTGTTTGTATTCTTTATATGGGCCATATTCCATCCATTTTAAATTTATATTGAGATTATCAAATTCGTCATTAATATAATTTTTAGCAGCAGGAGCACTAAGATAAGTAGTTGCTTTAACTTTTTCACATAATTGTATTAGTCTATCTACTCTATCTCCATTAATAACAAATTCTGAAGAATTTCGAAATTTCGTATTTATGTCTAAATATTTACTAATTCTACGTATTATAGTCTGGTTGAATTCTGATAAGGAAGATATTTTGGTATTATAAAATACAGGTGATAAAATATCCATCACGTCTTCAATGTAGGGATGTTTGGAATATGTTCGTCTTATTGTCTCCAAGTGATTGTGTCTCCATTGGCCTTCTGGTAAAATTACTTCCTGAATTTTTTTACCTCTATTTGAACCAACTGGAATTGTCAACCATTTAAGCCCGTGGGGTGTTAAAATTTGATTTCTAGACCTCCAATCCCTCTTTGTAAAATCTACAGTATCATAAAAAATGAATATATCAACGCTAGCGATAAGATGGAAATATCCTTTCCATGGTATGTAATTAGACTGAGATATTGCACAAACTGTCATTGGTTATCCCCCGAAATTGTACTGGTGTCTTGAAATAATTTGGCAGCGTTAGATGCTTCATTTAAAACTCTGGCTGGATCTGTTCCAAAAACTTGTACATATCCTATCTCTCTAAAGTTATTTCCAGAAGGTAGCCCATCTCCCTCTTTAAACCATAAATCCCATGAGTATTTATCACTCATTTGGCCGTACTTAGAAATGGTTCCCAATCTATTAATAATCAATTTATGGGCGGCATTAGTCTTTCCAGTTGGTCTAATTGGTATTATAGGTTTTATACCAAGGGATATTTCAATTGCCAATTTATACATATCAATACCCCAATAATTCCCACATATCTCAGGTAAATACGTTCCCCCCATTCTTGATGTTACTTCAATAATCTGTGGTCCTTCATCTGTTAAAATCAAATCTACATTACAAATTGTATTGTTTATTCCAAGTGAATTAATGGCTTTAGTTATACATTCAGTAACAGGTGATAATAATTCCCTCTCATTGTAATGAGGGCATCCGTGTGCAATTGGAATTCGGTGTGGGGGAGGTGTTGTTAAATCACTATGAAGAATTAGCATAACCACTTTATTATCCAGTACCACAACCTGTGCTCCAAATTCTTCTCCCTCAACCCACTCTTCGATAATAATATTTTTTGACTTACTAAATTTCTGAGCTTCAAGAAATGCAAATTCAATGTCATTGATATTTTCTACCTTATGCACACCACGTGAACCTGAGGAATCCACAGGCTTCAATACACAATGTGACTCTGAATTATTAAAGAAATGTATCACATGCTCAATTTCTTCACAAGTTGAATATTTTGGTGTAGGTACATCATTCTTGAAAAATCTCTCCTTCATCTTGCTTTTATTTAAACAAGCAATACTATTAGTGTGGTTGGTGCCTGAAAGATTTAATTTTTCAACAACCAATCCTATACTTTCCAGACATACATCGGTAGCAGTTGTTATAATTCCATCAATATCAAGTTTTTTGGCAAGTGCTAAAATTTTTTTAGGGACGGAAATGTCGACTTCATGGAAGAAAGATGCAAAAGGTATTCCTGGATAATTACCAGAAATCGAACAAACATGAACCTCTAGATTCATTTCTTTTGCTTTGTTAATAAGTGGTGTTTGATATTTGCCTGCCCCTAGAATCATAATCTTCTTATTCTTTAATTCCATGATAAATCCGCCAACAAAAAAGTCAAAAGTCTGTTATTAGTGGAGAGTACGTGCGTTCGATTCCATTCAATGTTCCATTCCTATCTGGAAGCGAAATCAAGTACATTCATGAAGTCTTCGACAAAAATGAGTTTGCAGGAAATGGTGATTTTACCAAAAAAGTACAAAATATATTAGAGGAAAAATTGTCTGCAAAAAAAGTCTTGCTGACACACAGTTGTACAGGCGCTCTGGAATTAGCTGCTATACTTGCTGGTTTTGGGCCTGGTGATGATGTTATAGTTCCCTCATATACATTTGTAACGAGCGCATCAGCAATTCTAAGAACAGGTGCAAATGTGGTTTTTTGTGAAATTGACCCAAGAACAATGCTAGTAGATATTAGTGATTTAGAAGCAAAAATATCATCGAAAACAAAAGGAATAGTGGTCGTAGATTATGCTGGTAATTCTGTTAATTTTGATGTGATTAATGAAATTTGTGAAAAATATAATTTAATTTGTATTGAAGATGCTGCGCAAGGATTAGGTTCCTCTTGGAAAAATAAACCATTAGGAACGCACACAAGATTCGGAACTATTTCATTCCATCAAACAAAAAATATACATTCTGGTCTGGGCGGATGTATAATTATTAACGATGTGAAAGATATAGAGAGAGCGGAAATAATTTGGGAAAGAGGAACTAATCGGAATGCTTTTTTCAAAGGATTGGTTGATAAGTATAGTTGGCAAGAAATGGGTTCATCCTTTTATCCTAGTGAATTGCAGGCAGCATTCTTATACGCTCAACTGGAAAAAATAGATCAGAATCTAGAAGATAGATTAGAACTATGGAGATATTATGAGAAAGTTTTACAGCCTTTGGAAAAGAAAGGATATTTTAAAATTCTTAGGGGAAGTAAACTTTGCCAAGGTAACGCACACATGATGGCATTACATTTCAGTGAAATGGAATTTGCAAATAATATTAGGTCTCATTTGAATGAAAATGGAATCCAAGCTGTCATTCACTATGTGCCCTTACATTCTTCTCCAATGGGTAAAAAGTTAGGTTATGACTCTGATGATCTTCCTATTACTGTAAAAAGTTCATCATCATTAATTCGCTTACCACTTCATCTATCTATGAATAAAGAAGATATAGACTATATATATACAACTATTAATTCTTATTTTGCGAAGCTGTGACAACTAATTCAATAATATAACGAAACACAAAAAATAAGATTATACCTAAGATTGGTGAACTTAGAAACATAATCCAATTGCGTAATAATTGATCTGAGATTTCACCTGAAAAAGGTTGACTCCATCCTTTGTCAATAGTAAGACCTGCGCCTTTAATTCCTAAATATACTCCAGATAAAAGAGAAATTAATTCATCATCGGATCGAATTCTAATAATAGGTTGTAAAAAAATTAGTATTAAAAAAATTATGATGCTTCTTATACTGAATCCATTAAAAAGACATAGTAATATCTCGTGTGAAAAAGTAAATGCTAGCAAACAATTTAGTACAATCATTAATTTTTTATTTTCCCAAAAATAATTGTATAACTTTAGACTAAAATAATTATTGTTTACCCCTGAATGTTGGGTTGACATATGTATTGCAAAACATTCTAATTAAAAAATTTAGGTAATCCTAAAAGTAAATATAAAGTCGTAGGTGTATGGTGAGAAAGGAAGAACTCTGTGGAGTTGTACTTGCCGGAGGTTGGGGAACTCGTCTGATGCCTCTAACCACATCTACTAACAAACATCTACTACCTGTTTATGATGAGCCTATGATATGTAAATCTATAGCTACGCTGGTTAGAATGGGAATTAAAGAAATTATGGTTGTTTTAGGTGGATATTCTGGAAATGCTTTTTTTTCATTACTAGGAGATGGACATAGATATGGACTTTCAATTCGGTACGCATATCAAGAAAAAGCTGGAGGTATCGCTGAAGCATTAAGCCTCTGTAGAAATTTTGTTGGTGAAAGAAAAGTTGCCGTAATACTTGGAGATAATGTTTTTGAAAAGTCGTTAAAAAAATTTAGTGATGCATTTATTTCTGAAAAAAATTATGAATGTTATTTGTTCCTTAAACCTGTAAAAAACCCTGAATCATTTGGGATTGCATGGATAAATCAAAAGGGTGAAATTATAAACATGAAGGAAAAACCGGAACATCCAGATTCTAATTTAGCAATTACAGGATTATACCTTTATTCGTCAACTGTATTCGAAATGATTGATAAAATATTAGATACTATTGGATACTCTAAAAGAGGGGAGTTGGAAATAACTGACATAAATCGGATGTATATGGAGAAAGGACTAGCAAATGGATGCTACTTTGAATGCCATTGGGCTGATTGTGGAACAAAAGATTCTCTTTTGGAAACCTCTATCTTAATGAGAGAATGGAATCAAGGAAAATGGTTATTACCGGTTGGTGAATAAAATCAAAGTCCTTGTTACGGGTGGTTGTGGGTTTATTGGGAGTCATGTGATTCACAAATTACTAGATTATGATAGTTATAAAAAAATTGTTAATTTAGATTTACTAACATACTCTGGACATCCAGAAAATTGTGGAGATATAACTGATAAGAGATATAAATTTGTTTATGGCTCTATTAACAATAAGGGTTTGTTAACCAAAATTATAGAAGAAGAAGATATTGATGTTATCTTTCATCTGGCGGCCGAAAGCCATGTAGATCGTTCAATAGACTCAATCGAGCCATTTATTTCAACAAATATAGATGGAACAAGATGTATTCTTGAAGTGATTGTTGAAATGAATAATAATCATAAAAATATTAAACTAATTCATATTTCAACAGATGAAGTATATGGTTCACTAAATAAAGATGATAAGCCTTTCAATGAAAATAGTCAGATTTCTCCCAGGAATCCTTATGCAGCAACTAAAGCAGCCTCAGATCATCTAGTACTATCTTTTGTTAATACATTTAACATCGATGCGGTTATTACTAGATGTTCGAATAATTATGGACCAAGACAGTTTCCTGAAAAACTTATACCATTAATGATTATGAAGATGATGAATGATGAAAATCTACCAATATATGGAGATGGAAAACAAATTAGAGATTGGATACATGTTGAGGACCATGTTGATGGGATAATTGCAGTGGGGGAAGCATTGGATAAAGGAATCGTATCCCCTGGAGAAGTGATTAACTTCGGGGGAGATAATGAAAAAACTAATCTTGAAATTGTAGATAAAATTTTACAACTTTTTGGAAATACGGAATCCAAAATTGAACATATTAAAGATAGATTAGGACACGATAGAAGATATGCCATAGATAGTAACAAAGCCAAAAATATATTGAGATGGTATCCAAAAATAAAATGGGAGGACGGTCTTAGAAATACACTAAAGTGGTATATAGATAATACCGACTGGGCAAAATCTATCACAAGTGGTGAATATAGAAATTGGATTAATAAACATTACAATTAAAAACTATAATCAAATTTTTTGATTATTATATTTTTTTGTGGTAAAATAAAAAATTAATAATAAAAGAATGAGGACNTATGTGTAGATCACATCAGTCGATTTTATTTCAGAAATTTCATTTAAAGATTCTGATTCTGTAGTATCATCAATTACAATGTTACTTTCGTGGTTAGAATAGAAGAATTGAGAGTCACTATTTAAGTCCAATTGAATTTGATTGGTAGTTAGACTAATTATTATAAGAGAGAGTAGTAGAATTATAATAGATTTTTTTAATTTCATATAATCACCAAAGATTTCGGTGGATGGTTGACTAGCGTCAATCTAGTCAACCATCCCCCCATTATTTCTCTAGTAATATTAAAACTTAAGCTCCGTAAGTTCCAATATCTTCTGCGGTGATACCATAGTAATTCCATGCTGGTTGTAACCATGCTGTAACATCATAAGATGTTCCTAATTGTGTTGAATCTGTTAAATCCAATACATCATTCATTAGGCCAGCAGCGTGATTAGCATAATATGCATCAGTAGAAAACCCTGTTTCGCAAGCTGTTTGATCTAGTCCAGCAGCAACATGATGGGTTTTACTATTGTAACATCCTGTAAAGGTTGTAGGACCCATTGCAAAGTCTTCATAATATGCATATCCATCACAATCTGATGAATCTCCTGCATGATAATCATCAGAGTGCCCAACATATACGTAAGTTTCACTTACAGAGTTGTAACATGCGTCTGTGTAGTCACCAACATATGCTTCAATTGTTTTCCAGAATGCATAACCTTCAGCTTGGTATTTTTCTCCGTTATCAGCATCATTCATTTTTGATGTGTATTTCAATACTGCCTGAGAATAAGCTATTATGACATTCTTAACAACAATATCTGCCGCATCAGTGTAACCTGTTGAATCTTCAGCTTGTAGAGCAGCTAATCCGTCAATCATTGCTTGTTGAATAGCATATGTTGTTTCTGCCATACCATCTGTGTGTTCAGTACCGTAATCAGCTCCTCTTTTGTTGAGNGTTGCTACTGGTCCGCAAGCCACGTTCTCGTCAGGACCATGGAAGAATGCCCATCCTTCGTCCCAGTTATGAGGTGCTCCAGTATCGTTGTCAACATTTCCATCATTAGCTTTNGCTATTGCAGAACCTAATTCGTGAATTGTGTATGCCACCATTCCTAAGTTAGCTGTTAATTTAGCAATACCTTGGTATCTTACAGTATCAGAAGCTCCTTCGAAATCTCCAGTACCTTCTAATGCATCCATGATTAGTGAGTTAACCCACCCGTCTACTCCGTAATATGTATCATAATTGTGTGCTTTACCAGATGCTGAAGCAAAAGCTGCTAGAGTTCTGTATGATCCGTCAGATTTCTGAGCATTTTTACCGTTCATGTATACTCCTTTAGCTGCTGTCCATTGTCCATCGTTAGCATAAGCTTTGATATCGCACATGTCAGCCATCAAAGACCTGTGGTTGTCAACATTGGAAGCGTAGGTGTATCCACCATCTTCTGCATCCATTGTGCTTGGTGCTGATCCTCCACTGGATGAAGAATCACTGCTGTCACTGCTGTCACTGCTGTCACTGCTGTCGCTAGTGTCACTATCACTGCTGTCACTGCTATCACTGGTGCTCGTGTCACTAGTACTTGTGTCACTAGTACTTGTATCACTGGTGCTTGTGTCACTAGTGCTTGTATCACTGGTGCTTGTATCACTGGTGCTTGTGTCGTTTGTTGTAGTTGTTGTATCATTTGTAGTTGTTGTATTATCTGCTGTTGTTGTATTATCTGCTGTTGTATCATCAGTAGAATCTCCAGTACAACCTGCAAATGCCCCACAAACTATCAAAATCGCCATCAATAATCCGTTTTTCATTTTTGTTTCCATAATTTAGCCTCCTTTTAGGTGCTCCTAAACTTTGCTGCTTAACCAGACGTATATATATTTTAGTCATTCCTAAACTAACAAAAGTGAAAAACTCAAATAGTTACGAGTAANTACACGAGTTGGTTAATTCGAGGTGAAAATGATAAATTTTGATGTGATAAATTGAAAAAAAGGGAAGGCGCAACTAAACATTACTGTATAGCGATAATAGTAATATCAATATTCTCACTCGTAATGAGATTTAGAGGTTTAGATACGGAATCATTTTGGTTAGATGAGTTAACCTCTCTTGACGCAATCAGTCAAGGTACTTGGAGGGGGGCTATGGAAGGGTGGTTATCTATGGTTGGAATGGGTACTTGGCTAATGTATTATTGGAAATTAGTGGTGGGTGACTCTGATTTTGCACTAAGATCCTTAAGTGCAATTAGTGGAATTCTTCTAGTAATCTTGATTTCAGAATTTACTAGAAGATATCATGATGAGAAAGCTGCTATTATATCAGGTAGTATGCTCTCAATTTCCCACTTAGCTATACTTTACAGCCAGGAATTTAGGCCATACATGTTCACTACATTATTTATTTGGATATCATTCTTTCTAATGAGAATGGAAAGGAAGTTAACTAAGTTTGAAACATTTATTTGTATCGCTCTGTTGTCATTTTCTTACTTAGTTCATTATGTGGCAGGATTAGTGATTGTTTTAGGTTTAATTGGTGATTTTTTATTAAGAATTATTGGATTTAAACAAAATGGGTGGAATAAAAATAAAAATAAAATAGAAAACCTCTATTTATTTCTTAAATCTAAGAGCGGGCAATGTCTGAAAATATGTTTTGCAGTAGCAACACTTGCTTTTTTTATGTTAGAAAAAATGAGATATGATTCTAACAACACAAATCATAGTATGTGGATAAATGATTTACCTAAAAGACCTGTTGTCTCTTTATTTGACTACTTCTTTGCATTTGACACTAGGGGGAGTATTACGGATGTGGCAGAAGCTATGTGGTATTTTGTTTTACTAACACCTTTATTGTTGTATGTTCATAAAAAATTCATTAGTAAAAAAAGGTGGATAGAACAGCCAGAATGGTTTATTTGGATTGTTGGTGGAGGCACTATGTTAGTTGTTGTTTTATATTCACTAAGTGTAAGAAATTTATGGGTGTCAAGGTATTTTGTTTTCTCAATGCCTGCTTGGTATATGTTATTTGGAATAGGTATATCTAGACTGATTGATATAATTTATAGTAATTTTAAGGATAAAAATCAATTAAACAAGGAAACTACGCCTATTTTTATAGCTATTATATTCTCATTTTTATTTGTATTGAATAGCACCCACTGGTATGTGAATGAATATGAATATTATGAACAGGGTGGTCGATCTGATTTTAAAGGTATGAGTAATTGGTTAAATGATAATGTCGAATACAATCAAGATGATGTGTTTATTATTTCTCAACCATATTCAAGATATTGGAATTTATATTTAGATCGAATGGGGAGTCATGTTGAAATTGATGAACATAGTTATTGGGGTGATGTNACTACAGGCCAAGTAATAGAAATAATTGATGAACAGCCATTCAAAGTGATACATGTAAGAGGTCATAAACTATCATTGTGGGAATATGATTCTCTGACATTAGTTATATCGCCTGATTATGAACTNGTACANAGTATAGATTTTATCGAGGGTAAAATTGACGTATATCATCGTATAAAAGATGGCGGGTTGGCCTGAGTTAATCCAATAAAATTACATCTATGATGTCATTTTTAGATACATTTTCATCTGGCCTAATAAAAGTTAATCCATTAGAAACTGATAAACTATTTACGTTTCCAGAACCTTGATGGGTTTTGGTATATGCAATANTCTCTTGTCCATTGTTTTCAATGAAAACTCGTAAAAAGGAATGATATCCTGGTTTTATTTTTATTTCTTCAACAATCTTTGCTTTAATAATCTTAATTTCTTGATTATGGGTATTGGAAATAAAATTTAACCATGGTTTAATTAANACATAAAATACGACAAATGAACTAGCTGGGTTACCTGGTAAACCAAATAAGGGGGTGCCGATCCATTCACCAACTAAAGGGGGGGACCCTGGTCTTATTTTCATCCTCCAAAATAATATTTTACCTTCTTTTTCCATGATTTGTCTAACTATATCAAAGTCTCCCATAGATACTCCACCTGTTGTAATAATAACGTCAGATATTTCTGATGCCTTATCTAATTCATGTCTTAGTTGATCTATCGAATCAGGTATAATTTCNTGTCTATAAGATTTATATCCTAAGTTATTAACAATGTTTTCTAAAATAAGGCTGTTAGATTCGTAAATTTGACCTGGTAGTAACTTCTTACCCGGGCTCACTAATTCATCACCTGTAGAAATTATTGAAATTTTTATCTTTTTATATACATTTACTTCATTATGTCCACTNGTTGCGATTAAACCCAAGTCCCGAGGGGTTAGCTTTGTCCCTTTTTTGAGGATTAATTCTCCTTTAGAAATATTTTCTCCTTGAAAACGTATATAGGTTTTGAAACTTGGTGAAACAATTTCTAACTTGTTATCTTTAATTGAGGTTTTTTCGACCATAATTATAGAATCTGCCCCCTCAGGAATGGGGGCTCCAGTCATGATCTTTGAAGCATATCCAGAAATTATCTTAAAACCTGATTTTTTGCCTGCAGAGATAATATCAATTACATCTAATTTAACTGGGTTTTCCTTAGATGCTCCAATTGTATCTGAATATATTAATGCATAACCATCCATACTTGAATTATTAAATGGGGGGTCATCGACCAAACTGTAAATATCACTTGATAGTATTCTGTTGCATGAATCTTTAAGTAATATTTTTTCTTCTTTTATAGGTATCTTAATGTCTTTAATTAAATCAGTAGCTTCCTCTAAACTGATTAAATAATTCGAAATATGCTTACTAGTCACAAGATTGCGTAAGAGTTTATTTTAATAATGTTGATTAATTAAAATTAAATCGAACGGTTGTGGACACAGGACTATTCATTTTATGTTTTGGNTTATTTATCATCGCCATTCTATATTCAAGTGTTGGGCACGGAGGTGCTTCTGGATATTTAGCAATTCTATCAATNACGGCATATTCCAATATTTTAGAATTGAAACAATACGCTTGGTGTTTAAATTTAATTGTGGCTGGTGTATCATTTTACCACTATTATAATTCAGGTTATTTTGTAAAAAACCTTACTATCCCGTTCTTAATTGGAAGTGTTCCTTTAGCATTTGTTGGGGGTTATATAGAAATTGATAATATATTATATGATTCATTACTATCTGTAACGTTGGTTTGGGCAGCATATAAGTTATATTCTACTAAAAAAATTATTGATTTAAATAACTTAAATATTCCAAGTTTTAAAGTAGCAATTCCGATTGGAGCGTTAATAGGTTTCTTTAGCGGTGTTATAGGAGTGGGTGGAGGTGTTTTTTTGTCCCCATTAATTATACTGAAAAAATGGGCCTCTCCTAAAAATGTTGCTGCAACATCTGCAATGTTTATTTGGATTAATTCATTAAGTGGCTTGATTGGTGCAAAAATGTCAAATCAGATTGTGATAGAATTCGAAATTTTGTTTCCATTCATAATATCTGTATTGATTGGTGGGTATATCGGATCTAAATATGGGACTATAATGAAGGAAAAGAATATTAAAAAAATTTTAATAATTGTTTTATTGATAGCTGCAATGAAAAGAATTGGGGGGTTATTGTGATAGTATTATTTTCTTTAACTATGATTTTATGTCTATTTTACTCATGTAAAGTGGTTGGTGAGGAAAAGTATCTAGTGTTATTTAGGACAATAGTTGCAATACCTGTGTTAATGTTTGTTGTCTTAATCAGTAAAATTTTTGAAATTATTCAAAGGTTCGGAATTTTTAAGTGATGTAGTATGAAGGTTTTATTAATAGGAGCATCTGGTTTTATTGGTAAAAAAATTTATGATTCTGCTCCTAAAATTATGGATATTACAGGTACTTTTTTCTCTAATAAAATTAGTGAAAGAGGTGGTAAGTTCTTAAAATTGGATATTTTAGATTCAAAAATAAATTGGAAAAATATTTTTTGTGATTATGAATGTATTATAATTTCATGTAGGCCTAAGGGGATAGATGAAAAAAGTAGAACTGAAATATCAATTAGAGCGCGTGATGCTTATNTAAGAATTATTGAGTGTCTAAAAAAATNTGATAAGANTCCTTACATAATAGTTGTTAATGGGAGTTTAAGTTATGGAAATCAAGGTGAAAATTTGGTGGGAATTAATAATAAAATAACACCAACTGGATTTGCAAAATCATATTCTATTGGAGAANCTCCTTTTAGAGAATATGTAGAAGATGGTAACAACGCAGCTATAGTACGTGCACCATGGGTTTTGGGAAATGATTCATGGTATACAGATTTATATTATAGTGTCAATAAGGTGCCTATATTTGGTAATGGATCGCAGTGGATGTCTATAGTCACTGTTGATGATTTATCAGATTATATTTGGAATTTAGTCGAGGAAAAAAGTAAAGGTGTTCATCATCCAAAATTATCATTTAGATGTAGGCAAAAAGACTTTGCAATATTAGTGGGAAGAATAAAAAATAAAGAAATAAAAAAAATGGGTTTCCTAAATATGATAAAAATGGAAAAACAAAGTAAAGAGTCTATTTTAGCTTCAATTAAATTAGATGATGGGTTTGGANATNATTCTGAAAGTGTGAAAAATTATATGAAAATAATTGATTATCTTGAAAATATTTAATTGTTTTTTCTATAAATATAAAGTGAATATTCGCCGGAATTCCAGAAAGGTGTCCATTGTAATAAATTATCAAGGGTAAAAAATAATTTGCTTCTTAGACTATTTACTGGTGCCCAATGCTGTCTATACCANGCAGGATGAATGATGCAAAAACCTTTGCGAAAAACTCTTTTTAATTTTCTTCCAAATTTTTTATGTATTTCCCTAGATGAATAACATTTAGAAGCTAAAAATCTGTTTGGNGAATATCCTCCCCAGATTTTTCTTAGTCTTGAAAATGCTTTCTGTGGTCTGAAGGTAATAATATTCCATATGATTTCAAATAAATACCATTTATTAACGAAAGTTACGACTATTCTTCCACCGGGCTTCAAGCATTCTGTAATCTGGGATATTGACTTATCAATGTCATTACATGTATTCAAAGCACCGAAAAATACGTAAACAGTATCGATAGTATTTGGTTTGAGATATTCTAGAATTTTTTCAGGTCCTCCCAACATTGGGTTAATCTTAACATTATTTTCAGATTTACTCTTAACCAATTTATAAAAATTAGGTGTTATATCTAGTCCGTGAACTATAGAGTTATTATCTAACTTTGAAAACCATACCATATCTAAACCTGGGCCATACCCAATTTCAAGCATAGTGGTGATATTACCTTCTAGAACAATGTTTCTAAACTGTTTTCTGAGTTCGACTAATAATGGATTACTGGTCGCTCTTTCTTCAAAAGTAGATGCTTCCGCATCGTAATAATCTGATACTGTTTGTATGTAGTTGGTATTATTCATTTAATCCCCCATAATACTTGAATATTTTTTTTCTATTCTCTTCATNTGTTCATTTTCATGTCCGCGACAAATAGATTTGGTGTAAAACGTCTCAGAAGATTTTGATCTGTATTTAAGTTCTTTTATACGTCTATTAGATTCCCATAATTCAATAAAACGTCCAATAAAAGGAGATTTCATCACAAACCACCACCAAGGNTAAACTATTTTTCCAAACACTAATAATTTATTCTTAATTTTTGAATTAGGTAATTCCTTGTAAACCCACTTATTTTGAGAAAATAATTTTGTCAATCCACCACTATCTTTGATGGGAATCATTTGCATTAATTCACGTGCTACATATATACTGTTTTTCATTTCTAAAGATGACTCATCAATTACCATATTCGGGCACAAATAACTACCACTTTCATGTCTATGTGACAAAAAAATTGCTAAAGATCTAGCTCTCCAAACCCAATTTTTTTTAGTGATAATTAGAATATCTAAATCACCATCATCTTTAGCAACGCCTGCTGCGACTGACCCTGTAATAGCTAATCCTGTTATACAATTACAGGATGAAAGAATTGCAAGTACTTCCTTAGATGACTCTAAAATTTTATTTGCGTTATTCTTCCATTTCTGGAAATTTATATTTTTAGGGAATTTTTTAGAAAATATATATTCATCCTCCCTATAATATTCGTTTGAGTTATCAATAAGATTTTGTAAATCATGCAATGTAATCTTTGACCTAAAGTTATGATAGATTTCTTGCTCCGTCAATTGATGATGGAAAATACTCGCCCATGCAGATACCTCAAATAATGAATTATGAAATGAATCCATATTGTTTAGGTCCATTATTCAATTGAAAATATATACATATAATAAATAATTGGTAATGAACTATGTTAAATTGAATAGGGGGGATGATTTAGGTGTGGTGTGCGAAAAGATGTTTCTATGGGTTGTCGTGTCACTCAAGAAATTCTTCCCGTCCTTATGATTCTGGGCGCATTTATATCTATATCTACAGCATTAAATTTATCATACATTNTATCCCTNATAATNTGTCATATGATATTTATCTATTGGATAATAACACTAAAAAANAGTAAAATTGATAAGTATGATTTTAGATTCTTAATTATTCCAATTGCTGTAATTATAACTGTCAATTTGAATGATTTTGATAAAATACCACCTCTATATGATCAGGCTTATCATTTACAAATATCAAATAGAATATTAGAAAGGTGGGACTGGGAACCATATCACCAAGGATTAAGCTTTTCATTTAGGCCTGAATTAGTATCTGGTCTTGCATCGATCGAATTATTTTGGAGTGGGGAAATATATAAAATCACATTTACACCAATGATTTTGTTATGTTCAACCTGTTGGGCAATACAAAATCTTACAGAATATTATATTAATACTTGGAGTGGTTTTGTCGCAGGAATTATCTTTTTATTCATACCTGTAGTAATGAGATTTGGTCCTACTATGATGTTAGATGTACCTATGGCTGGAATGATAGTGTCTCTGTTATTATGGTTGCAAAAATTTAATCCTGAAGATAAGAAATATTGGGTTTTTTTTGGNCTTTTGACAGCTTGTTTAGGTTTGAATAAATATCAATATTTTTACNTCGGTCCTTGGATAATAACGCTATTTTACATTCGTAAAAAGACTTTGCAAGGAAAATATACAATGATAGGGTATAGTTTTTTGACTACTTTGTTTCTCATTAAGAATAAAATTAACACAAATTATTTCCTAGGTCCAATGAATTCACAAATTTCTGGAACAATAGCTAGTGTCAGTAATGAATTGGTGGGTGGTGAGTACACTTTCATAGATTTTGGTAGTGATTTTTTTGATGAATTTAATATAATAATATTAGTTTTAGGTTTAATCGGCAATATTTATTTAATAAAGAATAATAAAAACTTTTTTTTAAACACTTGGTTGATCGTGATTCCTGCAATTATTTTACATGGAATTATACTAGATTTTGGATATATTAGATATTCTACCCCTTGGATCGCGTTGACTTGTGTTGGTGTTCCTGTAATTTTTGAAAATGTCTTTAATTTGATTAAATCTAGATATGGTAATGATAATCTGATTAAAATAGCTATTATTACAATAATTCTTATTTTACCAGTGTATGACACATATGCTTACAGTGAAATAAATAAAGAAAAAAATAATAATAAGGCTGAAAGATACTGGAATTACGTGGGTTTATATGTTGAAGTTGGAGAATTTATACCAAATGATTCTATTGTGATTACAGGTAATGATATTAGTTTTTCATTATATTCTGGTATAGAATCATATAGATACTTAGAGTCAGAAGACCCAATAAATCACGCAATTAAAAAATTTAATGCAACACACATATTTACAGATTCAAAATTTTATAGATATGATATTGATGTAAATTATACATTTCTATACGGTTCTCCAATAGAACCACTAAAAAAATTCAAAAGTGAGTATAATGATGGTTACTTGTGGTCAGTAAATAAAACCAAATTAAATAATTTTATAAATTGGTCGAACCATAGTGTTGAAGTTAAAAATGGTGATACTACTTACGGAAGTTTCTTATTATTAAAAGATAGTAATAATATAAAAAATTACTCAAATTATAATTTTACAAGAATTATAGAATTAAATGATATGTCAGAAATAGATATAATCTTCGATATATTAGTTAAAGAAGAGGGTGATGAAAGAATAATATGTAGTGATAGGGATGAGTGTAGTAGAGTGGATTATAGGTCTGAAAGGGGGNATATATGGGCTGTTTGGTTAGAATAATTTAACATTTACTGAAATCTTTTTTTGTGATTTACATTATCAAAAAATAACCTACTAAGTATCTTTTTTCTGGCAATTAGGACAATAATCTAATCTTCTACTACCAATTCTAATTCGGATTATCTTAATTCCACAATAATGACAAGGTAATCCGTTCCTACAAAAAGCGGAGTGTCTGTATGATTTTCTTTTTTCTCCTCTTTCTTTTCCAGATAACATTGTAGAATTACTGACTGTAATGCCACCAGTTGTATATGCTANATTACTGATTTTTTTGATATTTTCAGCCCATTTTAATAATTTTTCATCTGACATTTCTTTAGGTTTAGAAAATGGGTTTACTTTTGATTGATGTAGTATTTCAGATCTAAGATAATTGCCGATTCCTGATAAAAATGATTGATCTAACATTAAAGATGATGAACTTCTATTATTAAATTTATTTGATTTTAGCCTATTNAAAATAGTATTTATTGTGAGGGNTTTNTTTAGTATATCTGGCCCTAATTTTCTAATGTATGGGTGGTCTTCTTCTTTTTCTGTATCAATAATTTCGATGTCTGTTGCAGACCATAGCCTAATTGCATAATTATTGGTTAAAAATTCTACTCTCANTGATCTATTTGTATTTATTTTAGTTTTCTTGAAATTAACAGTCCATTTACCATATAATTGATTGTGGCTGTACATAGTCAAACCATTGTNAAATCTNATTAAAATTGCTTTACCACGGGTAGATATAGAATTAATCATTGGATTTTTAATTATATTATTATATTTTTCTAATTTGTGATAATAAAAATTAATAGATTCAATTTTCTTTCCAACAAGTTTCTTGGAAATCTTGTCTACAGCCCTTCTAATCTCTGGACCTTCGGGCATATTTGTATATNATTAGACAACTACAAAAATTATTGTTTATTACTAAAGCATATTAAATCATTAATTTTCCTTAATGAACATGTGTGGTGGTGGTGCGGCTTTTGGTTGAATTGTGGAAATAGTACCTTGCCAGTTCTGATTTTGTATGGGAATTGAAGTGTCCCAAATATTAACTGGTTTTTTCTTTTGTCTTTTTAGAGTTCTAATTGTTAGATGTAATGACAATAAAATTAATACCAAACTAAGAACATAAATCAAATTGTTCATTCTGACCAAATTTAGTTAATCTTGTTTAGTATATGAAAGAGTGTTTAATACCATGATTATTTTTTATAAAAATTTTTTAAAGTTAGTTAAATTACTAATTCACCGACGTCATAATTTCTAAAATGTAATTTATATTCTGTAGGGACGCCGCCGCCAATGACAATTAACAATGTTGTATCTTTATCTGGAGTAATTCTACACCCCTCATCATCATCTGTTGTTACTGTGTTTTGATTATCATACATTTCAATTTTAAGAAGATATGATGTGTGAATTTCTAAAGTATCTACTCCAATAGAATGATCAGTTTGTAAAACAACTCTTCCTAATTCTAAATTATCACCATTAGTTCCTTCATTAACTGATTGTCTAGAACCAAATGCATTATCATGATCAAAACTAGCTCCTCTTTCAGGTTTTAGAACTTCATGTAATCCTCCAACTTCATTTTCACAACGTACATGATAAAATATATTTGTATCACTTATTTTTGAACTCCCTGGACCTAAATGAAAAAACATCAATAATTGATGATGCCCTCCTGGAAAATTACATTCTGGATCAGTAGAAACTGATTGCCAACAAGGTTCATGAACGTAAGTAAAAATAGATTCTATTACAATTTTACCATATTCCTCTGTTTCTTTATTGGCTGTATTAGATTGGTTTTGATACATTTTTTCATATGTAATAACTATAGTGGTACAAATCACCATTGATACTAAAATTATTGAAATAAATGTAATCATGGAGCCGATGCCTACAGAAGCTTCATCGTCTCTTCTCATTGTTAAGTAGTATACTAAGTATTATTTTAATATTCATAAATGATTATTCTTAGTAATTGTATGAGAAATTATTGAATATTCAGCTGTTTTATGTTTTGGAAGTTGAACAACAGAGCCACATTAGCAACATTGGTGATTAATATCTTTTGGTTCTTTATGATGTCTTCATCTACTTCTAATGATGATGATATTTATTGATTTTTTTACAATAGATGAATATTTAAGTATGTTTTTTATTGATATTGATAATAATCATATATCCTAAATTATGTTGTAGGGTTTATATGTTAAACTCAAATTTAGAAAGATATGAAAAAGAGATTCAAAGTGGTAGTTAATATGGGAACGAAATTTTACAAAATACTTATGATAGTGGTTTTATTATTTCCGTTACTGAGTGTTGTAGAAGCATCAGATAATCAGAATACTATACAACAATTTGGAGTTGGTTTCGATGAGGTTGTAATTGCTTCAAGTTTGGATGGGTTAGATGAACCTAGAGATCTCGAATTTCATCCAGGTATAGATCGTAATGATGAGTTGTGGATTGTAAATCGCGTAGATGATAGTATGGTTATCATTCATAATACCGGTACAGAAACCCAAACAAGTGAAGAACGTTTAGACGCGTATAGAAACCATTTCATGGAAGAAGTGAGTGCAATTGCCTTTGGAGCTTACAATGATGAGTTTGATTATCAGTTCGGTACAGCACAAGAATCTAGGAATACCTACAATGGTGCAAACGAACCTAATGATTTCATGGGTCCTGCTTTGTGGCCATCTTCATTAAGTCATTTTGCTGTAGAAAATCAAAACGGAGAAAACGGACTATTGGGTAGTCATATTGATATGTTACATGAATCTCCTTTGGGAATGGGTATTGCGCATGATTANGATAATGTTTATTGGTATAATGATGGTTTTTATGGTGAACTGGTGAGGTATGATTTTCAAGAAGATCATGATACTGGAGAGCATGATCACTCTGATGGTATAGTACATCGTTATTCAGAGATTGAATTAAGTCGTTTTAATGGGGTCCCTGGGCATATGATTCTTGATAAAAATTCAGGGGTTCTATATATTTCTGATACTGGTGCTAATAGAGTATTATGGGTTAATACAGATGATTCTAGTACCACTTCAACAAATATTATTGGTGATTCTTCTCAATTAGAGCCATTAGAAGAATATTTGAGAATTAGTGATGTAGAGTGGGGTATTTTAGATGTTGGTTTAGATCGTCCTTCGGGGATTGCTATAGAGGGAAATATTTTGTTTATTTCGGAATATGGTAATGGTAAAATTAACGCATATAACCTAAATGAAGACGGGAAAGGTGGAATATTTCTGAACAATATTCAAACATCAGCTCAAAAAATTATGGGATTGGAGGTAGGTCCTAATGGTCATCTTTACTATGTAGATAATGGAAGAAATGAAGTAGTAAGAATAGACCCATATTTTGATGTTGATGAAGACGGAATTATAGATAAAAATGATAATTGTTTAAATTTATACAATCCAGATCAAGAAGATTATGATGAGGATTCAATTGGTAATTCTTGTGATGATGATGATGATAATGATGATGTGATAGATGATATTGATTTGTGCCCAAGAGGTGATTTGGGGTGGTCTTCTTGGACATTCTCAGATTTTGATGGTGACGGTTGTCGTGACGATGGTGAAGATTTGGATGATGATGGTGATGGGGTCTGTGATGGTTTAGTTAATGATATAAATTGTAATGTGTCATCTTTATCATCTGATTTATGTCCAAATTCACCAATCGGATTTGTTTCGGATTCATATTCAGATAATGATGGGGATGGATGTGAAGATATATCAGAGGATAATGATGATGATAATGATGGTTATCATGATTCTGATGACGATTGTCCAGTTGAATTTGGTTCAAGTGATATTATTTTAATTGGGTGTTTGGATAATGATAATGATGGTTACTCAAATAATATTGATGTTTTTCCAATAGATTCTAGTCAATGGAACGACACAGATGGTGATGGATTTGGTGATGAATTATTTGGAACATTTGGTGACTATTGTCCAGAAGTTTATGGAAACTCTACTAATGATCGTTATGGTTGTTTAGATAGTGATGGTGATGGTTATTCAGATGTTGATGTTTTTTGGGGAATTCGTTTTGGGGGTGATGCTTTTACAAACGATTCTACTCAATGGATAGATAGTGATGAAGATGGTTATGGGGATAATGAACAGGGTAATCAACCAGACAAATGTCCAAATATATTTGGTAAATCATATTTTGACGTTTTTGGATGTTTAGATAATGATGGTGATGGATGGTCTAATTTGCAAGATGATTTAATATCTGATTCCACTCAATGGATTGATAGTGACGAAGATGGTTATGGGGATAATCAAGGAGGAAATCAACCAGACGCATGTCCAAATATATTTGGTAATTCAACAATAGAAAGATATGGATGTGTGGATTCTGATGGGGATGGTTTGGATGATGAGTTGGATGTATTTCCGTTTGATTCATCTGAGACTGTTGATAGTGATGGAGATGGTGTAGGTGATAATTTAGATGTTTATCCATTAGATTCAAGGAAAACAGAAAGCTCTTCTTTTAATTACATTGTTGTTATTTCTACTATTATTGTAGTTATTACTTTAGTTATTGTGACTAATATATATTTAAGTAGAAAATATAAAAATTAATTTATAATTTTAATTTATTATTATTAAATGGTTTATCCAAAGTTTTCCTCATGTTCACAATGAGGACAAATTATAGAATATTTATCTCTCTTTGGTTTAGGAACTTGCATAACAGCACCGCATAATCCACATTGGTGTTTAATGAATTGTGGTTCATTGTTAATTTGATCTTCAACATTTAATGTTTGTATGCTATTGCTTGATGTCCATCCAGCAGATGTATTATAATCATCTTCAGATTCTGTTATTGAAGAAGATTTCAGACTTAATTTTATTTTTTTCTTGAATCTAAATTTTTTCTTTTTAATCTTTTTTTGTTTCTGTGGCATTGGTGGAGGCATATGCATACCTGGAAGGGGTTGCGGCCTTCTTCCTTTTTTTACACGGGTCTTTTTCCTACGCTTCATTGCCATGGTATCAAACAACCTCATATGATTGTTATATTAGATTTTATTGATGTGTTATTAACTGATATCTTTCATATGCATTTGAATATTTAAAATAAATATTTAGTATTGATTTAAGTCTAAAGAGTTATTTTAATAAATCAAAGACTTTAGTAGGTAAGAAAGTTTCTGGGTTAAAATTTATGAAATTATAATAAGTATAATTTTTTAACCTTAATGATGTATTTCTAAAATATGTATAAGATAAAATAGTTGTTAAGAAAGGGAGAAAATATTCGTATTGGGGTGGAAACCATAGATACAAAGAAAGATGTTGTTTTTAAAAATTTGATTCTTTTCTCAATATTTAGGGCTTTTTATGGTATTGGCATACTAATAATTACTTGGTTCTTGTTTCAAAATAACAATACTCCGATATGGTTTTCACCACTTTTTCTGATTTTTTCAATATTTTTCTCAAGGTTCATATTTAAAAAATTGAAAGTTTTATTAAATTGGGAATAACTTATTCTTCTTCTTTGGTTTTTTGTAAGGATTGCGAGAGAAATATTGGTTCTTTATTACTTGACGGTCTAACAATAAATAACCATCCTAAATTTAATAATACGGTAGAAAATATAAATGTACATATACTAACCATAACAATATCTCCTTTAGAAATTCTCCATGATAGTATGAGACTTATTATCAATACTAACAAAAACCAGATTCTAGATGCATTGTTTGGCGTGTCTATACCATCGTGATTTCTTATAGGTGAAAGAAGGTTTAACGACATTTAATCACAAGAAGTTTAGGTGTGTGGTGATGGGGAACTCGTCCCCCACCACCACTATAAAAAACGAATGTTTTTGTTTTATTATTCTTCAGATGCTGTTGCTTTAGTATCCAAAGTAGCTGCATACCAAACCATCAAACCAAATGCGGTTTTATTTACTGCATCTGCTAAGTTGTAAATAATATTCAAATTGTTTATAGCTTCTGCAGATCCCGACTCACCGAGGAAATACCCAAGTGGGTATATTGCCCAGCCAACAGTAAGAATTAATGCCATTGCTTTAAATGCAAATTGAGTACCCTCACTTGCTTCTGATACTTTATTCTTAGCGTCTCCGACCCATATTTCATAAATAATGTAAAACCATGCTACCATACCTATTGCAAACCATAACCATGGTCCGCCGCCGATAACTGCTGATTCTCCAATATATCCTGCTATGAGCATTATTAATGATGCTCCGAATAATCTCCAGAATAGAGCTGCGGTAGCTACTCCAACTGCTGCAAGTATTAAGTAAAACTCAGATACTTGTAGAGGTACTGTGATTAGCCAATCGACATATCTCAATACCAGAGGGCTTTCTCCTGTAATAACCCAGTGATCTCTCATGTAGGTGTAATGATACCAAGCAACACCAGTAACTAATGCCGCTACTGTCATTGAGGTCTTCCATTTAGGAGCCACGTTGTTTCGTTCTAAGATAAAGAATGCTGTTGAAGCAAGCATCAATGCTGTAGCAATCCAAAAACTGATTGCTACGTTGTCGCCAGCTGTAATTAATTTCTCATCTCCCTCTGCTGATACTAATGTCAGAGAAATTAAGAAAAGCATCCCTATCGTTGCAAGACTTAATATGCGGTTTTTTTCCCTTTTTATCATATTCATCGACCCTCCGTTTAATGTTGTATATATAAAGGGGTGTATTGAACTACACTGTATGTAGCGAAATACATCATTTAATATACTGTACGGAAATAGAAAAGACATGGCACGAACGATAAAAACAAAAGAATTAGGAAGAGTTGAGTTTCTGAACAATATTATTTTTGCAGCCCTATTAATAGGATTTGTATCTATTGCTGCGGTTAATGTTAATATTTATGTTTTAGCATTTCTGATAATTCTAGCACCAGCACTTCTGATCAATGTAATCTGGATTCTTATCCATACAAGTTCTAAAAAGGATAATGTAAACGAAATTAACAGTTAGGCGTTAATATGAACTTGGGTATATTTGATAGATTGATTAGACTATTAGCAGGACTTGGTTTCGTATTTTTTGATTACATAGCCACTTCTAACTGGGAAATTATCTTTTTTATCATTGGGGCCTGGGGAGTAATGACATCTGTATTCGGATGGTGTCCATTTTACAGACTAATGGGAATAGATACATGTCCAACAAATTTTAATGTTACCGATGGTTAGAAATCTCACTAAAATCACATACAAAACTAACTTAAGGCGTGTTTGGTGTTTAGATAAATGAAAATCAGAAATAGTATTAAAATACTACTTTTAGGAGAGATTTTAGGTTTCATTATTGTTTTTCTACTGCTCATTTTTAAAGGAATGGGGGCTGATGGGGAAGGGGGCTATTTGTATACCGCGCTTTTTTGGGTTGCAAATGATATGGTACAGTTAGCTAAAAANTTAAGACCTTTTAATAAATTATTGGTTATGTTTGTAGTATCAATATGTATTTTGAGTATATCTCTTAGTCAAAAAATTAAAGATTCATCTTCTACAAACAAGATATATTATTCATTTAGTATACTGAATGGTATTTTTATAAATATCAGTATAATTTATTTTTTATTAAATTATGCTTATTTTATAGGTGCTCTAATGACTGTTCCATTTCTATTGGGTGGATTAATATTATTTTCTTCAATGTCAATGTCTGTATTTGATAACAATAAAAATGAGTTTTTTATNATTAAGAGGTTCAAGAACATNATCTACGTATTAATTATTTTATTACTTATATTACCTAATTTTAGTGCTATGGGTGGTTTCTTACCAAAACCAGANAATAATGATTTTAATCCTGATATNAATTATGATAAATATGATNTAAATGAAATAATAATAGATTCTGAAATTCCTGAATTTATTGTAGAAAATATGACTGAAGTTTCAAAGGATTTTGATTGGAACGTCCACTTGTATATTCCAGACCCTATCCCAAATAAAATGCCCGTGGCTATATATTTACATGGATATGAGGGAGAGGAAGAATGGGTATATATTGATAGTTTTGAATCTATGACTTCCAATGGTGTCGCTGTTATATTTCCACAATATGCGTCTAATTATGATGTTTCAAAATACGATGAAAATATGTTGAAATATTTNGAGGGGGGGAGTAATCATCCGCANCATGAATGGAGATATTCAATGGCATGGAATGGAATTATCGAGGGTTATACCTACTTAAAAAATAATTACGATCAAACTGATGTCTCAAATCTATGGGTAGGGGGACACAGCATGGGCTCTGGTACGTCTATGTANGTTGCAAGTGAGGCTTCAAAACTTGGATGGGGGAATAATAGCTTTATAATTAATTTAGAAGCCCCTTGGATATATTCAAATTATCAACCATACAAAGGAAANATGAGTTTATTACCGGAACATACTATTGTTAATGTTGTTGAATATGAAGATGATGTTGTAGTGGAAAAGTGTATCGGGGTTTGGACATTTGAGAGATTGAGAAATAAAGATGGANATGGACAATTAAAAGATGAGAACGTTTTTTACCTCAAAGTATTTTCAGATAGAAGAGGTTTTCCTAAATTAATATCATCACATTATGTACAAGCTACTCCAATAAGAGATCATCTGGCCGATTTCGCATANTACAAAAGAATAACGGCACAGTCTGCATACTTATCAGGGATAGCCAATAACGATGCTAAACTTATTGAAAATTCAAGCAAGTTCTTTAAAATTAATTCTGAAGAAATGAAGAATATGGGATACTGGTCAAANGGTGAGGAAATTAATAAAATTGTGATTAAACAAGATCCTTTGAATGATGATTCTTACAATTGTATTTAATATTCAATATTGTAAGATATCCTATTCATTGAATCATGTACATTAAGTCCAATATCTTGAAGTGAATGCTTAAGTTTAGGCTTTGCATTCTTATTGTCTGAATGATATAATATTACATCTTCAGCTCCTGTCTTTTTGACAAATTCTACTAGTTCGTTNTGGCCTGCATGAGTAGAAAAATCATATCTTTTTGTTTCTAAATCAACTTGCGTAATATTGCCATATATTGGTAAACTACTTTTTTCTAACAACATTCNCCCACCNGTTCCTTCNGCTTGATATCCTGTTAAATATACAGAATTTCTTCTATCTTGTCTTAATCTATTGAGGTACCAAATTGCAGGACCNCCATCTAACATACCACTAGTNGTAACTATTACATCNGCTTTTAATGCTTTTTTCCTATCTGATTTACTAGATACTTTCCGAACCCTACCAAAAATATTTTTTAATTTTTGAGGATCTAATAATTCATTTTCATGTTCTAACATAGTCTTTGTAATTGTTTTTCCCATTCCGTCATAATGTACTTCTAAATCTAAATCTGAATTATCGAGTATCATTAGAATTTCTTGACTTCTCCCCATTGCAAAAGATGGAACTAATACTGTTCCCCCNCTTCCAACNGTTCTTTCTATATCACGGAGAAATCTATTTTCTTCATCAACTCTTACAGGGTGATTTTTACCTCCATATGTACCCTCCATAAATAGAATNTCTGTTTTTTGAGGTTTTGCACCTTCCACTANTCTTGAATTCCTAGTATCAAAATCTCCTGTTACTAAGATTTTTTTATCTTCGGTTTGTATATCAATCATAGCTGAACCTGGAATATGACCTGCCCTTCTAAAACACCAACTCCATTCACCAATTTCATTAGTTTCATCATAATTATGCACATTCCACATATATTCAGATTCCTCTGCATCCTTTTTATCCCAGGGTAAAGGATATCTTTCTATTTTGCTAATTTTATAACAGTCATTCCACATTAGCTTCGATATTTTAGATGTAAATTCTGTAGAGTGTAATCTAGTATTATATGAATTATTTAACCAGGGAACCATACCTATATGATCAATATGTGCATGAGTAATTAATGCATCTAATACATTAGGCGCTGCCGATGGGTACTTAGGAGGTTTTGTTGGTGATAAACCATAATCAAATAATAGTCTAGTTTGACTATGATCCTCTAATATACAGCCAACATTACCAACTTCATTGCCTCCTCCAAGAAAATGATATCTTAAACCTCTGTCGACAGGATGCGATGGATATGTTGATATCTTAGATGGATTATACATCACCATAATAATTCTGAAAAGTTGGTCACACTTGAATATATGGGGTCCCCCCTTTGTTTCTACTGGAAAAAAAATAATGAAAAATAACATATAATTCTTAGAAATATATAATAGATGTACGCAACATGGAGTATTAGGGTAATTTGCATTGGAAATTATTTTTGATTTGCATTGTTGTTAAAACAATATTATTCCAGTAGAAATAGAGGGGTCTATGTATAAACTTCTAATGTATTGACTTCTGCAGATATACAATGCCAAGATTNACAGGTCATCATTTTAATGTAATAGAAGATCTATGTTATGGATGTGGAGCATGTATAGGATTGTGTCCTGTTTCAGTACTGGAATTAATTAATCAAGTAGCTGTAGTTGACGAAAAAAATTGTTCTCATTGCAAACTTTGTATTCCTTCTTGTCCAGTATTTGCATTGGAGATCAAGGTAGATAATCATGTGTAATTATACTATTATCGGAGGCGGCTTAGCAGGCTTATCTTGCGCATATAAATTACTTCAAATGGAAATAAATCCTAAGTCAATTAATATTATAGAAGCAAGACAGGAAATAGGGTCACCCACAAGATCACCAGGAATCAGTTTAATTACCAAAAACTTCAATATGCTTGCTAACAATATAAAATTGCAACCTCTAACTAAATTATGTTATAATCAGAATTATATTACTTTTAGAAGGGAATGGTTTGAAAAATCTATATTAATATACTTGACAAAATTAGGATGTAATATTGAATTAAAAAAAACAGTAAAAAACAATTTTAGAAGTTTTCTAAACGATAATGTAATAATTAATTGTGCAGGTAATAAGCTTAAATCATCTGGTTTTCCGGGTGATTATACTGATTTTTCAAGGCTGGTCAATGTTTTAAATTTAGAAAAAAATTTAGAAACTGTACCTTGGTATGGTTACCTTACAATTAATCCTGTAGTAACTCAAAATAGTGATGACATTTTTTCTATACATAAGGAAGGAGACTATTTTGAAACCTGGACTAGATCCAATTCATATGAAGAAATTACTAAATTAGGTTTAATTGAAATTATGAAATCCAATTTCCCATCAGGAATTAAAAATATTTTCGCAAATAATACAATAGACAGGGGTTTTACATTAGCTAATAAGGCAAAGAACATCAGGTGAAATAATGATTTTAGACGATGAAATAAATTTATTAGATTATCTTAGTAATGGTAAATCTACAAGACATGCAACTCTAATAGATCCAGAGAAGCAATCACCTGAAGAAGCATCTATGATATGTCAAACAGCGATTGAAGCAGGAACCGATTTAATTTTAATTGGTGGTTCAACAACAGATAAAAGCTCTGTCGATAGAACAGTGGAAGTAATACAAGAAACAATGGAATTACAGCATTGGGCATCAACACAGAATGGTATATTTGACGAACAAAAAACAACAGTACCAGTATTATTATTCCCTAACGCATCCTCAACATTAACCAATAAATCAGACGGAATATTATTTATGTCTTTATTGAACGGCAAAAGCCCTAAATATATCGTAGAAGAACAAAGAAAAGCCACAGAATTTATTAAAAATTATAATATTACAACTATTTCTACAGCTTACCTAATTTTTGAACCTGGAATGAAAGTTGGTAACGTAAGTAATGCGGATTTAATTAATACCGAAGATACAGATAACATAAAATCTTGGATTAGATTAGCAGAATATTTTAAATTTAGTATTTTATATTTAGAAGCAGGAAGCGGTGCTTTTCCACCATTAAATGAAAAAATAATCAAGATAGCTAAAAATGAATATAACGGAATATTATTTGTGGGGGGTGGAATAAGAACTCCAGAACAGGCTAGAGAAGCTGTAAATGGAGGAGCAAATTGGATTGTGACGGGCAATCTAATAGAGTCTTTTGAAAATTATAATCTTCTTAAAACAAAACTAAAAATATTAATTGATAATATTAAAAAACCTCCCGATGGTTAAAATGTCATATGTTAAACCTAGTATAAAGTCTAAACACTTTGAAGATTTTAAAAATAAACTTCCAAAGATGTATGATAAAACAGTAATAATCACAGGAACAACATCAGGAACAGGATATGTAGCAGCTAAAACACTGGCAGAATTAGGAGCTAGAGTAATAATGTTGAATAGGCCTTCTTCAAGATCTCTTAAAGTTCATGAAGAAATATTAAAAACACACCCAAATTCAGATTTAACAACCATTAATTGTGATTTGCAATCATTTAAATCTGTAAATAATGCAATAAATGAAATAAAAAAGCGATTTTCTGAAGGTATAGATGTAATATGTAATAATGCAGGGGTTATGGCGCTTAAAGATATATCAACAGTTGATGGATATGACATACAAATGCAGACAAATCATTTATCACATTTTTTACTAACTTGTGAATTAATACCGTTACTTAAGAAAAATTCTATTTTAAAAGGGGAATCTAGAATAGTAAATCATTCCAGCATCGCGAGACATTCTGTTAGAAAACTAGAAAAAATCTATTTAGAGAAAAACGGAGGCAACCTTGGTGGAAACGGAAAAAGTCTTTTTTTTGGTGGTGCCAGATGGAAACGTTATGGCCAAACAAAATTAGCTAATGCAGCATTTTCTGCTGCGTTGCATAATAAATTAAAGAACCACAGAATTAAATCTTTGTTTGCGCATCCCGGCTTGTCTAATACCGAATTACAAATTACTACTTTAAAGGACGGAGGGATGCCTAAATTTTTCACACGTAAAATGATGAAAAGATCCCAAAGCGAAGAAGATGGTGCAATGGGAATAATTAGTTGTATATGTTTACCAAATATCAAATCTGGACAATTTTGGGGACCAGGTAAAGGTTTATTAGCTATTAAAGGGAAGGCAAAGCCATACGATTTTGAGAAAAAATACAACAACGATAGAACCATTGACTTAATCTGGGAAAAAAGTTGCAATGCGGTTGGAAGAAAATATAATTTTAATTAAAAAAACAGGAATAGAATAAATTTTTTCAAATATTGTAATAATTTTTTTTACACAATATCATAAAGGAAATATTTGAGCGGGTTTTATGCCAGAATTATTAGGGAACTCATATACATATTCAAGAACGTGGGATGATATTGAAAGAATGTTAGATAAAGCAGAAAGAAAGTTGAATTTTCATAGAATTAAAATGTCTGAAAATCAAATAAAATCTAAGGAATGGGTGTTTCATGCTAGAAATTATAAAGCCTTGGAAGGAGTTGTTAAAACATTAAAATGGACACTTGGTGATAGGAACATAAAAGATCCATTAAATTAAAATTGAATCATATTAAAAATTTTAATTTACATATTTAGTTATATATCTGGTGTTTAATATGTATACAAATAAATTACATAACTTTCTTTTAGGTGATAAAACTGACGAGTTATTAAGAAAATTTGCTATTAACTTTGCAGTTATAGGATTTTTGATACACCTAACTTTTTGCTTCTTATATGATTTTGGCTACTATGTAAATCCAAGTACAGAATATTTATTTAATTCTTATTTAGTATCATTGTATACACCATTTTCTATAATTTTAGCATATGAAGTATACGAATTAATCAGAGTAATACCCGAATCTTTTTCTAACTCAATAGGAAAACAGTTTGAAATTGTAACTTTATTAGTAGTAAGAGATATTTTCAAAAACCTCTCTGATATTCAACCGAATACGTTAACATCATTTGATAAAAGTATATATTTCATAGCAGCCGAAGCTTTAGCATTTGTAGTTTTATTCTCAACAGCTTTATTTTTTAGATATAAACTTTCATCTACACCAGTGAGGTTTTATGATGGAGAGCATCTTAATGATTTCGTTAAACAAAAGAGAAATTTAGCTAGTATTCTTTCTATAATATTTTTTATGGTTTCTATTTTTTCACTTTTTAATTGGTTGTTGGGGGTAATAGATGGAGATAGTGAATTAAACAGAGAAGTATTTTTCTTAAACTTCTTCACAATATTGATTATGTCAGACATATTAATACTTCTATTATCATACAAACACACTACAGACTTCCTTAATCTTGCTAGAAATACTGGTTTTATATTATCTGCAGTAATTGTTAGAGTTGCCATTGGAACAAGCGGATATTCAGGAGTAACTTTGTTTATATTAGCAGCTTTACTGGCAGGCTCCATTCTTCAAATTAGTTTAGTTTTAGGGAAAGAACTTAAACTCCAAAAAAATGTAGGTATTGATTAATATTTGATTGCATACAGCAATATATATCTATATTTATATTGGGATGCATATGTTAGATTCTCTTCCTGAACAAATCTCTTCTCGATGTATTATATCGAATAATATTAATAAAATTACGAAAGACGGACCAATTATAGTTTGGTTAAAATCATCTTTACGTATTCATGAAAATCCAGCAATTGATGCCGGTATTCATTTAGCAAATAAATTTAACAAACCTCTATTAATATACCAAGCAATAGATGAAAGATACCCCCATTCATCATTACGTCACCACAATATGTTAATTGATGGTGCTATAGATTTACACTACAATTGCAAATCTATTGGTTTGAAATATGTTTTACATATATCAAGAGAAAATAATAGAAAACCAGTAATGAAATCATTCGCTAAAAAAGCTAGTTGTATTATTACAGACTTATTTCCCTTACAACCGTGGAAAAATTGGGTAAAAAAAGTATCAAAAATTTCTGAATGTCCCTTTATTGAAATAGACTGTCATTGTATAATCCCGTTAACAATATTTGGGAAATCTTTGGACCGCCCTTTTAAATTTAGAGATGCCACAAAAAAATTAATAAAAACCAATAAATTATTCAAAAAATCAGACATCGGCAAAATACCTGCTAAATATTCGGACAATCTTCCGTTTACTCCAATAAATATCGAAGATAATTTATTAGACATTAATAAAAGATTTCAAATCTTAAAGAAATGTAATATTGATATCAGTGTTTTACCTATTTTCGATGAAAAAGGAGGAGAAAATCATAGTTTATTAAAATGGAAAAATTTTCTAGAAAAAAAGATTTCAGGCTATTCAAAACGCAGAAATAATGCAGCAGATCCATACGGCGTTTCTAGATTGTCTTATGCTTTTCATTATGGTTTTCTATCTCCAGTTAAAGTAGTCAGAGAAGCATCATTATTGGGTACCAAATCAGCCCAGAAATTTATAGATGAATTGATAATATTCCGAGAACATGCCTGGCATCATTCATTTGGAATAAAAGACCCCTATTGTATTTCTAATCTTCCTCTTTGGGCAATTGAATCATGGGAAAAAACTTCGACAGACCCCAGATCTCCACTACTTAGTGAGAATCAACTAGAATTTTACGAATCACCGAGTAACTTATGGAATTTATGTCAAAAATCATTAGTAAGACATGGTGAACTACATAATAATTTACGTATGACTTGGGGAAAAGCAATCCCCTTATGGACAGAATCTCTTGCTAAATCAATATCAGTGACACAATATCTTAACGATAAATATGCTTTGGACGGAAGAGACCCTTCATCTATTGCTGGTGTACAGTGGTGCCATGGTCTGTTTGATCGACCTTTTTTTCCATCAGAACCAATATTAGGTTTAGTCAGAAAAAGAGAACTCTCCACACACCAAAATAGATTAGACTTTATTAAATTTGAAAAGTTTATTGAAAGACATAATCATATTCAAGAGGACATTTTTTTGATTTTCGGTAACACAATAATTGAACTATTTATCGCTAGAATTTTATACGACAATGGCATAAATATATTATATGTAGAAACAAAAAATAATTTAACATTATTAAAAAATACCAACCTTAATTTGAATTTTAATAAACAGAATTATTATTTATATAATAGGTTTAAAATAATTCTTAATGATTTAAAACACAAAGATCAACAGTTAATAATTGATGACATAATTAATCCCATCCCAAAAATTAAACTCAAACAAATTAATACTAATTTAATAATTGATAATGATAATAATTACTATACACTAAATAACGAAAATTATTTCATTCGAGGAATCATTCATACCAACCAACAAGATTACAAGAAATTTAAAAAATCTTATCCTAATGGCTTTAAAAAATTTGAATTAATAATTAATTATGATACTGACCACCTCTTCGAAGAAATTCATAATTGTTTATGGGAATGCGTTGAATTTATATATAGTTAAATTAAATATAAATTAATTATTATTAGGTCTTGCATATTCAAATCTATCTATCATTACAGTTTTTAAATAAACATCTAAACCATTTATTGTAACACTTTCAGCAACATCTAACCTAATCAATCCATCTTCTTTGATTATTCCTTCTTTTATGTGTAACTCCTCAATTGATGCGACAATCAAAATAGTCCCATTTTCTTTAATATGATATTCATTTACATATTTACAACCCAATTTTATTCTTGAGCTTTTTACATATGGCGCTATAAATTCACCAATGAGAATTTTTTCTAATTTAGTCTTATCAAATTCAGAAATATTTTTTGGGTATTTAGCTGAAGTATGATGTGCATCTTTCACATCATTAATATGTATATGATTAATAGTAAAAAAACCAGTTTCAATAATATTATCATAGGTATTTCTATTCTCTGTTTTTGGTCTTAAAACAAAACCAACCAAAGGGGGATTACTTCCCAAGTGTGTGACAGAACTGAATATTGCGACATTATCAATACCATCAGATCCTACACTACCCAATAAATTCGCAGACTTAAAACCAGTACAGCTATTTATTAGATTAATTCTAAATATTTTTTCTAGATCATTAATATCATCTTTATATAAACTAATCATTTTATTCATCATCCATACTTGAAATAATTATAGATTCTGGTGGTATATTTTCTTTACTAGAATTAATTAGTTTCATTGTACCTAAGATTAACACCAACAAACCAACCGGGAGGAATAAGTATCCAGCCAAATCCTCTAAAAAGTCTACTATGCTAGATATTAAAGTAAAAAACGACATAATCAAGAAAACACTACCCATAAATGTACCTGGGTATGTTAATGATGGTTTAAGCACAACATCTTCCGGCTTCCAACTAAACATCTGCATTCCCATTGTTATATATATTAAAAAACCAAAAATAAAACCAACATCAACATCAAATTCTCCCACATTTATTACTGTAAAACCAATAGTTTCAGCAATCATAAATCCAGTATATAGTTGTATAAAAGTATAGAAAATTAGACACCCCGGAATTAATATCCATGCTTTACTCTTCGTGGAATTTTTATATTTCATATCACCAAACTTTTTTGGAAATAATTCTGTAAATATCATCCAACCAATAATGAATAACATACCCATAAGAGGATTATCAATATGGTACTCATAAAGATCACCGTCATTAACTTCTCCTAGAATATAAAAAGCTTCACTGAAAGAAAATATGACATTCCAAGAAATTATTCCTAGCAACAAACCATGTCCTAAAAATTGAATCCAACTCCCCTCTCTTCTCTGGTTATCAAACCATTCACGCAAAATCTCTGAAACTAATACGATCATAATTATCACCAAACTAATGAAGATCCCAACATCACTTTCATTATTATAAGCATACGAAATCGGAACAAACCATAGTATCCATCCTAAGCTATAAGAAACCCAAGCATCATTCTTTCTAGCAAATCCAATAGACAGAACTACCAAAATAAGAATAGGAAACCAATTAAATATATTAATTAGTCCTAAATTATCCAAATTAGACTCATATACAAACTCGTTATAAAAAGAAGTAATTGAAATCATACTTGATATACCAAAAATTATTGATAATGCTTCACCTAAAAAAACCTCAGCCCTCCCCTCCAGTTTAATTTTAGACATTATAATTGATAATATAGATAATAACCCAAAAACGAACCAGTACAAACTCATACCTTCAACATTATTTTCATAATCACTTGTAATATCTTGAATAAGGCTTGTTAACAAACCAAATCCCAATATTACTAATATTGATCCAATACCTGCAGCAACCCCTAGACTATATCTCATTGCATTTTTTCTATTAAAGAAACCATCGAATTTAACCTCTTCAACATTTTTTATACTTATTTTATTCAACTCAAGTTTCTCAATTTCATCATAAACATCTATTGATAAATTACCATCATCAACATATTTTTTCAATTTAGTTAAGAAATCTTTTGAGTTCATAATAATTCTATTCCTTTTCATCTTCATCTATCAATGGAATTGCTGAACCACCGGGACCAATAGGATTTTTATCCAAAGTAACATTTGATACTTCAACATCTCTTTCGTCAACATACAATTTAACATCTTTTCCATCAACCATATCTTCTATATCACTAATACCAGGGGTTTCTAAAATTCTTTCTTTCTTTTTTCTATTTTTCAAATCTTTTCTTTTTTCATGGTTCTTTGTTAATGACAAACTATCCGAGAACATTTTTCCAACAACCCCCCTAGTTCTTTCAGATCTTCTAACATCGTCTAATTCCTTATTCATTTTATCTTGTAGTTTTTCTAAAGCCTTTAATTCTGCAGTCCTATCTTGCAAACCAGCCTCTAAATCTGTAATTGTTAATTGCATTTGTTGTATTCTTTCATCTCTTTCAAAAACATCATTATTAAGTCCCCTTTCCCTTCTTCTTAAAACCTCATATTCTCTATTTCTTTCTACTAATCTTCTTTTTAATTCTTCTATTTGTTCAACTAGGTAATCGTGTTCAGCACTAATCGATTTTGGCCCCCTCATTAGATTTTCAACCTGCTCTTCAACTTCTAAAATTCTCTTATCTCTTAAATCTAACATCCCTCTCAATTTATCAATAATCTCTCTTAATCTTCCTCTTTCATCCTCTAGAGCGATAACTGCAGCTCTTTCTCCTTCGAACTTCAACTCTAGATCTTCTAAACCATCTTTCATTTTCTGAAATTCTTCCAAAGAAATAGATGTTAACCCAACATTTGCAGCTTTTTGTAGTGCGCTCAACATCTGATCTATTTTCTTCTCCATTTCCTCAATTATTTCTGTTTGTTCTTCAATAGTATTTCCTAAATTTATATTATCATCTAATAGACGATTTCTTTCATCTAGTGTTAATATTGATTCTTGTGCATTAACTTTTTCTTTCAGAATGGCTATTTCATTATTTAATTTCAAATTTTCTTTTTCAACTATATTTAATTCACTTTCTACCATCTTTAATTTTTCAACTTCTGGAGCAACACCCTCTTTTCTTTCATCCAAATCTAATTCTAACAATCTTATTTTTTGCTTCAATTCAGAAAATTCTTCATTCTTTTTAGTTAACTCATCCCAAGCAATTAAAACTTCATCAACCAATTGTTTTGTTGAATATTCTTTCAACATATCCTCAAGTGCAGAACGGTTAGGTGTGTCTATACCCATCACAATCGCAATCAATCGGAACTATACCGTTCTTGAATGCTTCCCGTGTAAATAGTAAAATCATTTGTTTTTTATAATTTTTTTAATTTTCCACAATCAAAGAGAAATTCCAAAATCACCCAAAGAGAAAACATTTAAAATTAAAAACCAAATAATAAAGAAGACAATACTCAATATGTTCAAAAAGCGATATTTCGAGACATCTAAACTTGGTCTATTTTTTTGAATATCGATTACCATACCTAAAGAGACAATTGAAAAAGGCACAAAAATAAATCCAAACCAGGAAAAATAATTTAACAATCTTTTATCATCTTCATCAACATTTTTAACATCAAAACATACCCATTCAGGATTTTCAAAACCACCTTTAACATTCAACATACCTTTTTGCCACCATTTTTCATTTTCTTTGGTACCAATCTGTTTTTTAACTAGTGTTAGTTTATTCGCAATGGTTACAATCATCCACTCGACACTCCCAACATACCCCTTTTTAGACCACAATTTCAAAAGATAATTAAATACCACTATTGTTAAAATTAAAGTCAACCATGTCCAAACCCAAGTCATTCTTTCATAGGCATCAACATTTGGATTTACAGAAGAAACGACAAAATGCATGACAAAATAAATCCATTGAATAATATATACTGTAAAAGCAACAAAACCAAATCTTCTGAAGATTTTGGTAATATCTGCAAATTTTTCAGAACTTCCACGATATTCTGAAACCCTAATAGCCATCATAACAATCATCAAAGAAGCCCCATTCAATGTTATCCATTGCCAAAACCAGCCACCTGTGACCCCCACATCACTAGTCCATTTCCTATGATCATAGATTGTTTTGTAAAGATCAATTGCAGCATCAAAATCACCCAATCCAACCAACAAAACAACGACACCAATAAATCCAACAACAAACATTACAAAACCTATACCAAAAATATTTTTTACAAAACTTCTATCAAAATTTTCTTTTGGTTCTGTCATATGTAAGGCAATCAAACTTCCCAAAAAGCTAGTTGCGAGATATGGGAAAACAGGTTCAACAGGAGCAGCTAATGGATTGACAAAAAACATAATAATAAAATCATACCAAGGAGCTTCACCAATTTTAGGCCTCCACATACTATTTTCCCAAGGGTATCCAGGAATTAATGTACTCACCAGTTCCCAAATTAAAGGAGTCATTAACAGTACAATTCCCACTAAGAACCAATAAATTTTTATTATCTTTTTACTATCTTTGCTGAGATCCCATTTCGATGCGATATATCCTTGTACAATTCCATTAAGAATTACACACCAACCAATTGTGTGAATTGTTTCAAAATGATATCCATTACTTTTCCATGCATCTACAGACCATTCCGTACCAATCCCATCTAAATTATTCAAATTATCCATTATTTGTCCCAAAGAACCATGATATCCTAATGTTGCTTCAAGAATATGAGCAAAAATTACAATTAAAAAACCACCAACAACTTGTTTTTTTGCTATTGACCATGTACCAAACCCCTTTTCCAAATTTTTCCTCATCCCAACCATATTACCCATTGCTGAAACCATTAGGAATAACCCAGCTAACCCACCAAGATATGGGATTATTAGAAGTGCTAGAAGATTAATTGCACCAACTTCATCTAATTTATTTATATATTCATCAATAGAAAAAACATCCATTACAACATGTAAAAACAACATCATTACTATTGCTAAACCCCTAAGAAAATCAATGGAAGCAAAACGCTTCATTTTTCTATAAGCCAACTCAGTCATAGTATTCCTTAAACTATCTAGTTGATAACTTTGAATATACATTTTACTACATTTTACCATTCTTTTGAATTTTCCAACACCCCCACAAAACCAAAAAAATCATTATTAAAGTAGCACCATTACTTATCATTAATGATGGAGAACTTATTAAAAATCCATAAACAAACCATAAAAGTAATGCAATAAAAATTAAACTGAATGCGAATAAACTAATTCCTTCTGCACTTTTCTTTATCCATATTTTATTTAATTGTGGAAACCAGGCAATTATTCCTAAAAAACCTGCAAAAATACCAATAAATTCAATACCCCAATTTCCCATTGATTATACCAACCAAATATACTACAAAATGTTAATTATTTTTTTATTAATTATTAAATAATGTACTATTGTAGAACTGTTATGGCTAATTCAAACAAATGGGGCAATTGTTCTCAATGTAACCAAAACACAACAACTTACCACTATCATGGTTCTAATTTAGAGAAGATTGAACTATGTAAACAATGTTATGACCAGTACTTGGCAAAACAAATGGTTCAATACTGGAAAGATCATATTGCAGAAGAAGAACGGAGATCTAGTAACTAAACAAAATTTTTTTATACTTTTTAAAAAACTAAATTATTTAAATTAATAATATCGCTTGCATGTATGAAGTTTTGCCCTAATTGCAAAATAAGCCTGGATAAAACATGGGAAATATGTCCGACCTGTTCACAGGCACTTAGTCCACAAACCATTAAACAAGCTGGTGGAACAGATCAAAAAGTCAAAACCTTTGCTTCCAATTTACCCTGGTATTTTCATCTTATTCCAGTAGTTATAGCTATGGTAGCCATAATTATTGCAGATTATGTTTCTAAAGATAGCCCCGCCTTTGTGAAATTAATTTTCCCTCCAGCTAGCCTAATTTTAGGTGGATTTATAGGATTATTAATTCTTAAAGGAATATCAGATAATCTAAAAAATTGAGAACTTAAAACATTATTCAAATTCTTCTACTCTTAAACTTTCTATCTTACCCTCTACTTCTTTTAACTCTTCTTGACACTTTTTCAATAGATTTGACCCCTCTTCAAATAATTTCAAGGTCATATCTAGATCAACTCCACCTTTCTCAAGTTCTACCACAATTTCTCCAATTCTTTTCATTTTTTCCGTATAATTCATTATTTCACAACCGTTTTTATTTCTCCATCATTTAATACTACCCTCAATAAATCTCCACCCTTAACATTCAAAACACTCTTGATTGGTTTACCATTTTCATCAATAGTCATAGAGTAACCCCTTTCAAGAATCTTTGATGGGTTAGTAGATGAAATAATAAAATTATATTTGGCGAGAGTATTATTTTCCTCACCCATCAAACTTTTACCAAGGTTATTGAATAGATTAACCAAATTATTATACTTTATCTTAGCATTTATGATGCCTTTCATTGGTGCCGAACTAAGTCTAAAAGACAGATTTGTTAAAGACTCATCCTCATATTTTAATTTTCTTTCTATAATAAAGTCAAACCTATCTTTCGTTTGTTCAATAATAGATATTAACTCATCCTTAATTGGAATAGTTATTTCAATAGCATTAGAGGGTGTTGAAGCTCTTTTATCAGCTACCAAGTCACTTACCATGTGATCAGATTCATGTCCAACAGCACTTATAACAGGAACTTGACAATCAATTATCGCTTGACAAACAGATTCTAGATTAAAGGACCATAAATCTTCAGGAGATCCCCCACCCCTTCCAACAATAATTAAATCAGCGTAATTTCCAGCGATTTCAAGAGCCTTAATAATTTGTTCTGGTGCTTGACTACCTTGAACAAGCACGGGCATAATCTTGTAAGAATAATTAGGCCACCTATTTTCTATTATCCTCTGCATGTCCGAGAGAGCAGCACTACCTCCACCAGTTATTATAAACATATTTTTTGGTATGAATGGTATAGGTTTCTTGGGGATATCTAGTGTACCATCAAGACGCCATTTTTTAATTAAATCTCTTTTTATTCTTTCCAATTCCCCTATAGTTTGTATGGATTCTATTCGATTAGCTTTAAATTGCATCCTTCCAGTCTTAACATAAACATCAATTCCACCACTTGCGATTACTTTCATACCTTCTTCAATATTTTGCGATTTAAATAACCTATTTCCATTAAAAATTACACAATCAATTGAGCCATTTATATCTGTTAAAGTAAAATAGCTGTGACCCGATCGAGCTAATGTTAACTTTGTCAATTCACCCGTAATTGAAACATTCGTCAATATATCTTTTTTTATTAACGTTGATCTAACCATGTCAACAAAGTGACCTACCTCCAAAATCCCCTCTCTCACATTTTTAATTAAATGATTATAGTTATTGAACAATGGCATAATATTACCTAATTTCACAACTAAAATTTAAAAAAAGAGCACTAAAATTTTTTTAACATCATTATTCCACCATATTATAATGACCACAGATAAATTATACATGGATTCCATAAAATCATGTTATTTGAAAGAATTTAATGCAGAAATAATTAACATCGAAGAGAACCAAATCGAATTGAACCAAACATTATTTTATCCGATGGGGGGAGGTCAAGACTGGGATACAGGTACAATAATATCTAATGGAAGAGAAATTAATGTTTTAGAAGTAAGGGGAAGGGACAAAATCTCACATTTAACTGAACCTAATCATAATTTGGAAATTGGACAAAGAATTCAAGCATCAATTGATTGGGATAGAAGATATAGACATATGAAAATGCATACTGCACAACATTTAGTTTCTGCAGTAGCATACGACCTATTCGATGGAGTTAGAACTGTAGGAAATCAATTAAGATATGATAAAAGCAGAATTGATTTCAATCCTATTAATTTCGATGATGAAATGTTATCTAACTTAGTGAATGAAACGAATAAGTTAATTAAAAATGGAGCTGAACTTAATATTAGAATGATGACTAGGGAGGAAATTAACGAAATAATGCCTCCCGAAAGAACAAATATGAATTTAATTCCCCCTAATGTCGAAGAATTAAGAGTTGTAACAATAGGAGACAATTTAGATTTATGTCCTTGTGCTGGAACTCATGTTCAAAACATTTCAGAAATAGGTGGAATTGAATTTTTAAATAAAAAATCTAAAGGAAAAGGAACTCAGAGGTTTTCTTATACATTGAAATAAATTATTATATTTTTTATTCACTAGTACAATTATTAATCCAAGTAGTGTTGGGCTGATTGTTTCTATTCGCAACTATAATATCCAAATCTCCATCTAGATCAATGTCGCCCAATACAACCACTCTACTATCGTTATTTCCTAACCCCTCTACATGATTAATGAAATTACCAAAACATCATTATCCACACATAATTTGGTTGTTCACTATTAGCAACCACAGCATCTAAATACCCATCCATATCAATGTCCCCTAGAACGAATGAACGACTACTATTATTTCCAAGTTCTTGCCCAGAGTCTGTAAAAATACCAGCACCATCATTAATCCAGACAGTATTGGTAGACCGTCTGTTTGTAATCATTGCGTCTAAATCTCCATCTAGATCACCAAGGGCCACCGATAAGCTTTTTGTAACATCTCCATCACCTTAATTATTTTCTAACCACATCATGTTAAATCCAATTAACATCGAATCATCTAAAACCACCGGATTATTATTAGGGTCCTCTTTATTCAAAATAATAATATTAAACGAATTTATCATATCATCTTTAACAATAGGACCTGTATTATAACTTTCCATATGAGATTGGAAGTAAATTCTTTTAACAGTTTGTTCTGAAATCCCACTACCCCCAGCACTAGATCCACTAGGACCTCTACCATCATCATTATCTTCTACATTAAAATATACAATTCCAGTTTCTCCACTTAATTCTCTATCGAAACTATATTCAACTTCCCAAAAAATGAATTTTTCATAAAAAGTTTCTAAATCCCCATCTAAATCAAAATTAGGTTCTGTAGCTTGTGAATAATCACTCCCATCACCAACTTTAAAACTAGATTGCTTAATCTCAATCCTCAAATCATACAATTCACCAGTATCATAAATATCTAAATTTACAAAAGTTTTTGCATATTCAACATCTTTTACTACACTTTCAACTCTAAGAAACTCAGGATCATATGAATGTTGACCATCTCTACTAGGTATTTCTAATACCGGCTCTGAACTTAAAACATACTTAAATACAGGAGAATCATCTGAAAAATATACTTCACTAGTAGACTGTCTAAATGATACATCTATAATATCAGATCCAACTCCCCTTAAGACATTATTTTTGAATACTGCACGATTTGAATTTGGATGCTCATCACAAAACATTATGATATATTCAATAAATTCATCTATAGTTATATCATTAAATTCATTCATTTCATTGTAATACCATCCCTTATAATCAGTACTTCCTCTATAAATACTATCATCCCATACCAACCCCTTTTCTTCAAACCATAAAGAAAATGCTTCTATAGAAGTAGTATCATCATTTACAGGCGCATAAGATATCCCTGCATTTTCATAAATATATGATTCAAACTCAGATTCTGGTTCCGAAACATCCTCTACCTCTGTAATTATTGAATCAATGTTAACAAGGATTGCATTTGTATTACCAGCAATAGTTTTCCCTTTATATTGTGCAGTAACCTTCAATTCACAATCACTTTCAGAGTTACAAATATCTGTATTACTTTCACTAATTCCAATAATTTCAGAACCTGACCACGAATTATCTACATTTTCTTCAGAAATTGAACATTGTTCACCTAGTGGAGAACATTTGTATGTTTTACCACTATTTTCATCAAACAATGTTATCGTTAAAAACGACCATTGTAAATCATCAGGACCATTAGAAAATGCCATACGTAAAAGCTTGTCATTATTACCATCACTACTTGCAACATACGATTCTTCAACAGTATAATTATTCAAAGACCCAGAATCAGTTTGGTTACCAGCTAATTCACTAGCCCAAACATATAAAACACCAGATAATACAACTGTAATTGCTACCATCAAGATAGTTGCAATTACAGGACTAACACCCTCATCATGATCTTTTTCTTTATATTTTTTATTGTTCATAAACCCCCCAATCGAAACCCTCTTATTATTTTATTTAACATATTATTTTGAATGTTAATCTAAAATCATCTAATAAGCCACACACAAATAATACTCTAATCAGTAAAATCATAAACAAGGATTTTATTTATCACCTGTTATCAAGTTGAAGCATGGATGTAATATCACATTGGCTTTGGGGAATGGCTGTTACTCATGGAAAAATTAAGGGAAGATTTTCTGGTACAATGGGTGTTATTCCAGACTTGGTGGCCTTTTTACCAGTCATGATAATCTCCCTTTTCACAGGATACAGTAATCCTAAGGTAGATGATACAACTATAACTGAGGATTTTCATCCCCTTTCTTGGGATATATATCAATGGAGTCACAGTTCTATAACTGTGATATTATGCTTTTTTTTAACTTGGTGGTATCTAAAGAAATATGGCACTCCAAAATTCGTTAGTAGATTTTATATCACCCAAATGAGCGCATATAAACAGGCATTCTTAATTTGGCTTCCATATCTATTAAACATCATCACTGACATCCCAAGCCACACAGCTCAATTTTTCCCAACCCCTGTTTTTCATCCATTATCAGATTGGAAATTTGATGGTATCAGGTGGTCTGAACCATCGATTTGGTTCACCAATCTTGGAATTTTACTCACTGTTTGGGTAGTAATGATTTATATTGAAAGAAGAAAGAAGGCTTTCGAGGATTTTTGAAACATTAACTATATCATTCTCAAGTCCAAATTCGATAAAATGATACCCACAAGATAGTAACTCAACACAACCCCCATTATTATACCTAAAATTGTAGAGATATAAGAACCGAGAGAATAACGTTTTCTTTTAATTATTTGAGCATTAATAGCTAAACTTAATCCAATCAATACCCAAAGAAAGAAGAAGCAAAAAAAAGAACCCACCCAATCTCCATTTTCAGAGCCCGTCATTAACAACACCAAAAATGCAAAAGGAATGGAGGAAATAATTGGAACTCCCACCCCCTTCCAAAATTCCAAATCTTTGTAAATTTCAATTTCTAAATAATCTTCTTCATCATCACCCTTTGCCTTTGCAATTTCAAGAATTCCAGGTGACATTTTTTACACAAATTACTTCCTATCAAAGTTTAAAGTACCTACGAACATTACTGGATCACCATTAGATAATCTTCCTTTTAATTCCCCTCTTCTCTCACCCATTTTCATTTGTACTCTAAATTCAGTCGGATCTTGGTTATTTCTTTTGTTATGTTTTTTGAAGTGATGTACATAGACTTTGTATTCTCCTGGGATAGCCTTCCCTTTTTCCCAATATACATTTTCCACTGGTTTCTTTGATTCTGGTTTAAAATTCATATCAATATCTAATACTCCTCCACAACTAGTATTTCTGTTACCACTGTGAATTATCTCACCACTTGGGGAAGTGATAATTATATCTAGATCATTGAAGTTATCCCATAACAAAGAAATTCTAAATTCTCCGTCTTTAGCACCAGCTTTTCTTAATCTTTTATCAAAGTCAGCATCTCTTCTTTCTTCTTCTTCCAACATTTCTAATGGCCCAGCGCTTTCTGCATCATTGAGAGCTTTCATCATTCTTTCGTTTGCAACAACCATTCTTCTTTTTCTTTCTTCTTCCATTTCTAAATCGGAAATTTTATCTTGTAATAAGCTTGATAAAAATTCAACTTTATCCTCATTTACACCTTCTATAGTTAAGTTTTTGAGCTCTTCTAAATTACCTTCATTAATCATTTGAAGTAATTCTTCTGCTTGTTTATTTTCTTTAATAATTCTTTCCTCTTCTTCTTTTAATTCTAATTTATTTTTTACCTCATCTTTCAAGATAACAAGTTCATTGTATCTAACACGTGATAGATTGATTAATTCAATATTTTCTAATTCATTTACTGATATAGCCCCATTTATCATATCTTTCAGATTGAGATATGTTTCTTCTTTTTCTTGTATTTCCTTCCCTCTTGTTGCAACATCTTTTACTGTTACATTTGATATGAATTTTAAGGGGTCTCCAAAAGATGTTTGACCACTTATGAATACCACCTCATTTGATCCATTAGCCACCCTAATTGTAAATGTAGTAGGGTCCTTACCTCTTAACATACCATGCCTTTTTCTATGCCAAACAAATATACTGTATTCACCACCACCACCACTAATCCCCTCCCAAACTATATTTTCTAGGGGAGATTTAGATTCTGGTTTCATATTCATTTCCAAATCCAAAAGACCATTGCAACTTGATGTTTTTCTGGCACGATGTATTAATTCATTTTGTGGTGTTTTAATAATCAAGTCTAAGTCATTGTTATTTTCCCAAATTAGACTAAATTGTACATCCCCTATTTTAGCACCATATTCACCAAAACGATTCAAAAACACATTTTCTACATCATCATTGAATTCAATAGGAGTTAAACCCTCCTCATCAAGCGCCTTATCAACATAAATTCTTATAGATTCTTCTTCTTTTAATATAACATACATTTCATCCTTTAGGTTCGTTAATTCTTCCTTTTGCTCTTCATTAACTTCACCAATTTCGATTCCTTGTATTTCTTCTGAATTTTGTGCATGCATTATAGCTTTCCTTATAGAATTATATTTTTCTAATTCTTCTTGTTCAATTCTTAACCTTTCCTGCTCTTCTAAAAACTCTACTCTACCTAATCTAAGCTTCTCTAACTCAATCGCATAACTTTCTCCAACATTAAAAATTTCAAAACCTCTCAATTCTTCTAAGTCATCTAATGTTTTCATTTGATCCCTAAGTTTTTGATAATTTTCTCTATAACCTTCTTCTCGTATTTTAGCTACTAAAGAAGCTCTTTTAGAAACTTTCAATTCATTTAGCATTATTAAATTATCACCCTCAATATCCTCAAATTCAAGATTATCTATCTCAAGTACACTTGTTGCATTGGTGATTCTATCTTCATAACTTTTTACTGCTGCACTTAAAATCTCATCCTCAAGTTCGGCGATTCTTTCATTTCTCATTTTGATTAATTCAAATTCATTTTCTTCACTGACACCAGTTATTATCATTTCATTTAATTCATTTACACTACTAGAATTACTAATTTTATTTTCATACATAATATTTGCAACAATCATCCTTCTCATTCTTTTTATTTGTTCTAATTCCTTCATTTGTCTGGGGTTAACTCCATCAATCACTAATTCATCAAACTCATTTAATTCTGTTAATTGTTCAATTTTTTCTATTAACTCCTCATATCTTTTTAATTGCTTAGCTAATGTTTCTCGATCTGATAATAACTTATGTCTTTGTTTATACACCTCATTCAGCTTATTATTTTGAATCTCATTTACATCCTCTATCGTAACTTTTTCTAATTCCTCCACGGTTGGTGAATTCAATATTTCTTCATTCAACCTTTCAAAATTTTCTAAATGTCTTAACTCCTCCTCTTCTTTCAGAATTCTTTCTCTACTAATTTCAATTAACTCGTTCAATTCTTTTAATTCTTCTTTATCCTTTGTTTTTATTTCTATATTTTCTAGCTCTTCGATGGTTTTAGCATTTTGAATATTATATCTCAATGCTTCTTCATCCTTCATTTTCTTTAACCTATCTTTAAGAAGGGCCTCTTCCATTTCCAACTTCTTTTTCTCTTGAATCATACGTTTTTCTGTAACTTCCTCTTGCTTTCTTCTCAATCTCTCTTTCATTTTTTCAGCATCTTGATGGTCAACTTCCCTTCTTAATAACCTCAAAACATGTGATAGTTCAGTCATTCTCAAATCTAAATCAACCAAATCCATATTTTCAATATTATCATCGAAGGCCTCATCAGGAGGAATACCCAATTTATCCTGTATTTGTAATACTTCATCAGCCATGTTCATACATTTTGTGCGCTTTTCTTCTAATTCTCTCCTTGCCGCAGTCCTTGCATTTCTTATTAGTTGTACATCTCCAATTTCCTGTTCTAAAGATGTTAAACTTTTCCTTTTACCTAACATTTCTCCTCGTAGTGATTTTATATTTTCACTTTCTTCATCCTTACTTTTCTTTTTTCTAAACGAACCGAAGAAACCTTTTTCTTTCTCAGCAAATAATTTTGGCATTTGAAAGTCTACTATTGATGATAGCCCATCATCACCATCTAATTCATTATTAGTGAAGAATACAAACCAAATTAAAATCACTAAAAATATAGTAACCCCTACTATTATCAATGTAACCATCATCTAATAATCACCCAATTTCAATCCTTAGATAGCACACCCAACCACTCATTAAATTTGACCCTTTTTATTTTCAATATATATTTTTTATAAAGTATTTTATTATTAATTTATTAATAATATAATAAGTTAAAACTTACAAACTCAAGAAAAACATTTTTTAATTATTACAAGAGTTGATATCCTTCCATCTATTCGGGTAATTACTGAATGCCATGCGGGATCCTAGAGCGTCCATATTAGAAAAAGATCTTTTTTCAAAAAATAATGATGGTGTTAGACCATTTAATCCCAATAAATTGCCAAAAACACCTCAAGAATCACCTCTTTTTCAACGTTTTTGGGAGATTTCAATGAACCAATCTATAGTACATCATAAAGGCAAACTTTGGCATTTTAGCAAAGAAGAAAGACAACATTTACTTTTAGCCGTAGGAGCGTTCTCTATTGCCATTGCCTTCATGAGCGTTGGGGGAATCTTCAATTTATTGAGCGGCGATATAATTGCAGGGGTTTTAGAAATGCTAGTCTATACTCCAATATTCATATTTGCTATAGCTCCAGCTTTTGTATTACACGAAATAGGCCATAAAATAGTAGCTAAGTATTATGGTTGCTGGGCAGAGTTCAGAGCCGATCCCAAAGGTCTTCAAACTGGAATCCTAATATCAGCAATACTGGGCTTTATTTTCATGGCTCCGGGAGCTGTAATGGTTGCAGGCATGGTTTCTAAGAAACAGAATGGCCATATAGCCATAGCAGGGCCACTCGTTAACTTGTGCTTGTTTCTTTTAGGGATACCTTTAGGGATTGTACTGTTTGTTTTAATGGGAATTACAGAACCCCTTTCTCCACTTACAATCTCAGGATTATCACTTAAAGGGGTTGGATATCAAATGGTGTTTTACTGGTTGAGTGTCAACGCTTTCTTAGGATTATTCAATATGATTCCATGGGGGCCGCTCGATGGATTAAAAATAAAGGGCTGGTCAGAGGAATACTTTTGGTTAACAATTGGAATCTTTGCATTACTTGTCTTCCTCACAATATTTTCCGGGTACACAATGGGCACAATTTTATTGATCTCTGAAATGTTAAGTCCATAATTTATCACAGATACGAGTTTAAGATTGGTTGATGATCAAGATGCAAGAAAATCATTGTTCCGTACCATGTCATTAAATCTACAGAATTAATCAGGTTCTGCATTCCAGAAGCATAATCGTTTTCCATCCAATATAACATTTCATCAATCGTATCACATGTTTGATGGTAACAATCATATCCATCAACTAATCCACCAAAACCCACAGTCACAGTATCTATTGCTTGGAATGAAGCATGATCACTCCTTGCAGTTGTTGCCTCATTTATGATAATTCCAGGTTCTCCAGCTTCAGACCATGCATTATTAAGTTCTCCATTTAGTACAGCTAATTGCTCTTCCACTCCTAAAGCGTCTCCTGCTAACCATTCGGCTAAATATACCATTTTTGGTTGATTGATTACATCTTCTTCGGTGTCTGGACCAATATATACTCTAAATGGCCAATTTTCTTGACTCGCAGGGTAAGAACCAGTTCCATCAGGCCCCACTCTATCAGAAGGAGTTCCATTTCCTGGCCAATTAACACCCCCCATGTCGATATTTATGTAATTTGAAATAGTCACCTCATTAGGTATGTCTTCAACCCAAGCAATACTTCCTCTTTTACCACCTTCTTCACTACTCCATAAACAAAATACAATCCCTCTTCGAGTTGGAATATCAAACATTGCTTCCGCCATAGTTAATACCACAGAAGTTCCTACAGTGTTATCATATGCTCCAACACGCGTTCCGTAACCTCTGGGCGCACCTAAATCTACTGGGGTAGGTGCGATAATTGGCGCAATATCGAAATGAGCACCTATTACCATCCATTCATTAGGATATTCATAACCTTCTTTATATGCACAAATATTGTAAGCTTCTGGATTTGCTTCTATATATTGAAATCTGTGCCTTTCAACATTTTCATATCCATATTCTGTAAACTCTTGTACTAAGAAATCAGCGGCATTTTCATAGGCAGGGTTTCCTTGTCCTGCCCATCTATTCAGGTAACCTTTTGCTCCATCAAATGGATCTGGTGAAGGGGTTTCATCAGATAGTACTGATAACATATTAAATGTCTCTAGTCCACTTACAATACCAGTGCTGTGAGCTCCTCCATTTTCAATAGAAACTCCCGCGGCCACTTGTCTAATTATAGTAGCAACTTTAACCGAAACGTAACCACCAGTTTCAGTACTATTTGATAATTGTAATAGTCCATTTTCAAATTCACTATCAATGATTTTTACTCCTCTGGAGTTTTTCATACCATTTTCAATCCATGTGGTCCATGAAACATTTCCTTCACGAATAGGAAAATATTCCCGTCCTGGTTCACCAACTAATACAACAAAATTATCTATTCTAGGAGGAATAAGAATTACAATTTCATAGTCTTCATTTTCTCCTAAATCAAGAACAGTACCATTCTGTATGTATCCAGTATTAGGTTGTAATACCAGATAAGGAACTAACACCCTCATCGCTTCATCAGCCTTAAATGATATAGTTTGAAAAATTCCAGCAGTTAATGGATCGGGTGCAATAGTAAGTGCATCCGCATTTGGCATGTCACTCTTTTCATTATCAGCAAAACAACCAACCATTGATGCATTCAGTACTAGTAATATTAGTAAAAATGAACGATAGTTAATCTGTCCCATAATAACCTCCAATAACTATTACATGTTGAAGTTGACGAATTAAAAATTATTATTATTCGGAATATTTTTAATTATTTTACATTACATTAATACTACCAATAAAACCTTCTAAATCACATTCATAGTCATAAATCTTCCCAACAGTAAAGGTTTCAGTAATAGTCATTCTAAAATTTCCCCCAGCTAAAATTTCTCCTGAGTTAAACTCACCATCTAAAGAGACAACACTGTGAGACACCTGGTCTTGATTATTCCAAGTAATAGTATCTCCAACCATAACATCAATTAGATCTGGATCAAATCTATCCTCTGTTATATTTATAGAATATTCAACAGGTTCTCTTTCAATGGTAGTGTCATTGGTAGTGTCATTGGTAGTGTCATTACTGTCATCACTACCTGTGCAACCACTAATAATTGGCGCACAAAATAAGATTAAAGCAACACAAATATTCCTCAGAATTATGTTATTAATTGAGTACTTAGACCGAATATTGAGTATATTAATTTTATATTAAAATTATTAATTATACAGAGATACTTCATATTCAGGTAATAACCCAACCAAATCTTTTGACATTTTAGTTTCATAGAAACTCACCCCCTCTCATATGAGCTATATTATTCCTGCATTTGAAGGATAATCTATGATGACCACTTTCGATCATATTCGGCACTTGAGATACCCAATGCCCACCCCAACCTACTATACTTGCACCATCTTTCAATCAATATATGAATTTCTAGTAGGACAGACATCAACAACCCCAGATGATAATTCCACTAAAGCCAAGAGTGAGAATCTTAGGCAGTTTCATAAGATTACATGATGTCAAGTTGCCTCATTTACAGGAAATCATTCTGCTACAAGAGCAGCAAATGCATATCTAGCGGAAAAAATCTCTACAACACCTGAATTCAAATCTTCTTGTTTCTCAGGCTCAAACCAGAATTCCCCCCAAGCAACCACACTTCCATCATCTTTCAATGCTGCCAATGCTCTATGAGTAGAAAAAATTTCTACAACACCGGATGATAAATCTTCTGAAACAGCAGAACTATCTCCTCCATAATCCTCATACCCCCAAGTAACCACACTTCCATCATCTTTCAATGCAGCAAATACACTTTGACTGGAAAAAATCTCTACAACACCAGATGATAAATCTTCTGAAACAGCAGAACTATCTCCTGAACCACCAGCTCCCCATGTCACAACCGAACCATCATCTTTCAATGCAGCAAATGCATATTTAGTCGAAAAAATCTCTACAACACCAGATGATAAATCTTCTGAAACAGCAGAACTATCTCCACCATATGTCGAATACCCCCAAGTAATTACTCCATATGTTTGAATAATAGTTTCTGATACTCCAGTTCCAACATTTACAGTAATTACACCACTTTGACCTGCAATTGTTTTACCTTTATATTGCAATCCAACTTTGAGTTCACAAGTAGTGCTTTCACCACAGATATCAACACCATTTTCTGATAATGTTATAATTTCATTACCTTGCCAAGTATCATCTTTAGTTTCTTCATTAATTGCACAGTTATCATCACCATTTGGAGTACATTTGTATGTTTGACCAGAACTCTCATCATACAAAGTGACTGTTAGAAAAGACCATTGTAAATCATCAGGTCCATTTGTAAAAGACATACGTAAAAGCGTATCACTTTCAGCATTATCACCTGGAGAATAAACCCCTTCTACAGAATAAGTGTTAAGTGATCCAGCATCTACTTGATTGCCAGCAAGTTCACTTGCCCACACATACAGAACACCTGAAAGTACAACAGTAATTGCAACCATCAGTATTGTAGCTATGACTGGACTTACACCAAATTCATCATCTTCTATTTTTAATGAATATTTCTTTCTCATAAAGAATGCTTGACCGACCCTATTTAATTAATTCTTCCAAATTATAAAATCTTAATATTATTCTTCATCCGTAGCGACCCAAAGTGCAGGATAATCATACCTTGCATCTTTATCTTCATCAAATTGAACTATATAAATTCCTGAAACCATTTCAGAAATTACAACATATCCCCTAGGATCAAATTGTAATCCCCAATCAAAAGGAATCATACAAGAAGCCCAACAATCCGCCATATCGTATTCTAAAGCATCAATTCCACTTTGATTCATCCATTCGGGCCCAGCAGGCAGATAGTATCCGAGAGTTTTTGTTTCAGCTAATTCTTTAATTGCTGGAAAACCGATTTCTGGCTGAGCAGTTCCATTTTCCCAAACTAAATCTTCCCAAATTTTTCCATGATCTGTAAGCCATATTCCTGCATGATAATGAGTCCAGTATACATGTCCACGTAATCCAGTATCTCCATTATGTGGACTGAAGATGTATCCTCCAGGAATATAATGTTGAGGATGACTTGAACCATTTGCTAGTGTACCTTGTCCCGGTAATTTCCATTTACTCACCAAGAATGGTTTAGCAGGATCAGTTGTATCGATTGTCCAAACATATCCAGTATGATTTGCATTCTCCCCATATTCTGGAGCAATAATTGTAAAATGTCTCCAATTTATTCCAAATTCAGGGTCTTCGGGACCAGTACCACAATTTTCAGGCCATTCTGATTTAGGGTCTCCCTCATAAATCCCATTACAAATCAAGTGGTCATATGGTACAGCGTAGTGAATATTGTCATTTCCTTGCCCCGCATCTAACCATTCATCGGGAGTCATGCCAGCATGTCCACCCCCCTCTGGACCATACCAACCAGATTCATCAGTTGGACATCCCAACCATCTACCAACTTCGTAATCTTGAGGCCAACTAATCCCTTCAGGATCAGGAATTACAGGAGGATTTGTAACATCAACAATTCTTAAACCAGCACCCCAATAAGAAACATACAATAATTTCTGACCAGTTACAGGGTGTACATGGAATACATTATCATGATTAAAAATAGATCCTCCACAAGTAGTTTCAGGCTCAGGAGAATATCCACCCCATCTTAGGATTTGCCTACTAGTATTTTCTTGCTCATCGTTCTGAAGAGGATTTAACCATGATTCGAGACCAAGTGGCACATAAAATACTTGAGTGCCTTTGTAGTAAACTCCACTATCCCCTTCTATCATTTCTGGATATGGGTCAGCTCCAAATAAGAACAAACTACATTCTTCTTCAGGACTTGCAGCTCCTTCCCAATCACAATAAACATGCAAATCTTGATTATGAAAACCTGCAGGGGGATTATTCCATTCTGCAACTTTCACAGGAGAGCTTTTGTCACCTACATAGATTACATCCAAACGATTTGCCCCGGAATTCGCATCATCATCATTTGGAATAGGGTCTAATTCACTATTAGTTAATTCATGATTGACCAATACCCAATTATTATCTGGAGTTACTTTAATATCAATCATTCTAGCAGTTTCTGCATAATATGTTGAAAGCAATCTAATATTATTTGGTTTAGAAATATCCAATATTTCAAATTGGTTATAACTTGAAACATATGCATAACAACCACCAATCACACCCGAAGGGCTACTTGAATCGGCGGTTATTACACAATCTTCTCCAAAATTACCCTCAATTGATACTTCTGAATTATCACCGGGAGTTGGGCCTATATTTTTGTAATCATCACTACAAGGTCTTCCAGCAACGTCATCTAATTCTGCAGGAGGTTTTACATTACCATCACAATTTAAATTATGATAGTCAATTAAATGTACATTTGGTGTTTTCAATCTGTGTTGTGATAAATTGTTGTGAGAGTGATTAGCATCTTCAATTTCCATTACTGGGTCAATCCAAACCCATTCTCCATTTTCAATACTATTTTCATCATCGGTTGAAGTAAAATAGATTACAACAGATCCTATTGAAAGAACAATTAGACCAGCTAAAGCTAATGCTGTAGTTATTTGGCTTGTCATTATCCCTGTTGCAACTTCCGCAGTCGCCGCTTCTGAAGACATAATCAGTCCGACTTACATCTATATTATCAATAAATCCCTTTGTAACTTCAGTATTATTATTGAAAATCAAAGTGAGTTGTACCATATGGTTGTTACGCAGTTAAACTTGAATGGACATCTATTAAAGTCGTAAATTTTGCAAATTTAGATATGAAACGCTTTTAGAGTAATCTGACATGTCGAGGCAGACAATCAAAGTAAACATAAGATTACACCGTTTGCGAGAGTTGTGTCGACCTCTTCGCATTCGGATAAAAAGAATATAATTGTACGTCCACCACCTAAATCTTTTGCCAATGCACTAACAACTAGCCAATTTACAAATGGAGAAAAACCGAATTATGAGTTAGCAATAAAACAACATAAAGAATATGTTAAAACATTTGAAAAATTAGGATTAAATGTAATAATTCTCGAATCAGAAGAAGAATATCCTGATTGTTGTTTTGTTGAAGATCAAGCATTGATTGTGGACAATAACGTTTTTTTTCCAATTCCTGGGGCCCCTTCTAGAAGAGGTGAACAAAAATCAATAATCAAAGCAATTACACCACATATGAGAAGTATTCATTGGTGTCAAGAGCCAGGAAAAATCGATGGAGGAGATGTAGTTAGGGTTGGAGATATATTCTATATCGGTAAAAGTAAAAGGTCTAATGATTCAGGGATATCACAATTCCAGGGCTTTTTAAGGAAACTAAATTTTGAATCATATGTAGTTAATGTCCCTGACTATTCTTTACACCTTACTACTTTATGTTCTTCACCTAATTTTAATTTATTACTAATACCAGAATCTTGTCAAAATGACTTAGTGTTTACAAATCTTCCTAAATCAGTAGAAATAATAACAATACCTGATGATGAGACATATGGTTGTAATACTATTGGAATTGAGGATAAAGTAATTATTTCTGAAGGATATAGTACAGTTAAAAAAGAATTAATAGAAAGAGGACTTGAGATAATTGAATTACCTATGTCAGAATTTAGAGCTGTGGACGGCTCACTAACTTGTTTATCACTATTTTACAAATAACTATTAATTCATTGTCTAATATTTCCAATTAGACGAATAACATATGTTATTTAAAAAAATACAATCCCCACTCATATTACGCAGTGATTGCTAAGCTTGGTCAACGGCGCTGGGATGAGGTCCCAGTCTCTAAGAGTTCGTAGGTTCAAATCCTACTCACTGCATTCTTTCTATCTATGAAAATGTTTTTTTCACTACAACAATTATTTGCGAAGTTTTTTATGTTTTGAATCCTTTTTGTGAGATTCACATTCTTCAATATTTTCAATACAATAATTTAATTTTTCTAAATTCATATTTATTCGTGATTCTTTTTTGGTTAAAATATCACTGTTTATAGTACATTCATCAGAAGCCTGGCAGGCATCAATAATCATAAGTTTATCATTTAATTTCATGATTTTATTTGAAATATGTTCATCAAATGTCAAATCTTTAAATTCACCTTTATTCATTTTTTTGTGTTTTTGAAGATTGGGTTTTTCAGTTTCATCAGGATTTAAAATATATGCATCTATTTGTTCCAATTTTTCTATTAAAACAATTCTTTTTTCATTTAACTGTAGTGAATCAACAGTGCATTCTTCAGAATCCAAACACGCATCAATCATCATTAATTCATCTGTGATGTGTATGATGGCACGATCTAATTTTTCTTGTGGTACAAACCTTTCTTCGGTGAAAGCATCAAAACCTTCAATAGCTGCAACACCAAATATACTGCTCACAACCATCATTAATGCAGTCATTAACCCAGAACCTATAGTACTCATGATACTATTGATAATAATTTACTATTTTAAACATTCTTATTTTTGATACCAAATAATATGATTAATTATTTTAAAAAAAATCACTATTTTGTTTGCATTTATTGTAGTGCGCCTCATCCCTTTTTGAAAATACAGTTGCTGGATGACCTCCTGCAATAGAAAGGGGAGGAATATCATTTACAACAACACTTCCCGCTTGAATAATTGAACCTTCTCCAATAGTTGTATTTCCCAGTATTGTAACCCTACTACCAATCCAAACATTATCTTCAATTGTAATTTCAGTTAAAACATATTCATCATCATAAGGAATGGCTTTAGCATCTTTCCAGTTATGATTTTGAGTAATTAATAGAATTTCTTTTCCAGAATGGAAATTATTCCCAATTATCACTTTCCCTTTACCTTGGACTTCCATTCCGTTAAGATTAACATTATTTTTTACAGTAACGGACTTATTTAATCTACACATTTCATTTACTTTGAAACCTTTTCCAAACCCATTTATTTGTTTTTTCACAATTTTTGTAAAAAATCTTTGTCTACGAGATTTATTTGAAAATGATTTCTCTACAAACAAAATTCTCCATTCTCCTAGTAATTTGATTAGTCCCACAGTACTTCGAAGAGACAGTCACATATCAATATAGGGTCGAACAATCTAAATTTTTGATAACTAAAAATAATTACTAATCTTTCAGAACTTTCCGCCGAAATCATAAGTTATAACGAATTCACATGTGCAATGCAGACTAGGCTGTTAGTAGCAGTAAGAGACTTCGATTCTCTTGTAGGTGGTGCAGAGAAAAGCCTTACGACATTAATTTTAGGGATCGAATCATTAAATCCCGAATTAAAAATTAATATTTTCCAATCCAGTGATAGAATTCCAGATGAATCTCTTTTTCATAATTCCTCAATAGAATTCATAAAATTTAATTTAAATATTGAGGATTTATATTCTGGTTTATCTTGGAAATTCCGAAACAGAAAATCTGGTAGACCAATGAAATTTTTTAGACGTATTCACCTCAAAAAGAAGAATAGACTTTTTTCAGTCTGCCTAAATAAACATTTTTCAAAACTAATAAAAAAATCTAGACAAAATAATGAAAAATTACTCGGGGTTACTCAATTAGATTGGTCTGCTGGAGCGTCTTCATCTTTTATCGAACATGGTATTCCTTATGTTGTTTTTGTAAGAGACGAGGTTTGTTTTCAATATCCAGAATTATTTAGAAGATGTTTAGAAAAAGCAGAATCCGTGTTAGTAGCAGGTACAGGTTTAGCGACTCAGATAAGGGAGAAATTCAACACTAAGTCAATTTCAATAGTCCATCTCCCAATTAACTTTGATGAAATATATCCTAAGAATCAAATTCAAGATAAATTAGATCAAGCAAACAAATACAGATTAGAAAATAAATTGACTAATCCAAGAATAGCAATTGTTGGAATGGTACCAGAAAAAGGATTTAAATTTTATAATAATGAATTAATTCCTAAAATGAATATAATTTGGCCAGAAGCTACTGTACATATATACGGAGGCGGCCCTCTATCTCAAGAATTGTCTAAACATTCGAATACATTCGATGAAGGCTACCTTAGGCTAGAAGAGATATTCCCTTTTTGTGATATACATTTGTTCAGGTTAGAACTTGTAGGGACATGGGGTAGAGTAATTAATGAAGCAGGATATTTCTTCAAACCTACAATATCAAATGATATTGGCTCACAACCAGAAGCAGTGGGTGAGGGAGGCATAATAATGCCAATTTCTGCTTCAGCAGAAGAATGGATTGAAGCCATGAAAGAAATATATTCTAATTTGAAAAGTTATGGTAACAGTGCGCACCAAAATATTAGTATTGTAGATAAAAATAATAGTATTCAGGAATTTTTTACAGTTATTGATGGTGTTTTTAATGATTGAAAAATATTTTAATTCTAAAAAAAAGGCCACTTTAGGACTGACTCTTGTAACATTAATTTGGGGTCTTACATTTATATGGATGGATTCAGCGGTAGAAGTAGCTATTAAACACAATCCTAATTTATCTAATCAATCACTTGCATCATCATTCGTATTTTTCCGTTTTTTTATCGCAGCAATTATCTTAATACCTTTTACACCGAATGTCAAGGAAGCATTTACAAATATACAATCTATTAAGGGAGGTGTTTGGTTGGGAATAATAGTTTGGTTAGGCTTTCTTTTTCAGATGATTGGGATAGTTTATCCAGATATAACTCCCGCTGTATCAGCATTTCTTACTAGTTTATACGTAGTTTTCACAGCTTTTATTGGTTTAATTATGGGTAGACAACATTTGAGTTTTTTTATGGTAATTGGAGTACTGCTAGCAACCTTCGGAGCTGGGTGGATTAGCGGCCCTCCACAATTGAATTTTAACTTACCAGAGTGGTTGACAGTTATTGGCGCATTTATGTTTGCAGCGCACATTATTGCGACTGATAGAGTGACACAAGATAGAAATACGACACATTTAACAGTAGTAATGATCTCCACAATCGCACTAATTTCAATGATAATTTTACCATTATTTATCCTTAAAAATCAGGATTCTTTTACAGATATTATTCAATTATTATTAATACCAGGATATATTATTCCACTGCTATTCTGCGCTATTTTTGGTTCAATTATTGCACTATTATTATTGACAGTCTTACAAAAACAACTTTCTCCAGTTAGGGCAGCAATATTATATGCACTTGAACCAATTTGGGCTGTGATATTTTCTTTAATTTTAGGTATGGAGGGTGAGATTACATTTTGGTTATTCCTTGGAGGTGGTTGTTTAATAATTGGTAACCTGATTGTAGAAATAGCTAACTTAAATAAAAATAAGAAATTGCAATTTAAACCTGAAATTGAACGGAGATTCCTCTTAGAAAAATTACCCCCTGAACTGGATAATAATTACTTAATCGAGCAAATATATCTGCCTAAGGATAGTATCAAAATAGATAGTAAAGGTATATCATTTGATAATTTTTCTCTGTCTAATCAATCAGACATATCCGAATTAGGATTAACATTAGAAAATATTGAAAATATTTCTTACAGGGTTAGAAAAACAACCCATATCAAAAAAACGCAATATATCTTTAGCATTAAAATAAGAGATGCCCCCGGAATTCGTAGAGAAATTGAGTTAAATTTGAATAAAGACGCTGAAAAATTCTTTTCTTTACAACTCCCAAAGATTATCAAAAGAAGACATGAATACAAGGACGAAATTGGAACTTGGGAAATAGACGAATTCCTAGGGAAGAACCAAGGGTTAATTATCGCAGAAATTGAATTAATCGGTATAGAGGAAAATATTACCTTGCCGAATTGGATTGGAAAAGAAATCACTGATGAAATTAAATATCTAAATTCAAACTTAGCCTCTTAAATAAGACAATATATCATATATCTCTTTCTATTCGAACGAGACATGAGCCAAAGCGAGTCAGAAAATTCCAATGACATTTTATGGGATATTAGGGACTATCTCGATAAAAATAATAAAACATTAAAAGACGTCTTTAAAGATTTAGATGAGGACAATAGTGAAAAAATTTCAGTTGATGAATTCAGATCTGGATTGTTAAATTTAGATATTGCTAATATGTCTGAATCTGCAGTAAATAATCTTGTTAAAGTTCTTGATGAAAACAATGATGGTGAAATAAGTTTAGATGAATTTAAAGCAGCATATAACGACGATAATCTTCCAGCTAAGATTGTAAATCCTGAGGAGGTACCAAGAGTGAAATCTACAGACTTTATTTCAGTAATAACCTGTGACATGGAAGGTAGAATAGAATCATTTAGTGATGGGGCATCTAACGTTTTTGGATATACCTCAGAAGAAGTAGTAGGGAAAATGAGAGTCTCACAATTTTCTCCAGGTAGAGTTGTTCTAGGCCATGTAGCTAATTGGCTCAATGTCGCCTCTACTACTGGAAAATATGAAGGTGAAACAACATTCGTTCACAAGGATGGCTCATTGATTCCCGCGAATATTGAAATTACTCCAGTGTTCAAGAAAGTGAATGATGTGCGAACTCAAGTTGGATATTGCGGCAAAACAAAGATTCTAGACAAAGACCCTATGGATACCATGCCAGATGAACCTTGGTGGGTTACTCCTTTAACTTGGGTGGCGATTACTAGATTACCATTTGTTGTTGCAACATGGATGCCCCTTCTTTTCGCTATGGTGTGGGCATTTAATGGTGGAATTGATGATTTATCTTGGGAAACCGATTTTTCCTTCCCCTTGTTTATGTTAGTATTTTTAGGAGGTTCTGCTTTGCATCTCTCGGCAAACGTTTTCAATGATTATTTCGATTGGCAATCAGGAACAGATCAAGCGAATAATGATTATTTTTTACAATATTCTGGCGGCTCCAGAGCAATTGAATTGGGAATAATTACTGAAAAAGGTTTATTCCAATTGGGTTCAATTTTCATTGGTGTTGCAGCATTATGTGGATTAACCCTGATGATTGGCCCATGGACAGCTGACTTTGGGTTACTCATTTACGCTGCCTTAGGAGCATTAGGTGGTTATTTCTACACAGCTCCCCCATTACGCCTCGTTGCTCGAAGTGGTTTGGGAGAATTATCTATTGGTCTCTTGTTTGGCCCTGTTTTAACTATGGGGACAGTATTTGCTTTTTCTGGGTGCCATTCTTTTGATGCATTCTTAATAGGTGTTCCACTCGGTCTTTTCACAACAGCAATATTATGGATCAATGAATTTCCTGACACTCCTTCAGATATTGAAACAGGAAAAATACATTTAGTAGCAAAACTAGGTGTTGAAAACGCTAGATGGGGATATTTGGTGCTACTACTTCTTGCTTATCTTTCTTCAATCTTATTGGTGATGTGTGAAGTAATTGGTAGTGAAACATTAATCGTACTACTTACAGTTCCATGGGCTGGATGGTTAGTCTACAGATTATTCCAAGATTATCAGAGTAGGGATTTAGTTTCAGCAAACGTTCAAACTATTGCACTTCAAGCAATCGCTGGTCTATTACTAATAATCGGAGCATGTGATATTTTTTAATTAGGTAAACTTCAAAAACAAGACTAATGTACGCTTCAATGGGGAGCTTTTGCTGAGAGGTCGCCAATAGGTGACGACCCACAGACCTGATCTGGTTAATGCCAGCGGAGGGAAAAAATATGTACAAAGAGATAAAAAAATCGGTAAAAAAAAGAATAAAAGAATCTATTGTAATAGGATTATTTCTGATGATGTCGCTATCTGGATGCATTTCAGAAGATGAATCGAAGGAATTAGTAATTGCTACTTACGATATTTATGGTTTAAGCGAAGAAATGATTGAAGAGTTCGAAAATCAAACAGGTATCAGTGTTTCTATGATAAAGCTTGATGATGCAGGCTCTGTCTTAGATTATTTAATCAAAAATAAAGGAACTAATGATATTGATTTAGCAATCGGTCTTGACAATACATATCTATCAACAGCTATACAACAAGGTGTCTTAACCAACCACACTGCTAGTAATTTAGGGGAGATATCTCAAGTGGCTCTTGGCCCCTATAACGGGCAACTTGCAGTACCATTTGACATGGGGTATGTTTGTCTGAATTATGACAATAATTTAGTAGATGGGAAAAACATGTCTGTTCCTACGAGCCTATGGGATCTTACTGAAGAAGAATGGAGAGGAAAAGTTGTAATTCCATCACCCCAAACTAGTAGTCCTGGTAGAGCTTTCATGTTGGCGACTATGGATTATTTTACATCGGAAACAGATAGAAGCGACACATCCCAATTTGAATCATGGTGGTCTGCAATGAAAAATAATGATGTTATTATTACTTCTGGATGGACAGAAGCCTATGAAATGTATTATTCAGGTGGATATGGTGAGACAACTGAAGGGTATATTGGAAGCGCACATATCACAGTATCATATTGTCATTCTCCAGGTGTAGAGGCTTGGTATAGCGGATCCAATATAACTAAATCATCGTCATTGGATATTCCTATGGCGTCATTCTTTCAAGTAGAGTATATCTCCTCAGTTATGGGTGGAGATGTTGAATCATCAGCATTATTCATAGAATATCTTTTGAGTGAAGAAGTAAATAGTAAGATGCCCGAACAAAACCAAATGTATTCGGTTTTAGAAGGTAACGATTTACCAGAAACCAGTGGTTACTTGTTTCATTCAATAATTCCTGAGCAACCCTCTAATCTTTCAATGAGCGAAATTGGTGATAATATAGAGTCCTGGCTTCAATTATGGAATTCAGCTATGATTTAGGTGATTAATTGAAGAATATTGGCAGCTTTATCGCTGTATTTTTATATTCAGGATTAATTTTTATTCCACTATTTTTAGCACTTAACAGGTTAATAATGGTTACAGGATTTTACCCGTCAATTTGGTTTAATTCGCTTGAAAATAACTATATATCTCAAGACATCCTACAGTTTACTTTATTTCAAGCCATTTTTTCGACAATTGTAACATTAATGATTGGTATTCCTATAGCTTGGATGTTAGGAAGGTATAGATGGCCATTAGAATCATTGATAAGAACAGTGTTAACCTTACCATTTGTGATTCCCTCAATAATTGCTGCAATGGGCATTCTTACGATTATTGGACCACATGGGATTAACATTAGGGCTGACGAAGATACATGGTGGTGGACACTTATAATTGCACATGCTTGGTTTAATATGGCACTTGTAATTAGATTCTGTGAACCTATCTTAACTACATTAGACCCTAGTTTAGAGGAACAATTAAGATTATTACCAAACGGACAAACACGAATTTCAAGATTTAGGTATCTATGGGCTCCATTACTCGTCCCCTCAATTACAGCAGCAGCTTGTATGACATTTGTATTTTCATTCACGTCCTTCGCACTAGTTAGATGGATCACTGTTGGAAATGAGAGTTTGGAGAGTATGATGGCAACAATCTCATCTTCAGCAGGCATCGAAGGATATATGGAATTTACCTCAGAAATGGTACTAGGTGCATCAATAATTCAATTTTTAATTTTACTAATTTCATTGTGGATTACATCTATAATTCAAAGAAACAGAAAATCTAAAATTCCTCAGGTTAATACAAAGTTTGTGAAAACAAAAAATTCAATGGGCTGGTTAATTATTGTTCCAGCTCTCATTTTCGCACTTTTACCAATAATATCAGTTTTTTTAGGTTCTTTTAGAATTAGAGAGCCTGTTGAAAACGAAATAATTTTTAGATGGAGTTTTGATGCCTGGGTTGTAGCCTGGCGAGGATCTAACTCTTTTCCTCCGTTAACTGATGCATTAATAAACTCTATTGGTTACGCAATAATTACTCTTTGTGTCTCATTACCTATCGGATTTTCATTAGCATCTACAATCAGTAAATTAGAAGAAAATCATAAGTTTTTATCTCAAGTTCTAGATGTTTTTACAATGTTGCCTTTTGCCTTAAGTGCAGCTATGGTCGGATTAGGAGTATTGCTTGGCATTATAAAATTGGATATTGGCTTTTTACATAATTTCTGGCCGCTTCCAGCACTAGCTCATATTATGTTAACAGTTCCGTTTGTTGTTAGAATTTTTTTACCAGCCATAAGATCACTAGACCCGATGTATGACGAGAATGCTAAGGTGCTAGGACTTAAACCATGGAAAAGATTCTTCAGTGTTAAATTACCATTATTGAAGAGTTCACTTATTATCTCTACAATATTTACATTAGCTATGTCTTTAGGAGAATTTGGAGCATCTTTTGTTGTGGCCCGTAATTCAGATTGGGTTACTTTACCATTATTGATAGACTCTTGGAGATCTAAACCAATGAAAGATCCATTTACTGGCCCCGCATCTAACGTAGTAGCAACGGTTTTGATGTTAATAACGATTATACTTTTTTTGTTTGCAGAAAGATATAGAACCAATAAGGAAGGAGGTATGTTTTAAATGCTAAAATGCAAAGCACTTTCCAAGAAATTTGAGCACATATTATTTGATAATCTTGATATATTTCTTGAACCTGGTGAAATATTGGCAATAATTGGGCCTTCAGGATGTGGTAAAACAACATTATTGAGGTGTATATGTGGGCTTGAAGAATTAGATTCTGGCTACATAGAATTGAATGGTGAAGAAATTACGAATTTGAAGGTAGAAGAAAGGGGAATAGGTATGATTTTTCAAAAACCCGTTTTGTATCCTCATTTATCCGTTTCTGGAAATCTGGCCCTTGCTTCAAAAAATAAACACAGTGAAGCCCTTACAGAAGTCGGCTTATCAGGTTTTGAAGAACGCTCAGTGCACAAACTGTCTGGGGGAGAAGGGCAGAGAGTGGCTCTTGCCAGAGCATTATTAGCCAATCCAAAGGTCTTGTTGCTTGATGAACCATTTAGTGCTTTAGATAACAAACTATCACTTAAATTAATTTCTGATGTTAGGAAGTTACTAAAAAAGCGTAATTGCCCAAGTATTTTAGTTACACATAACTACAAAGAGGCTGAATTATTTTCGGACAGAATTATTGATATTTCATTAATTGAGAATTGAATTTATTTAGTAATTTAATTTTTCGAATACAAGTCTTTATGAGTTAATTAAATGTGAATATATCATGCGAAGCGTGAAATTTGTTATAAAAACTCACACTGTATTTGAAGGTGGCGGGTTTAAAGTTCGAAGACCTGTTTCTATGGGCAGTCTCATGAGCCCTTTTTTACTCCTTGATGAAATGGGTCCAGCAGATTATGGGCCAGGTGAAGCAATAGGCGCACCATGGCACCCTCATCGGGGTTTTGAAACTGTAACTTACATGTTAGCTGGTCAAATGCAGCACGAGGATAGTGCTGGAAATAAAGGAGACTTACTTCCAGGAGATGTCCAATGGATGACGGCAGGCAGAGGTATCATTCATTCAGAGGAACCACATCCCGATTTTAAAAGAAAAGGTGGTCTAATGCACGGATTTCAAATCTGGATTAATTTACCAGCGAAACATAAAATGATGCCACCACGTTATCAAGAGATTCCAGCTTCTGAATCCCCTATGATTGAAAAAAATGGAGTTTGGGCAAGAGTTATCGCAGGTGAGTGTTTAGGAATTAGATCCAAGATTGATACTATGGTTCCTATAGAATATATTCACGTCAGAATGAATAACAACTCGGTTTTAGAAAAAGAAATTGAGTCATCCTTAAACACAATGATTTACGTTTTTGGAGGGCAAATTACTATTCAAGATAAAATTATTAAAGACGGAGAATTAGCACTTTTATCAGAGGGACCAAAGTTAAAAATAAAAACAAAAGACTCATCTGAATTTTTAATACTTGCAGGCCCTGAATTGAATGAACCTATAGCACGTCATGGACCTTTCGTAATGAACACTAGAGAAGAAATACAACAAGCATTTACTGATTTTAGAAATGGAACATTTGCTAACTGAGAAACAAAAATTAGATTAATTATACAATTAGGAAGTGGATAGTAATTTCCTTGACTTTTTCACAAGATTAATTATTTCGACTCTTAAATCATCAGCTTTTATTCTTTTTTCAAAGGGGGTATACGTCATGCGTTCAGGATTATTTGAATGCATCATAATTCCTCCACAATCTAAATCGATCATCTTTACAGTTTTCGGAGAGAAATCATGAATGCCTTGACATATGGTAATCATTGCATCTTCATGGTCATCATTCATATGTTCTATCGATCCAACTTTAATATTTTGAATCTCAATATCAGAAATTTCCTTTTCCACTTCATCACCATTTATCCAACAGATTTTACCGAATCCAGCTATATACCTTACTTTTTCTATATTTTTCATTTTCCAAAAATAGAAATTATGTGTTTCTAAATAACTTTTAGCGCTAGGAACTCTTTGGCAATATCTAACCAACATTCTTTCTTCTTCTTCTTCAGATACGTGTATACATTTTTCTAGTTCACTCATATTGAACTTATCTTTTCTAGATGGAGTAATCACACGTTCAAATTCTCCAAAAATACTTGCCCTCCAATTTGATTGAGGATCCCCTTTTGGATTTGGATGAGAGATAAATAAACAGGATTTAGAGTTAGTCAGTATATTTTTAGTATGTGCAGCTATTTCGGCAATCAGAATGTAGGGCATACCGTCACTGCTTATAGCGAATGGTACTATTGATCCATAAGGAAAACCTTCTAATTCTGAATGTGATGATATAGTGCATAAGGTTCCGTGATGAACATCTTCTAGCCATTGAGCGACATTTGATGCGGGGTTTTCATTTTTATTAGCTAGTCTTTCAGCTAAAACTGAACTATTAGAATCTGACGTATTACTTTCAGACATAATCCTGTGGTATAATGGTTATCTTATAAAACCATCATCTTAAGTTATGATTTAGATATTACCGAGTTTCTCTAATGTGGATTTTATCCAGTTTTCGCACTCGTCATCATCATCATAATCTACATCACAATCAATTCTATCATTTACCCTTTTTCCACCTTTCTGCTCGATTATTGTATCCCACTGTTTTCCAGACTCACAGAAAAATTCGTATGCAGTATCGCCGAGGGCAAGGACTGCAAAATTTACATTGTCCATTGACCCTTCATCCGCTTCACAGACATCTTCATACAAATCTTCAGCATTTGTTGGTTGGTCTCCTTCTCCCCAAGTGCTACAGCAAATTAGCAGTCTTTTCGAGTTAGAGATATCTTCAACAGACACATCATCCATGTCCATAATCTTAGCATCTAGTCCATAATCCCCTGCCAAGCTTTTAGCATCATCAGCCAAAGCTTCAGAATTACCTGTTTCCGTTCCAAAAATTATCAATATTTCTTTATCACTCATGTTCATTCCTCCTCTTCTTTCCTTTTATTTTTTTGTTTAATTTCGTCTTTAATTATTATTCTCATAGACTCGTATTCTGTTCTTTTTTCTACTACACAACTCACTCCATACACTGTAGCAATATTCTCTTCATTTAACACTTCTTCTGGTGTTCCCTCTCCAATTAATTCGTTTTGATGGAGGAGTAAAATTCTATCTGCAAAACGTGCGGCAATGTTAATATCATGAATAGCAATTATTGCAGATTTATCTTTACCTTCTCGTATTAATTTCTTTATATTTTTCATTACAACAATTTGATTTTTTAAATCTAAATCGCTTGTAGGTTCATCCATTAGTAATAACTTCGAATCTTGAGCAACAGCTTTTGCAATGATTACTCTCTGTCTTTCCCCGCCTGATAATTTGTTAAAACTTCTGAAAGCAAAATCCTCTAATTTCAAAAATTTTAATGTATTCGACACTATTTCCCTGTCATTTTCTGAAACTCTCCAATTAATATGCGGTCTTCTTCCAAGAAGAACAACATCAAAAACATCCATTGAAAACTGAGTCAATACGGATTGTGGGACATAAGATATGTTTTTAGCCAACTCAACTAAATTTAAATCGTTAATATCTTTGTTTAGTAGTTTAATAAATCCTTTTTCAGGTTTAAGAATTCTATTTACGCATTTTAGCATTGTTGACTTACCTGCGCCATTGATGCCTAAGACAGCCACGAGTTCATTTTTTGGAATTGTGAAGTTAATTCCATTCAAAACTTTATTTTCACCCCAACTAAAATGTAAATTTTCTACTGATAACAATTCGTCATTATCAATTATTGAGTAATTTTGAGCGTAATTTTTATAATTATTCATCAATACTTCCTCCTCTTCTGAAGTAGTAGATACATGAAAAATGGCCCTCCTATTATTGATAACATTATTCCAACAGGAATAACTATTGGAGCGAATAATGTTCTTCCAAGAGTATCAGCGAATAACATCAGCAACGAACCGAATACAGCAGAACATGGTATCAACTTTCTGTAATCATTACCCACAATCAATCTACTCATGTGCGGCGCCGCTAATCCTAAGAAACCAATCAAACCCGTAAAAGAAATTATTATCGAGGTCATAAATGCGGACAATATTAGAATTTTTTTACGAGTTACTATAGGATCTACTCCTGTTGATATAGCAAAATCATCACCCCCTAAAGAGAGTGAATTCAAGTCCCATGCCCATTTCATTGCATTTGGCATAAGTAGAATAATAATTATTGATATACTAATTGATTGAATAAGTGATGTTCTAGCTAGGCTTCCAAAAGACCAGTGAGTTAGTTGTGATAATTGGGAGTCGCTGGCAAAATACGTCATTGTTGAAACAATAGCACCGCAAATGAATGTAATTGCTATTCCCACCAAAATGTAAGATTCTGCAGAAACAGATCTGTAATTACCTAATTTAATGATTAAGAACACAACAAATAGAGAGAAAATAAAAGCATTTGTAATAATTACAGTTTCTGCGCCTGTAAATGGTATTGGCGGAATATCCAATGCAACTGAAAAGATAGCCATAGAGATCATATTAACTGGATAAATTATTATATTGAGAATTAAATTCCATAAAAAATCTATAATTATTCCAATAGGCTCACTAATTGAAAATCCAATAATGATGCCCAAAGCAGCGCCTAGAGCAGCACCAGAAGCAACTCCTAAAGTCAGTGGAGATACTAACGGATTTCCTAGACTGCCCTGCATTAATGCACCTGCGGTGGCCAATGCTGCACCCCCTACGATTGCTATAATAACCCTAGGAAGACGTATTCTCCAAATTATTGAAGATTGTATGTCATTCGATTGATCAATTCCTAGAACAATTTTAAAAGTCGAAAAAAAACCCAAATTTTCAGATGACCCTACTCCCATTGAGGTTATAGCTAAGATTAAAGTAACTAATGAGAGAGCCAAAATTAATAAAATCTGAAATTTAGATTTTTTAATATGTATCTCTGAAATACTTTCCATCTAATCAACAACCATAGTTTTACATACGAATTTACCCTTTTTGTCAATATTGTGATATTTACTAAAATAATCAATTAGGTAAGCTTCCGCATCTAAATCATCGAATAATTCCGGATGTAGCATTTTTGCGAGGGTTGGTAATCCATGGATCATCATTGGACCTGCGAACTCTCCAGACATGATCATCATAGAGTTATTTTTTACAGCATTCATATGTTCAAATCCAACTCTTCCCCTAATAAAATCAAGATGTTCATCACAACTAATTCCCTCATTATCGTATGAATTAAATCCAATATCAAAAGTAATACCATCAAACATCATATAATCTGGATTTTGAGATATTATTTTTTCCATGTCTACATGAGTCGTATGTCCTGGTAAATCTTTAAAAACATTAATTCCACCTGCCCTTTCGATAATATCTGTCCACTGAGAAGTGCCTGTCAAGACAACAGGATCTCTAGTAAGTGACGCATGATGTTCCATCACTATTCGTGGTCTTTCAGAATAATTTAGTAATGATATTCTTTTTGAGATATCATTTTCAATTCTTTCAAATTCATCAAATAGAGCATCTCTTTCAATTTCTTTCCCAAAAAGTTTTGCCGTTACATTTATTTCATCTCTTAAAGAATCATATTTATAAAAATCTAAAGCAATAACCTTTATTCCAATAGGTTCTAATTTCATTCTAATTGCTTTAGTATCTACCATTCCATTGGTGGCAAAAACAATGTATACTTCTGGTCTAGTATCAATCAATGCTTCAAAGTCAATTTCAGAATGCGCAGATCTTTGGATTTGTTTTTTGTCTACATATTCAGGCCATAATTCTTCATCATAGAAATCTCCTGAAACTCCAACGACCACAGAGGGGTCAACACCTAGCATTCTCATTACAGTTGCGGCATAAGTATTTGCTATAGCTATTCTTTTCGGTTCTTCACTAAAATTGTGCCAGACTTCATTTGAATCTTGAACAGAGATTGAATACTCTGGAATAATTGGTGAAACATTACTATCATTTACATCATTGAAAAAATATTGTATTGTGGTAACTGATATAAGTAGAATAAAAATTTGCAATCCAATAATAATTTTTTTATCCATTAAAACCTCTCCTTTTAATTATGGCAGCACTCAAAAGAACAACAGCAGAAAGAGCTAAATTTATTGGAGCAGGAGTTTCTTTGTTTTCAACTAGCGGTGGTGAAACTACAGGCTCTACATTTACGAAAATTGAGGATGAATATTCGGAAACTTTTCCATTTTCTATAGCCGCTTTGATTTGAATTCTATTCTGTCCGACATTTAGTTTATCTATTGTAATTTTATTCTCAGTACCATTATAAACTTCAGTCGTAATTCCATCTCCAAAATAATCAGTGACAATTACTGAATACCATTTGATATTTTCAATTTCATCCCAACTTATTTCGATAGATTCATTTTCAAAAATTTTTAGATTAATTCCCTCATTTAATTCAGGTATAGTTTTGATATTGCTAGGAGGTGGAAGAATATAACCAATATTAACATTCAATGATGTACTTCTAATTGGGTTATCATTTCTAAAAGCCATCAAAAAATATGTAAACTCACCATCGTTTCTGTCTCTTATTTCAAATGATAAATCCTTACCTTCGTATATTAATACATCATTTTCAAATAATTGATAAAACTCAGTTCCTGGAAATACTCCCCATTCTAAAGTATAGTCTTTGACAGAGAAATCTCCTCCTTCTGTAATAAATTGAGGTGATGTTGGAACATCATATGAAGTTAGTTCGGAAATCACGGAATCACTATGTGAACCAGGTAACCTATCGATTATTTTCACCCAATTTCTTACCGTTTCGTTATACCATAATTCCCACGATATCACATCATCCTTGAGATCAATAATTTGAAAATATGTGGTTGAAAAATTCCCGGCGACAGTTTCAATCATCACATTTTTGTATATATTCACGATATTTTGTGTATCATCATAACCGTTTGGATGCCCAGGTACTCCAATAATATTAGTTCGGTTAAAGTGCATATTTAAACTACTATCAGAGGTCAACAGGTCTGCATTAGTTCCGTTCAAATTAGTGAAATCCCACCCCATAGTTCCTTCAACATAATATGATGAGGAGGAAGGAGCATCAGCCCAATATGTCTTAATATTCAACAAATTTTCTGAATCAACCCAACGATATGCTTTTTCTCCGTCTTCATAACTATCATCGGAAACTCTGAGTAGAAAACATTCTTTATTCATACCGAATGAATCTTTTATTATTTCTGAACCTACCGCAGTATATGTTCGATTATGTTGGTATTCAGGAGTGTGTCTTATGTGATAGTCCCAACTCATTCCGACAGACCACCAGTCCTCATTTCTTTGTTCTTGTATCACAATCAGAATAAATGGTTGGTAACTTGAAGTAGTTCCATTTCGATTTTTAGCTATGACATCAAATTCATAAGTACCGGGTTTATCTGTCCAAAAATAGTAAAATTCACTTTGTGTTTTCTGTATTGAAACGCCGTCTACAAACAATTCATATTCGTCTGTATATTGTCCTCCATTCCATTTAATTTGGAAACCATCCATAATTGGAATAGTTTGAACAGAGGATTCGAAGGTTACATTACCAGGTAAATTAATATCTATAGTAGAACTTACGTTTAACCACCCATCACATTCATTAATGAATTCATTGATTGGTTCTACAATTTCTTCTCCATTCTGTTGATAAGTAATGAGTTCTGTATTTCCAACTGTCAAATTTTGCAGTAGATAGAACCCATCTGAATTTGTTATTGCATTTTCAACACCATTCGAGACAGATACCCCTGGAAGTGGAGCACCATTAGGATCCTTGACGTATCCATATTTACTCTGTGAACCTTTGAAGACTTCAAAATTATTTGGGGTGTCCCCGCTCATTTTAAAGTGAATATCATTACAAGTAGAGTCTCCATTTCCACCAAAAGTTGTTATTAACGAGTAATACTCCCCAATTTCATAAACACCGAATTCGGCTCTTCCTTGATCCCAAAAATTGGCATTCTCAATTAAAACACCTGTAGAATCTGTAATTTTAGAACAATCTTCATCATCTCCTAGTTCACAATTATCATTGACATTCTGAAGGTATGGATCCCCATTTTCATCAAAGAGTTTAATCGTCACCCAATTCATTCCGACATACCAATCTAATTCAATGTCAGATTCTACCAGAATTTTTCTGTAGGAAACGGTATGACCATCATTCATAAAATATGCACGAATTGTATGTTCTCCTGCTGTTACTCCTTCAAATGTATATGTTCCGTAGTCAGGAGAGGATACATTATCGTTAGACCAAGAGGATTTCATAGAGTCTACTTTTATTGATGTGAGATTGGCTATTTCTCCAGTTTTTGTGTATATATTTCCGTAAATAGTAAAAGTTTCCTCAATTGTTTCATTCGTAGAATTTTCTGTAGCGTTAATTGGTAATAAAACCATCATAATTAGAAAGTATGCAATGAATATTCTGCTCTTCATGAACAGTCGTGTAGCAACTGATATTTAGGTTAACCTAAAACCTGTTAAATCCATATAGTCCTTGTCTACTTAATACCAAAAAAATAAGAAATATTTTAGCGACCCCACCGCAATGACTAGAATGACAATCGGGGTTTTACTAGTCATTATTATCAATATTTTTACGATTTTGCCAATTTTTGAGGAGGCAAAAGGTCTTTCGATATCTACAGTATCTAAACAGGATGAACTCAATTGTAGTCAACATAATTTGACACTAACAAATGAAATTCACGTTGATAATCAATTAGGCAATAATAATTATTCTGGTACAAAAGAGTGCCCTTTTAGATCTGTTGATGAAGCGTTAAAAGTATCTAGAGACGGGGATACTATTATTCTTCATGAGGGTGTTTATTATGAAGAGATTTTTATTGAAAATTTTGAAAATTTAACTATACGTAAAGCCGAAAATAATAGAGTGGTATTTGATGGAACCTCTAGTATCATTGATGATTTAAATGGTACTTGGATTCATTCTTCGAATGAAATTTACGAGGTTGAAATAGATCAGAAAGGCTGGCAAGTCTTCGTAGATTACAAAGAACAGGTACCCGCACGGTGGCCAAATGCAAACTTCACAGATTTTTCGGTATTTGACCAAACAAACAATTGGGCCAAAGGTACAATTGATGAAGGAGGTAATTACATCAATGGAGAATTGCAAGATAATGGGAAATTAAGCTCAAGTGGCATTGATCCAGTTGGAGCAATAGCAATTCTAAATGTGGGCTCTTTCAAGACTTGGAGTAGAACCATTAATGATTACGACTCCACTAATAACACTTTGTTATATGATCAAGTCCCAAATTGGAAGACGAAACACCATCATTACTTTTTGGAGGGAAAGAGAGAATTGATTGATGTTCCAGGTGAATGGTGGTTCGATAGTAGTGTTAACAAATTGCATATGAAATTTGAAAATGGAACAAATCCAAATAATTTAGACATTAGAGTTAAAACCCAAGCTTATGCATTTAACATCACTAACAGCAACAATATTTCGATAGAAGGGTTAGAATTCTTCGGTACTACGTTCAATATTAACCATTGTAACGGTTGCGTTGTCAGAGATTCTGATTTTATGTATCCTAGTACTTCCAAAAGAGGTTTAGGAATTGTGGGAGAAGATGTGGAAGAAAGATGGGTTTCGAGAATGGACTTCTGCACTAACAGTTTGATAGACAACTCTTCATTTGCTTACACAGACGGCTCTGCACTTGAATTTCATGGGGCCTCCTTGAAGTCTCACAATAATACAGTAAACAATACGCATTTTGAATATATTGATTGGTCATCTTCTGATTTAATTGGATTGATGGTGACAATATACGATGGAGGAAAAGATAACACTTTTTCTAATAATACGGTTAAAAATACAGGGGCATCATCAACACTTAGCATTGGAGACTCACCAAAAATATTTTTTAATAATATTTCAAATACGGGCTTGATTCAAAGCGATGGGGCAGTAGTTCAAATGATGATGTTAGAACAACAAGGCGCGCAAATAGCGTATAATTGGATTCATAACACTGAAAAATATGGAATTAGAATGGATGGACCAGCGGGCGGAATCAACATAGGAAGAAACGCAACTATACATCATAACGTATTATGGAATATAAAAACAGGAATAATGGCTAAGGGTGACTATCATGAGATTAGCTATAATACTGTATTTGGTGGGGGTTTAGACTTAGGTAAAAATGATATAATTATTTTATTTGAGAACGGAGAAGGAAATGAAAACTCATCAACGAATAATAATGCCGCAGATAAAATATCTGCTCATAGATCGAAGTCATACGAAGAACATCCTGTCAAAGGATATTTTGTCGATAACTATAATGGGTATCAAGAGGAATTAGGCGAGGTGGAAAATTACTTATTAGATCCAGATAATTATGATTTTAGACCGATAAATAACTCACCACTGGATAATCTAAGTGCAGGAGCATATCAGGCATCAGATCCAGACCCATGGGAACCAGGCGCCGAGAGAAAATGGATTATAATGCAATCGTTATATAAAGGATGTACAAATATTTCAGCGAAAAATTACGATTATTTGGCAGGAATACACAATCATGAGTGTATGTTTGATGTTGAAATTCAACCCGAACCTGAGCCTGAACCTGACGGGCATTGTTTAATCATAGACAATCTAACTGTCAACGAGACCTATTTTGTTACCCTTGACCTTGTGAATACATGTGATAAAAGCATACACTATCCAGGAGTTAATGCCACAGCAGATCACCTTCTGGTCAGTGGATTTCCGGACTATGTCGAGTGGTATTACCTAATATTCCCCCACACAACCTACAACCACTCTTGGCAACTTTATTTTGATGAGGCGATTTCTAATGGAACTGAGATTTCGTTTAACTTTGAAGCAGCCATCTTGAGTTGTGAAGAAGAAGGTTATTGGCACGATTGTCCAGATTCGATACTTGAGTATACATTTACATTAATTTGGGTTGATAATGAAACGGAAGAAGATTCAAAAACAGAACAGTTTATTGAATTCCATAATGAAACAGATGATTTAGATAATGATGATAATGATGGAATACCAAATGAAAAATTCGATCTTAAAAAATTTTATCAAGATTTTTGTTGTACAATTGGTTGTGGATTATTAATGGGTTCACCATTTCTACTATGGCCTAAGAAGGAAAAATCATTGAATAAAGTAGAGGTTCCCCCAAAATCTATAATTCTTGAAAACTTACACGAGAAAAAATAATATTTAATCTTAATTTATTTTAGTAATTACAATAAGAATAAGAAAATTACTTTTTTCCAAACATTACTAATGTACCAATGAAGTTTTCATTAGAAGCAACTTGATGGATTTCTACATCTTTAAACCCTGCATCTAACATTCCCTTTTTCCAATCATTAATGCTAAGTTTTGTCATATGCACATTCAATTTTTCAGGCCAACTATGACAGTCTTCATTTTCCAAATAATAATCAATTCCAGCTATAAATAAACCATCTGGATTAAGCCAAAAATTAAAAAAATCTTTTAACATTTTTAGGGGGTCTTTTAGATAATATAAAAACTCCATACTATGTATTAAATCGAACTTTTCTTGAGGTTTCCAATGAGGAAGTTTAGCGTGAATATAATTTCCTTCAGGATCAATTTCTTTCGCTTTTATTATCATCTTTTCCGAACCATCAATTCCCACAATTTTTTTACATTTTTGATTTTGTGATAGTTTCCTACAAACCCAACCATTTCCACACCCAACATCAACGGCAGCAAACATATAGTTTAATTTAGGATTAATTAAAGATAGCATTTTATTTACAGAGGGTGCGTGTCCTATTTCCATTCCTTCATCCTTTTTTTTTGAGACCCACTCTGAAAATACATCCGTAGCATCTAACTTCTCCATTTTTAATTGTAAATTGATTCACCCAATCAATCTTACTAATTTTTGATGATTGTACATAAGTGTTTAATTATTATTTCGTCACAGCGGAGACTATGACTAAGAGAGGATTGACCTGTATTTTTGTATTGCTGATTATGATAAGTTCTGGATGTACAGGAGCTGTTGAAGAAGTCGTTAATGAAATTGAGGATATAGATTCTCCAATTATTGATGAAGTAATTGATGATGTGTTAGCTCCAATTTCAAACTGGATGGAGGTTGGAGATAGAGATAGAACCTCTCCTAATTTAGTATCTTACAACTCTTGCGACTTATTAGAAAACGAAATTCGTGAAAATTTAAAAGAAAAAATGCGAATAAATATTTTACAACAATCTTCTGATTATTATGGAGGAGGAATTTGGATAGAAGATGACATGGTTTTCGATGACGGGATGGCTGAAGGAGCCCCAGTTGCATCCGACTCTGCCGATTCGTCATCAACTTCTAATTCTAATACTAGAGAAGAGGGAGTAGATTTCTCTGGCACTAATAATCAGGAAGAAGGAGTCGATGAATCAGATTTTGTTAAAACAGATGGAGATAATATTTACGTTATTAATAATGGAAAATTAATTATCTTAGGAGTTCCTGAGTTTGGAGACATAATTTTTAGTTCTTCAATTCAAATCGAAGGGAACGCAAGAGAGATGATGCTTTACGGAGATAAATTAGTTGTACTTTCTTCAATTTATACTTGGGGCCTTCCTCAGGAAGATGAATTAAGAACTTTGTTGACCGATGTAGTTTCTGGTCAATCTAGAATGCGAGCATCTAGTCTAACAAAGTTTACTGTGATTGATATTGAAATTAAAGATTCACCGCAAATAACTAGTGAGTTGTATTTAGAAGGCCAATATTTGACTGCTAGAGAGCAAAATGGAATGGTTAGAGCAATAACACATGGATACTTAGATTTACCCGGCCTATTAAATTGGGTAATAATTCCTCAAGATTTACAAGATGAATATTATAACAGCGGGTTGGATTGGGAAGATTCGCGTCGTCAGGATATTTGGAATGCCTCAATGAATTATACAATTCAACAGAATAATATTATAATTAACAACTCACAAATTCAAGACGTAATGCCTCAGATGTATCACAAGAGTGGTACATCAGTTGTCAAGGTACCGATGCATACTGAAACTTGCAATGAGTTTGTTGCATCCGAGGACAATGCAGGCATTGAATTCACCTCTATTCTAACACTTGATTTGCTAAGTTTAGGATTTAGTTTTGAGGCTGACCATCTGATGGGTAATTGGCCGACAATTTATGCTTCAGGAGATACATTATTAATCGCCGAACCGGCTCATGATTGGTGGTGGTACTGGGGCTCTGAAGACATTAAGGAGGAAACAAATATACATGCATTTTCATTAGATAATCAGGGAACTACGTATCTTGGAAGTGGAAGAGTCGATGGTACAGTCTTAAATCAATTTTCATTGTCAGAGTACGAGGGTAATATTCGTTTAGCCACAACTACAGGAGAATGGAATCGTTGGTGGGTTTCAGATCCTGACCCTATGGAAAACCATGTTATTATCCTACAACCCAATGAATCTACATCTACTTTAGACGAAATCGGTAGAATTGATGGAATTGCTCCCAACGAAAGAATTTGGTCAGCTAGATTTATGGAGGATAGAGCATATATTGTTACATTCAGAGATATTGACCCTTTATGGACAATTGACCTATCTAATCCATATTCACCTGTAATTATGGGTGAATTAAAAATTCCTGGTGTCTCGACATACATTCATCCTTTAAGCGATAGTAATATCTTAACAATAGGTATTGGTCCTGAAAATTTAGAAACAGGCTTAGGTTTAGATTGGTCAACAACTCAAGTATCATTATTCGACGTAAGTAATTTTTCAAACCCAAATTTAGCTTCTGTATTATCGTTGTCTCCACCCCCCCCTGAAGAAGGTGAGGTGCAATGGAATTGGGCGTACAGTGAGGCAACTTACGAACACAAGGCTTTCCAATATTGGGCACCTAAAAATATGTTAGCAATACCTTTGTCAACTTACAGCAGTACTTATGTCGAATCAACTAGTGAAGATAAATTAGCTTGGTGCGAAGATCAAGTTCCTTACATGAGCTGGATGCTAGATGATCGTGAATTTTCTGATGAAACTGAAGATGAAGAACCTATGCGTGATGAATCAGGAGGTAATGAACCTCCTGAAGATGAATCTAGAGAAGACGAATCTAGTCAAAGCACCACCTCCGATGGCGATGATAGAGTAAATCAGCAAGAAAACCTAACCGAAGAGGAGAGAGAGTATTTATTGAATTATTGTATGGAAACTTATTACCATTATGGTAGTTGGAAATATGAGTATCTAAGCCAACTAATCATAGTTAATGTCGAAGAGGGATTACCATTATCGATTCATGGGATTGTAGATCATAGCGATTTCTACAATCTACAAGAATGTGAAACAGGTTATTGTTTTAATGGAGACACTGCAATCCGCAGATCTATATTTATGGGAGATTATATTTATTCAATCTCCTCTGGAGGAATAATTGTTACTAATTTGGAGGATATGGAAAATACGGATCAAATCAAATTTGTCGATTATGTTGTTAATGAAGAGAATACTACAGACACATTTGAAAACAGAGATTGAACTAGTTTGATGTGACTACCATGTCTCGATCAATTAAGATAGAAAACCAAAATCTTGGTTCATACGATTGGAAAATTCCTCGAGGGAAAGAAGCAAATGAAATGCTACAAGGTTATTTGAGACCACAATATATCAAGTGTGGAGAGCAACTCTCTTTCCATACTTCATCTAAGATAGATAGTTGTAAATTTATCATTAGAATTTATCGGTTAGGATGGTATAATGGAGCAGGGGCTAAACAAGTATATCGTTCATCTGAGTTATCTACAAAAAATCATGGATTCTGGACTAAAGATAATGGCTTTAATGAAGAGAATAACTTTTCCAATCATATTGAAGGTATGGATTGGCCTAGTAGTTTCAAGATTCAGATACCTGACAATTGGATATCTGGAATTTATATAGCGAAATTTAGTTTGACACATACAGATCCTTCATTAGAAAAGTCATATATCCATCCATTTTGGATTTGTTCACCTAAAAATAATGGAATTAAAATTGCAGTAGTTAATTCATTAATTTCTAGTCAATGTAGGAATTGGTGGGGGGGTGAAAATGCAGTCAGCATCACTGATAGAAGTAACGAAATATTTTCTGACGATAAGTCAATCAAAACACTATCCTTTAATCGACCACATTATAATCCTCGGGGAGGAGATGCTTTGAGGTGGAATTATCCATTGATTAAATGGTTAGAAAAAAATAACATTGATATTGCATTTCACACTGATCTGGAATTAGAAAATGACACGAGTCTATTGGATAACTACACTCATATTATTACGTCAGGTCCAACGCGTTACTGGACGGAAAAAATAGAGGATGCATACAAGAATACAGTTGAATGTGGTAACCATTTGATACATCTTGGCTCAGAAGCAGGACAGTATATTGTGAGGTTGGAAAAAGACAAACAAGGTTTTTATGAAAAAGTTGTTTTGAGCGATAATATAGATGATCCAAATATTGGGCCTCGTTTAGAAAATAAATTTTTTTCCACCACCGTTTCAGGTAAAAACAAAAACCCCCCTTGGAATAATTATAACATTAGCAGAGAATTTTTAAAAATTTTTAGTATACCCAAACCTGTAACAAATAATGTTGAAGGGTTAATTGGCCTATCATGGGATAAATCAAAAAAGATTAAGGGATTAAAGGTAGTTTCAAAAAACAAAATTAAGCAAAAAATGTTTTCAAATAGTTATGCTAATTCACATATTCTTGAATTTCCTTCTAAAGGCAGAATTTTTAATGCCGGGGTATCAAACTGGACATGGGCTTTAGAAAATTATAGTAATCATGGCAATGTTATAAAAGATGTGACAATTCAAAGATTAACATTAGAATTAATTGGTTTAGATCATAATAAATACATTAATTCAGATTTTTCATTTAATTCAAGAGATAATATTAATTTAAATTTTGAAGATTACAAAAAATTACTGATGAAGGACCCACACGATTTCGATTCATTACTTAATGCTGGAATATACCTTTGGGATAATAATCAGTTTCGAGAAGCAGAGCTCTATTTTGAAAAAGCAGTAAATGTGAACCCAAAATCCTTAGTTGCTGTATATAGATTAGCACGAAACCACCATAAATTACAAAATTATGAAGATATGTTAGAATTGTATGAAAAACTCTTACGTGGCGACCCTGAGAATATGACCTATCAGATACAATATTGTGAATTATTAATAAATTTACAAGATTATGAAAAAGCAGAGATTCAAATTAAAAAACTTGAAGATAAATCAGATTCAAACAAATACCCGGATTTAGAAATTAGGAAATTAACTATGCTAGCGAGTTGCGCATTAAAAGCTAAAAGATTACAAATTTCAGAAGATTATTGCACAATGGCATTAATTGCCAAACCTGAATATTTACCCGCTTTAGTGACTCATGCGAGAATAGCTCATAACATGGGAGATTATTTCCTAGCGGAACAAAGATGGAAATTAGTCTTGAAACAGAAACCGTCACATTATTCTGCAATTATGGGCATAGCTAGGGCCGATTTTAAAAAAGCTAATTTCATTGAGGGTGAAACTATATTAAAAAAATTGATTAATGATGAGAGTCATAATCACAGAATTTGGCCTTATATTGAGTTAATTAATTTGACATTCAACCATCTTAAAGACTATGAATATACAGCAAGGATTTGTAAATTATTATTTCAGAATTTGGGAGAAAATATGTCCAATCATCGTAATATTGAACATATTCCAGTATGTCACTTGGCACTATCTCTATCTAAGTTAGGTAAATACGATGAATCAATTGATTTATTATCTAGATACTTAAAGGAGGATTCTGAAAATGCAGAATATAAACTTGCTTTAAGTCAGGTTTACAGAGAAAAAAATCAAGGAAAGTCCGCTTTTGAACACTTTAAGAAAGTATTCGAAAATTTTAATCAAGAAATATGTAACTTAATGTCCAATGGAGATAATATGGAAATTTCAGTAGAAAACCTACTCCCTGATGGCCAATCTAAAATTGAAAATGGACCTTTAATTTCAGTAATTATGACGGCATATAAGGCAACGGATTTAATTGAGGTTGCGATTAATTCAATACTAAATCAAACATATCAAAACTTTGAATTAATCGTTATTGATGATGCTAGTCCTGATGATACATTTGAACAAATAAGCACTTTAGCAAAATTAGATAAACGTATCATACCCATTAAATTAGAAACCAACGGAGGAACTTATGTTGCCAAAAATCATGGTTTACTGAGAGCTAAAGGTAAATATGTAGCATTTCATGATTCAGATGATTGGTGCCATCCTGATAAACTAAAACTTCAGATTCAAAAATTAGAGCAAAATTCAGAGTTAGTCGGAGTTACAACAGGATATATTAGAGTTGATGAGAATAGCAATATAATCTATCGAGGTAAAGGAGCTATACGACATGCATGTATTTCATTAATGTTTAGAAGAGACATAATAATGAGCAATATCGGTTTTTTTGACAGCGTTAGGGTTTCTGCGGATTCAGAATTTGAAAGAAGAATTCACACCGTATTTGGAAAAAATTCTGTAGATCACTTTCACATACCAATGATTGTCGCAAGTGTTAGGTCTGATTCATTATCGGGGGGTGGTAAATTTGCATTGGATTGGACTGGGTTAAGTGGTCCCAGGTTAGATTACCGCAAACAATTTGAATTATTTCACGATAGAATAAGATTGGGTAAACAAAATGCTTATATTTCGTTTCCCTTACACGAGAGAGCATTTAAAGTACCAAGTATTTTATTAACGGGATAGAACTAAAAGAATAGATTTTACTATGAACAAATTGAAAAATTTAAATCAAGTCGGAGGGAGTAATGGGAGAAGAAGTCGTCATAAGAAAAATCCAAAATAGAATTTTATCTGGATTATTATTTTCTGTCCTAGCAGCATTTATTGTAGGTATTAATTTTTCACCAATTGAAGGATATTACGTTTTTGCAGTACTCTTCATTCTAATTTCTTTAACTATGGTTATTTCCAATCTAGAATTAATTAAAGTTAAATTAGAATTCTCATCATTCAAATTTATTTATTTATTTCTAGGTTTACTATTTTTTATATTGGTATCATTTTTGTTTAGCAATAATTTAGGTTATCCATTAGGCCCATCAATGATATTATCTCTTCTTTGTCTTTTATTCTTCAATTGGGTTTATTATTCCTTAGAACCCATGAGGGGATGATTTTCATAAAGTGGTGTTTAGATGAATGATAATAATGGTGCAGGCCCACCTCCAGTCAAAATTTTACGTCCCGAGTCAACAGTCACTTCAGAAAAGTTTCTAAGAGATAAACTTATTTCCGCCTCCTCAATTTTTGCAGATTTACTTCGACCGACTTATGGTCCAAAAGGTCTTGATAAAATGTTATACAAATCAAATGGCGAATCTACTATTACAAATGATGGAGCAAAAATAGTTTCAGAGTTAATGGTTAAACATCCAGCAGCAAAATCATTTGTAAGTTTGGGTGAATCTCAAGAATCTGCAGCTGGAGATGGTGTAACAGGTTGTATTTTATTTGCCGGAGCTTTGATGCATGAAGCTGGTCTTTTGATTAATAAGGGGCTCCATCCATTGGTAATAATAGATGGGTTTAGAGAAGCTTGTGATATAGCAGTTAAAAAATTTGATGAAGTATCATCTGTATATTCAGATCAGGAATTATATAATGTAGCCAAAACAGCGTTGACAGGCAAAGTTACAGAAAATGTCTCAGATCGTATTGCAAGTCTGGCGATTATAGCATTGGAGCAAATCCAAAAAACAACCATATGTCAATCAGAAAATTTTTTTATGACAAAATCATCTAACAACACTCCGATGTCAGTTGAATTGATTAGAGGTTATATTCTTGAGAAAAAACTGCATTTAGACAGTACTCCCAAGGAATTAACTAATTGTAAAGTTGCCTTAATTAATAGCGAATTGGGATTCAAAGATCTTGTTAGAGATGCTGAAATAGAAATTAATTCACCTGAAGAATTATCTGGTTTTATCTATCATGAAGAACAAGAAGTTGAAGCTGTAAGTAAAAAATTAACCAATTTAGATATCAGTGCTGTCTTTACAACTGGTGATATCAATAAGAATATTTTACACGACTTATTATCAAAAAATATTTTCGTTCTTGGAGGATTAGAATCGATAGATTTAGAGAACATTGCTCTAGCTACAGGAGCGACTATTTGTCCTAGAGTAATAGACCTCTCTCCTGATGAATTAGGTAATATTGGCACAATTCAGACTACAACAGTTTCTAAAAATGGAGAGTTCATACAAAGGATAAAAATTGACGATTGTGACAGCACGAAATTAATCACTTTTGATATAGGCGGACCTGATGATTTAATAGTGGAGGAAACCATAAGATCTATACATGATTCAATTAAATCTGTTTGTCTGGCAGTTAATACAAAACATGTGCTAAGAGGGGGAGGAAACCCTCATTCATTAGCATCGATTGAAGTAATGAGATCTGCGGATGCTAAAGATGGAAGAGAGCGTTTGGGTATGGAAGCATTTTCAAGAGCACTTGAAACGATACCTGCAACCTTGGCAGCAAATGCAGGAAAGAGCAGCCTTGATACGGTAATTGAACTAAGAAGTAGATTAAAAGATGATTGTGTTGATTTAGGGGTTGATAAAAATGGCGAGATTTCTTCAATTACGGAGGCAAAAGAACCGACATTCTCATTAAAAAATTCAATTAGTTCTGCCACAGAAACAGTGATCGGTCTATTACGCGTAGATCAACTGATATCATCTAGGGGAGATTAATTTTTGAATCAAGTAAATCTGAGAATTTTTGAACATCTTTATTACAACTTTCTAATTCTTGAGAGTCAATTAGTAATGAATGGGTATTTTCTTGAATTCCTATTACGCAGGGAGCATTACTGGCAAATTTTTCTAGGTATTCATTAAGTTCATCAAGGTGTAATAACTCGAATGGGATCTCTAAATTTTCCCTACATTCCTTGAATTGTGCTTTTTCTTTAATTTTACCATGAGTGATATCACATAATGCACAGTGTGCTTTACCTGTAATTTTACCAAATATATATTGTAATTCACCAATAATTGATCCTTTCGCATTGTATATCCCGACTAATTTTTCAAATTTTACCATTTTAATTACCAATTTGTACTTACGCCAGACAAATCTAATTATTATTTTATGGGGTTTCTTGATTAATTGCCTATGTTTGGACACTACCAAGGGAAACTACATGCATTCATCTCCTAGAGCATTAATAAGCGTATATGATAAGACAGGAATTATTGAATTTGCTAATGGATTACATAATTTAGGTTGGGAAATAATTTCAACTGGCGGCACGTCCAAGAAACTGAAAGAGGCAGGTATACCTGTTTTAGATGTAAGTGAGGTTACTGGTCATCCTGAAATATTTGACGGAAGGGTAAAAACTTTACATCCTGCGATTCACGGATCAATTTTAGCAAGAATTGAGAATGAAAATGATGTTAAAGGTTTAGATGAATTAGGGTATAAACCAATTAAATTAGTAGCTGTAAATCTATACCCTTTTGCAGAAAGCGCTTCCATAAAGCCCCCTTTAAGTGATTTAGATTTACTTGAAATGGTAGATATTGGAGGACCTACCTTGCTGAGGGCCTCCGCAAAAAACTATCATAATGTTTTATCTATCTCTAACCCTGACAAATATACAGAGATAATCGAGCTATTAAATCAGAATGAAGGCAGTCCTTTAAAACTAAGTAAAGAATACAGGAGAAAACTTGCCTTGGAAACATTTGAACACACTGCTAGTTATGATGTCGCAATTTCTAAAGAATTACACAAAAGATGGATAGGGGAAGCGAACAAGAGTGAAGAATTAAACCAAGCTATTACTAAATTACCAAATAGATTCCTTATAGATTCTCAAATTAAAGAAATAATGAGATATGGGGAGAATCCGCATCAAGCCGCAGCTTTTTATGAAAATCAGTCTGAGAGTGAAATCAACTTATCTAATTTCTTAATGCATAGCGGCAAACCATTGTCATATAACAACTACATTGATTTAGATTCTGCATTAAGACTAGCGAGGAACTTATCAACTGATGACTGGCCTGATACTCCTTATGCATGTGTAATTGTTAAACATAATAATCCATGTGGAGCAGCGTTATCCGACTCACAAAAACAATCATGGATTGATGCTTTAGCTTCAGATCCAGAGTCTGCATTTGGGTGTATAGTCGCATTTAATACCAAGGTTGAGGTTTCAACTGCAAAGCAAATTGGTGAGCATTTTGTTGAGTGTATTATAGCTCCATCTTTTGAACCAGATGCTTTAAAAATTTTAGCCAAAAAGAGAAACCGAAGATTACTTTCAATAAAAAAAGAAATGTCTAGGCTAACTCCTCATACATCTCAAATAGTAGCTAAACAAGTTAACGGAGGTTGGTTATTACAAACCGAACAGAGTCCAAAAATAGATCCAAAGATTTCTAAAATTGTCACAAAAGTTAAACCGTCAAAAGATGAAATCTCGGCAATGAAATTTGGAATAGTAGTATGCGAACAGGTAAAATCTAATTCAGTAATCTTTGTCAAAGGAACCAAAACAGTGGGAATCGGTCCAGGACAAACCAGTAGAGTTGAAGCAGTCAGAATAGCTGCTAGAAGAGCTGGAAGCGATGCTGAAGGTGCAGTTATGGTTTCAGACGCATTTTTTCCTTTCAGAGATGGAATAGATGCGGCTCATGAAATAGGTATTACAAGCATTGTTCAACCAGGAGGATCTATTAGAGATGAGGAGGTTATAAATGCAGCGAACCAGCATCAAATGTCAATGTTATTTACTGGTGTTAGATTATTTAGGCATTAATTTAGTTCAAGAGGTAATAACTAATGTCTGAATTCAAACTCCCAAGGAAAGGAACATCTGACAATCCAGTTAGAATAGCTATTTTCATCTCGGGTTCCGGAAGTGGAATGGAAGCACTATTAAATTATCAAAACCAAAACAAATGTTCCCACAAGACTGTGTTAGTAATTTCAAATAAACCAGGTGTAGAAGGTATTCAAAGAGCTAAATCAAAAAACGTCCTAACTAAAATTATTGAATTACCAAAAGAAATTAAAAAAGCTAGGGAGGCACATGAAGATTTAATTCAAAAACATTTGGTAGAGAATAGGGTGGAGTTGATAGTACTTTCAGGGTATATGCGCATATTATCTACTAGATTTGTTGGTAAATGGCTTGGTAGGTTGCTGAATATTCATCCTAGTCTTCTTCCAAAATTTCCTGGTGCAAACCCCCACAAAGAAGTCTTAGAATCAGGCACTAAAGAGTCAGGATGTACTGTACACTTTGTAGACAGTGGAGTAGATTCAGGCCCAATCATCGCTCAAGAAAAAGTAAAAGTATTTTCTGATGATAGTCTTGAAGATTTGCAAAATAGGGTGAAATTAAAAGAGCATAAAATATATCCAAGAGTTTTAGATTTGCTTTGTGAAGGTTATGTGTCTGTAAATAGAAAACAAGAAGTAATTATTGAAGATCATTCAAAGAATTAAAATTCTTAAAATTTCGATTTGAAACACCTACTTCTTTTAATTCATCAATTTTTATTATCTTATGTTTCATTTGACAATATAAATCACTAAGGCTTACTTTTTTACCGGGTGCTAAATGGCTGAACTTATCTAAGAGAGGTTTAATTTTAACATATGACAATAAGGGCTCTAATCCATCTCCAGAATCTTTTGATTTCGGTATAATAATATCATAATCACCGTATATTTTTTTTGATAATATTTCGAATAACCTGCTCGAAACATACGGGGTATCAACTGGGGCCAATTGCGCGAATTTCCAGCCCATTTTTTTAGCCAGCATTAATCCAGAATTAATAGCGCTAATCAGGTCGTTTTCATTGGATTCATCATAATTCCAAGTCACATCAAAATTTGACATTAAGTGCTTCAAATGTTCTTTGTTTGTATTATTTTTTATTTGGAGTATAAATTTTGAGCAACCAGCCTTTTTTAGTGAATTCATAACGCGTAATATCATAGGAATTCCGTCAATTTCAATTATTGACTTGTTAGTTCCCATTCGGCTACTTCTTCCACCGGCAAGAATTATTGATATGAAGGACAATTTTTCCCCTCATTGAAGATCGGTCAGCATTTCGATTGATATTTTTAATTCATCCACCAACCCTTGTATTAAATCAATCATTGCTTGTTTTTCTCTGTAGCTACTAGTATCAACCAACCATTCTAGTAATTTTTTAGCGTCTGAGGCGTCTTTTTTAATAGTCCATTCTAAAACCTCTTCCTTAATAGGATCATCCGAAGATAAAAATCTTTCAACCATTCCTCTCGCACATAGCAATGATTGTTATTTTATGATTCTAATTGTTAATTAATCTTGATTTGATACGATTTGAGAGATCATTATTTGCAGGGCATCTTTTTATCAGTTCAATCACTTCTTCACTAAGTTGTATGTTTTTCTTATATTTCTGAAATGTAATGAAGAGTACATATTGTTGAGAGACTTTATTCATGTTAAAGATATATTCCAGAGTCTTGATATCGGGAAATTTATGACCAGCTTTAATCAATTCTTCACAAACAGCAATAATATCATCAGCAGGCTCTTTTTTTCTTAGCGAATTGGCAAAAAAAATCCAAATATTTTCTGATAATAGATCTGAATTTATATTCGCTAAAATAATTCCGTAAAGTACTGCATCTTCTCTACCATGCCTTTTCCATAAAGACGGTATTAGTTGTATTATTATCTCAGGCTCATTGTTAAATTCGGTCATAATGTAACTAGCTATCAATCTAAGTTCTTCTGGCGGAGTCCCTAAGTAGAATTTATACCCCCCAGCGTCTTTTAATCTATCAGTAAGTGACTTTGCAATCATTGCAGGGACACCACAAGTATATGCTTCTCTCAATACTTTTAGCAATTTTTTATTTTTTTTGTTAACCTCCCAATTGACATTAGAAAGGAAATCATCGAGAGTTGCAGACATAATGAATCTTAAAATAATCTTTTAATTAGTTTAGTAATAGTATTAGTAGAATCTTCGATAGTTTTGATTAATGTGTCTACAACTTTCGGTTCATATCTTTCTTTAATATTATTTTTTAATTCTGCCTCAATTTTTTTATGTTCTAGATCCCCAATACCAAATTCTTGTCTTAAGAATGCCAAAATTCTCCATTCATCCTTAGATAAAGAGCCTACTAATGCAATTTCGAATAAGCTCTGGTATATTTTCAGCTGTTGTTCACGTGAAATTAATTCACCTCCATCCATTTTTTTACCGATCTTAACTTTTTCATAGACTTGCAGCGGTTCACCATCTTTTAAATTTAAATTTCTAGACAGAGCGGAGATTAATCTTCGTTCTTCTCTAGTAAGTAGACCATCTTTTAACATTACAGTAACACAATCACTGAACACTTCTAAAGTTCGAGGTGCACTGTCGCCCATAATTATCGAGATTGACTAATCTTCTTAACATGATTGTAAATATCACTATTATGTATTTAAAAAGAAAAAAACATCTAATTTAACCATTGTATTCAAAAGTAATCAATTTCACGAATACATTGAGCAGATGCTCATATCAGACTCAATCTTTCTTAGGAGAGTAATTCACAGTTGATGTGATGTATGAAGATAATGAGAATTTAGCGGAGGTAAAAACATGTCAAAAAATAATAAAAACCAAAAGAATACAATGAAATATATGATTATTGCTACTATTAAAGTTGATGGAACGGTACAGAGAAAAGACGTAGTCGGAGCTTTATTCGGCCAATGCGAAGGACTGTTAGGTGATGATTTAGATTTAAGGAAATTACAAAGATCTGCCAAAATTGGTATGATCGAGGTCAATTTAAAAAGTGAAAAAGGCAAGGTCAGCGGTGAAATTCTTATTCCAAGTAGTATGGATAATGTTGAGACAGCTATTATTGGAGCGGCAATTTCTACAATCGAACGAATCGGACCTTGTAATTCAAAGATTGAAATCAAGGAAATCCAAGATGTCAGAGCTACAAAGAGGACACAAGTTGTTGAACTCGCTAAAGACTTGCTATTAAAACTAGTTTCAACCAGCAGCTCCACAAGTAAAAGTGTAATAGATGAGGTAAGATCAGTTTTGACAACTGAACAGTCTCAATTCTACCATGGATTAACATGTGGACCTAATATTGAAACTTCTTCGTCATTAATTGTTTGTGAGGGTAGAAACGACGTTCGTAATCTGTTATCAGCAGGAATAAAAAATGCAATTTGTACAGACGGTGCTGGAGAGATTAAGCAGGAATTGATTGATTTAGCCAATTCCAAGGAAAGCGTAATTGTAGCCATAGACGGAGATCGTGGGGGTGAAATGCTTTTACTTCAGTTATCCGAATTAATGAAAGTTGACTTCGTTGCCCAAGCACCAACTGGCCAAGAATGGGAATTACTGCCAATTAAAACTATCACAAAATGTCTTGCAATGAAACAACCTTCTGAAAAATTTATAGCGAGAATTAGTGAAAATAAAGAACCAAGTACAAAGGAAAAAATAAAACCACCACAGCAGATATTAGATTACGCTGAAAATATTGAAAAATTAGATCCAAGAGAAGCTATTTTAATTTTTGAAGACGACAGTACATCTGACCCTATAGGGGCATCTAAACTTGCATCAAAAATCGCAGAATCAACTCAAACAGTCTTAGCAGTGGCATACAACGGTCAACTCAGTAAAAGAATGTATGATATCGCTTCAGGGGCTGGAGTTCCAACCATTATTGGAACAAGTTTGAAACAGGGAGAAGAAATAAACTCAGATGTTGAAATTTGGGCAACCTCCGACTGGAATTGAATTAAATTAACCGGTAGCGATAATTAACCGCCAACATATCACACATCATAGTGAGGCCATTATTGTGAAACGCTTTCCAGGGATCGGAGTTAGGGCGAAACATGTAATTAACAATGAAATTTCAGAATTTGTAATTAGAGAGAGTAGAGATGGTAATGAAACATTGTCTCTCGTTAAAGATGATAATTTAATTCAGGTTGTAACTTCAAAAAGAGGTCATGACGGTATAGTAAGTCTTGAAAAACATATGACAACAAGGAAAATAGAAACATTTTCACATTACAAGTATGATTGGTTGGATAATTTCAAATTTCTTTGGTGGAGTTTGATTATTGCAGGATTAATTCTATTAGTCACATCTATCTTTATTCCTTTATTAATTAATTTAGGAACATGCCTGTTTGTTGTAGGACTACTATTCACTTTAATCCAAATTGCAGATCCTGAATATATCATTTTTGAAACTTCTTCGGGCTCTCATAGATTCTTTATTTACAGATTGGGAAGTAATATAGAACTAACAAATAGATGTATGGACTTAATAGATGATGCCATGCAATATTATCTTAGTACAGGAAAATTGGAATCAGTATTAATAGATGCTGAAGCGACCCGAATCGAAACCGAAAGAAATATTGTAATTAGCAGCCAAAATGTGCCCACATCACTATCACCAGTTCCTACATCCCCTCCTCCATCTTCTCCTCCAACTCCAGTTCCTACATCCCCTCCTCCATCTTCTCCTCCAACTCCAGTTC
>PBGP02000011.1 GCA_002720095.2 Methanobacteriota archaeon
ATCTTTAACTTTTTCAATTTCATCATAATTACAGTATTTGCAATGCCACATTAATACCCATGTTTGAAATCTGAAACCTTTAGAAATACTGAGAAATTTAATTGTTTTCCCAATTAAAATTGAATCTTTCTTTCCACAATTATAACAGTACTTCTTTTCGTTTATTTCTGGAAAAGTTACATTTTTATCAAAAATAAAAATTTTACTTAACATAAATGCTCCAAAGTATAATATAAGTAAAGTTCCCAAAATTCTAATCAATTCAGGAATTGTTTTATTTTCGGTGTCAGAATACACGATAAAACCGAGTATTGATAGAAATATCCACACAAAGATGATTACATTAACTCTCATCCATAAGGGTGCGGCGCTACTGTGGAACCATTCTCTATTTGAATTAGTCATATGTCTAGTTAGAAATCTTAGTACATAAAATTGACTACAGTCAGAAATATTAAAATTCAAATTAAAACTGCTCGATCCTGAGTGTTCCCACTTTCATTATACCAAGATTATTTCTGCGGTAGTAATAATTAATTCTAAGGAAATGGTGAAAATATATTTTTTTATTATTCGGTACTTAAAGAAATACTATTACTAGATTTAATGAACTTAGAAAGAAAAACAATTGAAAGTATAGGAGGGGTTTAGAATGAAGAAGATTTGTAGAAGAAGTAGTGATGATGAAGAAGAAGAAAGTGTCAGAATTGACACTATTACAGCAAAAGGAGAATGCAAGAATAGGAATAATAAAACCTATCATGTATTAGATTTGCAATTTACTCTTCCAGGCAATGAAAGTAAATCGGTATTTCCAATGGCATTCATTAATGATGCAAGCCTATTTTACAAGAGGTGTGAAATTTGTGCAGAAGAAATAAATAACCTTTCGTTTTTGTTAGTTTTTGAAACACACCACTATATTTTGTTGGATTGTTGTGGTGTTTGGGATCTATGTCAAAATCTGGAAATAGATACGAAAAAATGGAGTTGAAAGGATGAATAATAATTTATCGAAATTTTTGGGGTGTATTTAATGAGTAAAAAATTCAAAACAAAATGTAAAAAATGTTTTGAGGACATCCTGATGGTAAAAAATAATAGAAGATGGATACCATTGGATTTCCCTAGCCATTCAATAAAGGGGGGGGGTTGGAGTAAGCACGACTGCCTTTCAGAGCCACTTAGGAGGAAGTACTGATGAAATATTCTAGTAAACTTGCCAAAAAATTTTGGGAAAAAGCTGGAAATAGATCTGGAAAAATGGAGTTAAAAAGGGGGTCATGAGAGTGAAAAAAATAAAAACAAATTGTGGAGATTTTTTAAAGCTTGATTTACATTTTTTATCAGTATGGCAAGCTAAGGAAAAAATAAGGCAGCATTTGAAAATAGCGAAAGAATTTAGATTATCTGGATTATATTTAATTCATGGTTTCAACAATGGTAATAAAATTAAAACTTATATTCGGGGTGGCTCATTGGAGAATTCATTAAGAGATAGAGGTATTAAATCAAATATTTTACCGGTTAAAGGTAATCCTGGAACTTCGGGAATTCTTTTCCTACCCTCTAATGAATATTGCCTTTCTGAAATATAAATTACGTACTATGAAGAAGAATCTCGAATTACTATTCGATTTAAATCATATTCAGGTTTGAATGAAGTTGGTATCAGGAAGGTTTGAGGTAGTTTTATGCGTAAATTGTCAAAAAGTGCTCGATGCAAAATACTATTTTTAGTAAACGTGCTCGAGACCCCCCATAACTTTTGATTTTTTTACCGATGCATACAGCCAAGCAGTGCATCATTTACGAGAAGGTGCTCGATCCGGGATTCGAACCCGGGTCCTCGCCTCGAAAGGGCGAGATGATGGGCCGGACTACACCAATCGAGCGCCGGTAATGCATGCTACACACATCATCTTCATGAAGTTTCAGTTTCAATATTTATACTATTCCACCATTTTAATACAAAATAAATTATGATTCCTGTGATGATAATTGTTATTCCAATCAGAAACTCTTGATCTAAAATATTATTTATCGTTTCAAGGGCTACTTGCCCGTAAATACCGATAAGAATCGCTTCCATGCCAAATCTTAAACCCCTACCGAATAAACCTGCATAAACAAATGACCTTTTGTCCATTTCTCCCATTCCAGCAAACCATCCAAAAACCTTGTATGGAATCGGAGACACTGCTGCTATGAAAATACCTAAGGTACCGTATTTATCTGTTAATGCTTCTAATTTTTTAATGTGTTTTTCACCATTGAATTTTTTTATTATAGATTTCCCCCAGTTCTTGCCAATCCAGTATCCAACTAAACTTCCAGTTACACTTGATAATGTAATTACAACCCATAACCACAATATCATAGGAATGTTACCTGAATTATTCATTAGCATGGGTAAAAACATCAAATCGGGAGGAACTGGTTGTATTATTGATTCGGTGAAAGATAGTATAGCGAGACTAGCAGGTCCAAAGATTTCGAACCATTCTAATAACTGTTCTTGCCACCCCATGGATACTATCCAGTTGGTTCTCATGCATCAATACTTCTTGCATAGAAGGTATCATGTCTTATTTGTTATTGGAAATGTCTGTGGCGATACTTGATACAGCGGCTTTATTAGCCTGGCCAATTGAAAAAATTTCAAATTCAGTAGTGGCTGAATCCCAATTTAAAGAATTAGAAAATGTATCCCTTGAGAGAGCACTTTTGGTTGAAAGTTTAGATTTGAAGTGGATTTCTCCAGACCATCAATCAATTGAAAAAGCAAGGATTGCTTCTGCAAAATCGGGGGACTTGGCTAAATTATCAGAAGTAGATATTGATTTGATTGCATTGTGTTTTCAATTAGATGAGATTCTTTTTACTGATGATTACAGAATTCAAAATACTCTTAACAAAGCAGGAATGCGTTGGTCTCCAGTGATTCAAAGAGGCATTACAGAATCTTGGGAATGGGTTCAAATTTGTACAGGATGCGGAAAGAGCTTCCGTTTAAAGTCTAAAAACGGAAGAGAAATTTGTAATTTTTGTGGTTCTCCGATGAAGCTCAAAAGAAAAAAGAGATAATTACTCTTTTTCTTGTAATTCTTCTTTGATTGAATCAGTATCTTTACCGACGGGATCGATCCCGGCTCTTCTAGCGTCTTCTGCTAACTTCTGTTCGGGAGTCATACCTCCAGCATCAAGATCTGTAAAGGTTTTCTTTTTTTCGGGAATATGAACGACTTCATTTAAACCCTCTTGAAATTCTCCTTTTGCTTGACCCATTGATCTTGCCAATTTAGGCAATCTTTCAGCACCGAACAAAAGAAAAAATATGATTAAAATTACTGCTATTTCTGGAGGACCTATTGCCATATGAACGTCCGTAAAGGTTCAAGTTCAAATGCATTCTCTAATATTCACATTAAATTCTCTCATTTCAACCGCCAGACACTGGAGTCAGTAGAACAACTTCATCACCATCTGAAAGAATTTTTTCGTAAGTTGTAAACTCTTTGTTCACAGCACACTTTAATCCATTTTCCTTCCATTTGGTCAAATTTAGTTTTTCAATCAATTGATTTATCGTGAAGTTATGTGTGATATTGTGGAAAGATTCAGAGGATCCGTATTCTTCAGCTAAGGGTCCGAAAAGCAATAGTTTAACTTGAGCCATGATGTCCCGATGCGTTAGATTATATTTGTATACTTAATCCATTGAACATGGGCAGAGTGCTAGAAGCAAGAGGTATCTGGAAAGTATATGAAACCTCAGCAACTCGTGTTGAAGCCTTAAGAGATGTTTCAGTTGAAATTAATGAAGGGGAAATGGTTGCAGTAATGGGTCCTTCAGGATGTGGAAAGACAACATTGCTGAACTGTCTTTCAGGTTTGGATGAGGTTACTTTAGGAGAGGTTCTAGTAGAAGATGTATCTATCTTTGAAGGAGATGATGCGCTTAGGACTAAAGTTAGGAGAGAGCAATTAGGATTTATATTTCAATCATTTAACTTAATTCCAGTTCTTACGGCTTTGGAAAATGTAGAGATTCCTCTCCAATTAAATAGTGCTGAACCGAATTCAAAAAAAATCAGAGAAAAGGCTTTGAGTGCGCTTGAAAAAGTAGGTCTCAAAAATTGGGCATCCCACAAACCAGCAGAATTATCAGGAGGTCAACAACAGAGAGTTACTATTGCTAGGGCATATGTTCACGAGCCAGGTCTTCTACTCGCTGACGAACCAACCGGAAATCTTGATACAGAGACTGGTAACAAAATATTAGATTTATTAGTTGAACTGAATAGGGAATTAAAAATCACGATGTTGATAGTAACTCATGATGTACGAGTCTCAAAGAGATGCTCGAGAATATTAGAGATGCGAGATGGCAGAATATTCAGAGATTCAAAAAATTTTACTGAAGAAGAATAGGTAATAACATGGATTTAATTGTAATTATTCTTACTCTTGTTTTAGGATTTTGTATTTGTTTATCTAGTCTTTTTATTCAGTTTTACAGCCAACCAGGCTTGAAGAATTTGAATTTTAAAAGTCATCTATTAATGATTTTTTCTCCAATGTTATTGAGCGTCTCATCTATGTTAATTAGTAATTTTTTTAATCTTGATTTATTGATTTCTTTGATCTTAAGCCTAGTGTTTGGAATTCTTACTCAGATGATTTTAATGATTGTTTTCTCAGCGAAACATCGTTTATTATGGATTTTGGGAATAAGAAATTTATTGAGAAATAAAAGAAATACTGCTTTGATGATGACAGGTTTACTCATTGGTTCAGCAATTATAACTTCTAGCCTAGTTGTGGGAGATAGTTTAAATGCAACAATTCAAGAGGAAGCGTATGTTATTTTAGGTGAAACAGATATACGTATCCGAGGAGTTGAAAATGGTTTTTCTCAAGCTTCAGGATTAGCCAAAGAAATTGACCAAGAATTGGCTGACAATTTTTATTCCGAGTTACTGAATAGTACTCAGGTTTCAGAGAATATGGATGGATTTTATTATGGACGATACATCGATGTATCATTATCAAATCTAAAATCAGGATTAGTTGAACCAAGTGCTACATGGTGGGCTGCAGATTCTGAATCTCACACAACTGGACCATGGGAAATTTTGGGTGATAAAGATGGGATTAGTTATCTAGAATTGAAAGAAAATGAGGAACTCAGTGGAAATCATACTTTTGTAATTAACAGGGTTTTAGCAGATGAGTTAGGAATTGATGAAGGCGAAGAGGTCTCTTTAAGTTACACAAAATATAACTCATCGACTGGTGTAGGCACACTCGAAACAATATCTGCAGTAATATGGAAGATTGTCGAAATGGAAGGTTCAGCGACAGTTAGAGGGTCAAATTCTCCGGTTATTTTCTCCACATTAGAAACGGCACAAGAAATTCAAAATAAACAGAATAAAGTAAATTTTATCGATATTTCAGCTAATGGCGGTATCAGAGATAGTTTAATTTCAGTAGATGAAATATTTTCTAAAGTTAAAAAAATATTAAATGAGGTTATAAAATCTGACGATGTTGGATTTTTACTCCAAACAGATTTCGAAAAGAATGCTATGAGTATTTCATTACAATCAGGTGATGCTAGATTGTCAGTTGAAATGATTGAAGAAATAGAGGAAATTATTTTTGAATATGCACCCAATTCAAGTGTTTACAAAACATTGCAAGCGCAATTATTTCAGGTTAATTATCGAAACGAGAATATTGTCGGAATATTAGGTTCAAATGTCGAATCTTTATATCTGAACGAAGAATTAGAATGGTATAGTTCATCATTAGGGCTATCTGTTTATAATTCTTCAAGTAACAGATGGACGCAATTTACTTTTCCAGATGGAATGATATTCAATGATTTTGAACCTTACAATACTACAACCTCGTATATTGCACATTCCAATGGCGTAACAAAGATGAACATTGATGGTAGTTCTGAATACATAGATTTAGTAGGTAGTGATGAAAGTGTCAAGGAGGTTCATTCGATTGAAATCTTGGATAATCAAATTATACTGGGTTTGAAGTTAGCTGATGAAAATTCACTAATTGAATTAATTGTTGAGGGAGACAATTCGAAAGTATTTAATTTGAATCGGGGAGATTGGGAATCAGAGTTATTTAAATTGGAAATCAATTCAGATCAAAATGATATAATTATTTCAGCACATGATTTATTCGGATCTAAAACTTGTATGATTCCTCAACAATTAATTATTGATTTTGATGAACAAATAATTAATTGTAATTGGAGTAATTTATTCATTGGTCAAAATAGCATCATTAATATTGGTGGATTGGTGTGGAATTTAAAATCTCAAGGATCTCAAGAACTTATCTTGATGTCAGATGTATCTAATATCGACTTAGATGACTTGGGGATTCCCGCAGGCAGGATAATCGCAGCTGGATGTGATGGAATATGGATTGAAAACGAACAAATTCTTTATGTCTGGAACTTAACATCATTCGAACCATCAAATATTCTAGTACCGCCAAATTCATTCGATCAACCTTCTTTTGTTGACGAAGCATGTATTCGATTAAATCAGGCCGTTTTGCCTGGTAAAGAAGGAGTAATAATTACTTCTAGAACCTCAGAAGGGGTGTTTGAGAATGTAAGGATTCCACTAATTAGGACTTTTGACGATATGAATTTGATTCCTCTAGTGGGAATGGCAGTAGAGGGTGAATCTAACTTTATCTACAGTCCCCCGTCAGAAGGTGAATTTGATTTCCCAAGCTGGTCTCACGAAATCTTAGATATTGATAATCAAGAAAGTATTTCATTTTTAGGTGTAATTCCTTATTTATTTGGTTCTGAAGACGGATTAAAACTTAATTATTCTGGATTAGTAGGCGACTTACCCAAATTATTCGAACAACCAGGGTATGATGACTTATTTTTTGTATCACTAAATATGACTGATGCAGAGGAAATATCTGGTTCTACCGCAGGAGAGAGAACATCTGTAGTAATCACTAGCTATGACTTAACTAACGAGACAAATTTTTCAGAACTAGTTTCACAGTTTAATGATTGGATGGATGAAGAAGCCAAGGCGGGTTTGTATGACGTTAGTGTCAGGGATATTAAGCGATCAATTGTGGAATCTTCTGAATCTGCATCAGAGAATGTTGCAGGTTTCTTTTTGGTATTCGGTTCTTTTACTGTTGTTGCAGGAATACTTCTAGTAATCAATATCTTTGTCATGTTGGCTGAAGAGCGTAAGACTTCAATGGGTATGTTACGCGCAATAGGAATGCAAAGATCCGAAATGAGAGCCATGTTTGTTTTTGAAGGCTCAATGCTATCAGTTATATCCAGTGCATTGGGTTCTTTAGTTGGAATTTTTGTAGCATTTTTAATTTCTTTTGGGTTTAAAATTACTTTTTCATCTGTAAATAGTAATTTTATATTCTACTGGACATACTCTAGTCTTATTGCAGGTTTTTCTGTAGGCTTTATCATTACTTGGTTAACTCTATGGGCAACCTCTTGGAGAAATTCTACACTAAATGTTGTGGCAGCATTAAGAGATTTACCCTCAAATAATAATTCTGAATTTTCATGGTTGTGGATTCTGGTTAGTCTGGCGTTGTTATCATCTTCTGTATTCTTTGGTGTTCTATTGCTGATTCTAGACTCGGAAAGTGAATTATTACACGCTAGCTGGATGATGGTTGGATATCTTCTAATATTAGGAATAATGCCTATTTTGGGATTTATTCTCTATTATTTCACCAAACCTCGATTTAAGATTCTCGGAAATGATGTATCTAGAAATTCTATTTTACCCAAATTTTTAATGATACTTTGTGCCCTTCTAATACTTTTTTGGACTAGTGTCCCCGAAAGTATAGATACCGTTAGAGGAAATTATGAAGAAACTAGATATTCTTTCATCCCGCTCGGAATATTTAGTGTAGCCGCTGGAGTGCTGATACTAACTAGTTTAGCACCATCTTTAGCTAGAATGATAGGTAGATCGGGCTTCTTGATCAAACAGTTAGGACCTGTAGTTTCTACTGCACTTGCTTATCCACTATCTAAACCATTGAGAACTTCTTTAGTCATTGGAATGTTTTCATTAACAATTTTTTCAGTGGTAGTTTTAGCAGGTTTCTCGGTACAATTTGAGTCTTATTCCAGATCTTTCGTTGATGATGCTCAGGGAGAATTTGAATTGTTGGGAACTGGAAATTTAGAAAGACCTCTACATTTAACTTCCGATATTGAGAATTGGCCATGGCCTGATAATCTCACAAGCGATAGTTTCGATGCAATTTCCGTTCTACATTTTAATTACGTTAGAGTTGGTGGAGAAGTTAAAGAACAATCATCCTCTCAAGAAATTAAAAAGAATGCAAGCAGATATTTCATCAGAGGAATTGATGATAATTTTGCCAATCACGGCGGACTTCCATTGATGTCTTGGAATGAATCATTAGCAGAAACAGAAAAAGACATATGGCGGTTGGTATCCGATAATGAAGAATTTGTGATTATAGATTATGCTTTTGCGATGGCAAATAATTTTGGTGAAAATGAAAATGGTATTCAAATAGGTGATGATTTAGCACTTCTAAATTATTATAATGTTGCTGTAGAAAAGGAAGTAACTGTCGTTGGAATACTTAAGGAGGGATCTTTATTTTCACTAGGTGGTATATTTGCACAAAACAACTTAGCTATACAACATTTTGGAGCAGAACCAACTAGAGTTATCTTTAGTTTGCCAGAAGAATTTTCTTTGGAAGAAAGAAAAGAACTCTCTAAACAACTTGAGATTAGTTTTGTAGATTATGGAATGGAAGTTTATGTTATCGAAGAAGATGTTCTCGAACTTCAGTCATTAATTTTTGCTATATTTTCAATTTTCAAAGCTTTTTTGGCTTTGGGATTGATTGTGGGAATAGCAGGATTGGGGGTGATAACAATACGCTCAGTCAGTGAAAGACAGCATCAAACCGGAGTTTTAAGGGCATTAGGATTTGAAAAGAGAATGATTTTAATTGGGTATTTACTGGAGTTAACATGGATAAGCTTACTTGGAATGATTAACGGAGTATTGATAGCAATTTTATTCAATTATCAGTTGTACAGAGTTTTTTGGTCTGAACAAGGAGTGAAACTTACTATGCCATGGTTAGAAACAATTTCATTCGTTTTCTCAGCATTTTTATTGGTATTGTTATTTACAGCACTTCCAATAAGGAAAGCTTCTCGTATTCATCCTGCCGAAGCGCTAAGACAAGTAGTTTGACTTAAAACTTCTAACAATAGAAATGATATATGGAGCCCAAGCAATTAAATTCATTGAAGGTCTCGAGAAGTCTACGAGGCTGTTATGATGAAATTAATTCCACAACTAACAATACTGCTTATGTTCCTAATTACTCCGTTTTTAGGGATTGTACCAGCTCCTGAATTAAATATCGAAAATCAAGAGCGAATGGCAGATAGTCAGAATCATGAAATCACATTGTTGGGTGTTACCTACCCATCAGAGAATACAATTTTTAGAAATGGTGAACTTGTTGAACTTACGGTATTAATCGCTAATTTAGGTATATCGTCAATTAATGACTTAGAGATTGAAGTCGGTCTGTGGAAGTCAAATGTTGAGGAGGGCCTTAGTTTTGAAGATTCGTGGGAATTAGAAGAATTTTGGACACACTCTGCTATCTGTGACGAATGCTATGAATCTGAATTAACATCAGGGGAAATACTCGGTGGAAATGATTATGACATCCCCGAGGTATCTTGGTTCGCAGAAACTGGAGATTATCGTTTTATTGTGGACATATTTTCTTCAACGGACAACAATTTGTCCAACAACCAGGTTACTTTAGATTTCTCTGTTTATCAGTCATTCGACGTTTACACTGACATCACATGGAATCATAACGGAGGAGATACCCTCGATTTAGATGATAATAGTATTAGTACCACATGTCCTGCAACGGGTATTTGTTATGACTTTAATGTTGAAGTAATCTGGGGATTATTAGATTCATCTGAGGAAGAAAATTTTGAGCTAAGAGACATTGTTGTCGAAGTTAACGTAACTAATGCAGGAGTTTTGGACGCTTTTATGATTAATTCTACTGGTGTGAATAATACCCATTTCTATGATGACGCTGAAGGACAGAAAGAATCTTCTTATTACATCAGCGACGTTGGAACTCGTAAAAGAGTTGTAACAAGCTACATCCCGGGAACTGTGAGTGAAGATTTAGACGGAGATGGGACTGTTGAAGAATTTGACTCCTATTTACCAGTTGGTGAGAATAGGTACATGGCTCAAATGTATCAAACACATGAGTTTGGAGGGACAATTCAAGTTGACGGTTCTAACAATGCTGTACAGATTGAAGCAAGACTTGTAAGTTTTAAGATTTGGCAAAACGAAACAATACCAGTAGAATGCGTCTTAAACAATTTGGAGATGGACATTGATCCATCGACTGGTGAGGCGAATGGAACTATACCCGAATGGCTCCCTTGCGAAGTAGAATTAACCAAAGACTCTGATGAAGGGACTGATATTGCAATACTAATCGCATCTGATTCAACAATCGATGACATTAGTCTGGGTCCAATCACAATAGAATCGTTAATCTCTCGTTCCCCCACCCCCACAGAAATATCTCAAGGTGCAAATAATATCATTTTTGAAATTTTCTACAATGGTGACGACGTATCTAATGATAATTACGAATTTGCTGTTGACATAATCATTAACTCGACATATGGAAAACTACAGGAGTTTATTGATATTAACTCCCTCGAAACTGTAGAAGACAGTCCGACAGGACACCGTTGTAACGTTCAACGTGAAGACCATAAATTCGTAGGTAATGGGGTATATGAAGAAATCCTGTGCTTCACATATTATTTCCCTGTAGCAGGAACTTATGACATTTCAGCCAATGTTCGGATTGTCAACGGTTACAATGATGAAATATCTTCTAATGACGTAAGTGAGTACAGTGTGTCAGTAAGTAATCAAGCACCGTATGTAATTATGGAATTAGATGCAAATAAACCTTTAACTTTGCAAGATAGCTTCCTGATTAAATTATCAGGGGTTGATTATGACTCGCCATCAGATAATTCTAAAAATTTCAGATTCGATTTGAGTCTAGTCGCAGAAGATGGTTCCTCTACACCTTTAGCATGTACTGATGAAGTTCAGAATGGTGCAACAAAGTTTTGTGAAGGCAGGATTACCACTCAATGGTTAAGGTCTTCACATCTTAGAGGATTAGTTACAGATATTTTTGGTGCTTCCTCATCTTATGATATACCAATCACAGTTTGGGCTAGAGAAGTTTTTGAAAACCCCTCTAAAAAAGCCGTTTATGAAGTGTCCTATAGATCTGAATCACGTCTATCATTGGAAATGTCTAATGATGTTAATGGTGACGGAAACGTGAACTCTCAAGATGAACAAAAAGGAGTTACTTTAGGCAATCTACCAGGTACTTATGATTCAGTATCTCAATGGAAACTAACACAAATATCTGATTCGCCTGAAACCGTTGGCATACAAAAATTAGACGTAACTTTCCAACTCCCGGATGAATCAATCCAAGAGGATTCTAACGGAACATTGTGGTATTTCAATGACGAGTTATCTTTATGGGAAAATCTTCCTACAGCGGTTTCAGCTTTCGATGGATTTTCCAAAGAGCAAACTATTAGATGGTCTCAAGATGGTGGAGCCCTTCTTTCTAGTGGGCTATATGCAGTTTTTGTGGCTAAACAAGGTAATCCGCCATCAGTTGGAATTGCATCAGAAAGTGTAGTTAATTTGGCTGGAGGAGTAGTAGAAGTCTCATGGGAGTTAGACGGTACTCTGAAATCTGATGATTGGTTAGCAATTTACTACAGCTCGGGTTCGAATGCATTTGATAATTCTAACGGAGATGCAGGAAGTAAAATAATAACAAACAGATTCACAGAAACTTGGCAATTTTCAGATGGTGTTCACAATACAAATTATAAATTCACTCTTAGAACAGAAAACGCATACGGTCCAAACCTAGAGGGTGCGAAATCCAACATTACGCTTGTTGATAACGCTGTAGATCCTGAACCTGTAGTTTCTAATGTGGTTCTCACTCCTCAATCATCTAATATTTTAGTAACTTGGGAATCTTCCAATACAATGGATGTACATCATTGGAAGGTGTGCAGAGGAGTAGATCCAAACTCACTGGGTACATGTCAAGAATCCACTGGAACATCAGAGCAAATGGTTACACCTAAGCCATCAATTAAAGTGAAATGGTTCTACGCAGTTATTGCGGTTGATGAGTACAACAATCAAATACAATTAGGTCAGGCTAATATAGATTTGAGTTCCACTGGAGACTTAATTGACAACAATGGTGATGGAGATACAATCGGAACACAGGTTGAAGGGTCACTCCCGTCATGGACAGTACCTGCTATAGGTGGGGTAATTTTACTGTCAGTAATCATTGGCGTATTGCTTGTAGTTAGGGGAGGTAGTACCGACGAGTTAGATCAAGATTGGGATTATTGAACCCGAATTTTGTTATTTTTTATTTGATAAAATGAAATTTTTTCAAAAAAATTTAAACCCATTTAAAACTATTTTACTACAAAAATGACTTCATAGTTAATGCATCTCTGAGGAAACCATTATATCAGTTAAGGTGTTAGACGCACCAGCGTAACCCCAGAGGTGACCATGTATGAACAAAAATAAATTAGGATTTGCATGGATTCTGTTGACACTAGTAATGGTCGGCATGTCTCTATCTCCTGCTGTAAGCAACAGCTTTACAGGAACTGAGATTGTTGAATCAACAGAAATCGTAGCAGATATGGATAATGAATATGAGTCAGACGATCTGACCTCAGAAGAACAAATGAAAAATCAGGACGAGCGAAACTATGAGGTTGAGTTACTTCTACCAACTTTATCTGCTGAAGATATAGCTGAACTAGAGAGAAGTAGTGAATCAGAACTTACTAACGAATTAGTTGAAGCCGATGCCAGAGCTGTAGACGCACCATGTGTTGATGACTTCAATCTAGATACGAACGGTGATACTGATTTAGATTTCTACGATGATGACAATTACGAATCGGAACCAGATTTAGCTCCAGAATTATTAGAAGATTTCCAATCCGACGATGATTACAACGCAGAATCTGGTATATTCCCTCTTTCTGATAGCGTATGGTCTGTTACAGATGAGCCTTGGAATCAAGGTACTCCAGAAAGAGGCCAAGACAGAGAAGTAGTAGTTGCAGGTGCAAATGAGTATCTAGGAACTCAAGAAGCCTTCTTAAGAGCAGGAANATACACTGTAAAACTTTATGATACATCTAACACACCTTGGGACTCTGCAGCTGTATGGGAGATTAGAACTCCAACTGGATTGCTTATTGAGAGCCATGGAAAATCTGGATGGGGTGCGTTTACTGAAGAAGTAGTTGAAGTTCCAAATGACGGAGTATATATCATCACTCTGACTGGTGGTTTTGACAGTGAAGATCAATACTATGAGCTATTACTTCCAGAATATGTAGATCCTACTCCACCACCTGCAAATGGTGGATTTGAAGCAGATGCTACACCCTTTACACTTCGTCCAAGTTATTTTACAGGTAGTATACAAACTACCAAAGATTTAGCTGCAGGAGAATATACATTTAACTTTGAAGATGATTGGGGAGACGGATGGAATGGTGGAGTATTCTTCCTAAGGGATGAAACAACAGGCCAATGGATTTACCGTGGATATGATGCATTCGCAGGATTATCATGGTNNGATGACCGAGANTTTGCTACAGCAACTGTTACTCTAGAAAATGATGGTAGCTACTTCTTTGCCTTAGGTGGTGGATCTTATCCTACTGAAATGTCAGTTACAGTTATTGCTAATGATGTACCTGTCAAGAGTGAATTCTACATGCATTCATACCCCTTTGCAGGTGGTGGAGATGGTTCATTCATGACCACTACGTGTATTAATGCTAGTGATTATAACGAAGTTCACGTATCATTTGGATACTTCATGGATGGTACCTATGGTTTTACCAGTGGTCTGTCATTGGAAGTGAAAGCAGCAGATGACCGTAATGAAGATGGAACTTTAGATTTCTACGGCGGAGCATGGGAAACTGTTTGGAGTNAANNGGNANNAGATGTAGATCCAGANGGTGATCTTGAACAAAATTTCTGGTTTACTGCTAACCTTGACATAACTTCACAATTCTGCGATGAAGAAGGATGTGCCGAAAAACTATCTTTCAGATTTAACTTTGACCAAGGCAGTTCGTCCAGAGACGATTACGCAATTGATAATTTCCGTATTCAAGCATTTGGACAATTCAGTGATTTCGATAAGGATGGAGTTCCTGATATTATAGATGATTGTGACGGAAGAGACAACAACGATGACACCCCTAACAGTGAACCAGTTCATACAATGTTCACAGACATAGTTGTGTATGAGGATACAGGATGTCCTGTTGACACAGATGGAGATGGTGTTTTCGATGTGACAGATTGGTGTCCAAGCACACCAAGTGCTCAAGTTATTGCTGATTTAGTAGATGGTAACGGTTGTGGAGAGGCTGTAGGTATGTCTTCATTCACAATGTTACTAGATTCCAGAGAATTTGAAAATTCACAAGGATATGCTGAAACGTTTAATGATGCACTTAATGGAGATGCTGACCCAATGAATGCAGATGTTGACCTCAGACGAGGATGGAATGTTGTGGAAGACGATGGAATTTTCCATTGGCAACATTACAGTGCTTTGAACCCAGGAACATTTGAAGGAGAGAGGTCTATTGTTCACGCAGAAAATTCCAACGATCTTGTAGATTCAGCTTGGCTGATTTCTCCTCATATTTACATTCCTGAATCATCAGAATTCGGAGTTAAGATGAACTTTGCAATCATGAACGAATGGGATACTTTTGCAGGTTCTGGATATGACCACAGTCAAGGAGAATTTGCCATATATGCGTCAAAAACATCGTGTCAAACTAATTTGTACGATCCAGCTAATGGTAATGCACTACCTTTACTGATGGAAAGAATCTATTTGGTTCCAGATAATCTTGGATTCCAAACTTGGTCTCAACAAGTTGTTGATATCCCAGAAGACTACTACGATAGTAATGTATGTTTTGCTTTCCATAATGCTGCCCCAGGTAGTGGTACAGTATTTGTAGACTATTTCCAGTTTTATGAACAACCTACACCGCCTGATACTGATGGAGACGGTGTTTGGGATTCTTACCCTACGACTGAAGTTGATGGAGTAGCTGTTTACGGTCAAAACGCAGGACTACCAATTGACGTTTGTACTGAGACTGTCCCTGGTCAAACTGTAGTTGGAATGAACTTGGGTGTTGTTGGTGGTCAAGAGGATAAACCTTTAGCTAACCAACCGTTCGATGTAGGATGTAATGCTCCAATAAGTGTTCCTTACTATGAAAACTTCAACGGTGTACTAAACATGCCTGCAGGAATCACTTTCGGTAACTCCGATGGAGAAGGAATCCTAACAGTAGGAGAGCAATGGGAAACATTGTGGAGTTACTCTGGTCAAGACGGTGAACAAGGAATCATCAGAGCCGATGATGACCCAGCTACTCGTGGAGTAACCCAATATATTGTACTGCCAATGATGGAAATTGACGCAGATTTGGATACGGCAGTATTGTCATTCCTCGATCAAGTTCCAGACAATTGGCAATGGAGTTCATCAACATCATATCATGGAGTTCATGTCTCAGTACCTGACAAAAATAGTGTTGATAGAAGTTGTGAAGTCGGTAAAGATTTAAACGGTGACAAAGTAGCTGATGCTATCGCAGGTGTAAATAATGGATATGTAGAAGTTGAAAGCTTCATTGGAACTAACTCAGCTTGGGAAGAGAAGATAATAGACTTATCAGCATATGTTGGTGACTGGGTCTGTATTGCTTTTGCTTACAGAAGTGAATTTGCCCAAAATTGGTACGTTGATGATATCAGTGTAGAGGGTGTTATTTTACCACCTGATCTTGCACCACCAACAGTATCTGAATTCACTCCATACACAGGCGTAAGCACATACCGTGCGGATGGTCGACTTGTAGAAATCACTCTTGCAGATTCAGAATCTGGAATTGATGATGGTTCTGCAGCAACAACAACCTCTTCAGCACCAAAGCTCATATGGGCTTTGAATGATAATGACCCCGCAGGTCCGGTGGTGATTGACAGTGGAGAGGTTAAAATGACTGTTGTAGGTGATTGTGATGTTTCAGTACTACCATATCTCGATAGAGAGTGCAGTTTCGAAGGAATGTTGCCAGAAATTACAGATTCAGGATTAACTATGGAATACTATGTAGAATTCCAAGATATTGGATTTAAGACGTCTAATGGTTTGGAGCATCCAACAAAAGCTCCTGAAATTGCCAATTGCATGAATTNTAACGAATTCATCAGCGCTTTAGATAACTTCAGTCCACCNGTACCTGATGANTACACAGCTGANCCATTTGAACCACTGGTTTGCGGNGGTCCAAATGTTGTAACTGTTGGTCCATACACATANACNCTATTGGANCCTCTAACTGGTACTGGTACAAACCATGATACAGCTAGTATGATGAATGTAGGTGTAAGTGGTATTGACGACGGAAATGGAGGAACTTATGACATCCACTTAACATACTTCTCTGATATTCATGAATACGTTTTAGAGTATGACGGAGATTGTGAAGGAAACAGTGGAGTCAGAACAAATAATTGGCTGTCTTCCAGTGATTCAATGTCTTTAAGTGAAGCTGCATTCAATAAAGATGTGTTAGCAGACTGCGGTAATGTTGTTTACAACTACGACCTTGACACTAACACATGGATGGTTGCACAATTAGATAGTGTTGGAATAGACTACAATCATAATGGACTAGATTCTCAACAAAGAAATTGGGCAGATTGGACTCAGTTCCTTGTAAATCAGCCATCTTACTCTAAAGTGATTGATATGCCTACTGCTTTAACAGATGTAAATGATATCGTATCTGGAAACTTTGCTAGACATACTTTCTCAGATTCAGCTCTAACATACGATATACTGTTAGAAACTGATTCTGTGTATGGAGATTATCTAACAACATCTGATGGAATGACATTATATGTTTTCTGGGGAGATTCACCAGGAGATGCTCCAACTTGTGCTGGTGAATGTTTAGAGGCTTGGCCAGCTTTCTATGCTGGAGATAATCCGTCTCTAGGTGTAGGGTTGGAAGCCGATGACTTTGCAACAACAGGATCACATACAACTTACAAGGGCTATCCTTTGTACACATATGTAGCTGATCAATTCCCAACTGACATTAGAGGAGAGGGCGTCCAATCTTACGGATCTATATGGCATGTCGCAACATCTGAGTATGCAAATGGACCTATAGTAGGATGTCAAGATACATTATACGGCGGAGCACCTTATTCCGAAACTATACTACTCTGTGCAGGAGCTTACACACTGAACATGGAAGATTCATTCGGAGACGGATGGAATGGAAATGAATTCGTTATGAATGGAGACGGTGTTTCAGTTACAGCAACTATCGATTTTGGTGATGAAGCGACTGTCGAAGTTGATGAACTTGCAACGGATACTGAAGTTACAATTAATGTAGGTGGAGGTAGTTACTTATCTGAAGTTTCATGGGAATTAGTTCCTAGATCAACAGAAGTAGTAATTAGCGCATCACAGGGTGATTCAGTTACAGAAGATTTACCAGCTGGAACATATTTACTTGAGATGGAAGATTCATACGGAGATGGATGGAATGGTAACCAATGGACTTTAGTTGGAAATGGTCTAAGCTTAGCAGGACCATACACTATACCATCAGGCAGTTCTGCATCTCAAACATTCACCTTAACAGAAGAATGTCTTGGGTGTGTTGCTCAAGCTGGAGGAGGTTCATGGATCTCTGAAATCTCATGGACTCTATCTCTTCAAGCCGATGATGGAACTGGTGGTTCAGGTCCATCATGGGCAGACATAGCAGTAGAGTTCCCAGGAGTTCTAGAGGGTGGAGCACCTTTCAATGAAGTAGTTTACAACTTCGGAGCAGGAGATTATACCCTTGAGATGACAGATTCTTGGGGAGATGGATGGAACGGTAATGCTCTAGTTCTACTTGATGAAGAAGGAAATGTAATTGTTTCAACAGGACTTTCGAATGGTAGACAAGGAACTACTCAGTTTACATTGGAAGAAGGAACATATTCCCTAGATGTTGGTATTTCTCAGCCTGGTCAATATCAGTCTGAAGTTGGATGGTCATTGATTTATGATGATTATCTTGCACCTCCAATACACTTCACGCAACTATGTGTGACATCTAATGGTGCAATTGCGTTCACTAATGGAGAAGATTGTACTACATCTTCTTCAATAATTAATGAATACGGTTGGAATGGATTTATGTACCAAGATTCAGATACAGCGATACTTTCTGGTGGATCGATATATGCACAAGTACAAAATATACTTCCACAAAAGATACTGCCATATAATTCTGAAAATTACATCACCACTGCTGGAGGTGTAGATTTAGCAGGTTGGGAGCACACTATCTTCGAAGACACTTCTTCTAACGATGGTTCAATGTCATTAGACCTAGAGAAGATGCATCCGACAAATCCAGGGTTATATTACAAAGTAGTCTCTGCTGAANAAGAAGCAGAAGCTGNAGGATGTAACTATGATTTATTCTTTGATGATGTTACAGATGGAGGACAATCAGTTGGATTCTCATTGATTCCAGATGCTACAACAAATGCTCCNGATGATGAAAAAGATATGTTACAAGCAGGAGGAATTCATCAGTCGACTTTAGCTGAAAGTGGAGGATACTGTGATTTGACAATACAACTAATGGAAGATGTTTTCGTACATGACGAACAACAACTAAGAATGATTGTTCAAAATATTCCTGAAGAACGTCCAGATTATTCATTCACTGGTAACTGGGATTATGAATTAGTAGATGCAGTACTTCCTGGTACACTTGTGCCAGTTACTGTTGAAGTAACGAATAACGATGANGGAATTGCTTCCATGGGAGGTTCAATGTATGATCATGGACACAGCCTTGAGGTTTGTTTCAGTACTGATGACTTCGATGACTGTTACTATAATGCGTGGATAGTTAATCCACCTGCACCNGGTGCTTCAGTTCTTGTCGAAGGTCAGTTTGTTCTTGATTCAGGTACAGAAATTGTTACTACCAACTTAGAGGTACATACATGTGCAACAATTACTACACCTGGTTCTATGGATAACCAAGAAAACTGTGAACTTGATCAATTAACTGCTGCATCTTACAACGGTATAACTAGAAAGGGTGCTAAAGTAACAGCTTACCAGTATGNTGATCAGTCCGAAACTTTAGAGCAATTAAGCACAGACAATGATATGTCAGAAACAAATGATAGACCAATCAGAATTGCTTACGGAGTTGCTAACAGCGTACCGTCGTTTGCTCCAAGTATGATGGCTATTGGATTTGTAGGATTATTTGCTGCAGCATTGGTTCAAGGTTCTCGAACACGTGGAGATGAAGAAGATGAAGAATACGAGTTGCCAAATGATGAAGCAGCGGTCAGTCCAGTAATTGCAACCATTTTGATGGTAGCAATTACAGTGGTACTTTCGGGTGTGATTTATGTTTGGGCTAGTCAATTAGCTACAACAAGCACCAAAGTAACTCCATTGTTAACCTTCAAAACTGAAGCATCTGTAGACGGATTTTGGGAAATCACAGTAACTACTGCTGAAACACCGCTAGCGTTACAAGCGATATTTGTTCAAGTAGAGTTCCAAGATGATAGTTGTGAAGCAGGTTATTGTATAATAACACAAACACTTGCGGAGCCACAATCCTATGGTTTTACTACACAAAATAGTGATTCTTTCATAACTTACATGGACATGTACGATTGTAATGCAGGTGAAGGAACAGATGGCTGTACAGCTGAATTCAGTGCAATGGATCTACTGAGAATTAAATTTAACCACCCAGTGTATGGACAAATTGATGAAGGAATTGTTCAATTAGCCTACCAAATAGGTGGTGAAGTAAACGTTCTTGGAGAATGGAGTATCGATAGTAGCACACCATCTATCAAGTGATTTGAGAGAATAGTTTGAGAAAGGAAATGGGATTCTCCAGAGGTATTTCCTCTGGAGAATCCGCCTCTTTATTTTTTAAAACGGATATGAGATTATGTCATCTAAATTTAAATGTGTGATTTTCGATTGTGACGGAGTATTAGTAGATTCTGTGTCTTCATGGAAGACGTTACATTCTCATTTTGGCACAGATAATCATGATTTACTCGAAAAATTTATTTCTGGAGAGATATCTGACCAAGAATTTATGTCTTTAGACATTAAGATGTGGAAGGATGTTCAGCCAAATATTCACAGAGATGATTTGTTTAGAGCATATTCAGGAATTAAATTAATGCCAGGTGCTCGGGATGTGGTCTCTCAATTAATGTCAAGTGGAATTTTTGTTGCCATTGTTTCTGCGGGAGTAGATATTTTTGTATCTTCAATTGCTGCAACATTAAAAGTAAATGATTGGATCGCAAATGGTTTTAAATTTGACGATAATGGGTTTTTATTGGACGAGGGAATTATTAGGGTCAGTGGGCAAGGTAAAGATGTAATTGTCAAGAAATTAATTGAAATGAATGACTTTGATTCAAATGATGTTTTGTGTATTGGAGATAGTGAAATTGATTTATCTATGAATGTTGAAGACACATCTTTTATCGGGTTTAATCCTAGTAGAGAAAGTTCTTTTAATGCATTTAAAGAAGCAAATGTGCCCATAATAGAAGAAAAAGACTTAACATTAATCTTGGATTATATTTTTTAATTAAGCAAATGGAATACTCGCTGAGGCATGGGTTTTTAAATTAATTACAGTCAAAATACAGGGTTGAGGTTGAAAACCTAGCATTCTTTGGTACGAGGTTTGATCTTGCCAGGTAGATGATTGAATTAATGTGGTACCTTTGAAATCAGAACAAACATGCCCATGTACGTGCCCAGTGACGAAAATATCAGGTATCTTTCCAATAATTAAATTATCTTCAGGTTCAGGGGAGAGTGGTGTCTTTTTACCCCAAGTTGGGGCAAGATGCCTCCTTCTCAACATTTCTTTCATAGCTTCTATAGGATGTGCATAACTCACCTCTGGCATAGATACAAAATCATCAATACTTTTCCCATGATATGAAAGTATATCTACTCCATGCAGTCTAAAACTACAAGGATTGCCAACAAATGTGGTTGAGTTAAAGTCAGATTGAATTTCTGGATCTAATGCAGGTTGTGGTTCAGCAGGCCTAACAGCATCGTGATTTCCAGGTAANAGCAAACATTCAACCCAATCAGGTAATAATTCAAGTAACTCAGCAAATGTTGAATATTGTTTGTATAAGTCTTTTATAGCCAGTTCTTTATCTTGATTTGGGTAAATTCCGACTCCATCTACCACGTCACCCGATAGAATAAGATATTTTATTGTTTTAGCCAAAGGGTCATTATGGAACCATGCAACCATCTTCATCCACTGGGCTTCTAAAAATGTTTTTGAACCTACATGAACATCTGATAGAAAAGCTACGCTAATACCATCTTCTGAATGTTTTTTGTGGTGTCTTTTTAGCGGGGGCCTATGAAATTCTTCAACCCTAAATGTATCTCTGTCATCTAAAAATGAGCCAGTTACAGCAATTACATCGTCTTGCATTAAGCCTGTTTTGATAATAGGATTGGGGTTATCTTCATCTTTATAGCATATACAATCGGTTTCAGCTCCATCATCTTCTAAAAAAAATCTAAAATGCCCGTTTTTTGTATGTTTTGGATCGTTAACCATCCCAATTATCGTGGTAGATGAGTTATATCCTGTTCTACTTCTTCTTTCTTGAATCAATTTTGAAATTGATATTGGTCTATTTGGTAAACCTTGTTGTCGAATCATAGCGCTAATTCTNTGAAATCTGTTATTAAAAAAAGAATTTATATCCGTTTTCTTGCCCTCAGTGACGCTATTACCTGTAATCTCGAATAATATCTCTAANTTAGAATCTACATCTTTTGCATTGGTGATAAAATCTGAAAGATTGTAATGTTCTAAACCATGTGGACGTTTTGGTGATGAAATCTTATTTGATTTAATGGGAGCTAAAACACGGCCAAAATTATCTCGGTTTTTCAAATCTGGGTCAATTTCTTTTGATAAATCATTTATTATTTTTGGAGTTAGCACACCCCTAATTTTTTTTCGTTCCAATATTTCGAGTAATTCGTCAAGTTTTTTATGTGATAAAAGAAGTTGTTTTGTATCTTTTCTTGGAAGTAAAGAAGCCTTCATTAATCGTATGTGAATCTGCTCCCATTTGGGCTTCATGTTAGAGTGGTAAAAAGTGACCCTCAATAAGCAATCCTACTAAATTGAAAAATTATTCTTGTTCACTCCAGTTAATATCATCAATTCCTTTGTGATTTTGATTTACATCTTTTTCAATAATTTGTATAGTTTCTTCTTCATCTAAATCTTCAATCCAATTTTCTCCAATTTCATCATCATCCCATTCTTTATTTTTATCGTACACTTCTGAATCTGATTTAATTTCGAGTTTTTCTTCGAATTCTTGAATTTCCTGTTCGTCAATATTTTCAATATTTTCAAAATCATTAATATGATATCTGTCCCATATCTCGATGGCAGCTCGAAGGGCCAGTGTAACAAAGTTTAGTTTATTCTGTTTTCTATCACCAGAAAAGATTTTTGATTTCACACCTTCATACATTGTTGATGAAATTCCTACGTAAACTTCACCCACTTTTTTTCTAGTATCATCAGTTTTAGGTCCTGCTATACCACTAATAGCAATTGCAATATCAGAATTAGCCTTTTTCCTTGCACCTTTAGCCATCTGTATAGCAACCTCTGCACTGACAGCACCATGTTCGGCAATTGTATTGGGTTTAACATCCAACTCAATTATTTTTGATTCATTGGAATATGTAATCCAAGATTGGTTAAAGCAGGCACTTGATCCGCTGATATCAGTAAGTGTTGAGGTAAGCAGACCACCTGTACATGATTCTGCAGCACTAACTGTTGCCTTTTTTTCAAGTAATCTTCTTTCTAATCTTGATGCGAGGGTGATTAGATTATCTCCCATGCTTAATGCTCTTACTCAATACTTAAGATGCTTTTCAATTGCATTTTTAGATCTATGATTAAAAAGTTAAACCTTAATTTTTTAAAATTTTACCGTCTTCTATTTGAATGAACGCTTGCAGGACGATACATCAAGGGCCTGTGGTCTAGGGGTTTATGACGTCGCCCTTACAAGGCGAAGATCGCCAGTTCGATTCTGGCCAGGCCCATCTTGATAATGCATGAGTTCATAACTAACATGTGTGTGGTAGTATTATGGAAGAGATGGATTCTCTACTAACAAGACTTTCCAATTCAGGTGTTGAATTTAATTTGTTAATCAGGGAGGCATTAATGAGTTTAGATATTCGTAATTTTACAAGTATGAATCCTAGNTCTTTTTATCAGGATCGACCTTTAATATTTTTAGAAAACGAAAGAGGAGGTGTTAAAACAATTTCTGCACCACACATGATTTTAACATTACTACACCATTTAGAATTGAGAGAGGGAATGGATGTAGTAGTTATTGGTTCAAAAGGGGGTTATATTTCTGCTTTGATAAATGAGATTGTTGGTAATCAAGGAAGCGTAACATTGCTTGATTACGACTCTGAAGTGCTGAAACATGCTGCAGAAAGTCATAAATTGAGTGGATGTTATGATAGTATTATTCGCAAGAAATTACGTAGGGATGGTAGAAAACCAGTAAGAATGTCATCAAAAATAACAAGAGTTTTGATTACAGGCTCAGTTGAGTTACTACCTAAATGGATTGATTCCAGTATTTCTGAAGGTGGATTTACGATATTTCCTCATGGTGATAGAATTAATCAAAAACTTATCAAAAGAGAAAGACAGGGAAGAAAATTTCTTGATACAAATCTAGGAGATGTTGTTTTCGGACCTTTAGACATTAAAGACAGCGAACCTATCCCACCAAGTCCATTTGAATTGGCAGATATTTTAGAGGAAGTTTCTATAATCGCTGAAGATTTTGATTTGATTGACATCGNCGTGCTTAAAAAACTAGAAAATCTAATCAAAGAATTAAGACTGATGTATGAAGATGAGAATGAGTTTGAAAATTTTGACAGCGAAGAAATGTCAATAAGAGTAATTGAGCTATTGACTAGTTCTGAAAGTTGGATGTGTGAATTATGGCCTATTCTAATGTTAATTGCCGAGATTGATTCTTACACGATTGGTGAATTTTATTGTAATGAAAACTATTTCAACAACGGGCATGAAGATTTAATTCCTTAAATGGAATTATACCCTTTGAAGAAGTGGGCGGTTTGAGACGATGGTATCTAAATCTACAGAGATAAAGAATTTGAACTCTAGAGACATTCCTACCAGAAGAAAAGCTGTTAGATGGCTAATTGAAAATGATATTCGTGAATCTCTAACAAATTTTGTAAAGTTTATTGATGATGATGATGTTTGGTTTAGAGAGAAGGCAAAATATGTTTTTTTAAGTTGGTGTTCTGATGAGTCTCTAGATTTAGTATTAGACCTTTTATCAAACAGATCCAGAAAATATGATTATTTTATTTCTACATTTTTGTCTAATTTTTCTTCAACTGTAAATGAATTAATAGAAAAACTGATTGATAGTGAGAANCCTCTAGTACGCATAAACGTGCGAAAATTCCAGTTATCAAATCTAAAAACAAATAATATTAAGCCTTTAATCCTGCANATTTTAAATGATCCAGATTACAGGGTGAGAATGGTTGGTGTTAACTTTATACATTTAGTTGAAATTGACGATACTTTGATAAATAAGATTTTAGGGGATAATCATTCCAAAATAAAATTGACTGCATTGGAAAAACTAAATTATTCAGAACATTCACAATGGATAAATAAATTTGACAAATTTGAAGATGAAAAAATTAGATTTAATTTAATTTTAATTCGATTAAGCGAATTAATCAAAACTAATAATTTCGAACTAATTANATCTTCATTTTTACAATCAAATCTTCAGTTAAAAAGGAAATTAGTTTCTGGGATAATTAAACTTGAGTGGACAACGATTAAAGATTTTATTGACTTTTTAGTAATTAAAAAAGAATGGGAGTTCTTGATTTTAATAGTTAATTCATCGTCGAAAAGTGAATTAATTTCCTTAAGATATGATCTATCCTTAGATAATGAAATTCCAATAGAATTGCGTTTGAAATTAATTAAAAAATTAAAAGGTAGGATAAATGATATTGATTTGACTCCTTTGATAGAAAATTTAGAAGAGTCTGGAGATATGAGGCTAATTCAAGAAGGAGAATTACTGAGGGGGTTGTTGNATGAATAAATTATTAACTAGCGGAATAACATATACTGCATCTTGTGAATTTGCGAGAAATCAACTTCTTAGTGTTCAAATTGAGATTATGGGACCCTTTATTGGCGAGATTTTAGAATTATCATTCCCCCGTTGGGTNCCAGGTTCATATTTTATCAGAGAACCNATAAGATTTATGCAAGATTTATTTGTTATTGACTCAGAAGGAAATGAGCTAAATGTTGAAAGGTTTTCTCACAACCGAATTAGGATTCCTATCTCAGAATTTTTCGATCGAACCTCATCAATAATTATCAGGTATAACTTACTTTCAACAATTTTATCTGTGCGAAGTAATCATTTAGATTCTTCTCATCTCCACTTAATGCCGCCATTTACATGGATGGAAGTCAATCAAGGGATTTCTAATTCTAGAATGCAAGGTTCACATAAAGTAATTNTGGCACATCCCAAATCTTGGATATCTGAATCACAGATGCCTATTGGAGACTTTGAACTTACATCTATTGTTACAGAATTTATTGATGATAATTTATCAATTTCAAAATGGTCACCAGTTGGAAGAGACGAGTTTTGGGATGGAATCATTGAATCTAACATNAATGAGATAATTTCTTTCAATGTTAAAGGTTGTAATCATAGACTCAAGCTATGGGACGCTGGAGGCCATGAGATTTCTAAAGTTCATGTCAAATCTTTTGTTGAAAAAATTAAATTAATTATCTCAGAACATTATGCATTGTTTGGAGTCCCAGAGTGGAAAGATTATCTGACGATTTTACATCTAACCGATGGTCCAAGGGGTGGTTTAGAGCATCTTAGATCGCAAACAAGTATGGTGCCAAGATTATCACTAATTAAGGAAAATGTAGAGGAGTGGAGAGATTTATTATCTTTATTCTCTCATGAATTTTTGCATCAATGGAATGTAAAAAGATTACGGCCTATAGAATTTCTAGATTATGATCTAAATGAAGAGATTCACATAGATTTACTTTGGTGGTTTGAAGGACTTACTAGCTGGCTAGGAGATGTATTATGTTGGCGCTCTGGAGCTTGGGACGATAATGATTGGATCAAGGATATGCAGAGAAAATTAGAACGCCATTTTACGGGAAATGGAAATCAGCACCAATGTCTTTCAATGGCTAGTTATGAGGCTTGGATTCATTTATACCGCCCACATTCTCATTCNAGAGAATCACAAATCTCATATTATCTTGAAGGTGAATTAGCACTTTTTTGTATTGATGCAGAATTAAGGAAAATTACCGCAGGAAAAAAGGGTTTAGATGATTTAATGGNTCTATTATGGAAACGCCACGGGATAGATAATTCCGACGAAAAAATGCAAGGGTTGGATTGGGAAAGATTGTCCTATGGATTAAGAGAATTAGGTGGAGATTCAATAGTAGAGTTTACGGATAATTTAGTGCATAATAAAATCAGGCCACCAATTGAGAAATCGGCAGAAATTTATGGAATGAAGATTGGCTCGAATGTTAAAAATAAAGAACAAAAATTAGGTTGGTTAGGTTTAACCTTTGGTAAAAATAATCTAAAGGTTAATGGTTTTCAAAATAAATCTCCTTGTAGAGAATTGATGAAAACTGGAGATGAACTCATAGCAATTGACGGTCTTAGAATTTCTAATTCTAAATCGTTAAGGAAATTATTAATTGGTCGGTCCAACACTTCAGCAATTTTTACAATATCCACTCATGGTAAATTAAGAGATGTTNAAATAAGTATCAAACAGGTTCCTGAATTTCCAGTTTTATTTGAAGGGNTTGGAAACCAATTATGGGATTCGATGAAAAAATCTAAGATCTAACTATCTTAAATCTTCAAGTTTAACCATTATTGGGGGTAAATATTCTGAAATCTGATGTCTACTTGTCTTAGGTGGGAATAAATNCCCGGATAGTGCCATTTTAATNACATCTTCNTTATTGATATCTTTTTCTTCTGAATTTGGCCATGTNGTGACTTTTATTCTTTCATCGATTAAATAATCTGTCAAAATTGCAGGTAGATATTTTAGGCTTAGCATTTTTCCTACTTCGTATCTATGATGCCCATCTAAAATGGTACCGCTGTTATTATCAACCAATAGTGGTTTTGTATAGCCACCCCACTTTAATGTCATCTTGTATAACTCATCAACTTTTTTTTCGTGAATTTCTTCNTGAGGCTTTAACCATTCTAACTTAACTAACTTTACGTCTTTTGATTGGAATTCCATATTAAATAGCTCCTATGATTTTCATTAGATAACCCTTTGCTTTAATTGATTTGGTCAAAATCAAGATAACTAAGTCCTCTTTCCTAAGGCTTGTGGATACGAATTGGCCATTACATTTCGCGAGGTTACCTCAATCTGCTGATATTGCAGGAATCAGATTATCAAATAAAAATGTCGAATGGGTTTCGAAGNTTCCAAAAGTTGTTACAGAAGCAATAAAAGAAATTGCGGTTTTGGATGGAGGATGTTGGTTAGTAGGTGGTGCTGTTAGAGAATTATTAATTGGAAATCCAGTAAAAGATTGGGATTTGGCTACAACATTACCTCCCTTGGAATTAAGTAATCATTTTAAGTCATTAGGCTTGAGAGAACTTAAAGTAATTGATACTGGAATTAAGTTTGGAACATTTACATTAATTTGGTCTGGAGTAATTATTGAAATAACCACACTTAGAAAAGATATTAATTATGTTGATGGGCGAAGACCAAGTATTGTTTCTTTTGGAAATTCNCTTAAAGAAGATCTTGAACGCAGAGATTTTACAATTAATTCGATGGCTATGGACCTTTCTCGAGGTATATTGTATGACCCGCATAATGGTCTAGATGATTTAAGAAAAAAAGAGTTAAGGGCAGTGGGAAATCCTAGAAGAAGAATGGCTGAAGATGGATTACGATTATTACGCGCCTATCGTTTCTTGGATCAAGGTAACCTAGGACTGTTTACTCTACATAGGGATTTACATGAGGCGCTATTGAAAGAACAATGGATGTTAGATAAAATCTCTAAAGAAAGAATTTGGTCAGAATTGCAAAAAATCTTCCAAGGTAAAAATGCAGGACAGATAATTTGGTTAATGACAAAACATAAAATGTTAGATTATATTTTTAATTTAAATTTCACTGTTGATGACTTAGGAATTAAATCTCAATCTGAGGACTTTCTCCATGATAACAAAACTACATCTGAACTAAGATTTTCTCTATTATTCTACGGATGTACTTTAGAAGAATTGATTTCAGCTTGCGATTTACTTGTTTTATCAAATAAACAGAAGAAGAATNTTGTAAAACACCACACCTTCTTTGGGAATTTGCCACCAAATGATAGGGGAATNATGAGATTATGGAGATTTAACCTTGGATCTCAATTTGAGAATCAATTATTACTAGAATTAGCGTTATCGAAATATCTNGGTACGCGTAATGAAGTAAAAACTTTAATCACGGAATTTAATCAATTGCCTGAATTAAGAGCTGGAAGATTACCTCTTGCAAATGGTACATGGATTATGGAGAAAACAGGATTAGAAAAAGGNAAAAAGTTGGGTAGATTAAAAGAGTGGTTACATAGGTTACAAATTGAAAGAGATTTAATCGAATTAGATGACATANACAAATTATTAATTACAATTTCATGGGAATATAGTGATTATAAGAATTGGCCTAGAGTTAATTGGATTTAATTATTGAGTAGAATCAGTCCTGCGATTGAAAATACCATAATGTCTACAATAATATGTGATAAATAAACTACCCAAATACTCCTATATCTTATAAATAAAAAACTCCATATCAATCCTCCNAAAAAAACNCCTATTGACGCAAATATGTTTAGTGAAAGCGGGAACATGTATGACATTGCTACAGAATGATGAAGAGTAAATGCAGCAGCGGAAAAAAATGCAGCATTTCTACTTCCAGATATTATCTCAAACCTTTCATAAATAAACCATCTAAAAATAAACTCTTCCAGAAACGAATTTAAAAAAGTCCAATATATTGCAACAGATAGATATATTTTCGGATTAGTTAAACCGTTTCCTTCAACNAAGTCTTTTAGTTCGGTTTGGTTTATGTTTCCTCCCAAAATTAGCCAGGCTATTAAGATTGCAAAACTCATACAAACTCCAAAAAATGCACCAANTACAAGATCAAATTTATTNTTTAATGGGGACAAGCTAAAACTTTTTNTTTCTATATTGAAGAACCAATATAANGGAATTAATATTAGTGCAATTTTTGAAAGAATGAAAATTGAATTACCTAACCATCCTTGACTAATTTCCATGGAGAAAAGAATAGATATTGTTGGGATGGGTATAATAATTAATAGAGGGAATAAAACGATTTTAATGTCGGTTTCACCAGATGACATGTTTATACATTTATAGGGGGGTAAATAGTATATCATGTGTTCCAATAAAATAGTTAGACTTTTTGCATGTATTATGGAAGACACTAATCCAAAAAATAACCAGAATAATTTGGGCTTATCATTGCTACAGGTTGGTGTATTTACTCTGTTTGGCTCAATTTTTGTTAGTATTCCTGTATTGTCAGAGATTTGTTTTGGTTTTTCATTTTTGCTGATTGCTGTTGCATTAATTTTCATATTAAGGGGTAAAGGTACGTTNAGTGATTCTGTNACNAAATCAACTCCTATGATGGTTTCAAGTGCAAATATTTCTGGAGCTCCTCCTTCAAGAATTCAACCAAATAATTTTTTTAACGGAGTATGGAATTCAGATTGGGGCGAAATTAGTCTTAAACAGGATGGAATTGATGTGGTTGGTAAATTCATTGGTGCTGATTTGAATGGTCAGGTAACCGGAAGAAAATTCTTTTTTGATTGGCAAAAATTAGATGAAAACCTATCTGGTAGAGGTGTTTTAACGATTGAAAATGGTCTTTTAACAGGTTCGTGGGGTCATGGAGAGTCCAGGGATAATGGAGGTCCGATTAACGGAACACCATTAGAAACTGCTGCGAGTTTAGTTGTCAATCCTCCAGCAGTCATAGAAGAAAAAGTAGATTCTGTTGAGACGAAAGTAACAACAGAATTAAATGAAGAAACGAATAAAATTGATAAAATTAAGCAAAGAGCTCATGAAAAGAAAGTAGAAATGTCTGATCAAATTAAGGATAAGGTTGAAGAATTGGAGGAGAAAATACCTTTAGAAATCAAATCAAATGATAAGTTCAAAGAAATGAAGAGTACAATTGAAGATACAGTTGTAAATTTAGATGTTAAAGCAGATAAAGCTATAGAAGAAGTTGCTGCAGAATCAACTGACAAATTGGAAGAATTTCAAGATAAAATTATGTTATCTATGGAAGACAGTTTATCGAAATTAAATGAAACTTTAGAACGTTTAGATAAAGCTGTAATGACTAAGGATCGCGAAACTATTATTTCAGAACTATCTGGATCAGAAATGAATCTTAACTTGACAGTTGACAGAATTGACAATACAATTGGTTATGGGATTGATGAGGCACTTAGAGGTGGAAAAACGATTATTGGAAACGTTGAAGGAGTCCCACACGCAATCTCTATCAAAGTCCCTAAATCGATGAATGATTTTGCTTCTGGGCTCAAGAAAGGTCAAAAAATTGATCAAAATGTAACACTTTCAAGTTTCAATTCAATTAGAAAAATGTTAGAGTTTAGTATTAAAAACTGACATTATTTGTTAATTTCTCGAGAAATTACAATCCTTTGCACTTCCTGAGTCCCCTCATAAATCTGAGTAATTTTTGCATCTCTGAAAAATCTTTCAACAGGGAATTCAGTAACATATCCGTATCCTCCATGAATCTGAACGGCTCTTTCGGCAACCCACATGGCTGTATCTCCAGCGTACAATTTTGCCATCGAAGCTTCTTTTGTATGTCTTTTTCCACCGTCTCTGTAGTGTTTTTCTTTAGCCCAAGATGCACGATAAACCATCATCCTAGCAGCATCTATTCTTGTCGCCATTTCTGACAAATAATTGCCAATTGTTTGATGATATAAAATAGGCTTTCCGAATGTTTCACGTTCATTTGCAAATTTTAGAGCTGCTTCGTAAGCACCCTGAGATATTCCTAATGCTTGAGCAGCGATACCAATTCTAGAATTATCTAATGCATTCATAGCAATAGGGAAGCCTTCTCCACTATTCTTAAGTACATTTTCAATTGGAACTTTACAATTCTCTAAAACTAGTGTTACAGTATCTGATGATCTGATTCCTAATTTATCTTCTTTTTTACCAACTGAAAAACCTTCGAATTCTTTTTCGATAATGAATGCTGTAGTTCCACCGTGTTTTTTCACACCATAATCATCATGATTTACGTCCTTGGCAAACAGTACAATAATATCTGCTTGAGACCCATTTGTAACCCACATTTTTTCTCCATTTAGAATGTAATGAGTTCCTTCATCATTTAGTTTAGCGCTACAGGTCATTGAAGCGGCATCAGTACCTGCACCTGCTTCAGAGAGTGAATATGCTCCTATTTTATCCGCAGACAATTGAGNAAGATATTTTTCTTTTTGCTGCTGGTTACCATGCAGTGCAATTGTCATGCTGCATAAACCAACATGTACACAATACATCACAGCAAAGGAGGGGTCAATTCTCGCCAATTCTTCAATAATTATTGATTCTGAAATATCATCAATTGGATTACCTCCGAATTCTTCAGGAATAGTAATTGAATGTAATCCAGATTCAATAAATACTTTCCACTCCTCGGTTGGAGGTGTTTGAGTAGCGTCTCTACTATTGACTGTAGGTAAAAGAACCTCTTCAGCGAAGGTTCTTACCATCTCTCGAATCATAGCCTGTTCTTCAGTTTCTTCAAAATTCATTATCCCACAATTATACCCCAAAAGGTGGATAGTTTTATGACTTACTTGATTAAGTATTTATGCTTGTCCGCTTAATTGATATATTACCCATTATTACGGTGTTTTGGTTAGTATGGACAATGATGAAATACAAGAATTCAGTGTTGCACATAAAAGGAGATATTCAAAGAACCATCTTTGGTACCAAGAAAAAGACGACAGAACAACAATCGGAGTGACGGATTTTATTTCTAAAGAAAAGGGAGAAGTGCTGCGAGTTGTTCTTCCTCATGCAGGAATGGAAGTTGACGTTGATGAGGAATTATTTTCAATTGATTTTGAGTCAGGAACAGTAATTTTCAGATCACTTTTCAGCGGAGAAATTATTGAAGTCAACGGAGAAGTTGAAATTAATCCAGAATTAGTTGATGACAGTCCATATGAACATGGATGGTGCATGATATTCGAAGCACATAATATGGTTGTTGAAGACTTAATGGATCCAGATGAATACATTGAGTATCTTCAAGAAGTCTTAATTTGAAAACGACTCGACTAACTCTAATAACTCTGGATTATGTTCAAAGAAGTTATTTATTGGAGCGAGTAATTCTGAGATTGCATCCGCGACTGCAAATTTTGCATCAACTGGATGGACTTTTTCATCAACTACTGCATCAATGAATGAATCAAGAGTATGGTATTCAGATGCTTCACCAAATTCGGGTTTGGGAATTACTTTAATTTTTCCAAATGCTGGGAAAATGATATGCTCTAAGAGTTCGTAAACAGGCGAAGATCTTTCTTTAGGATCTAAAAACGCTTTTTTCATTTTTTTTCTCAATTTCTTGGGAGAATCGTGTAGTAAAATAGCCCCATTAGGATTCGATTTTGACATTTTATGATCAAATGAGTCCATTCTTTCTCCTGATGCTTTCAAACTTGAAATTATTGGTGTGTGAATACATGTGGCCTTTTGCCACTTGTACTTATCACCAACTTTTCTCATGTACATGTGTGCTTTTCTCTGATCCATTCCCCCAAGTGCGATGTCGATGCCCAGTTCAAAGATATCTGCAGCCTGCATAGCAGGATAAAAGAATTTTGACAAATCTCCATCTGAAGATTCTTCAGATCGCCCCATAATACTGAAAGTTTTACGAACTTTCGCTAAACTCATATTTTTAGAACATCTTAACACTGTGGCCCAATATTCACCAGAATCCATGAGTTCAGATGCATATAAGAATCTCAATTCTCCATGTCCTTCACCTTCATCTGGGTTATTCAATAGAATCTTAAACACTGTTTCCATGTATTTACCAGTTGCTTTAATTTTGGCCATGTCTCCACCAAATTTATCGTTTACCCATGCATGCCAATCGGCCAGAAAAATCAATACATTTCCTCCTGATTGTAGAATCTTTTTGAGACATAAAGCTTGAACTAACCAACCAACATGAGCCTTTCCAGATGGTTCATATCCTACATAACAACGGATTATGTCGTCTCCAAGAGAGCTTTTATTTCCTAATAATCTATTAATTAGATGATTTACCCCGATAACTTCTTCTGATGATTGAACAATATGAGCAAGTTTTCTTTTTTGCTCTAAATTTAGTGAATTAACTTCTGGAAATTCAATCTCAAATTCACTTATTAATTTAGAAATTTCTTTGTCATTTAATAATCGGATTTTCATTTTCTCAAATCCTTATAATTTTACATTTATTTCCCTTCGAGCATTTTATTTATTTTTTCAGATAAACTTAGGGCTCGTGTTGCATTTCCCTCGTTGAGTTTTTGCTCAACTTCAGCGATCATTTTTTCAGCTTCGGTTTTCATTTCGTCAGTAACTTTAGATGATAATTGCATTAATTTTCTCGCCATGTTGATACCTGATTTTGCTTTAGAAGCTTTTTTACTGTTTTCTTTTGCTTTATCNCCTCGTTGTTTCGCATTATATCCAGTTGAGTCATCTAAAAATGCAGACCATCTTTTTCTAGACTCCATGGCATTTTCCCGTCCTCCCTCATTCTCGAGGAATTCTTGTAAATCCAACCCTTTCAGCTGTTGTACATCTACTACCAATTTCCCATCGTCGTCGTAATGAGCCTTTATTTCGGTCATTAATCCCCAAGATGCTATAAAACCATTATTTTCCACACTTTCAACATTCTGAAAATGTTTGTTAGCTAGTCCAACCAATCCACCTTCTGAATTAATCAATTTTACCAACCCTCGCTTTACTTCAAACCGTTCCATATTTCCTACACGACCGTAAGGCCTCCATAAGTATCACCGTCAAAAATATCATTTTAAGCGGTGGCGATAAACATGTGAAGCTCTTCGGGTAGATTATGCGGGAAAAAAATTCACGATTGATTGTAATATCATTGATACTTCTTACGATGATTTTGGTAGCTTCGGGATCAATTTCTGCCGAGCAATCAAATTTAGTTAGTCAAATAGCAATTTCCTCAGAAGGAAAGATTTCAGAGGAGGGTTTAAAGTTGACTAATTGGGATATGTCTAATGATAATGATGAATTATTTATTGTGGGAGAAACAGGAAGTATTTGGTTAGTTAAATCTGACAATCCTAAGGATTCAATTTTGATAGAAAACACTTTTTCAGAGGATTTATTTGACGTTTCTTGGCATCCTGCTGGAAATAGTGTTTTAATTGTCGGAGAGAATGGTACTTTATTACGTTACTCAGAAGGAGAGTTGAAAAAGCCACTTGAAACCGTAAACTTGTATGGAGAATCTATCAAATCAATAGATTGGGTGCCGAGTGGACAAATGGCGTATTTAGGAGGTGAAAATGGTACCTTGTACAGTTATAAGAATAATACCTTTACTAATTTAGAAATCGGATGGGATAGTGAAATCTCAGGAATATCATGTCATGTTCAGATTGATTTTTGCGTAATTATATCTCGTAGTAACGGTATTGGCTTGGTTGACAAAGAAGGTATTTTTCATGACATCGGACTGGTTGGAAGGGTTTGGATAGATTCAATTTGTCCTGAGGGGGCGTCAGATAGATGCGTAATTATTGGAGGAGGTAGAGCAATTGCTGTACTTGAATATGATAGAGTAAACCCTCAAAATTCGGGTTTAATTAAATATCCTGGAGGAAGCAGTATTTCATATGTTACAGATTTCAGTGGAGAATTTCGTTCGTTATCATCAGGATATAATAATCAGATTTTTATTCAGGTAGTTCCTTTCGGAATAGTAGAATTTTCCATTGAGGGAATGCAGAGTTATGCATGGTTGATACCTGAAGATGTAATCGAATCTTCAGTAGAACTTTCTGCAACTACCCCTCTAATTAGCTGGGAGGAAAGATTAAGAGATGGATGGATAATTTCTACAGATGGAACTATCTCAAAAATGTCTGGAAAACAGTTATCCGGGGGTGTAATGGGTTATGCCTTAGTTGCTTTGGTTGCCGTCAGTGTCCCTGGTGCAATTTTAGGGTTGATTTATATGTCAAGTGATACATTACAATCAAAATATTTAGGATGGAGAAAGAATAAAAGGAAAAAAAAGTATGGTGAGCTTATCAAAAAATCTAGGAAGTGAGTTCTGGATTAAGATGCAATAAACCGAAGCGTTATCAATTGCCTGTTGTCAGGGCGTGTTGAGGAGTATCAATGGCTTACGAAGGGCTTGATTTTTATGATATAGATTCTTTATTAACTGAAGAGGAATTAATGATCAGAGATATGGTGAGGGAATGGGTTAATGACAAGGTTATACCAAATATTGAGGAAGCCTGTCGAGATGGAATATTTCCTGATGAGTGGAGAAAAGATCTAGGAGAAATGGGAGTACTAGGAGCACCACTGAAAGGTTATGATTGTCCCGGATTATCTTACACCGCTTATGGCTTAATTTGTCAAGAACTAGAAAGAGGCGACTCTGGATTACGTTCCTTCGCTAGTGTTCAAGGTTCTCTAGCAATGTATCCAATTTGGGATTTTGGTAGTGAAGAACAAAAGCAGAAATATTTGCCAAAAATGACTACTGGAGAATATGTTGGTTGCTTTGGTTTAACTGAGCCAGATTATGGTTCTAATCCAGGTGATATGATTACTAAAGCAGTAGAAACTGATGACGGATATGTGTTGAATGGGGCTAAGATGTGGATTACAAATGGAACAATCGCTGATTTAGCTATAGTATGGGCCAAATTAGACGGGGTTATTAGAGGATTCATTGTTGAAAAAAATGACGAGGGATTCAGTGCACCTGAAATGAAAGGAAAGCATTCTCTTAAGGCTAGCGTTACCAGCGAATTGGTTTTTCAGGATTGTAAAATACCCAAGGATAGGATATTACCTCATGTATCGGGTCTAAGAGGACCTTTCTCATGCCTAAATAATGCTAGATACGGAATTTCTTGGGGAGCTATCGGCGCAGCACAATCTTGCTTTGATTCTGCTAAAGAATACGCACTTTCAAGAATACAATTTGGACACCCCATTGCTTCGTTTCAGTTAATTCAAAATAAATTGGCATGGATGTTGAGAGAAATTACTAAGGGACAATTACTAGCCTATCACTTAGGAAAAAAGAAGGATGATGGGAATTGGATTCCTGAACATATTAGTTTAGCAAAAATGAATAATGTTGACATTGCATTAGAAATAGCCAGAGTTGCCAGAGACATTCACGGTGCAAATGGTATCTTGGATGAATATCCAGTAATGCGACACATGGCTAATCTTGAATCTGTAAAAACTTATGAAGGCACACATGACATTCATAATTTAATATTAGGTAGATATATTACTGGGATTCAATCTTTTACAAGAGAAATATAGTACTAACAAAAAGTATATTTTATTATAAATAAGTTACTTCAAGTATATATAATCTATCTATATTATTATTAGGGAGTATTTGCAGGGCCTGCTAGTGAATGCTATGAGTATTAACAATAAAAATTATGGCCGCGGCAAAATAGTGATGTTAGCATTGATGATGATAACATCTACTTTTGCAGCGATTGGAACGACAGCTGCAGGACCTAGCGGCAACGAAGAGGTAATTTGGGAAGCCGAAAATGGGTTCCATTTTACACACGAAAACGGAGAACATGTATATGAGTACGAAGATCCATGGAATTCAGTTTATGATTTTAGCTTTGTTGCACAAGGTTTAGAAGTTGGTGAACAGTATGAAATGCAACTATCTATGATGGATATGACAGATGGAACTATTGTTTACGATAGATTTGAATCTATGATGGCTTATGATTATGACGAGGATGGAGTGGCTGATTCTGTATCTTACCATTTAATTAATGGCGAAGAAATTGAATATCTTTCGAATCATACTTGCTACGATGGGGAAGCTGTATTGTATCATATCGATGGTGAACTAACTTACACAGTTGTTGGTTATATGCACCAACTAATCGGATTTGGCATGTACTCTTGCCACATGAACCCAATGCCTCATGAACATATTACCATTGAATTTATGGATTGGGACGGGACTATGGCTCACCCCAACTTTGAAACTCCACAAGAGGCAGTGGATAGAGTAAAAGTTCACGTTCATGATTTACTTGAGCCTGGAGCTCCTTACTGCTATGATTCCGAGCTTGATCAAATTTCGGACGCTGAATCTGAAGATGAATGTGGTTCAATGGAAGTTTGGATTGTACCAGAACTAAGTTATGATTTAGAAATTTTCATGGATTATTTCAGTTCTCATTATGATGACTACTATGGAGGTCATGATGGTCATGATGACCATAATGGAGGACATGACGACCATGACGACCACAATGGAGGACATGACGACCATGACGACCACAATGGAGGACATGACGACCATGACGACCACAATGGAGGACATGACGACCATGGTGATGAAACTCACCATGAGATGCCTCCAGTTGCTCAAGAAATCTTAGAAAACATTACAACTGCTGATATGCAAACAGATTTCCATGGGCAATATTTTGTTAATGTTGATGAACTGTTACCAGGAATGTATTCAGTAGGTGTTTCAGTAATATCTTGGCAAGATGGTGGATTCCAGCATTTCGGACACCATATGCCAATGTTCTGTTATGCGGACATGATGTGTGAATTAGCAGGAAAGGATCCTACAGACCTATACGAATTCTCTGATGGATTTGGAGAATACAGAATGCACTTTGATCAGTTTGATACATACTCTGACATGTCTGGAAATGAAGTAAATGGAATTCTAGAATTGACTTCCGTATTACACTTAGATGCATCTTACAGAGCTTTTGCTGATACCAACCAAGATGGTATGGTAGACTTACTAGAACAAACTAATTATCTGAATTTAATGCAAAGCGGAATGGTTGATGATCATGGAGATCATGGAGATCATGGAGATCATGGAGATCATGGAGATCATGGAGATCATGGAG